>PAWF01000006.1 GCA_002714015.1 Gammaproteobacteria bacterium | reverse complement strand
ATGGTTCAGCAGAAGGGTGCTTGAGTATTGTTATTCTATGGGCAGGTTTTAAATTAGGTGGAATTTGGAAGCCTGTTGCATTACTTAAGGCTTTATTTGGNATTATTCTNATTGTNTCTGTTGATAGCGACTCNGGTTTACTTGCATTNATCATAGGNATNGCATGCTCAATTNTTGTAATGNTTGAATCTAAAATTATAAGCAAACGTATAACTGGTGTTAGTGTCCTGNTTTTTTCCATCTTATCTTTAATTGCCTTGTCNATTATNTTAGCTTANTTACCTTCAACACCAGACTTATCTAATCACAAATCNACAATATTCGATGGNTTATTGAGCCCAAATATTTCTACAGATATTCTAGATGTGCATAGACAGCACATTTGGGCATTTTCNTTAAATGAGGCACTAAAGTCTCCAATNATTGGTTACGGCATTGATATAAGTAATTATNTACCAGGAGCACAAGTTGTTGCCACTCAATTTAATCAAGCNTTTATTCCTGGTCACCCACACAGTTGGTTTCTCGAAGTATTTTTAGAAACAGGAGCCATAGGCTTATNTTTTCTAATTTTTTCATTATTAGTATTACTTTGGTGCTGGCACAAGATTGGGATCAAAGATCCATTATTAGCTTCCGTGGGAATCTCACTTTTTGGAGCATTTTGGGTTTCTTCAATGATAAACTTTTCAATTTGGTCTTCATGGTGGCAGGGAGTATTTCTAATCCTTACAGCAATTCTTTTAGCTTTTTCATCCACCGAGATCCAAAACCAACANAAAATGCCGCTAAGGAAATAACAGCTACTGGCTCTATGGGCATTCGATACTTTGGTGATGCAATAGGACCATTAATAACAATTACATAAAGTGCCCACAAAGTAAGAAAACAAAAAGCTATGCGCATAAAGAGGGTATCTTTATTAATTGATAATTGACCTCTTCCAAAAAGAATACCTGCTATGCCAAATATTTGTGCAACACGTATGATAATTAGTCCTAACAAACTAATAATCAACACTGATACATAAATGGGACTTTCATTNTTAAAGATGAATGTATTTATTTTATTAAATTTATTGTTTCCNGGTGTGTCATAAAAGCCTGTACGAGGAATAGTTTTAATAGGAGGAGAAAGTATTGGAGCAGGAGCAAATAAGTTAATACCTGCACCAATAATCCATGCCTTAATTATTGGTGTGGGACCAGCCTCCCAAAGAGCATCTTGAGCTAGTTCGCTCATTTGTTTTGATTCTACAAAGGGATTATTAGAAGTAATATCTCCATATTTATTTATGTAGCGCTCTCGCATTTTAANAGCACCAATATTTTGTGGTGTGCCATTATCTACTTCTTGAACTAGAGGTACTAACCAGTTTAAAGCATATGTTCCGTTTTGAGATGTTAATTGCCAACTATCAAATTGATTAATATTTCTTACAATTATGGGTGATTGTATTGCTATAATAATTANGCAAACAAAGATCATATGAAAAATATGCTCAAATCTAAATTTTTGAAGTAAAGTTATACAAATGGGTAATGCCAAGATACAAATGGCTGCCCAAGGTAGCGCCATGGCTCGTGTTGAAATCGCAAGAGCTAGAAATGCACCAAGATAAAAAGCGCTCCGCCATGATGGAGCACGTAGCCAAATTATAGAAAACAAAAGTGCAAGAGTAATTAGAAATAAAAATAATCCATCTGTAAGTATGCTAGCACCAACTATTACTAAGGTAGGATTAAATGCAGCAATTAGTCCTGCNGGNAANCCAAGTTTTGGATGAAGNAATTTAGCTATTTTGGCTATTACCANACATGATGTAGCACCAATAAAAGCCTGAGTTAATGCAGGGAACAAAGTGTCTAAGCTTCCACTAATACCCTGATGAACTGCAAGGAAAATGACGTATAAAGGCATACGTTCAGTTTCTGGTACAACGCTGGTATCTGTTACATTTTTAACAAAATCTCCATTTTTAAGAAAATCCTCTGCCAGTTTGAGGTAGAGAGGAGAATCTTCAACTAAAAGACCCTCAGGCCCCATTCCTAAGTATAAACCAATTGTGTAACCCAAACGGATAACTAATGCTAAAAAAAGTATAATACCAAATTCGCCAAAATATAACTTATAGTGGCTCACGTTGGAATTCCCCATAAATTTATACTGGAACCATCAGGAATAGATAAGCTTAATTCTTCACCAGATAGTGTTATTTTAGAACCATATGGTTTTTTAGAGAATTCATATCCTAACTCTTTTANAGTTCTTATGAGTTCGGGACCACTGTAACCTTTTTCTTTTAGTGCGTATGGTGCAAGTTCAAACATAATTAAGGGTTTGAACTTATTTATAGTTTTTAGTGCACCCTTTAAAACATCAAGTTCGTTTCCATCAACATCTATCTTAATGAGATTCAAGGTGTTGATATTATTAACTTCTACAAAAGAATCTAAAGAAGTTGTGCGAGCACCAGAGGTGGTTTTTGATTCACCGCCATGCAACTTATGTGTTTTGTTGTTAGTTTTTATAGGCCAACTTGATGCTATTTCTTCAACTTGATGATCTTCCTCAACTCCAGAAAGCAAAATTTGTTCTACTCTGATAAATTCTAAAAGGTCAGGGTTCAGTCCTACGTTATATTTTAGTTTATCAAATGCGTAATGTGTGGGTTCAAAAGCATAAATCATTCCATTAGGTTGAACAATTTTTGCTAAAGGTAATGTGTGAGATCCGATATTAGCACCAATGTCAAATACTACTGCTCCATTGCTAAGAGTTTGACGGTAATTACGAATTGTACGCGGTTCAAAGTTACCTATTAGAAAAATTACTAGATCAATTGCTTCGTTAAGGTCTAGGCACCAATTTATTTTGTTTCTTCGTACACGAACTGGTGGTTTAAAAAATATACCACTAACCAAACGCACAGGAAACGACACTATACGAACAAAAAATAGTTTCTGCCTAGTAGTCAGCATTATAGTTTCAACCTCATCATATGGATTCTAGGCAATACAAGCCTATCCTATACTAATAACCGATAAAAAAACATTTTATGAATAAGCTTTAACTTTATCGCTTTTCAATAACAATCAGCAGACGAAATGCCATCAAAGGTCCAAGGATTGGGAGTATAGCTTCTTCAATAGAAAGTAATGGTTTTATTAAAGGTTTTGGAATTAATGACCAATTTCTAAAACCTCCAGATAAAGGATAAGCAAATAGAGATAGCAATTTTAGGTGTAGTATATGAAGTTGCGGGTGTTCAGTAGCAAAGCGTTTCAAACCTTGCTTGCGTTTAAATATTAAAGTCGGTATTGCTTGATTTGCATCAAATGGTTGTTTTTTAGGATCAGGTGTTCCACGAAAAAAGGGATTTCCATTCATGTTTATAGGCTCAGGGTGGGTAAGGTGGAGAACACTATGACTAATTGGAGTTATTGCTGGTTCTAGCATTATTAATCTTCCTCCTGGCTTTAGTATTCTCTCAGCTTCNTCAAAAAATATTGGNGGGCACTCAATATGATGTAAGACATCACAAAGCATGATATTGCTGAAGGNAGAATCTACAAATGGTAGTGATTGAGCGTCTGCAGCAACATCAATCCAGGAAGTTAACTGAATATCTGAAATTATTACATCTTGATCAAGTGCTTTAAAGTCACCAGAACCCCCACCTATTTCAAGAGTTTTACCTAGTTTTGTATGTTCAGACATACACTTATAATAGTTTTCGTAAATTTTACGTAAAACTGATTTTTTTTTCCATGTATTATGGCGAGTAATTATATCCTGACTATATCTAACATTCGCTGTCATCAAATTGCCTTAAGTTTGCGGAATGCAAATATAACCATCTTAAGTAATAGAATTCCATGTCTAAAGCGCGAAATTTGAGTTGTNCCATANGTTCTTTCNGCATAACGAATGGGAACTTCAACAACCTTNAGGTTAAGTTTTGTAGCACCAAAAATAAGATCAAAATCACCAAATGGATCAAAATCACCAAAGTATGAACGATTAGCTGCAATTTTTTCATAGTGTCTTTTTGATAGTACTTTTGTTCCACAAAGTGTGTCTGTAAACCTTTGGTTAAGTAACCATGAAAACACCCACGCAAAGAATAAATTTCCACCAACGTTTAACCACCTCATTGCCCCTTTTTCCATAGGATAAATAAATCGAGTTCCATTTATAAACTCACCTTTTCCTGAAATTATTGCATTATAAAACTTAGGTAAATCCTCTGGGGGAACTGTAAGATCAGCATCAAGAATCATTAAAATGTCATTGGCTGCAGCTGAAAAAGCTTTATGAACTGCATCACCTTTTCCTATACCGTCTTGAATAATAAGTTTTATATTTAGTTCCTGGTTTTCCTCAATAACGGATTGAATTTCTTTTTGTGTGCCATCTTTACTATGTCCTTCAACAAAAATTATTTCCATGTTTGAACTAAATTCAGGAAGTCGCCTTATGGCCGGCTTTACATTACCTTTTTCATTGCGGCAGGGAATTATTATACTTACAGAAGGCTGTTTTTTATTTATGTGATATAGCGAACGGGCAACAACAAAATTTCTCACACATAATTTCCGTATTATAGGAAGTGTGCCAACGTATCTGTTAACTAGATGCCCCATACCGAAGCATCTTTTTGGTAACAGCTGGCGCCAGTCACGACGAATTATATCGAAGTCACTGAGCTCGAGCAGACTTTCAATGTCTGTTGTGGATAATTTATTGAGCGGCATTTGTTTCATTTTTAAGCTTGAATGTTCAGCAATTTTAAGTGCTGGTGTCCATAGCCAGGAAAAGTAGGAAACAATTATTCGTGTATCTGAATGACATACTTTATGAAGACTGATCAAAAAATTCTGCACATCGTTAAGAAGGCCGATGGTATCTGATAAAATGATAATATCAAACTGACCTTCAAGTGTGTTGATGACCTTAGGGTCCTCAGCATCACCTACTACAAAACCTAGATTAGAATTTTTATTGGACGGAAAATTTTTACGGGCTACATCAATCATGCATTCTGATATATCTACACCAACGCCTTGTGAGGGCTGAAGGCTTGCAAGAAGTTGCCCAGTGCCACACCCTAAGTCTAATACTTTTGCACCCTTAGGTATTAGGAAACTGAAGTATGCGCTATCCTCTTCATGGAAAAAGTTATTTTTTTTAATCCAAGATGATCGGCTTATNGCTAATTTNTCATAATGCTGNCGTATAGACTCCTTTCGGGCCGATTTACGATCTATTAAACTTTTATGATCACCACTCATATNCATACTCTNCTAATAACGTTAATAAGTATTTTTTNCTGAATACAANTTTTTTAACTTTCCTTGAATAAGCCAGATAAACATACCAGGCATACTTGCAACAATAGTGATAAGTCCAAATAGNACAGAAAGCGCAAGTGCATCACTNGGCNCCATTCCAACATATGCAAAAGCTGTNACCATGGCACCTTCTCTTATGCCCCANCCNGCAAGTGATATTGGCAATGTTGCTATTAACATCACTGCAGGAATTAATGCCAGACATATTANAAAATCAATCTCTAGNCCAATACTATTAGCTAACAATTTTACCACAAGGATAGCCATTAAGTGTAAAAATAACGAAAGTATCAAAGATAATAAAACGGGTCTTAGAGATAAACCTTCTTTACGCGCAACACTTATATGACTTGCAAGAGATGCCATTAATTTAAAGTGTTTAAAATGATTTGGTATGCAAGCTAGAAAAAATAAAAAAACTAGCCCTAGTCCGCCACATATTAATAATATCGTTATTGCATAACGGGCTTCTTCATTAGAAACATATGAAAATAAAACAGGAATAAAGATTGCAATTANAATTAATAAAGAAGCAACCCCGGCTAATCTATCGAGTATTACACTTGAAATAGAATTGCCCAGTTTTTTTTCCTTTCGAGACAGAAACCAAATTCGTGCTGCATCTGAGCCAATC
Organism: Gammaproteobacteria bacterium; assembly: GCA_002714015.1. GTDB lineage: Bacteria > Pseudomonadota > Alphaproteobacteria > UBA828 > UBA828. Next base: position 30,648 of record PAWF01000006.1, on the reverse strand, counting down.
CCGGCAGGGAGTATTTGCCCCAAAAAAGTTGCTATGAAATTAGTACTTAATAGAAAGTGAAGGGGAGCAGTTTGAGATAAAGCATTATAAAAAATGTACCAACGTAGACCGCCAAGTAATATAATAAATATAAAGCAGGCTAGGGCCGCTAAACTCCAACCAAAATCTATATCTTTAATTCTTTCTGCACTATCGCCTATATCAACACTTTTTAAAACCCACCAAGTAAGAGGGATTGAAATTGCTAATTTAACACAAAATAGAAATATATTTTTTTTGCGCGGGTTTTTAAAAATTTTTAGATAAGATAGTATCATAGAGCTAATCATTTTTAGTTATGTGTAGTATTACATCTTTCATGCAAACTAAACTAGTGTCGAAATTGTCGCGTTTATTTTTTGAGCATGTTAAATTTATAGAATGAAACACTGGTATGTTGTTCATACGCATGCAAATCGAGAACTTCGTGCAAGTAATAATCTATTGCGCCAAGGCTTTAATGTATGGTTGCCGCAATATCGAAAAAAAAGACGCCACGCAGGAAGACAAGAGATAGTTCTGAGGCCACTTTTTCCTCGATACCTTTTTGTAAGAGTTAACATTTTAGAGGAGCGTTGGCGGACCATACTTTCAACACTTGGAGTATCTAATTTAATTGGTAATACAGATGGCCCATTTTTAATCGAAGATGACGTCATAGATGCGATTCAAAAACGTGCCGGAGATGATGGAATTTTTGAATTAATGCCTCGGAAATTTGTCGCAGGTGATAAGATTAAAATAACATCTGGTCCATTTGCTGAGCTTGAAGCTATTTTTCATACAGAATCTGATACAGATAGAGCATTGGTATTGCTAAATCTTATGGGTCGAGATGTAAGGACCTCTGTATCTAGGCAAGATATTGAGGAAATCTGAAACTTAATTTAAGAATTGAGAGATTTTTTATTAATAAAGTTTTTAAAGCGTCTTGCTATTGTATCTGGCTTAATTGTTGGTCTTCCCAGGTTAGACATTGAACCTGTATGAGTTTTAAGATGGATCATATGTGGACCATCGTATTTAAAAGCATAAAGTAGGGCATCGTGTAAACATGTTTTTGAATAACACTTTCTCCCAGATGAATAGCCACAAGAAATAGCAATTTCAGAAAATTCAATATTATCAGAAACTGTTTTCTGACCCCCAGTAGAGTCGTGGGTTCCATTATCCATTAATAAATGTACGAAATTTTTAGGTCTATGGTAACCGATAGTCGCAATGTTTCCCATTTTCATAAGCGCAGCACCATCACCATCTATAACCATTACGGGTTTTTTGGTATTTACTGATAGTCCGAGCCCTATCGCGCTGGCACAACCCATTGATCCAACTGTATAAAAATTTTTGGGTTGATCTAAAATTGTAAAAAGTTCGCGACCAGTTTTTCCTGTTGTAGCAATTATTGCAGATTCTTCGGGGGTATATTGTAAACTCAACCTTAATGCCTCTTCTCTCGAGAGTTCTATATTATCAAATGTTATTTTAGCCTTTTGGCTACTTAGTTTTGTCTTAGTTGGGGGGCTCTCTAAACCATCATCTATTACACTTCCCTTTTGCATCAGAAGAGCAAATGGGAGGCTAGTTTTATCCATATAAGTTTTTGCTTTAAGGATGACTTTATGTATCGAAGATGAATCACTTGGAAATAATTCATAGGGAATTTTTAAGTCATTAAGTAATTGGGGAGTAATTTCCCCCATCAATTCATGCTGAGGTTCGTCTTTTAGTCCAGGTTGTCCGCGCCAAGTTACGATAAGAAGAGTGGGTATTTTAAAGGGATAATTAAGGGATGTTAGTGGATTGACAGTATTACCTAGACCAGAATTTTGACACATAACAACTGTTTTTTTCCCAGCTAGCCATGCCCCAGCTGCAATGGCAACAGCTTCACCCTCACTCGTAGCTGGTAAATAATTAATTTTTTTATCAGAAATTACCCTATTTATAATAGGTGTTAAAAAAGAGCATGGAACTCCAGTAAAAAAATTAAAACCAATTTTTGTTGCCGGATTTAAAAATTCATCGGCAGAAATCATTAATTAACCTCCAAAAATTGTTGTGGAGTTAAACCATATTTCTCATTCGAGCAAGGTCAAAAGCGTCGTCGAGATCAAGCCAATGACCCGTAAAATAATGTGCTTCTATACTTTCACCTTTACAAATCAATTTTTGTAAAAGATAGGGCATATCTGCTTTATCATAGATATCTTCACTTTTTATTTCGTCCAGAATATTTTTAATTTTTTCTGCGCCGTTCTCACTTAGTTTTATTAATCCTATGAATTCACCATCTGCATTTTTGTTTACATCATTATCCTTAAAAGCCTTAATTTGAGCAGTATCATCTTGTAAATATGTGGCTGTAAATGGTACTGAACATTCAACAAGGTCTACCTTTCTATTTGCATCCCGATATTTAGTATCTTTCCACATAGTGTCTATAGCGCAAACTATATCTCCTTCAGTTTTAAGGAGTGTTTCTAGTATATATGGCCTGAAAAGAATATCACCGTATGTTAAAATACAAGGTCCAATAAGATTATCTAAAGCTGTATAAAGTGATGCTACTTCACCTGTTTCTCTATATCGAGAGTTTTCAATTTTTTTAATATTTTTGATATTTACTGTTTCTGATTTAAATCCACAAACAACATTAACAGATTGTATCCCACAACCACTAAGTGTGTTTACAAGGTGTTGTAAAAGAGGTTTTCCTCTGACATCAACCATACACTTTGGTATTTCTTTAGTAAGATGTCCTAATTTAATACCTTGGCTTGCTGCCAAAACAATACCAGATATTTCTATATTATTATTTTGAAAATATTTTTTTTCTGCATCAGCTAATTCATTTTGTCCTACTAAAGAAAAAACTTCTTTAACTGCAACAATTTCTTCTTCAACTTCTGTTAATGTTTCTTCGTGGAAAATTTTTCTACTAATTTTCCGCATAGAAGATATAGCGGCCCTCATATTTTGGTTAGCCCAAATTATTGAAGATATAGATGTGTTTCTATACTTCTCTGTTGGAGTTTTGTAATACATTGTTGGCACTATTATCAAAGGGATTTTTCCGCTCCATGTTTTACTAAATTCTAGTACCTCATCAGCCGTTGTTTTTTTAGAATGGATTAATATTGCGTCTGCACCCGCTTCCTCATAAGCAGATGCACGGGTAAGTGCTTCTTCCATTGGCCATCCAGAAATGAGTGCTTCTATTCTTGCAACTAGGCAAAAATTTGGATTACTTTGTGTATCCTTTCCCGCCTTTATCCTGCCGCAAAATTCATTTACTTCAGCCAAAGGTTGGTTTTCTCCAATAAAAGAATTAGTTTTTGGAAATAACTTATCTTCAATGCAGACGCCGGCTATGTCTCTTTGACAGAGTTTTGCAACTAATCGGCGGACATTATTGAAATTCCCATAACCGGTATCGCCATCAACAAGAATTGGTATAGAGGTAGCATCAGCCATAAATTCAAGTTGCTCCAGTACTTGAGTCCAGGAGGCTTCATTATTATCTCTAACTCCTAAAGCAGTAGACATTGATAAGCCTGACGCCCAAATACCAGGAAAGCCAGCTTCTTCAACAATTTTTGCTGACAGACCGTTGTGAGCTTCCATTATAAATGTCAGTTTTGGGGACTCTAGAAGCCTTTTTAGCTTCATTGCTTTATCATTATTCGCCATTTTGCTGCCAAATTTAAATATATTATTGTTTACCGATATTTATGTATTTGATTTTATTTATTTCAGATATAGCAAAGAATTCCATAAATCCTTAGTGACTATTAGAAATAAATCATTTATATGAAAATTTATAAATAACATTGCTAGATTATAGGTATTAGTTTTTTGTTCTAAAGACCTTTCTGCATAGTCCTAGAGTGCTTTTAGGCTTACTTATAATTTCATATCATCAAAAAAGCTTCATCTAACAATCATATAAATAATCCATCATTATACATTAGTTCCTAGGTATGAAGCCGGATCAAGAANTTATTTAAAAAACTNCTTTGTTCAAAATATGAACATATTTCTTGCTTTGTTGTTCATTTTGTGAACAATTCACCTCGATTCGATACTAATTTTTAAAAAGTTTCGAAAACTGGGGATTTCCTAATTTTGGCATTTTCACCCAGCATGGCGGTAGCGTGGAAAATTGCCACACAGAAATTATAATACAATTTTATGAATAAGCGTTCACGAGATAATGAAATTATTCGCGATATATTAATACATATTGACGAAACAGAACATCTGAATCAACGTAAGCTTGCAATAGAGTTAGGCATAGCTTTGGGCATGGCAAACGCATATATAAAGCGTTGTGTACGAAAGGGTTATATTAAAGTTTCGCAAATACCACCAAATCGCTACGCTTATTATCTAACTCCGCAGGGTTTTACCGAAAAGACACGTTTAACAGCAGAGTTTCTTGCAGATTCTTTCTCTTTTTTTCGAAGAGCGCGTGCTCAATATGCAGAGTTATATAAATCATGTGCTAGAAATGGATGGACTAGTGTTGCAGTGGCAGGGGTAAGTGAGCTAGCTGATATAGCAATATTATATGCTCGGGAGCATGAAATTAATGTAATCGGTGTTATATCAAGAGAATATGATGGTGATACTTTTCATGGTTTGCCAGTTATCTCATCTTTAGATTTAGTTTCGCACTTTGATGCTGTGATTTTAGCCGATATTAAGTCATCAGAGAAAAGATATAATGAGCTTTTAAAAAGTATTCCATCTGAAAGAATTCTTATCCCAGAATTATTATCAGTTAGACGCACATCCGATAATGAGTTTGATCCAATAGAAAAATAATATTTGGAACTGAGGCAAATTAAGTATTTTTTATATAGAAAAACTTTTGTTTCGACGCACCAATCCATTGGCAAAATGATTGCGCCACCAGTCTATTGTCTTATGAATTCCATCCTCAAGAGTTGTTTCACACGTCCAACCAGTTGCCTTTTTCAATCTACTAGCGTCAGCAACAAGCGCACGTACTTCAGAGTTTTTTGGTCTTACTCGAGATTTTTCAGAAATAATTTTTTTATCGCATTTAGTAATTTCCAGAAGTTTATCAATAACCCGATGTATAGAAGTTTCTACTCCACTACCAGCATTATACGCAGTACCAAATTCTATATTGTTAGATTCACCAATCATTGCAAAGGCTCTAACAGTATCATTAATATAGTTAAAGTCGCGTGTAGTACTAAGATCACCAAGTTTAATTTTATCACATGCTGGATCAAGAATTTGTCGAATTGCGGTAGGAATAACTGCCCGCTCACTTTGACGTGGTCCAAATGCATTAAAGGGTCTAAGAATTACAACTGGAATGTTATGGGATCGTGCATAGGACTCTGATAGCTGATCGGCGCCAATTTTTGAGGCAGCATAGGGCGACTGCCCATGTATTGGATGGGTTTCTGAAATGGGTCGAGTTTGTGCAGATCCGTAGATTTCACTTGTAGAGGTATGAACAAGTCTTCCAACTCTATTACTACGTACTGCTTCTAATAAATTAAGAGTGCCATGAACATTTACGTCAATATATGAATGAGCAGCCTCATATGAATAGGGAATACCTATTAACGCAGCTAAGTGAAATACTACATCATAGTCCCTTGTTAGCCGAAACATTTGGGCAGAATCCCTTACATCACCAGCATAAATGGTAACTGATTTATGTATTTGATCTGGAATATAATCAAGCCAGCCATGATTACCAAAGGAGTTATAGAGAGTCAGGGCTGTAACATTTGCACCAGACTTAACAAGAAGTTCTGTCAGATGAGACCCAATAAATCCATCTGCTCCAGTAATAAGGACATTTTTGTTCGTATAAGATTCAAATATTGTTTCAGACATAAAAGCGCTAATAGCATGCAAAGGTATATAGCGTCCAGACAGGCATTGTATTGTGAATAATTATTTTTATCAATTAGACACATCTTTCTTAAATTTTTTTGTTAATCTATATCAAATAAATATTGTTTTTTTTATGCCATGATTATTTGGATTACAGGAATGTCAGGGGCCGGTAAAACTACTATTGCTAAAGCCCTATTAAAGATCTTAAAGCCAGATTTACCTCAAACAATTCTTGTTGATGGCGATGAGGTAAGGACTTTATTTGGTAATGACCTTGGTTATGAAGAATCACAAAGAAAAAAACAAATTTATAGATTACAGAGAATTGCTAAATGGTTAGATGCCTCAGATATGCTTGTAATTGTTGCTGCATTATATTCTCACCCAGATTTATTAAATTGGAATCGTCAGAACTTTTCAAAATACTTTGAAGTATATGTTCAAGCATCAATAGGCTTTCTTCAGGAACGAGACTCTAAGGGGCTTTATGAAGGTGCAAAATTAGGAAAGATAAATAACGTTGTTGGCATAGACATACCCTGGCATGAGCCTGCCAAATCAGATATGAAAGTTGATGCAACACTAATTGAGAATCCTACAACTATAGCATCAAGAATAAAAAATCTTTGCGCTCAAATGCTTACATTAGAGGTTTAGGTTAACAGTGATATCCTATGTCCGTATAAACATAAACCTTATTCAATATTTAGAGGTTGAGAAGATAGGGGTAGGAGCTTTTTTACCTTTATCAGGATTTATGAATGAAACTGAGTTCCGCTCAGTTGTTGAAAATATGCGTCTTCCTTCAGGAGATGTTTTCACTCTTCCAGTAATTTTAGATATTGATAAAGATACAGCAAATCAAATGATTATAGGAACCCCTGTTGAGCTTATTCATGAGGGCACTGTTGTAGCGCAGCTAACACCAAATGATTTTTATAATTGTGATCGCAATGCCGTATCGCAAACTATTTTTGGTACAGAAGATATATCTCACCCAGGGGTTGAACATTTTTTTTCATTAAAAGAAATCTTTGTTGGCGGGTCTATTAAGCTATTGCAACGTGTAAATGTCGGGATTTGGCATGACAAGTTAACTCCGGCAGACACCCGCTCTAAGTTTGCAGAAAGGAATTGGAAGCGTGTGGTAGGTTTTCAAACACGTAACGTGCCCCATCGAGCTCATGAGTATCTTCAAAGAGTTGCGTTAGAATCTGCTGATGGTCTATTCATTCAACCCTTAATAGGTCAACGAAGATCGGGTGACTTTACACCAGAGGCAATATTGTCAGGGTATGAGACTTTAATTAATGGTTTTTTTCCTAAAAACCGGGTGATTTTAGGTACTTTATCAACCTTTATGAGGTTTGCCGGTCCACGGGAGGCTATATTTCATGCCATAATTCGCCGTAATTATGGATGTTCTCATTTTATTGTTGGTCGAGATCATGCGGGTGTTGGAGAATGGTATGGGCAATATGATGCCCATAAACTTGCATGTGAATTTGAAGGACAGCTTGGGATCGAAATCNTATGTTTAAGCGGACCATATTTTTGTGAAACTTGCGACGATGTTGTTACAGAAAAAACATGCCCACATTCTGGCAGTGAGGCAGTTAAATTAATAAACGGATCAGATATGCGACAAATTTTGTTAGGTGGTAAGCTTCCAAACTCAAAATTAATGCGTCATGAAGTTATAAATTCTCTCCGTGACATAAAGCTTTTTATGGATGAGTAGATGAAATCTAGAACAGGAATAGTTTGTACTATAGGACCGCAAACATTAGATCCTAAGCAAATGCTTAAAATGTTTGAACGGGGAATGACCGTTGCTCGCCTAAATGGCTCTCATAATAATTTAAATTGGCATCGAGAGGCCGTGCAAATCATTCGCTCTGTATTACCAGATGTTCCTATATTGCTTGATATTCCAGGTAGAAAAATTCGTACATGTCAGCTTATACATGAGCCAGAATTTAAAGCTGGAGAACAAATCATATTAACTACAGATATAACTTACAAAGGCCAGATCAAAGTTCCTGTAAATTATGGCTCTCTTCATAAGTTTATAAAGCCAAATCATACAATTCTTGCCGATGATGGAACTCTACGTTTCACTGTCATTCGAGTAGAGGGGCAAGATATTTATTGTAAAGCAAATAATGAGGGTAAACTCAAAAGTGCTAAAGGTATAAATGTTCCTTTTGTACCACTTAATATTCCTGAAGTTACGTCTAAAGACAAACTAATGCTAGAGTTTGCTTGCGATATAAACGTTGATTTTATTGGTTTAAGTTTTGTTGAATCTGCTGATCATATCAAATCATTTCGCGATCTTATAGAAGGAAGCTCCCCAAGAATTGTAGCAAAAGTCGAAAACCAAGGCGGACTTAACAAAGTAGAAGAAATATCCCGAGAAGCTGACGCAATCATGGTAGATCGCGGTGATCTCTCAGTTGAAACAAGCTTATTTGATGTAGCACTTTGTCAAAAACAAATTATCGATGCGGCATCAAAGTATGGAAAGCCTGTGATCATTGCTACAGAAATGTTGCATACTATGATTGAAAACCCATTTCCCACTAAAGCTGAAGTTAGTGATATTACAAATGCAGTTTTAGATGGTTGTGCTGCAACAATGCTTTCTGGCGAGACTGCAATTGGTAGTTATCCAATCGAATCTGTTGATTTGATGAAAAGTGTAGCTCTATCTTCTGAAGAATTTGTGCAAAACAAATTGAACGATGAATTTCCAGATGTAGGTGAGGCAATTCCAGAGGTGATGGGACAGGCTATCAACATGCTATGCCGTGCATTACCAATTACAAAGATTGTTGCAATAACCCGCTCGGGATTTGCTGCCCGAATGATAGCTGTACATAGACCTGCACAGCCAATAATAGCGGTAAGTGATGATGAAAGTGCAGCTCGGAGCTTTAATATTTTTCCCGGCACGCAGGGTATATATAGTAATAATCCTTTTCCAAAGGAAAGTACAAATCATTTTGGGAAAATTCTTGAAATGTTATGGCAACGAGAGCTCCTAGTTGATCAGGATCTTATCCTTACAACCGGTGTTACTTATCCCCATCCTGGTAATCGAATGAATGCAGTGCAAATAAATTCGATTGCACATTTAAGAACCAATCTCGATTGGGATAATAATAAAAATTCAAGTTAAATAGGTTTAATCTTTTATGCAGAAACAAAAGGCACTATTTCTTCTCATTGATTCTTTACGTTTTGATGTGCTTGAAGATGCTAAATCAAGGGAAATTATTGCTCCTAACCTTGCTCGAATTGCGAGCAGAGGATTCGTTCAAAAAGTAGTTACCAATGCCCAATCTACGCAGTTTGTTATGCCATCTTTATTTTCATTAACCTACCCACTGGACTACGGAGGTTATGATAATGGTATTAGAGAAAGGCCCCAAAGTTTTGTAGAATGTCTCAAGAAAGAAGGATTTGAAACTCATCTGGTTGCAAGTTGTAATCAACTGGGTATTTCAACAGGATATTCTAGGGGATTTGATAACGTTTGCACTACATCAGACTTTCGACTCTTATTAGAACAACGTATTGGCAGGACATTAAGATATCAACTTGATAAAAAAAACAATATTGATAAAGATGAGTCTGAGGCTTTAGTAGCCAAAGAATTAGGTTTGTTACTCAGAGGTATAAGGGATTCTATCTCAAACCATGATAGGTCAATATGGCCTAAAATATTAAATCGTATCAACGAAAAAGTGGCAGAGGGCTGTTCAGCAGAGTTAAAATTATTAGAAGAAAATCCCTCTGAAGTAATAGCAAAAATTAGGAAAGTTGCTCCAGGTATTTATTGGCGCTTTCTTGGGCAGCAAAGACCAAAAGGCTTGAGGCTTTTTTTCCGTCGTGCACAAGAATCCATTAGGTGGAGAACACGGAGGTGGATTGCAAAGCAAACACTTTGGCCATTTCTCGCAATGTCACATTTTCCCGTGATTTTTGGTGATATTATCAAGCCACTATGTGATTTAGTAGAAGCTAGAGTAGACCAGCGTTGGTTTATTCATATGCATATGATGGACGTTCATGATTGTCGCTCAATAAGTCGACCTTTTCACTTAATTTACAGATTTAAATATTTACCACGGTGGTTTTATGCACGAATACGTGGTCATACAAAACGGCGCTGGTTATATGATACGGCTATTATGTATGTTGATGAATTATTAGGTCATCTTCTTGAAACACTAAAAAAAACAGGTCAATTAGATAATACATTAATTGTAGTTACTGGAGATCATGGTCTCTATTATGCTGAAAGCCCCCGAGAAAAATTACAAATTGGGACACGAACTCACTACGAAGATATAGAAGTGCCGATGCTTTTATGCAATTCATCCAAAGACTCATTACAAGTGGGTATGATAGATAGCATGGGTGTTACTGCTACTTTTATAGATGCTCTGAATATAACTCCAGACGTAAGCTTTAAGGGAGTGAGTGCTTTAAAGGGNGGGAGAGATTTTGTTNTTTCAGAAAGTTGTGGNCATGGAGANTCAGACCTAATTTACAGGGATATCTATTTTACTGTTACAACACCAAGCCATAAGATGATGGCTGTATTACAAGGTAAGAAGCTTCATATTGAAAAAGTATACGATAAAATCAAAGATCCACGAGAATTAGATAACTTAGTTCAGGATGAAAAAATTAATTCTGTGAAAAATCAAATGATTCATATGCTTAAAACTGAGAGGTTAGAAATATTTGATTTAAGGGGAGCTAAGTGAGTCGAGAAACTATATTAGATCAAAATCGTATTCCTCTTGCTGTTCCCGATCTACGGGGTAATGAATTAGCATATTTACAAAAATGTATTGAAACTAATTGGGTATCATCTGCGGGACCCTTTATTACTGAATGTGAAGAAATAATTAGAAATTTACTAGGTAGGTCAAATGCAGTTGCGACAGTCAATGGAACCACTGCCCTTCAACTAGCTTTAATGGCATGTGATCCACAACCTGGAGATTATGTTATTATCCCTGACTGGACTTTTGCAGGTACCGCCAACGCTGTTTATCATGCAGGTTGCATACCAGTATTTGCTGATATAGGAAGCCAAAGCCTATCATTAGACCCACAAATAGTTGAAAAAATTATAACTCATCCACCAGGAAGGATTGCTGCAATAATAGTTGTGCATCCANTNGGACANCCTGCNGAACTAGAACCNTTAGTTGCTATTAGTAAATCAGCAGGTGTGCCGTTAATTGAAGATGCTGCAGGCGCTTTTGGAGCTAAGTATAAAGGTTATCCTATAGGGTCCTTTGGTGATTTTTCNATCCTAAGTTTTAATGGTAACAAGACAATTACAGCAGGTGGAGGAGGAATGATTCTAACAAATTCACATGATCATGCTTTACGCCTAAGAAAATTATCTGGTCAGGCGCGAGTTGGAACAGACTATAAGCATGAGTCAATCGGATATAACTACCGTATGACAAATATCAATGCTGGATTGTTGCTCGCCCAGTTGGAGAGAATGGATGAAATGATCTATGCAAAAAGAAAAATTGCTTCGCGGTATGATACAGCAATTGAGAAATACGATCATATGAAAGCACTATCATCTATGGACTGGGGAGAAAGTTCTTGTTGGTTATACTCATTAGCATGCGCAAGTGAAGATGCATCAGAAAGTCTCATCAGATTTCTACATAGCCATAATATTGAGTCACGAAGTTTTTGGAGGTCATTGTCAGCACAACCACCATATGCAGGTGCTCCATGTTTTTTAAATGGTGTTTCAAAAAGTCTATCTGGGAATGTTGTATCACTACCATGTAGCTCATCTTTGACTGAAAAGGATCAATCCAGGGTAATTTCTGCGTTAAGTGAGTGGAGCTATTAAGGTGAAAAAAATAATTCATGATGTAGTTAAGCCGGGCTATTTATTAATTGGTGCGGGAGGACATGCACAGGCTGTAGTGGAAGCAGCAAATCTTCTTATCGGCGAAGTTAAGTTATACATAGATCCCCGCCCTTCATCCTGGCTAAACGCCGACCGTGTTGAATCAGATGAAGCAACATTAGATATAAATTTGCCAATAGTTATGGGGATAGGTGGTNNAAATGCAAAACAGTTAAAACAACGTAATATCCTTTTAAAGACATTTGTATCAAAAGGGCACAAGGCTCCACCTATTGTGCATCCAACGGCGCATGTTAGTTGTCGTGCNCAAATTGGTCTAGGAGCAATAGTTCTAGCTGGAGCAATAGTTCAGCCAGGAGTAAAAATCGGTCAAGGTGTAATCATTAATTCAAAAGCTTTAATCGAGCATGANTGCATCATCGACGAAGGAGCNCATGTTGCTCCAGGTGCTATAATTCTTGGTGGTAGTAATATAGGCAGTAACTCAATGNTAGGTGCCTCGTCTGTTGTATTACCGCAATGTAAAGTNGATGCTGATACTTTAATTCCAGCATTGACTCGTTTTTCGGAGTCAAAATAATTACAAAAAACGTTTTAGTTATTGCTGAAGCTGGAGTTAACCACAATGGAGACCTAGGGCGTGCTAAGGAAATGGTCTGTGTTGCAGCGGAATCTGGAGCAAGCTATATCAAATTTCAGGCNTTTCGNACTGATGCTTTNGTNTCAGAAAGTGCACAAGCAGCAGAATATCAAAAAANGAATACTGGTGCGATTCGTCAGAAAGAAATGCTTAGTAAACTAGAGTTATCCCTTGAAGACTTTGAAGAAATTGCNGGAATATGCATAAAAGAAAAAATTGGTTTTTTAGTTACTCCATTTGAATCTAAAATTGTACCGTCCCTAATTGAATATGGAATGGATAGAATTAAGGTTTCATCCGGAGATTTAACTAATCTACCTCTTTTGATTTCTCTCGCTAAATTTAATTTACCAATGATAGTTTCTACCGGNATGGCTTCAGANAGAGAAGTTAGTGATTCAGTGCGGTTNCTAAAGAATGAAAAAGTATCTGATTTAACATTACTACACTGTACTTCTTTATATCCAGCGCCACCAAATACCATAAATCTCAGAGCAATGAGTACCATGAAGGATAAGTTCAATGTTAAAGTTGGGTTTTCAGATCATTCTGTTGGTAATCATATAGCTCTAGCTGCTGTTGCCCTCGGTGCTTGTATAATTGAAAAACATTTTACTTTGGATCGTGAGTTGCCCGGACCAGATCATCAAGCATCCTTAGAGCCAGACGAGTTAATCGAAATGATTTCAAAATTACGTGAAATAGAAAAATCTCTGGGCAATGGAATCAAAGAACCTAATGAAAGTGAGCAAGAAGTTGCACTATTAGTGCGTCGGAGTTGGCATTTAAAAAGAGATATTAAGGCAGGAATCCGATTGACAGATGATGACATTATTTTAAAGCGACCAGGATATGGNTTAGCCCCANATCAAAATCCNGCTGGTCGANTATTAAAGNAAGAAAAAANTGCAGACTTACCAATNTATCCNTCAGATCTTATGGATAAAAGCTGATTATGAGGATTTTAAGTATATCTTGCGGTAGNTCTGATGTTGGTATTTTAACNCCGGTTTGGAAATCTCTTCTTAAGAACATACAAACAGAGCTACATNTAATACTAACTGGTGAACATATAAAAAATACTAATAGTTTAGATAAAATTATCCTTCCAAGTAGGGCAATTGCACATTTTTGTGGTGCAAATATCGCAGGGCAAGAAAACGAAAGTATTGGTTCTTCTTTAGGTGCGATTGTCTCCGATGTTATAGACCTCGCTGTTAAAATAGAACCAGATCGTATTCTGATTATTGGTGATCGTTTAGAGATGATGGCCGCAGCTTTTGGAATTAGTGCACTTAATATCCCTTTAGTCCATTTGCATGGTGGAGAGTTTTCATATGGTGCTATAGATGACAGACTTAGACATGCTATTTCGAAATTGTCACACCTACATTGTTCTGCTAATTCATCTTCAGCTTCCATTATTTCTAGAATGGGCGAAGAATGTTGGCGTATTCATGTAACAGGAGCGCCGGGCTTAGATACTCTATTAAATGCTGAAGTGATTAGTTCAAAAGAGTTGGCTAAATCTATTGGATTGCCATCACTAGAGGGTTTACGAATCGTCACCGTGCACGCTGAAACAAATTCTCCAGATCCATTAACTCCAGCTCGGTCTGTTTTTGCTGCTCTTGAACAACATCCAGCACCGACTATAGTGACTGCACCTAATGCTGATCCTGGTTCACAAAAAATTAGAAAGCTTATAACCCAATTTATTGATCAGACCAACGAAACTATATTTATTGAAAGTCTTGGTAACAATTTATACCCAAATGTATTGCGTCAAGCCAATGTAATGGTGGGAAACTCATCAAGTGGTATAGTTGAGGCAGGTTTATTTGGTCTTCCGGTAATTAATGTAGGTCATCGACAAGATGGTCGTCAGCATGGCTCTAATGTTATAGATGTGCCAGCTAAACCCGAAGATATAGTGAAAGAACTGCATACAATACCAAAGAGATATAGTGCAAATTTTATTTATGGTGACGGTTGTTCTGGTGCGCGCGTAGCAAAAGTAGTTACCAATAACTATGACCGCAATCGTTTATTAACCAAAAATTTTTCTAATGATTTACAAGAATTCATTGATCCTTGGGAAGAATGATGACTTACCCAGTAATTACTAAGTTAATTAGCAAATTCAATTACGAAAAGTTGATTTCGATTGGAGAATGAATGTTAAAAGCAGAACTGGGTAACTGTATTTTTTTTGAAGCTATAGGTGATGAGCGGAAATTCATGATGCCTATGCTTAAGTTATTAAAAAAAGAAAATGGAATTAAGGTAATTGGCTTAGTGCGCTTTTCTCAAGATGTTAGTCCATTGATGAAGACTGGAATTTTTGATGAGGTTTATAGCACCTCCGAAATGTTAAATGTTACTCCTAACAAAAATCAGGATTTATGGGTTAGAGCTCAAGCGATTGAGGAGCGTTATGATACAGTGTTTCATTACAACTTAGCTGATAGNCGCCTTTATTTTACAGGTTGTTCCACTTTTCCATATACNCGTGTTGAAACTAATCAGGAATATGAGGAATGGGTAAGTCAATTTGTAGCNATTTATGAGGGTGTTGAAGAAATATTCAAAAGGCATCAAATCTCATTTGTTTTAAATGGAAGACGTGTAGTCTGTGATATAGCTAAGGGTCTAGGAGTTATGACTAGATGTCTGGGATATTCATTCCTGCATGATCGCTTGATTTGGCGGGATGGAATGAAGGTTAATACACATTGGCTCCAGGTCCAGCATAAAGAAAACAAAAAAGCAGATCGAGCACATTCATCAGACATTTTACAACCCCCTCCCTTCCATTTACAAATAAGAAAAAACTTTTCCTCAAGTATCAGGTTTTTTAACTTGGGGAGAGCTACTTTACTTATACTTTTACGCACAGTTTATTGGCACATGCGTCGCTATGATAAAGTGACAAAGTTNGGCTATAGTCCTTGGAGGCATATAAAATTCCACTTTCGTAGACGATCTATTTATAAAATGTTGGCTGCAAATGGCGTGAAGTCAGAGGTCCTTATTAATTCAAAAAAACCATATGTTTTTTTGGCTCTTCAAATGGAGCCAGAGGTTCTTTTATCGGCGCAGACTCCTGAATTTTTTGATCAAATATCAATCATTCATCAAGTATCAAAAGAGTTACCAGTTGGTACATATTTGGTTGTTAAGGACCATGTGCCTGCCTTGGGATATAGGCATCAAAGTTTTTATAAGATGATGGATACTATGCCTAATGTGATCCTAATTGACCCAAGTGATTTTGCTTTACCATTAATAAAGAATGCACGTGCTGTAGTGTCCCTTATAGGCAGAAGTGCATTTGAGGCGGCAGCGTTTGGTGTTCCAGTTTTAGCCTTTAGTCCTTCCTTATTTTTTGGTTATTTACCACATGTTATTGTTTCTACGGATTTTTCTGAGGTGCGTAAAAACCTAAGAACTTTAATTTCTTACAACTCGAAAGAGCGAGAAAGTTTTGCAAAGGAAAGCCAATTTATGTTGTCTGCAATGCATGATATAACTGTTGATCCAAAAAGTTATCCAGACTCAGAGAATCTTGGAATAGCATTATTTGAGTCTTTAACTAATACTATCAAAAATAATTATACTCCTAGTTAAATTAAGAGTTTGAGGAATTGATTAAGTAAAAAATATGCTAGTATTTTTTATTGGATATATGAGAATTTGTTTCAACTTAAGTATCAAAGATCTTCAAGAATTTCTTGGGGTCAAAAAATATGAATAAAGATACTTTAATAAAAAATAAACATAACAAACCCTCAAACATACTAAATAAAAGCATAATTGAGGGCAAAAAACCTGATATTCAAGAGGTCGTGAAGCTTTTGCATGAGCAAGGCTTTGTAATACTGCGAGGTGTTCTGCCCCAAAGTTCAATTGATAAAGTTATAAAGAGAGCAGNAGACTTTTTATCCCAACCCTCAGTTGCGGGAGTTTGGGGATATTTTCGTGCAGACCACCAGAAGAAGGTTTTGTTACCAACATTTTTAGGTGAGCCAGTATATGACCTTATTGCTAATGAACAAATCATAGATCTAATAGAAATTTACATGGGGGCTGAATGTATTTTAGCTGAAACTAATTTAAAAGCCGATCGTGGAATGAACTATATCTATTTTCCTATGCATTCAGATTTTTCTGTGGGCTGGCGTAAAACAAAACAAGAAACCTCTCCTGTCACTTCGANNCTTATGCAAAAACCCTTGGGAGTTGGTGCTGCAATTTATTTACATGATACTTCGGAGGGGGCTTTTACATACTGTGAGGGGACTCATAAATTAGGNTCACCATATGGACAACGTTTAGCAGAATACCCCGAGGATATGCAAAAAGATATTATTGCTCGTAAAGTCCGTTTAGATGGAAAGAAAGGAGATATAATTCTTTTTGATGANAGAGGTTTCCATGGNCCAGACCATCCTTCTAAAAAAGATCGAACCGTAATTTTAGTTGATTATTTTAGAACAGATGTTTTTGGCTATAACCAAGTTACACCTCTACCAATTTGGAGCTGTGATATAAATAGTTTAAGTAAAAAACAATTACGTGTATTAGGAGCTGCAGGTGCAACTTTTACTGTACCTTTTGATGATTATAAGTGGTCTAAGATCAGAAAAACAAATTCGTTTCGAGTTATTAAATTTTTAGTAGATAATGCCTTTTATTTAAAACATCTACGAATGAAACTTAGGGCGTCCCTGTTAAAATGACACTTGCTAGTTTAATAGGTTATTTTTTACCTAGTCCAATAAGGAGATTTTTAAGACCATATTGGCACAAGGTTCGTGACTACACATTATTTAAAATAAAACTAAAAGGGCGTTTGCATTTTGATAATCGCATTGGAGATTGGGTTGCAACTAGGAAATTTTANAATAAGCCGTTGAGTGTTCCAGTAAGATCCTACAGACAATTCAGGCGGTATTATCAGTTTGGNAAACATGGGAAAAAAGATGTTGTTTANACATGGATGAACGTTATCGATGATTGCAGCGTACTNTATGATATNGGGTCATCTAATGGTCTAGAAGGTTTTTTGGTTAACCATCTTTGGAATAGCAAAATAGTGTTTGTTGAACCATTTACCCCAAGTGTTGAGACAATTCTTAAGACAGTAGTCCTTCAAGGTGTATCAAAAAGAGATAGTTTTGAACTTCTTCAGGCAGGATGTGATTCTGAAATGGGTCACAGAAAACTTTACATGCATCATGGTCCTATTCCTGGTGTGAATCGCAACTCAGTTGGAAAACCAGAAGATTACGATAGGGGAGGCAGGCAGGATCAGCCCATATTATGTCATCAATGGATTATGTCCGTATCACTTGATGGGATGTATTGGGATCTAGGTCTACCAAAGCCCTCCCATATTAAAATTGATGTTGACGGATTTGAGAACCACGTTTTAGAAGGTGCAAAAAGGCTACTGGAGAATAGATGTGTAAGTTCGTGGGCAATAGAGTTAAACGGTAAAGAAAATCAAAAATCTATAACTTCAGTCATGAAATCAGCTGGCTATGAGCTGATTGCTGAATGGGAACATTATCCTGGATATAAGCACTATTCAGGTGATGCAATATTTGTTCGGCAAGACCTTGTGACAAAATATAAAGAGAAATTTTCCAAAGAATTCCCAAAAATCTAATATGACTGATTCTACTCTATTCTCTAAAATAAATTATTTATCTAATAGCAAGCTAAGACCTACTTTTTTAATAGGTTTTGGTGATTTTGAGGGTGATATAATACTCCTTCACATAAGCATAAGTTGATTGGTGTTTAGGAAATGGTTTTATTGCTTTTGCTATTAGAAACTAATGACTGAATAAAGGAAGTAAATTGCTAGCTCCTCGTCTAATAGCAAGACTTGATATTAAGGGTGATAACGTAATAAAAGGTATTCATCTTGAGGGTCTTCGGATTGTTGGCAAACCGGGGTCAATGGCGCGAAAATATTATGAAAATGGTATTGATGAAATTATCTACATGGATAGCGTAGCATCACTCTATGGTCGTAATAATATTTTACCTATAGTTGAGGAGGCGGCCCGAGATATCTTTGTCCCATTGACGGTTGGCGGAGGAATTCGTTCTATCGATGATATTGTAGCAGCACTACGTTCTGGTGCGGATAAGGTTGCAATTAATACAGCAGCTATCGCAAATCCAAAATTTATCCAAGAGTCTGCAGAAACATTTGGAAGTCAATGTGTAGTTGTATCAGTTGAAGCAAAAAAACGAGGGGAAAAAACATGGGAAGCTCTCACAGATAATGGTAGGGAGCGAACAGGTTTAAATGTTTTAGATTGGGTCGTTGAAGCTGAAAAACTTGGTGCCGGAGAGCTGCTATTAACTTCTGTTGATTCAGAGGGAACCCGTCGTGGCTTTGATCATGAACTGTTTCGACAGGTAAGAAGCCTAGTCGAGATTCCGGTTATAGGCTGTGGTGGAGCTAATAGCCCAGAAGATATAATTATGGCAGTAAAAACAGACGATCTGGACGCAGTTGCTTGCGCAAGTATATTTCACTATGAACATTATTCACCACTTGATATTCGTAGAGCATTGAAAGAAGCAGGTATTTTAATCAGACCTGAGGTAATGCCATGATAGTTATAGTAGATTATGGCAGAGGCAATTTATTCAGTTTGAGCCAAGCTTTAAACATGCTTGAAAAGTCATATATAGTTACGGATGATCCATTAAAGATTATTTCTGCTAGTAGGTTGATTCTCCCCGGAGTTGGAGCTTTTGGGGATGCTATGATTAGTTTAAGGGAACGTAAAATTATTGACCCTCTTCATGAGGCGGTTAATAAAGGGATACCGTTACTAGGTATTTGTGTTGGGTGTCAATTGCTATTGGAAAAAAGCGAAGAGTTTGGCAGCCATTCTGGTCTCAGCTTTATACCGGGTAAGGTGATTAAACTGCCTAGTTTGCAAATGAATTCTCAATCAAAAGTTAGAGTCCCAAATGTAGGATGGAGATCCTTAGCTATCAGACCTAATGTGCCAATTTTAAAATATTTAAATTCTAATGATTGGATGTACTTTGTTCACTCCTATGCTCCTTCACTTCATTGCTCAAAACATATAGCAGCTACGACACATATTAATGGTGTAGATATACCTGCAGCTATTTATTCAGAAAATATTTTAGGTGTTCAATTTCATCCAGAAAAAAGTGGTCCTTCCGGGTTAAAGTTAATAGATAAATTTCTAAGCAAAGAATTCATATAATGACAGAAAATATTGAAACTGAGGAATATATTTCAGAGACGGGAAGTCGCTTTATTCGAGATCCTGATGAAGGCGATCTAGAAATAAAGTATGGGCTTCCAGGCAACGTGGTTTATTGTAAAAGATGTGTAATTTCAAATCAGAGACCCTCCTCATCTGTTGAATTCAAGCATACCAAGAACTCAAAGAAAGAAACTATTAATTTTGACTCAGAGGGAATATGTGATGCGTGTAGGGTAGCTGAGAGAAAAAGTAAAATAGTTGATTGGGATGAGCGCCGTGCTGTTTTATCTGAGCTATGTGATAAATATAGATCACGGAACGGCTCTTATGATTGTCTAGTTCCCGGTTCAGGCGGAAAAGACTCTATCTACGCCGCAATGGTTTTAAAGAGAGAGTTTGACATGCATCCCTTAACTGTTACATGGGCACCGCACTTGTATTCTGAAGTTGGGTGGCACAATCATCAAGCATGGATTCATAAGGGTGGCTTTGACAATTATCTTTTCACCCCAGACGGACAAGTACATAGAAAGCTAACCCAGTTAGCGTTTCGCAACCTTCTCCACCCATTTCAACCATTTATCTTTGGACAAAAAAATTATGCACCAAAAATGGCAATTAAAATGGGTATCCCGTTAGTTTTCTATGGAGAAAATGAGGCAGAGTATGGAAACCCTGCTGCAGATAACAAAAATGCAGTAAGGGACGCTTCCTATTATTCCACTCAGGTTAATGCGAATGATGAGCTTTACTTCGGCGGTGTATCTATGAAAGATCTTCCAAGCTTTGGGATTAAGAAAGGACAAATGGAACCTTACATGCCCGCAGAGTTAGATGCTCTTCTAGGTGCTGGTATTGAGGTTCATTATCTTGGGTTTTATTTAAAGTGGATACCACAGGAATGTTATTATTATGCATCAGAACATGTAGGCTTTTTAGCTAATGAGGATAGAACAGAGGGTACATATTCAAAATACAACTCTATAGATGACAAAACTGATCCATATCATTATTGGACTACATTAGTAAAATTTGGCATAGGAAGAGCAACATACGATGCTAGTCAGGAGATTCGAAACGATCACATAAATCGTGAGGAGGGGGTATCTCTTGTACATCGATATGATGAAGAATTTCCCGAAAAGAATTTTCTAGAATTTTTAGAATATCTTGATATGGATAGGCAAGAATTCTTTGATATTGCAGATAGTTTTCGTTCCCCACATCTATGGAAGAAGGGGACAGATGGTTGGCGACTTAGAAAGAGGGTTAAAAATATCACAGAGGATATAGCCTCTTGAAAATTCCTCTGATGATGTTGGTTCCTGCACGTGGTGGATCTAAGCGTTTGCCCAACAAAAATATAAAAAATCTTGGTGGTAGAACTCTAATTAAGAGAGTTGCTGATGTTGTAAGGTTATCAAAAATTAATGGACCATTAATCTTATCTACTGATAGTAAATTAATTGCTGACGAGGGACTTAAGGAAGGAATGCAGGTCCCATTCATGCGTCCAGATAATATTTCTACAGATAAATCTCCCACAATAGATGCGGTAATTCATGCTCTTGATTGGTTTAAAAACAAAAATGGGACTGATCCAGAAATGGTTATGATATTGCAGCCAACATCACCATTCCGTAATGAAAAAATGTTAACTGAGGCCCTAGAGTGTCTTCAAAGCAGAAAAAATATAGATAGCGTGATTTCTATGTCCCCCTTAAAACTTTCAACAAACCATATTTATAATATAAATACTGAAAGTTATGCCGAACCGATTAGTCTAGAAGATATAAATAAAGTTTACTTTCCTAATGGAGCTGTGTACTTAACTCGCACCAAAGCTCTAAGAAGGGATCACAGCTTATTTGCGGGGAAAATATACCCTTTAATTACTGACCTAATAAGATCAATAGATGTTGATAATGCATATGATTGGATGGTAGCTGAGTCTTTACTAAAAACTTTAGAAAAAAATCTTCCTTCTCCTAGATAGTGAATATTATTCGCATATAGTTTATGAAGAAAAAAGAAAAAAAATATATGGATACAGTGATGTCTTTTGAGGATAAAGCTGATCTTTCAGTTAATGTAAATAATGATTCAAATCAAATAATATGTGCTTGTGCTAATTTAAAACTTTCTGATTTTGAAAAAACATTAGGAAGAATGAAGACCCAAAGTTTTTCTGCCCTACTGAGAGAAACTAGCGCTGGAAGTACTTGTACTGCTTGTTTACTAGACTTAGAATACTTTTTTGTAGAGGCAAAGTCACGAAATCCAAAGCACTTTAACAGCGACGATAAGACAAATAATTTAAAGCAGTTAGGTGTTATTCCTACTAAGCAGCATATATACAAAATTCTAGATTCTATAACCCCACCTATTGCTTGGGCACCTACAAATTTTATTCCTATTATTAAGGGGGATAACATTGAAACTTGGCTTACAATTACCAACCACGACCTTTTATTTCGAGAGCGAAAAAGTGCTCCTATAACTTCTTCCATAGAGATAAGAGCCACTGATGGAAGTTTTCTGTTTAAAGATAAAATCAAAATAGATTTAGGTGAAGAATTAAAACTACGCCTAGACACATATCTAAAACTTGAGTCACAGCCACTTGTCGTTGGAGCAGCTTATATAAATACGTATGCAAAGTTTCCAGCTATGAGGGGTACAATACGTCCACAATTTGAAATTCTTGCAGAAGCTGGAGCGTGTGCCCTTCATGCCCAGGGGGATGTTGGTCCAGGTGACACGTGGTTTACAATACAAAACAAGCCATTAGATCAGCGTATTTTTCTCATATTAGTCAATACATTTCATAAACCCCAGTCAGCAAAAATATCTTGGCCTTTCGAGTTATATAATTCGAGTATCAAAACAAAAAATGTTGAAAGCCTGCAAATAAGTTCAAGGGGGACAGAAATTTTTGAGATTAATTGTGGAGATGCATTGACTGCGAGACTTGAAGATAGACCTTTCTCAGTAAAAATAAGTACGGAGCGTTCTTGCCGAGTATATCTTTTATGTGGAACCCCTCAGTTAGACCGCTTTTCAATCGATCATAGGTAATTCTTTGGCTTATTCTTATATGATTCCAAGTATTTCATCGCTTCCATCTGGATACGATTGCTTGGTGGCTAGCCCATTCGATAAAGTTTGCAAAAATTTATTAGACGGTAACGGGCGTGTAATTCAGAAAATCTCAATTTTTTCAGAAGGTAAATGTATTGAGTCTCTTGAGCAAAATCATGAATTTATTGACGGTGACTTAATAGGTGGGAATTCACAGCCATTTATTTGGAAAGACCAACTAGAACCTGGGGTTAGTGGATATTTGGAAAATAGTTTCCGAATTGAAGATGAAAAGCCATTGTTCAGATCTAATAATGTTTTGCCATTTTATTCCATTTACTCTAAGCCAGGAAAGAAGTCATTTTTTTCTGACAATGCTTACCTTTATGCTTCCCCTCCTGTGATTTCACAGATTGCAGAGTATGGACAATATATTGATGGTTATGCAGTGGCGAGAGTCGACCGTGAACGGGATTATGGAGAGAGTATCATATTTATAAATCCATACCGTAAACCGTTAAAGGCTGAAATCATTACAGCTGACCATCGCTCTATAGAGAGGATACGGGTTCCCCCTCATAGCAGCAGATTAGTCTCTCTAAAAGCTCTTTTAAATCAAGATGAGATAAGGTGGAGTGGTCAGTTGCAAATTACTGCAACTAACCGCGTAATTACTTTTAGTGTTAAGCACTCATTTTGTGACCCAACAATAATATCAGACCATGAGCATTTAGACCCTTATAGAGGTGAACCAACGCACTTTCCTGCAACCCGATGGTTTAGACTTCGTTTAGGTAAGTGGTTGATGCGCCGTGGTTGGTTAACATGAAAGGTTAACTTTAAATGATCAGCTTAACAGATCTAAATGAATATTTATGTGCCCCTAATGATACAATTCAAGAAGCCTTAGCTAGGTTAAATTCTACAGAATATGTATTTCAGCTAGTTGTTAATTCTAGTGGTCAATTACTTGGGACTCTTACTGATGGTGACATTAGGAGGGCTTTACTTAGTGGTCAGACGCTTGAAAGTAAAGTTGAACTCTCTATGCACCGAGAGTTTCTTTCTGGTCGTAAGGGAAGTTTAGAGGAAAATAGATTTTCTTTAGTGGGTGATGAGAGGCTTCGCACGTTTCTACCAATACTTAATGATAGAGGAATAGTTGAAGAGGTTTTAGTAAAGAGTCCAGATATAGGAATATCTCATGCCTTAATTATGGCAGGGGGCTACGGTAGAAGGTTGGGGGAAAAAACAAAACACATGCCAAAGCCTCTTTTAACTGTTGGTGGACAGCATATTTTAGGGCATGTGTTAGCCAGTTTGGAGTCTATTTCAGTTAAAAATATTTTTATATCTGTACACTATCAGTCATCGAAAATTAAAGATTTTATAGATAAGGGCAATTGGAAATCAAAAATTATATTAATAGAAGAAAAAGTACCTCTTGATACTGCAGGTGCAATTGGTAATTTACCTGATACCGGTGGTGCCCCATTTTTGGTAATGAACGGGGACGTGATAAGTAAAGTTGATTTGGCATCTCTGCATGATTTTCATATACGAAACGGTTTGATGGTAACTATTGCTGCGGCCCATCATGAAGTGAAAGTACCTTTTGGAGTAATAAAAACTAGCGTTGATGGAGTTTTTTCAGGAATAGATGAAAAGCCCATTATTAGAAATTTTGTTGCTGCAGGAATCTATTATCTTTCACCAGAAGTTCGATCAATAGTATCTGAGGGAAAAGTTTTGGACATGCCGAGTTTATTAAATCAAGCACAAGAGCTTGGTTTAAAAATAGGAGTGTTTCCCATACATGAATATTGGACAGATGTAGGTTGCCCGGGAGATCTGGAAGCTGCAAATGCAAAACATATTTTTAATAAAAATAATAGCTAGGAAATTTTAAATTGTATTCACGCTTGATAAAAGAAGCAGGTGAAATGCATCTGCCGCGAAAAACGGTGGCGTTGCTTCTATCGCTTCACTTATTAGGTACAATTATGGAACTCTCAAGTCTTATAATCTTAATGCCTGTATTCCAATTTATTCAATCTGGTGGAGATTTAGTAAGCCTTGCAGGAGAAAATAAATATTGGAACTGGCTAATAGATGCTTATTCAATCATTGGGTTGATGCCTGATCTTGCAACACTTTTAGTCACATCACTTGTTTTCTTGTTGCTTAGGCAAGTTTTCACTTATATTCGTCTTTTAGCTCAGGCGTTTGCAAAGGAAAGTATGATTACACGCATGCGTGCCGATGCCTTTGAAAATTATTTGCATGCCGATATTTCATACCAAGATAAAGCGGAGTCTGGTGGTTTAATCAATGACCTTACCACTGACTTACAAAGAGCAGCAGATTATATATTCGGAGAAATTATGTTAGCCGGATTGTTAATCGTGTCTGCAATATACCTTATCGGTCTTTTTGTCCTTTCTGTGCCAATGACTTTTACAGCAATAGCTATTTTTGGACTAGCACTATTAATTCTTCGTACTCAAATGAAAAAATCTGATGTTGCTGGTGCAGCAGTTGTGCAGGCAAACCAGAGAATGTCAGCATTTTTAATAGAGCGGTTACATTTATCAAGATTAGTCCGATTAGCAGGTATGGAGCGAGCTGAAAGTGACCAAATGAGAACACTAACAACTCGTCAACGAGATACTTTATACCGCCTTTTTACTCTTGTTGCTCGTGTCGATGTAGTTATGGAGCCAATGGTAATTGCAGCAGCATATGTTTTAATTTTTGTTAGTATTGAGCATTTTGGCCTGAAAATTGAACATATCGGGATGTTCCTTGTTATTGTGATTAGACTTTTGCCTATGGTGAAGGAGATAGCTCGTACCCGTCAAGCTAATCGAGCTACTAAAGCTGCCCATCATTCTATAACTGATCGGATGCAGGAGATGACTCGCGCCAAAGAGGTTATGACTGGAGAACAATCTTTTATAAGGTTGATTAAGCATTTTCGTTTTGAGAATGTATTTTTTGCATATGATAAGACAAACGAGATAGCAGCATTGCAAGGTGTTTCAGTTAGCTTTCCAGCAGGTAAATTATCAGCAATTGTAGGACCATCTGGGGCAGGAAAGTCTACTTTGATTGATATGATTCCACGTCTTCGCCGACCCGACAAAGGGCAAATACTTCTAGATGATGTTAGCATTGATGAGTTTGCTCTAGATAAGCTTCGTTCTGGTATTTCGAGTGCTCCACAGATGCCCCAGATTTTTAATGTGTCAGTTGCCGAACATATCAGATACGGAAAAGCGGATGCGTCAATGGATGAAGTAAAGGCTGCAGCAGAACTTGCAAATGCTGCAAATTTTATAAATGAATTACCTAATGGTTATGAAACAACTTTGGGTGAAAGTGGTGTTCATTTATCTGGTGGGCAAAGACAAAGAATTGATTTAGCCCGTGCCCTAGTTCGACGAGCTCCAATTCTTTTATTAGATGAACCTACTAGTAACCAAGATGCAGATTCAGAGGCTCTCTTTAGAGAAGCTCTATTAAAAATAAGAGCAGAAACAGATATTACTATAATTGTTATTGCACATAGACTTTCAACAGTTGCTATGGCCGATAAAATTGTGGTTCTTCAATCTGGCGCTATTACTTCTGAGGGAAGTCACCAGAAACTTCTCCTTGAAGATGGTTGGTACGCACAGGCTTTTCAAAAGCAAAAAGGTGCCGATACTAGAAATTAAATGTATTTTTTCTTGATTTAAGAAACAGATTTGTAGATGGAAAATTACGATGGATAGAACTTTTGGAATACCTACTCCTGATTTAGATAGTAAAAGTTTGTTGATAACAGGAGGTACAGGTTCATTTGGTAGGGCATTTGTGAAACACGTCCTTGAAAAGTCTGCACCCGATCGAATTATTATCTTTTCAAGAGATGAGCTAAAACAATTTGAAATGGAGCAGACAATATCCGAAAAATATAAGGAACGAGTTCGTTTCTTTATCGGTGATGTTAGAGATCTAGAAAGACTGGAATTAGCAATGAGGGAGGTAGATATAGTTGTTCATGCTGCGGCCCTCAAACAAGTGCCTGCTGCAGAATACAATCCATTTGAGTGTGTAAAAACAAATATTCATGGAGCAGAGAATGTTGTAATGGCATCTCTAAGAGCGGGTGTATCAAAAATTATATCTTTATCTACGGATAAAGCTGCTAGCCCAATAAACTTATATGGGGCGAGTAAGCTGGCGTCTGATAAAATTTTTGTAGCAGCAAACAATATATCTGGATCTCAAGACACAAGATTCTCAGTTGTAAGGTATGGAAATGTTATAGGGTCTAGAGGTAGTGTTATTCCTTATTTTAAGAATTTGATTGAAAATGGTGCACAGTCTTTACCAATAACACATCCAGAAATGACAAGATTTTGGATTACCTTGGCACAAGGAGTGAACTTTGTACTCTCTTCTCTTTCTATAATGAATGGTGGAGAAATTTTTGTTCCTAAAATACCAAGTATGAAAGTAGTTGATCTGGCTAAAGCGCTAGCTCCTGACATTAATCATGAGGTTGTTGGTATTCGTCCTGGAGAAAAGCTACATGAGACAATGATAACTATTGATGATGGGCGTACAACTCTTGAGCTTGAAGATCGTTACGTAATTGAGCCAGCTTTTGCTTTTTGGTCAAACTCTCACCTGAAGAGCAGAGATGCAAGTGCAGTTTCTGAGAATTTTGAATACTCAAGTAATAATAACTTAGAATGGTTAAGTGATAGCAATTTAAAAAAATTGATAATAGAACAAAATTGAAATGAGTAAGATTAACAAAAAAGATTTTCTCCCGTATGCAAAACAGAGCATCGATGATGATGATATTGAGGCAGTAATATCTGTTTTGAAAAGTGACTTTTTGACTACGGGTCCTGTAGTCACCGAGTTTGAAGACATGTTTTCTGAAGTTTTAAATGTGCCACATGCAGTTAGCTGCTCCAGTGGTTCAGCTGCCCTTCATCTCGCATATCTCTCTCTAGATCTTGGCCCGGGTAATTATGTAGTTATTCCATCTGTGACTTTTTTAGCAACTGCCAATATGGTTCTTCACACAGGAGCTGAAATCATATTTTGTGATGTTGATCCAAAAACAGGCCTAGCTAGCGCAGAAACAATTCGAGAAGCTATAGAATTTGAGGGTAAAAGAGTTTCAGTAATAACTGTAGTGCACATGGCGGGTCAGATTCCTGATATGCAAAGTATTTCTAAACTTGCATTGGAGTTAGACGTTCAAGTGATTGAAGATGCATGTCATGCCCTAGGAAGTTTAGATCCAAGTGGTGATCCAGTAGGCAGATGTTCAAATAGCGCAGCTACTATTTTTTCTCTCCACCCAGTTAAGGCAATTGCTGGTGGAGAGGGTGGTGTCATTACAACACGGGATGCTGAAATTGCCTGTTCTATGCGTCGAATACAAAATCATGGAATGATAAGACAAAATTTTACTGATCTTAATCAAGCTTTATCAGAAAATGGACAAGTTAATCCATGGTATTATGAAATGTTAAACCCGGGTTTTAATTATAGATTATCAGATATTCATGCAGCTTTGGCTAAACAGCAACTCACTAAGCTAAAACATTTTACTGAGCATCGTTCTTCTTTAGTCAAAAGATATGATGCAATTATATCTACTATGCCGGACGATTTTAGGTCATTTATTAGACCTAGTGGTCGTGCATCATGTGGTGAAGTTGCTTGGCACCTTTACATAGTATTAATTGATTTTAAGGGTTTAGGTTGTGATAGATTTACAGTTATGCAGTATCTAAAGAGTAAAGGTATTGGAACACAAGTACATTATTTACCTCTGCATATGCAGCCATATTATCGTAAGCGTTATGGAAAGAAATATCTCCCCGGTGCAGAAGATTGGTATGCGCAGACATTAAGCCTTCCGCTCCATGTAGGAATGGAATATGAAGATGTAGATCGGGTTATTAGCGTCCTAAGTGAGGCTTTAGTTAAGTGCCGCTAAACCAGCGTTGGTTATTTCGTGTTAGCTCACATCATCGTTATGGGCGAGGACATATTGCGCGATGTTCTGTGCTTGCAAAAGCAATGAGAGATAATGGCTCTAAAATAATTTTTCAATTGGATCCAGGATCTACAGGTGCAGCAGAAAGGCTTAAAAATTGTGGTCTCGAATCAACAGAAAAAAACCTACTCTTGGAAGGTCCATGGTCCGGCTGTGTTATTGATAATTATGAATTGTTAGGAGATGACATTAGTGACTATACCCAGCTAGCATCACCAGTGGTTATTATGGATGATTTCCTTAACCCTCCAACAGGGGCACATTTGCTAATAAACAGTGCTTTCCATTTGACTGAGAGGAAAATATCAGGTGTTCAGGCACTTTTAGGTCCAGCTTATGCATTAGTTGAGCCACGATTTTCAAACATTCCAAGGCGAGATTTTTCAGGAGTGGTTCACAAAATTCTTATAACTCTTGGGCGCACTGAGTCTCCAGAAATATTAATTAATATTCTGGAGGTTTGTGATGTTTTAACTGATAAAATGGATATAAAGCTTGTAATAGATAGGTGTGATCCAAGTTATGCATGCATAATTGATAAGAAAAGTGATTGGATAAATAATATATCTATAGTGTCTGACGTTTCAGATATGCTCCCTTTACTAAAGGACTCAGATTTTATAATTGGGTCTGGAGGTGTTAGCTTGATAGAAAGGGTAGCAGCAGGAGTTCCTTCATTGACTATTTTAGGCGCAGAAAATCAACGTCTGTCAATAGAAGGAGCAGGTATATCTGGAGTTACTATTGATGGCACCCGCATAAATTCTGCTGATTTATTACCGAGGATATCTTCAATTTTAGAAGACTCTAAACTCAGGGTCTCTATGTCAAAAGCAGGTCGGGAATTAATTGATGGAATGGGTGGAAATCGTATTGCCGATTTTCTCTGTTCAATGGTTAAGTGTTAAATGATTTGTACTCAAATATTTGATTGAAGTTATTTTGATAAATAAAGTTAAAAATAATAATTATGTTTTTGCTACTGTTCACCGTTGGAACGTTGATGCGTATAAACGTCATGTTTCTGACTGGCCGGGCAATTGGACTTTAATTACAAAACAAGAGGAATTATCCAAAGAAAATATTAAAAAATTAAATTCAAGATACATTTTTTTCCCTCATTGGTCATGGCGCGTACCAAGTGAAATTTTAGATTTAACTGAATGCGTATGCTTTCATATGACTGACCTGCCATATGGTCGAGGAGGTTCTCCTCTCCAAAATTTAATTTTGCGGGGACATAATTCGACATTTATATCTGCGTTAAAAATGACATCTGATATAGATGCAGGTTCTATCTATGTTAAGAAGCTATTAAAACTCAAAGGAAATGCACAGAAAATTTATGAGGATTCTGCAGAAATTATCTGTCAAATAATTACTTCTATAATCAATGAAGAACCAGAGGCAGAGCCACAGAAGGGTGAGCCAGTGTATTTTAGTCGTCGAACTCCCCAAGAAAGCAAACTACCGAAATCAATATCTGATTCTAAATTGTATGATTTTATACGTATGCTGGATGCTGAAGGTTATCCAAAGGCATTTTTGAATCATGGTAGTTTAAATATAGAATTTTTTGAGGCGCACCTAGAGGTAGATGGTACTGTGTCCGCTAAGGTTAAGATCAAACCTGAGTCAAACAAGAAAAAATCAAGATAGGGTATAAAAATGAATAGAAATATTCTAGTTGTCGCAGCACATCCTGATGACGAACTTTTAGGTTGTGCCGGAA
>PAWF01000005.1 GCA_002714015.1 Gammaproteobacteria bacterium | reverse complement strand
GCGTCTATTTCTGGACGGAGTGCATTACAAGTGGTCCAAGCAGTAGATTGTATCGATTGGTTGCCTAATGACTTATTGCTTAAATTAGATCGTTGTTTAATGGCTCATGGTGTCGAAGGAAGAACCCCATTCTTAGACCCCTCAGTTGCCTCTCTAGCATTTTGTTTGCCGGATCACTTTAAAGTACGAGGTAGATTAGGAAAGTGGTTACTTAGAAAGTGGTTAGATCGAGAGCTTCCTGAGAGTGCAGCCTTTGAGCGCAAAAAAGGCTTTACTGTGCCTATTGGTGAATGGATTAATAGCCGAGCTAAAACAATAGCTCCCCTTGTTGAGAGGCAACAGGGTATTCAGGAACTTTGCTTGCCAGGAAAAATACCTGAGCTATTTGAGTGTAATTCCTCTTTGGCGAGAAATGCTTCATGGATATTATTATTCTATTCTCTTTGGCATAACTATCATGTTCTAGGTCGAGATATTGGTGAAAACATTGGTGATGCTTTAGCTTTAAATTAATTAGAAAAGCATTAAAGGTTTATTTCTAAACCTTCGTATGCAATTAAGTCATTTGAGTTTTCAGAAAAATAATTCTGGATAGTGTCCAAAATTCCGTCATTTATTGTCGGTTGGTGCCCACAATATATAGTGAGTTCGGCATTATATTTTTTAGCAGAATCTATAAAATCAAGCGCATCTGAAATTAATATATTATTGCTGCTAGATAAAATTAGCAAATTTGAATTTACGGTAAATTTATTGACTGCTTCTATTGTTTGCTCATTAAAGTCATTTAATTTAACAATATAAGTGATTACCTTTTCATTGAAACAAATTTTATACCCAATTGCTTGATTTTTTAGTTCAGAGTCAAAATTAGAAATTTTTATATTTTTAATAGTAATTTGATCCTGAAAATCTGTAATACTCATAAAGGAATCTAAACCATGCATCACATCAATTGGAACTGGAAAGTGTGGGTGTGAAAGCAATTTAGAAACTTGTTCGCGGGGTTCCTTTCTCATGTGAGGGCTTGCAGTAATAACATTAAACTTATTACTGCAGTCATATATAGGTGAAAAAAAAGGTAACCCACATATGCGTTCAAAATCGATCTTAGTAAATAAAATATGACTTGTCGTAGGCATCGAATCTTGAATACTATTACCAAGTAAACGAATCCCAGTTCCAGCCTCAAGTATAATTAAATGATTACCGCAGTTTATTTCTATACAAGTTGTATTCCCGCCGAACTGGTATGTGTCAGGTCTTATGATGGGAATGCCCGAACGAACACCCCAAAATTTAACCCTAAATCTTTGTTGATAATATTCTGGATACATATGTAAGGTCATTTTTTGTTTATTAATTTGTTAGTAGTTCTAATCTTCATTCTTGCTATAATAGTTTGTCATTCTATTAACCCACTCTCCAATTGAGCCATCTCTTGGAAAGATAACGCGAGGGCAAGTAAGTAGGGCAAACTTAACAGATCCAAATAGTATATAATCAGCATAGCTAGGGGAGTTGCCAGCAATAAATGCTTGGTCCCTTAATGTAGCTGATAATGGTTTAAGTGCGTTTTGAAGATGTTTAATATCTTCCTNGGATCTTGAACTAAATTTTTCCAATGACATACCAAAGCGTTTTTCTCGGCTTTTCCTAAAATAATTTTTATCTTGATCAGCAACANCGTATTCAAATACATCTNTCATTATTGCTTTAGCTAGTAAGGGATGTATTATTATATCAACCCAATAATTAAACTGTTTGGTGAGACTGCGCGCTTTTTGGTCGCCAAATAGTGTTGGGTAGTCTTTGTAATTATCGTCTAGGTAACAGGCTATAGACCAAGAGTCACAGATAATTTGTGATGCGTCGCATAGAATAGGTACTAANGTTTGATTGCTGAATTCAATCTTTTCTTTTTGTGAAAAAAGTACGGGCTCAAAGACNGCATCTAATTTTTTGTGTAGTAAAGCCATACGGCTTCGCCAACAATAGGGACTAAACCTTAAGTCATTTTTTCCTTGTAATTCATAAAGTATTATACTCAAATTTTAAACTCCGTTTTATTTGTATTTTTTAAATTTGTTACTTTCTTTTTAAGCGAGTATAGGTTCTGCCTTTCCATTTACTTTGTGCCCCTATCCAATAACTTATTGCGGAGCTCCAAGTCATTGNTAAATATAAAGTTCCAATTACNGGCATTAATAAAGCAAAAAAAGGACTGCGTTTATAAAAATTNAGCGTAGGAATGTATGCTATAAGCATNAGANCTAACGCNCCTATTCCAATGAATTTAGGAGTTGCCCCTACCGAAGCAATTATACTTATTACAGGGACCCAAAAAGCAAGAATCATTAAGACTGTACAGATAAGTATAAGTAATAATGATGAGCGTAACTGAGTAAACGCGTTACGTTTAACCATTTTCCAGATAGAGCTTAAGGTAGTATATGCTCTGAAAGAGTGAGCATCTTTAGTCAAGCCTATCCAAGTAGTTTCACCCGAGTTTTTAACTAGTTTTGCTAGCGCACAATCATCAATTAATGCGTCTTTTATAGCGCTAAAACCACCTATTTGATGTAGAAGAGAGGAGTCAGTTAGAATACATCCTCCAGCTGCAGCAGCAACATAACGATTGGAGCTATTTGATAGTTTAAATGGATACAAAATTTTAAAAAAGAATACAAATGCTGGCATTAGTAACTTTTCCCAAAAGCTTTCCATTCTAAGTTCTACCATTACAGAGACCAGTCTAGCTCCAGATTCGTAGCGTTTTTCTACTAGTGTTTTTAGCATTTCTGGGTGAAGTCGAATGTCAGCGTCTATTATAAGTATGAGTTCAGTCTTAACTNTGTTAAGGGCTTGTTCGAGAGCCCACATTTTACCTGCCCATCCNGGTGGTAAANTTTTTCCTGAAACTAATTCAATCTTTAAATTTTTCANCTTAATATTATTGACAACNAACTTTGTATTATCTGTTGATTGATCATCTACTACTATTACATCAAGCAGCTGCCCTTGTTTATTAAGAGCTTCCAATGTAATTTCTATTATCTCTTCTTCATTTCTAGCTGGAATAATAACAGTTATTGGTACCTGCTTTTGATAGTTTGTGATTGAACGTTTATTGGCTTCTAAATATTCCCGAATGCGCCAAGGTTGCCATGGTTGTATGAGCAACAGTAACCANAAAAAAATACTGGTAGAAGAGAGAATAGTAAAAAATTTTTCTAAAAAAAACATATGATTCTTTTCNAGATTAAAATCGATCTGGTTTTAGGGGAGAAATATCTATTTCTGCTTCTTTACCGTTGACAATATCAGCAATAATTCGACCTGATCCACAAGCCCAAGTCCAACCGGTGCTGCCATGACCTGTGTTAAGGAATAGACCTTTGATTCTAGACTGGCCTATTATTGGAAGACAATCAGGTGTCATAGGACGAAGACCAGCCCATCTTTGAACATTTTTTGGGTCTCCGATATTCCCAAATAACCTAATTGTGTCAGCAAGGATTGGATCAGTCCGTTTTAATCTAATAGTATTATCAAATCCTGTTAATTCAGCAGTTCCAGCGCAACGAATACGGTCCCCAAGNTTACTTAATACTATACGTCTAGGAATTTCNTGAATCCCATGAGTCGGAGCNGAANCTTTATCGTCAATAGGTAGGGTTATAGAGTAGCCTTTTANNGGGAAAATAGGAACTTTTATACCAATTTGTCTTAGTAATTCAGTGCTNTAGCTACCTAAACTAACAACTACTGCATCTGCCNGGAGTGTTGTTTTATAAGTTGTAACNCCTGATACNCAGCCATTATCAANATTTATATTTTTTACTGTNTCTCCAAAGCTAAATTTTACACCAAGATTATTTNCTCTATTTGCTAGACTAGTAGTAAATTTATATGCATCTCCTGTTTCTTCACCTTGATANAAAAGNGTTCCTGNATAACTATCTATTTGCCCTTTAAGTGCCGGTTCCACTTTAATNGTTTGATTCATGTTAAGAACCTTTGGGTGATCCTCTGAATTAGGAAGNTTTTGTGAAAAGCTAGCTGCTTGATCAAGAGATTCTTGTGTTTTATAGAGTTCTATAATTCCTTGCGATTGATTGTCGNATTCNAAACCTTCTAAAAGACTAATTTTCTTCAAATATGTGAAACTATAATCAGCAAGCCTTAAAGACATATNTCTACCTTGGTTATAGGANTTCTGATTACAGTGACTTAGAAAACGAGCAGCCCAAATCCATTGAGCTANATCTGGTCGGANTCTAAAAAGGTATGGGGCGTCCTCACGNAACAAGTTTCTTAAGAGNGATTTAGGAACACTNGGATGAGCCCAAGGTTTGGCCGTGAGCTTACTTATAAAACCACCATTTGCAAAACTAGTTTCTTTTCCTGGACTATTCTGTCTTTCGATAACTGTGACATTGTGACCATCCTTGGCAAGAAAGTAAGCTGTGGTTGTCCCCACTACACCTGCACCTAGAATAATTATCCTCATATTATTTTAACTCATTTAGTTTTTTGTAATGACCACGTTATATAAACTATATAAAATNTNGCAAATCTAGTTATTGCTCAAANCTTTAAGTTTTCAAGTTAGTTTAACTATAGTTCTAGGAGAGGCACCATGAAATTGCTATCTGGACCAACTTCCCCATTTGCACGTAAATGCAGGATAGTAGCAATTGAAAAGTCTATCGTATTAGAAGAAGTTTTTACAAATCCTTTTGATTCTGANGATTTATCTTCACTTAATCCGCTGAAAATGATTCCTGTGCTGATTTTNGAAGATGAANCAAAAATCTTAGATAGCGATGTTATATGCAGATTCCTCAATGATATNGGAGAAGGGGTCAGTTTATATCCCGATGAAAACAANTGGAATTATATGACTCGAGCTACTTTGGGTCATGGTTTGGCTGAAGCTAGTGTTCAGTTGCAACTGCAAAAGATACTCCCTATTAACGAACAAAGTCCTCCTTTAATGGAAAGGATGAGTCAACGGATAAGTCGCACTCTAAAGTCTCTTGATAATCAAATAGCAGAATTAAGTGAGTGCCCTATCAGAATAGATACTATATGTGCTGTTATAGGAATAGGTCACCTTGAGTTGCGCCACGGCTCTTCTTGGAAAGATACTTATNCAAACCTTAATCGTTGGTATTCTTCACAACTAGATCGACCATCCATTGCGTCTACTCATCCTAAAGTTTAGTAGAATTTAAGAATATAACTATTGTTCAAACAAATTTTGTAAACAGTAACTTTTATTCAATTTCTATAGCTATTTGACCGACATCAACTGCATCTTCTTCAGCTATATGAATTTTTAATATTTTTCCATTACTTTCAGCATCATGAGGAACTTCCGTTTTCATTACTTCAAGAATGAAAAGTGTGTCACCTGCTTTGACAGTATCTCCAACTTTAACTAGAACCTTCCAGACATTACCCGGTGCTTGTGTCATTACCTGTTCAGCCATTAGTATTCTCCTTGGATTATAATTTTTCTATTGATTCACTTGAACAAATTGAGTCTAGATCTCGTCTTCTTTTTTGTGCTTCTTCCACTCCTATGACTTCAAATTGTAAGGTTTCATTGGGTTTTGACTGGCCAAGTTTCCAGAAACCTACTGAGGGGACAGTATAGGGGCAAATAAACCCGCCCATACTAGGACCATCATTAACAAGAATTATAGGAGTTTGACCTCCAAGGTTAATAGCACCAAGTGGGTATCCTTGATCAATAATATTTGATGGGAANTCTCCATTTTCAGGAAGCTTATCAATAGCTTTTTCGGTAAANGTCCAGTCAGGTCCTTCAAGNCGATAGCCCGTACGGTCAGATCTGGCTGAAAGTTTCCACTTTGTTTTCATAAAACGTGTGTGTCCAGATTCATCAATCCAATCATCATTAGGACCTTTTACAGCTTCAACTTTCCATTCCTTATTATCAGAAAAATGTGGGCGGTTAGATTGTTTTACACGATATCCAGACTTACCTCTTAAGCCTTCCTTAATAATGAGAGTTTGTCCTGCTTTAATGGCATGTCCATCAACTCCCCCAACAGCTGCTTTATGAAAAGTAGAGGCAGAACCCAGCCATAATGGCGCTTCAATACCTCCTGCCACGGCAAGATATCCACGTGCACCTTT
Organism: Gammaproteobacteria bacterium; assembly: GCA_002714015.1. Lineage (GTDB taxonomy): Bacteria > Pseudomonadota > Alphaproteobacteria > UBA828 > UBA828. The sequence continues at coordinate 89,796 of PAWF01000005.1, read as the reverse complement.
GACAGCAGGGCCCATTGATAATAATTGACCAGATTTTACCTCAAAACTCTCCCAAAGTGGGGCAACTTGTCCATCAAGTTTAGATACCATATCTGCTCCCGTCAGGGCAATTACGGTATCAGTTGTGAAACGAATTGTTGGTCCCATATATTGAGCTTCTAAACCTGGTGCTCCCAAATCATTGCCTACTAAGATATTTGCTAATCTGAATGACCAGCTATCCATGGGTCCAGATGGAGGAAAACCTTGGTTCCAATAGCCAATTCGCCCAGGATAGTCCTGTATTGAAGTTTCAAGCCCTGGTTTAATAACTTCTAGCATTTACCTTCCAACTCCTAAAACCGTTCTTCTGGGTCTATGGTTTCAGTCCAGCTTTTGTAGTTTTTTACTGAAAATTTTTGATAATCAACAATGTTATAAGTATAAGTNCCAGAATTAACTCTAGCCTCAGTATTTTCAAACTCNTCTTTTGTGCAAGGGACGAATTTTATTCTATCACCAGGACGAAATAGTACAATATTTCCACCAAATGCTTCAAAGCGTTTATTTGGATCCCAGATCGGGACAGCTATACGGCCAAAAAGTTGATATCCTCCAGGAGTTGCTACTGGGTAAATACCTGATGCAGAACCACCCATACCTATTGCACCTTGAGGTGTCCATGTACGTGGCGGGTTATATTTAGGAGCAGTCATAATGGANCTTGGGTCTAAAGGCTGAAGAAAAGGTAATCCTGGCCAAAAGCCGAGGCTAGCAACCCAATACTCAGTGCTAGAATGTACACGCATTAGGTGGTGTTTGTCCTCTAATCCATTGATACGTGCAACAAAATCTGGGTCATATTCTTTTTTTGTAATTTTTTGACTATAGTCATCTATGCATTCTTTTGTCCAAGGGTCGAGGTACATAGTTTCAAAATAAAAAAGTCGGCTTTTAAGTTCAATTTCGTCTGTAGGACCGAGCTGATTAATTAGGCTTTGGAGTTCTCTAATTAAATCATTTTTAGATATTTCATTTGGCTCGTAATGTACTAACATTGAGGCGAAGCAGGGGGCTGTTTCTATAATTCCGGATATTTTTTGTTCAAGTATTGCTGTAGCTAGACCTTGGGCTATAAAATTAAGGTCTAGGTTCATTTCATTACCAAACTCAATCAGTAGGTAACGGTCTCCTCCATCCAGAAATTTNGGTTCGCTATAGATCAATTTTGATGCTCCACAAAATATTCAATCCAAAATAAGGTCATGTCTATATTTATCGACAAAGCTTGTATGTGTATCTCCACTCCTGAAAGNNTGGTGGTCAATTACACGCTTCAAAAAATTAGTATTTGTTGANAGNCCTTNAATACGGAAATTTTTTAATGCAGTTAACATTTTTTTAATTGAATCTTCTCTGTTAAAACCATGAGTAATTAGTTTTGCAATCATAGGATCATAGAAATATGTTATTTTATCANCCTCTTGATANCCTGTATCTACCCGGACACCTGCTATTTCAGGGGGTGGGGTAAATATTTCTAATATTCCTGGCGTAGGCATAAAATTTTTCTCTGGATTTTCTGCATAAATTCTACATTCAATTGCATGTCCTGTCATTTTTATATCTTTTTGTTCTAAAGTAAATTTAGTTATATCTGGGTTTGCTTGATTCAGTTGGTGCGCTACTAGATCATGTCCTGTAATCATTTCAGTTATAGGGTGTTCTACTTGTATTCTTGTGTTCATTTCTAGGAAATAGAACCTTCCGTCAGGTGCTAAAATAAATTCAACTGTTCCCGCGCCTAAATAATTTTGTTGTTTAGCCAGAGACACAGCAGCGTTGCACATTTTAGATCGAGTGNNTGGANTAATGGCAGTGGAGGGGGTTTCTTCTACAATTTTCTGGAAACGACGNTGTATTGAGCATTCCCTTTCAAAAAAATGAACACACCTTTTNTCGCTAAGTCCAAAAATTTGAATTTCTATATGTCTAGGGTTTTCAATTAATTTTTCTANATATACTGCTCCATTGCCAAATGATTTTTCAGCCATATTTTGGGTGGATTTAACTACTTCCTCAAGGCCTGATAGCTTGTCAACTCTGCGCATCCCTATTCCCCCACCACCAGCACTTGCCTTTACAAGAAGTGGAAAACCAATATTTTGGGCTGCATCAATTAATCCAGTATTTTGATTAGGTAAAAATCTTTTGCTTCCTTCTAAGACTGGAACCATTGCAGTTTTTGCTATTGCACGGGCTCTTTCTTTATCTCCCATTGCTTTAATAACTTTTGGCTTAGGTCCAATCCAGTTTATTCCTGNATCAATTACGGCCTGAGAAAAATTAAAATTTTCAGANAGAAANCCATATCCTGGGTGNATAGAGTCTGCTTTAGTTTTGATTGCAGCAGAAATAATTCTATCTAATTTAAGGTAACTTTCTTTAGGCTGCGGTGCACCAATACATATAGCTTCATCTGCGTTTGCTACATGTTTAGCATCTGAGTCAGCTTCTGAATAAACAGCAACTGTTTTGAGTCCGAGTTTTCTTGCACTGCTAATAACTCTACATGCAATTTCCCCGCGATTTGCCACCAAAATTTTTTTCATATTTTTATTCTGCTCATATTTTTTTGGTTACATCATATTGGAATGAAAGTTATTCTATTTAGGTCAAATATAGTTGCCAACCCAATGATATGAAGAATTAACGGATTTAATAGAGCTATTCATAAAATAGANTATTATAAAAGAAGTTAGGATATTGGCGTGAAAGATTTTATAGATAAAATAAAGAATGAACTCGATGATNATACTCTCTATTTAGACCCAGAGAAAGAGGATTTAGGCACTTATACTAGTGATTGGACTAAAAAATTTAATGGTAACACACCATTAGTACTTCGACCAAAAACAACTCTTCACGTTTCCCAGATGCTTTCAATCTGTAATGAATTAGGTGTGAGTATTATTCCTCAGGGAGGAAATACAGGAGTTGTCGGGGGTTCCACACCACGTTCGGAAGAAGTAGTTTTATCTCTGTCACGTCTTAATAATCTTGCTGATTATGATCCAGCAAGTGCCACCGTTGTCTGTGGAGCANGCACAATTTTGAAAACATTACATGATTTTGCGACAGATCGTGGTATGGAGTTTCCAGTTGATCTAGGCGCAAGAGGGCAATGTCAAATAGGCGGAATGCTTGCTACTAATGCAGGTGGAAATCGTGTTCTTAGATATGGCTTAATGCGTGAGCAGGTCAGGGGTTTAGAAATAGTCATGGCTGACGGTACGATTGTTTCAAACCTCAATAGGCTGAAAAAAGATAACTCTGGAATAGATTTAAAACAAATCTTTATTGGTTCTGAGGGTATATTANGAGTTATAACTCAAGCTGTTCTTCAGCTAGTACCACTCCCAGCTGCAAGACGTACGGCAATGATTGCGCTTTCTGANCGTGAGAATCTTCCTATTTTACTANCCGAAGTTCGATCTCGCTTNCCTGGACTTTCGTCGCTAGAGGTTCTTCTTCTCCAAGTTATAGAGCATGTTATTGAATATGTTGACGGACCTGAGTTCCCCTTACCAAAGCAATTCCCTGTTTATGTTCTAGTTGAAGAAGAAACTGAATCTTCTAGTGCTGGTCATGATGGTTTTGTTGAGAGGCTTGGGGGATTATTTGAGACCGGTTTAATAGCAGATGCAATTATAGCAGAATCATCATTGCAATCAGANAGGTTATGGCATTTCCGTGAAGCNACTGGTGAGGCNATTGTGGCTGCTGGTTTTACACATAAATTTGATGTAACAATACCACAGGGTGAGATACCANGTTTTTTAGATAAAATGGAGAATGTTTGTAGCAATATTCTAGGTGCTCGCCCATTGCTTTTCGGTCATTTGGGAGATGGTAATGTTCACGTTAATTTTGTTCAAACGCCAAATATTAGTGATAAGAATTTTCTTGCCCCAGCTTCAGAATTAGCAAAAATTGTTTATGAAGAAACCAGAATTAGAAAAGGTTCAATAAGTGCTGAACATGGAATTGGTATGCTTAAGCGTGAATTCCTTATTTATTCTAAAACACCCGAAGAAATTAGTTTTATGCGTAGTTTAAAAAAATCTTGGGACCCCAGAAATATACTTAATCCGGGCGTTATGATNCCAGATTAAATTTTAGGGATATCCAATTTTATCAGGAGGAAAATGTATTTAAATATTTATTCACAGTCTTCAGCTGCAGTAGAATTATTTGAAATAAATGCAATAAATTTAAATTTTTATAATAGGCTCCGATAAACCAGAGCTATTTATATTAAAGTCTTAATAAATATATTTAAAACAATATCTTAAACCTTATTATTAAGGTTATATTATAAATATATTTAACAATTTTATATCAATGTTAAGTAAAAAAAATTTTCGATTTTAACTTTTTTTTAAACTATTCCTTGAAACCTGAAAATTCCTTCCCAAATGCGTTTTAGCACTCCTACTGTTTGAGTGCTAATTACAGCCCCAGTTTAGGAGCAGGGTTTAACTATTAATGTATAACTTCCCGTATTAACGGGTTGTAAACACAGGAGGATTGAATGAAGTTTCGACCCTTACACGACCGGGTTGTCATACGCCGTGTCGATGAGGAGACCAAGACTGCCGGTGGAATTATCATCCCTGATTCGGCTCAAGAAAAGCCGCAGGAAGGTGAAGTTGTTGCCGTTGGACCTGGTGCTCGTGGCGACGACGGCAAGATTCATGCACTCGACGTAAAAATCGGAAATAGAGTGCTATTCGGTAAATGGTCTGGCAATGAAGTTACCATCGATGGTGAGGAATTACTCATCATGAAAGAAAGTGACGTGATGGCTATCATTGATAACAAGACCTCCAAGAAGAGCAAGAAGGCTGCATAATGCGTTTTTTTACTCTATCCATTCAAGCTAAAGAATATCTAAAGGAAAAATAGACATGGCTGCCAAAGATGTGAAATTTTCCGCTGACGCGAGAACACGCCTGTTAAGAGGNGTGGATGTTTTAGCGGATGCCGTGAAAGTTACATTGGGTCCAAAAGGACGCAATGTTGTACTTGAAAAATCATTCGGTGCTCCAAGGATCACTAAGGATGGTGTCACGGTTGCAAAAGAAATTGAATTAAAAGATAAGTTTGAAAACATGGGTGCACAAATGGTTCGTGAAGTTGCATCTAAAACTAATGACGAAGCTGGAGATGGTACAACTACTGCAACTGTTTTAGCTCAAGCCATTGTAAGAGAGGGTTCTAAAGCAGTTGCTGCTGGAATGAATCCAATGGATCTTAAGCGAGGAGTTGATCTTGCGGTGCAAGCTGTTGTAGCTGATATTAAGAAGCGATCTAAGCATGTGAAAACTAGTGAAGAAATTGGTCAAGTTGGAACAATCTCTGCAAACGGCAGAGCCCACATTGGTCAGTTTATTGCNCAAGCAATGGAAAAAGTNGGTAAAGAAGGCGTAATTACCGTCGAAGAAAATAAGGCTTTNGAGACAGAGCTAGATGTAGTCGANGGTATGCAATTTGACAGGGGCTATCAATCACCCTACTTCATTACTAATGCGGATAAAATGACATGTGACTTGGATGACCCTTACATTCTCCTGCATGAAAAGAAACTATCTAATATGCAGGCAATGATACCTTTGCTAGAAGCGGTGGTCCAGTCAGGTAAACCCCTAGTTATATTATCTGAGGAAGTTGAGGGAGAGGCCTTAGCAACGCTTGTAGTTAACAAGTTGCGCGGTGGTCTTAAAGTTGCTGCTGTTAAAGCTCCTGGTTTTGGTGATCGCAGAAAAGCAATGCTTGAAGACATCGCTATCTTGACAGGTGGTCAAGTTATTAGTGAAGACTTAGGTATCAAGCTCGAAACAGTTACCATCGATATGCTTGGTAGAGCTAAACGAATCAACATTACTAAGGATGATTCAACTATTGTAAGTGGAGCGGGTAAAAAATCTGATATAGCTGCTCGCTGTAACCAAATCCGGGCTCAAGTTGAGGAAACAACTTCTGATTACGATCGTGAAAAACTTCAAGAGCGACTTGCTAAGCTCGCTGGTGGAGTTGCAGTCTTAAAAGTAGGCGGTGCGACTGAGGTAGAAGTTAAGGAAAGTAAAGACCTCGTTGAGGATGCATTGAATGCTACAAGAGCAGCTGTAGAGGAAGGTATTGTCCCAGGTGGAGGCATGGCACTCCTTTATGGGACAAAAGTTCTTGATAAAGTCACTGGTGAGAATAAAGACCAAGATGTTGGTGTAGACATAGTTAGGCGTGCACTGAGATCTCCAGCTAGAATAATTGTAGAGAATGCTGGTGTGGACGGCTCTTTAGTGATTGGGAAATTACTAGAGCAGAAATCTGCAACTCAAGGTTTTGATGCTCAAAACGAGAAATATACCGATATGGTCAAAGCAGGAATAATCGACCCTGCAAAGGTCGTAAGAACTGCTTTGCAAGATGCTGCATCGGTTGCCGGTTTGTTAATAACCACAGAGGCGATGGTAGCAGAGAGACCAGAGCCTAAAGATGCTCCAGCTGCTGGTGCACCCGATATGGGTGGCATGGGTGGCATGGGTGGCATGGGTGGTATGGGCGGAATGGGCGGTTTCTAATTCCCCTAACCCAAAGATGAACATTCATCAAAAGGGGTGGTTTCTCAAATCGAGACCGCCCCTTTTTATGTGATGAAATTGCTATCTNTTTTATGAACCATTAGTTTCTAAGCTAAGATCTAATTTCTTTATAAGATCTCGTAACTTATAAATAAGTTTAGAATCTACTTTATTGCTTATTTCTAAATTGTTTTCTTGTCTAAACCTTAAAATTGCTTCAGATGTAGCACTTCCCAAAATGCCATCAACCTTTCCCTCATAAAACCCTAAGAAACGGAGGTGTCTCTGAACGCCAATTACTTTATTTTCTATTTCGAACGGCATTATTGGAGAAATAAAACTNCTATGTTTTTTTAAAACAAAGTTATNTATGTGTTNATGAATTTTGTTTGCTCTGTGCTGTGCTTTTTGTAGTTCTGATTCTGNTAGCTGAGCTTTCAATTTATCCATATTAAGCTTNGCATGANCTGAGACAATATCCTTGCTTTTAACGGCTAGAATAAACCACGTCATTGCTTTAATTGGTTCTCGCTCAATGCCNAGACCATTAACAATCATAAGTCCAAGGCTATTTTGTGCATTTGCATCGCCATTTAGNGCNGCTTTTCTGAACCAATATATAGCATTTTTAAGNTTTCTGCTTGTGCCGTAACCGTACTGATACATTATTCCTAAGTTATTTTGTGCAATATGATTCCCTGCCCTTGCTGATTTTTTATACCAAGCAAAAGATATCTTTAAATTTTTCCTAATACCCAATCCATGTTGGTATTGATAGCCAATATTATTCTGTGCTGCAGAAATTCCATTAGAAGCTGCCTTTAGATACCATTTATGTGCAGAAATTGGATCTCTGGAAATACCTAATCCATCTTCAAGTAAGGATCCTAGGTTATACTGAGCTTCAGCAATACCCTGATTGGCTGCTTTTTTATACCATAAAGCTGCAGTTGAAAAATTTTGAGTTACACCTAATCCAATATCGTAAGCTTTAGCTAGAGTATATTGTGCTTGTGCCGATCCATTTTTTGCGTTTTTTTTAAGATAATTCACTGCACTAATAATAGGTATGTTCCCTGCGTATCCATTCTGTTTAAGCTTTATTAATCTAATTGTAGCTTCAGGAAAGTTTCTTTTTGCAGCTTCAGCATATAGCTTAGCTGCTGTGTCCTTATTTTTTTTAAGACCAGTACCATTTTCATATAGTGTTGCAAGGTTATATTGTGCATCAATATCACCAAGGTTTGCATCTGTAGCCCAATAATTCCTGGCATCCTCAAATTGACCTGCATTCCAAGACTTAAGCCCATTAAAAAAGTTGTCATTTAATATAAATTTTTCTGCTTTAGAAGGATAATGAAAGTAAATNATTATACTGAATAACATTATTATGAAAAAAAATGTTATATTGAGAGTAATCTTTGGTCTACCATATATCCGAATCCAGAGTCTGGTAGAAAACCTACTTAAGATATCATAAAATAGAAGTGACATTTCACTCATGGAGCTTACGCTATACCAAATTGATGCATTTACCAGTGATGTTTTCAGTGGTAACCCAGCAGCTGTAGTTCCACTTGAATCTTGGCTTGATGATAAGGTTTTACAGTGTATTGCTTTAGAGAATAATTTATCTGAAACTGCTTTCATAGTCCCTAATTTGAATGGCTATGAAATCCGTTGGTTCACTCCGTTGAGTGAGATTGAACTATGCGGTCATGCTACCCTAGCAAGTGCCTTNGTTATTTTTTCTTTGGATGATTATAATTCTCAAGTGGTCCAATTCGAATCTCGATATAGTGGCTTATTGACTGTAACTCGACATGAAGATTTTTTTTCTATGAATTTCCCAAAACTTACCTTCAGCGCTACTTCTGCCCCAAAGAACCTTATTACTGGTCTAGGTGCTAAGCCCAAGGCTGTATTTCAAGGAGTTGATTATTTAGCTGTATATGACNCATANNAGGATGTTTTATCCATAGATCCTGAACATTATGNCCTACAAAAATTGGATAGACGTGGGGTAATAGTGACATCATTAGCACCTCCTGAAAGTCCAGCTGATTTTGTATCTCGTTTTTTCTGTCCTAAATTTGGGGTGCCTGAAGATCCCGTCTGTGGGTCGGCTCACTGTATGCTCGTACCTTATTGGGCATCAGAGATAAATAAATCTAATTTTTTAGCTCATCAGGTTTCAAAGCGAGGAGGTGAAGTGTATTGTAAGTTGATTGATGATAGAGTCGAATTAAAAGGTAAAGCNGTTCGGTATTTAAAAGGTCAAATTAACTTTTAAATGCTTAGATACCTTTCACTGTAGCTTTTGTCGATGTATCATGTAATAACTTTATCGTTAACAAAGCATATTGTGATTTAATATATCACTAACAATTGACCCCAAAATAATTTAAGAGAGTTACAGTGAAAAAGCCGAGGCTAAAGCCACGCAATCCACTTTTTTCGTCAGGACCATGCACTAAACGTCCTGGATGGGATGTTAATTGTTTNAGTGGAGCCCTTTTAGGGAGGTCTCATAGAGCTCCTCAGCCTAAAGCTAAAATTAAAGAGCTATTAAACCTCACGCATACATTACTTCATCTACCAAAAGATTTCCGTATTGCAATTGTCCCAGGTTCTGATACTGGTGCCGTTGAAATGGCAATGTGGTCATTGTTAGGTCCTAAAAGTGTTGATTTTTTAACTTGGGAAAATTTTGGAGAGCAGTGGGTAATTGATGGAGAGTCCCAATTAACCCCGCTTGATAAGCGTGTAATACGTGCTGAATATGGCAACATAGTTAATCTTGAGCTTGTTGATCCCAATAATGATACTGTATTTGTTTGGAATGGTACAACTTCTGGTGTTCGGGTACCTAATGCTGATTGGATATCTGCAGATCGACAAGGAATTACAATTTGTGACGCTACATCAGCAGTTTTTGCTTATAACCTTCCATGGTCAAAGCTAGATGCTACAACGTGGTCATGGCAAAAGGTCATGGGTGGTGAAGCAGGCTTCGGTATGATTATTCTTTCTCCTANGGCTATTGATAGAATTAATAACTCAGTGCCGCCTTGGCCNGTTCCAAAACTATTTCGTTTATCAAAAAAGGGAAAGTTTGATAGCGCTCCNTTCGAAGNNAATACAATAAATACTGTTTCACTTTTGGCTATAGAAGANGCTTTAGATTCATTGNGATGGATTGAAAGTAAAGGTGGTCTTAATTCAATGGTTAATCGCTGTAGTTCTAATTTTAGAGCCGTTGAGGACTGGGTAAATCAGCGGGACTGGGTCGANTTTTTAGCACAAGCTCCTGANACTCGNTCTCATACTTCTATATGCCTCAGTTTAACTGCTGACTGGTTTTTAGAACTTAGAGAGGATAAGCGNTGGGAAGTTGTAGAGAATATTTGTTCCCTATTAGAAGCAGAAAATGCAGCCTATGATATAAATACACATCGTGCTGCACCTCCTGGGCTTAGAATTTGGGGTGGGGCAACTGTTGAGACAGTTGACATAGAAGCACTTCTACCTTGGATAGATTGGGCATGGGATAGNGTAAGTTATAATCAAAGTAAGAAGTGAATGAATTCAATGATTAAAGTTCTAATTTCAGATAAAATGTCAACACGAGCGATTGAGGTTTTTAAAGAGCGCGGCATTACTGTCGATGAGAAAACAGATCTTGGAGTAGAGGACCTTACTTCTATAATTGCTGACTATGATGGTTTGGNTGTTCGCTCAAATACAAAGGCAACGGAACAAGTTATTCGCGCNGCTAAGCGATTAAAAGTAATTGGTCGTGCTGGTATAGGTGTTGATAATATTGATATTGCTGCAGCTACTGCGAATGGAGTGGCGGTGATGAATACACCTTTTGGAAATTCNGTCACTACTGCGGAACATACAATTGCAATGATGATGGCCCTTGCTAGAGAAATTCCACTTGCTAACAATTCAACGCAGTCGGGGAAGTGGGAAAAAAGTAGGTTTATGGGAGTTGAGCTTAGGAATAAAACATTAGGTTTAATTGGTTGTGGAAATATAGGGGCAATTGTTGTTGGTTTAGCGATAGGTTTACGTATGAAGGTTTTAGTTTTCGATCCATATATTTCTGCTGAGCGAGCAAGTGAAATTGGTGCTATAAAAGTTAATTTTGAACAGCTCTTATCTCGGGCAGATGTAATTAGTTTACATGTTCCATTAAATGATGAAACACGTGATATATTAAATGAATCTGCATTTTCAAAGGTTAAGCCTGGGGTGAGAATAGTGAACTGCGCTCGCGGTGGTTTAGTTAATGAGTTGGCTCTCAAGTTAGCAATGGAAGGTGGGATAGTAGCTGGTGCGGCATTGGATGTTTTTTCTGATGAACCAGCTAAAGATAACCCATTGTTTGGTATGGACAAGGTGATTGCTACTCCTCATTTAGGGGCATCTACACAAGAGGCACAAGAAAATGTTGCGGCACAAGTTGCGGAGCAGATGAGTGATTTCCTTATAGAAGGTGCAGTGACTAATGCTGTTAATCTTCCATCTATTGGTGCTGAGGANATGTTAGCACTTGGTCCCTATCTTAAGTTNGCTGAACAATTAGGAAGTTTTGCTGGGCAACTCACAACCTCAGGGATAAAGAGTGTAACTATCGAGTATGAAGGAGAAGCAGCCAAGCTAAAAACAGAACCAATGAGCGCTATGATACTCGCAGCTTTACTTAGACCTCAGTTAGAAAATATAAATGCTGTAAGTGCACCCTTAACTGCACGTGAGAGAGGTATTGATGTCCGGGAAGTTAAGTCCATTGATTGTCGGGACTATCTTACATTAATAAGGTTGAGTGTAGTAACGGAAAGGCAAGAGAGGAGTGTTTCTGGAACCCTATTTTCAGATGATAAGCCTCGAATTGTTAACATTAAGGGAATCCCAATAGAGGCCCAGTTAACTGCTAATATGCTCTATGTGACTAATGAGGATAGACCTGGTTTAATAGGTGGACTTGGAGTAACGTTGGGTGATGCTGGAGTCAATATAGGTACATTTGCTTTGGGCAGATCATCTGAGGGGGGTAGTGCAATTGCGTTAATCTCTGTAGATAATACTGTTTCTAACACAGTTTTGTCTGCATTAAGTGAATTACCGGCTGTAAAGCAAGTTGCATTATTAAGATTTTGACCATTTCTAAATATTTCTTTCTTTTAGTTAATTGGAGATATTTTTGTTGATATGATTGATCGTTATGAAATGGCACTTTTACCCGCTGGTCTGAAGGACCTTTTACCTCCTGAATCTGATCATGAAGCTATGATTGGAGAAGCTTTACTCGAGAGAATATCTNATTATGGCTATGAAAGAGTAAAACCTCCATTAGTTGAGTTTGAAGATGGTCTCCTATCTGGTGTAGGTGCTGGACTAGAAGGTCAAACTTTTCGTTTAATGGATCCAGTATCTGACCGAATGATGGCTCTTCGTTCTGATGTAACACCACAAGTAGCAAGAATTGCTACAACTCGTCTCTCTAAATCACCTCGTCCACTCCGTCTTAGTTACAGCGCAGATATTATGAGAATTAGGGGCAATGAACTTCGGCCAGAGCGGCAGTTCTGCCAAGTTGGATATGAGTTGATTAGTCCTAGTTCTATAGTTGGAGATACAGAGGTATTACTGCTTGCAGTTGATTGTCTAAAATCTATAGGAGTATCAAATCTTAGTGTTGACCTTAATACCCCTACCTTAGTTACAGCTATACTCGACGAACTATCACTTAATGAGCCAGAACTTTTATTACTGAGAAATATGCTTGATCGCAAAGACGAGTCTGGAGTTCGTAAGCTTGCGGGTTCAGCAGCAGATTCACTTGTGGCATTATTTGGCGCAGTTGGTTCTGTCAACCCAGCACTTGAACACTTATCAAAAATAAAGCTTCCTCCTATTGCTCGACAACAAGCAGAAAATTTGGAGAAAGTAGCCAGTTTAGTTATATCTGGAGAACCTAATTTAACGTTAACAGTTGATCCTGTTGAGCGGCGTTCTTTTGAATATCATACAGGAGTAAGTTTTACTCTNTTTGCTAGAGGTGTTAGAGGTGAATTGGGTCGTGGTGGTCGTTATGATATAGGATCAGCCCAGGATTCCGAATCTGCAACTGGATGTACATTATATCTAGATACTTTAATGAGAGCAGTACCAAGTGAAGCCAAAACAAATANATTATTTATACCTGTTGATGTTAGTAGAGATATTTCAAAGAANTTAAGAGAAGATGGNTGGATTACTGTTCAAGGTTTAAGTNAGGTTGATGATACAAAAAAGGAAGCTCAACGACTATCCTGCAGCCATATNTTNTTNAATAATAAGGTTATACTCATATGACTAATAAAATAGGNTAAAATAATGGGTAATGTTGCTGTAGTTGGATCACAGTGGGGTGATGAAGGTAAGGGTAAGATAGTCGATTGGTTATCTCATCGTGCAGATGTTGTNGTGCGCTTTCAGGGNGGGCACAATGCAGGACATACTTTAGTAATAGATNAGGTCGAGTANAAGTTGTCATTGTTACCTTCGGGTGTGGTNCGAGGTGGAAAGCTCTCAGTAATTGGGAGTGGGGTAGTTGTAGACCCATGGGCGCTTGTTCGCGAGATTGAAACTATAAGTGCTAAAGGAATTGAAATTTCATCAGNTAACCTTGTTATAGCTGATAATGCTTGNCTAATATTGCCCCTTCATCAGGAACTTGATCAAGCTCGTGAGGAATTGAGAGAAGGGCAGAAAATTGGGACCACTGGTCGTGGAATTGGTCCAGCATATGAGGATAAAGTTGGACGTAGGGCAATAAGATTATGTGACCTTAAAAACACTGAAGCTCTTAAGCAACGGGTTAAAGAATTGTTACTTCATCACAATGCANTGCGAAGAGGTTTAGGAATAAACGATTTAGATTATCAATCTATAGTTTCTCAGCTTTNAGAAATAGCTGATAAAATCTTACCATATTCTAAACCTGTTTGGCGCGTAATAGATCAAGCCCGTAATAATGGTAAATTAATNTTGTTTGAAGGCGCCCANGGGGGGTTACTTGATATTGATCATGGTACGTATCCTTTTGTAACTTCATCAAACACTATGGCAGGTCAAGTAGGTGCAGGCGCTGGTGTTGGTTCTTCACTTGTTAATTTTGTCCTTGGTATAACAAAAGCTTACACCACTAGGGTTGGTTCTGGTCCTTTCCCAACGGAGCTAAATAATGACATTGGAACTATACTGGGAGAAAAAGGCAAAGAATTTGGAACTGTCACTGGACGTAAAAGGCGATGTGGCTGGTTTGATGCTGTTTTAGTAAGGCAAATGGCAAAAATTGGTGGCATTANTGGTATTGCTCTNACAAAACTNGATGTTTTAGATGGTATTGAAAATTTACAAGTTTGTACTGGTTACAAGATTAATGGAGAAAAATTAGATTATTTACCATCTTCAATGATAGAGCAAGCTGCTGTAGAACCTATCTATGAGGTTTTAGAAGGTTGGAGTGAGAGCACAAAGGGGGCTCGTTCGTGGGCTGATTTGCCTGCAACAACGGTGAAGTATGTTAGAAGAATTGAGGAATTAATTCAGGTACCTGTTTCTTTATTATCCACTAGCCCGGAGCGTGAGGATACTATTTTAGTTCAAGACCCCTTTGCTTAGAANCANCAATTNGCTTATATCTTTTNGATTAGTTAAGCTTTTNCTTTGATCGACTTGCACTAGCTGAAATTTTTTCTTTTTGGATAGCATTATGCATGGCTTTTTGGAGCTTTTCAAAAGCTCGTACTTCTATTTGCCTTACNCGTTCCCGAGAAATANCATAAACCTCACTGAGTGCTTCAAGGGTAGAAGGCTCTTCTTTGAGCCTTCGCTCCTGAATTATATGCCTTTCTCTTTCATTTAGTTGTGGAAGGGCATCAAGAAGTAATGAGCGGCGATGTAAAAATTCATCAGTTTCTAATGCAACTGACTCTTGATTTTCTTGATTACTTTCTAACCAATCTTGCCATTCTCCTCCGCCATCTTCATTGACTGGTGTATTTAGAGATTGGTCAGGACCAAGCATTCTTCTGTTCATACTTACTACATCATCTTCTGAAACGTTAAGTGCTTGCGCTATATGTTCAACCTGCTCAGGGCTTAAATCNCCATCNTCAATGGCCTTAAGTTGNCCTTTAATTTTTCGAAGNTTAAAGAAAAGCTTTTTCTGCGCTGCTGTTGTCCCTACTTTTACCAATGACCAAGAATGTAATATATATTCATGAATTGATGCTCTAATCCACCACATAGCATATGTAGCAAGACGAAACCCACGGTCTGGTTCAAATCTTTTGACAGCTTGCATTAATCCTACATTACCCTCAGATATTAATTCTCCAACTGGTAGACCATATCCTCGGTAACCCATTGCAATTTTAGCAACTAAGCGNAAATGACTCGTAACAAGCTTATGAGCCGCATCAGCATCTTCGTGTTCTCTCCAACGTTTTGCTAGCATAAATTCNTCTTCAGCCTCCAACATTGGAAACTGNCGGATTTCNTGAAGNTATCGTGANACACCACGCTCTGAGGTNATNGTTGGAACGTTCACTGGCATAATAATTATTNTCCTGTGTTATNTTGTTGAGTGTCAACTCANAAATTTNATATTACGCTAACAAGTAGTATNTNTCTCNTTACTCATCAAAANTGCACCAATANGNAATATATGGNTACNAAAACCAAGAGTTTCAAGGTTTTAACTGTCAACGCATGACTTGGCAATATTCAATATATTATTCATATCAGANGGTAAATTAGTTNCAAAAGAAAGTTGGTTGCCGGTAATTGGGTGTTTAAAAGCAAGACTTNTTGCATGAAGTGCTTGGCGNTCTAGTCCTTCAATTGCTTCACGAAGCCTTGGTAATATAACCTCATTTGCACGCNGTTTNTTAGATCCGTANACCTTATCTCCAATAATTGGATGACCAATATGTGTCAGATGGACGCGTATCTGGTGAGTTCTTCCAGTTTTTAATTGACACTCAACCAAACTAAAAGGAANTTGAGATAANTTATCTAAAGTAAGATAATGAGTTTCAGCNGGTTTNCCCCCTGAATTTACNACACACATTTTTTTTCTATTATGGCTACTTCTTCCTATNTTACCANTAATTTGACCTTTTGTAGGTTTNATNNTTCCCCAGACTATTGCCGAATANATTCGTGTTAGGTCTCTNTTTTCAAAAATTTTTGCCAAACCAAAGTGAGCAGCATCATTTTTTGCTGCTACCATAAGCCCACTCGTATCTTTATCTAATCGGTGNACTATTCCNGGTCTTCGCTCACCTCCTATTCCTGACAAGCTAGAGCCNCAATGAGCAATTAATGCGTTAACAAGAGTACCATCGGGGTTGCCAGGAGCAGGATGCACTACTAGCCCGCAAGGCTTGTTTATAATTATTAAATGGCTGTCCTCAAATATGATATCCAGTTTTATTGATTGTGCTGCTGGTTTTGCTTTTACAGGTTTTATAGGTAAATCTAATTTTATAGATTGATCTAATTTGACCCGATATGCAGGGTCAGTTATCTTTTGATTATTAATATTTACTTTTCCGTCTTCAATAAGAAACTTGATACGAGTACGTGATATACCAACTATCTGTTCAGCGAGATATTTATCTAGTCTTTGACCATCGTATGATGTAGACACAGTTTTTTTATAGCAGGTTTTATGCATTAAGTTCACAATATAACAATTGGATTGATATGATACCTTTTCTAAAGGTCGCAGTTGTAGTTATGGGCATTTTGATAGTTGCTGGAGTAGTTGTTCTAGCATTCATGATGTATGGGAAACTATCAGGAAACAAGGGGTCTGAGACTAAAATAATTGCTCAAGAGATAAATAATGCCAGAGAAGCTAATATTGTTAATAATCAAAATGTATTAAAATCATTATCATTACCAGAAAAATCCTATGTTGAATCNATGGCAGTGTCTGGGGGNCAGGTAATTTTGCTGGTTGCTATTCCGGGNGAGGGGCAGAAATTATTTTTTNTTGANGCGCAAAATGCCTCAATTAGTAAGAGCTTATCAATTACAAAGATAAAATAGTATTATGATAACTATNCCTAAGGAGCAATTTGCGGTAATTAAGAAATCTGTTTCTTTGTCTCAGCATGAGGAAGCTTGTGGGCTTTTTCTTGGGCATGGTTCTCTGCCAAACTCAATAGCTGTATCAACAGNAGTGCCCTGTATGAATATAGTAGAGAAGGAGCGCCACCGAAGGTTTGAGATTGACCCAGTTGTTCGCTTAAGACTTGAACGCTCTACGCGTAACCTTTCAACTGGTATTGTTGGTCATTATCANTCTCATCCAGGAGGAAATGCTGTGCCATCTAAGTTTGATTTAGAAAGTGCGCACGAGCCAAACCTTTTTTGGCTTATNCTTGGCTCCCTCGATGGAAATATAGTCGATATTGGTGCTTGGGGATTGGACAAGGATCAAAAAACTTTTAAAAGCTTAAAATTGTCAATTTTGTCGTGATAAGGGACTTTAATAATGGACTTTAGGAGCGATAATATTGGGATTGCAGCACCAGAAATTATTGCTTCNATAACTGAAGCTAATTTTGGTAATGCGGCACCTTATGGCGATGATATTTTTTCGCGACACCTAAAGGAGAGGTTTAGTGAAATATTTGAGAGAGAAGTTGATGTTTTCACTGCTATTACTGGAACTGCAGCAAATTCAATTGCGTTATCTATATGTACACCTCCATATGGTATAATTTATTGTCATAGTCACTCTCATATAGCTACAGATGAGTGTGGATCACCCGAGTTAATGACTGGGGGTGCTAAGTTAGTTTCAATTGATGGTCATGGGGCAAAAATATCTCCATCTGCTTTGCAAGAGGAATTAAATAGATCAGGAAAAGGTTTCGTTCATTCTGCTCAACCAGCAGCTCTGAGTATAACTCAGGCAACTGAAATGGGCTTAGTTTATAGCGTTGAGGAAATTGCAAGTCTGGGTGAGATAGCTAAGAGTAACAAACTCTATTTTCATATGGATGGTGCTCGTTTTGGTAATGCTGTATCTAGCTTAGGTGCATCCCCAGCAGATATTACATGGCGCTCTGGAGTTGATGTATTATCTTTCGGNGCTACAAAAAATGGCACTATAGCTGCTGAGGCAATTATTCTTTTTAAAAAGGAGCTTGNAGATGATCTATCGTTTCGCCATAAACGAGCAGGTCAACTTTTGTCTAAAGGGCGGTTTATATCTGCACAGTTGCTAGCTTATACAGAAGATAATTTGTGGTTAAAACTGGCACATANATCAAATGAACTTGCTACACGTCTTGGGACTAGGTTAGCTTCTTTAGAAGGGGTTAATCTTGAAGCTAGGGTACAGTCAAATNAGGTTTTTGTTACGTTACCCCAGATTGTTGTTGAAGGACTAAAAGCTCTAGGAGCTCAGTTTTATGGTTGGCCTGAACCATGGGAGGCGTCAAGTACAATTCGCCTAGTAACCCGTTGGGATACTCAAGAATCAGAGGTTGATTTGTTTATAAGAGAGACGTCTAATTTATTAAAAAATAAATCTACGTAATCGATTTCAAATAATAGAACGAGTCCNTNNGGTNANCAACTAGATTCTTGAAAAAGCTATAGCATCTTCTAGCCTGTCATCACCCCAAAATAACTCATCTCCAACGCTGAATGAGGGTGCTCCAAATACGCCNAACTTTTCTGCCTCAATTGTATTAGTCTTGTATTCTTCAGAAACCTCTTTGGAGAAAGAAGCACTTAACAATTCATCATATTTAAGACCTAGTTCTTTTGCGCAGATGCGAAGATTATTTTCAGATCCAGANTCATTTCCATCTATAAACCAAGATTTATATGTNANTTCAAAATATTCTAAATAAAGTCCTCGAGAGTTTAGAAAAATACCAACGGTGTTTGCTACATCAAAAGCGCTTAGAGGGTAGGGGGCAGGAACATTAGGTTTTGGAAGACCATAAAGGCTAGCCCTTCTTTCAATATCGCGCCACATATAACTTACTTTTGATTTTTTTGTTGGAGGAAAAGGAATGTTGTCCATATTTTTCATAATTTGACGGATACTTATAGGTCTTACCTCAAGTTCAATATTATTTTCATCTAAAATTTTTCTAATTCTTAGAGCAGTTAGGTAAGTATATGTACTTCCTATTGAAAACCAGGCAGTTATTTTTTTTGGCATGTAAGCTCTCCAAAAGTTTTCCTATATGAAAAAATCATTTTTACTACGTAAGCGTGTAAATTTATTATAAGCATACTCAGCAATGAATAATGCTTATAATAGAATATAAAANTTTCTGCATTAAGGGCNTTNGATTAATAGTGTAGCNCCGCGCATACCGCTTGATGGNCCATGTTTNGCCNTAACNATTCGAGTATGAAGATTTTTAATTNATATAANTTCTGCAATTTTTTTNGGAACAATTTGATAAATACTATTAATTTCTGATAAGCCACCTCCGACAACTATTACATCAGGGTCTATAAGAGTAACTACTAAGGAAAGCGCTTCTGCTAAACGNTGATGATATATATGCATTGCAGATTTTGCATTCTTATCATTCCNAGAGGCATTCTTCACAATCTGNGGAACGTTTATTAAATTTCCNGATAAAGATTGGTAAATTCTCTCAAGTGCTCTGCCGNTGAGTAAAGTTTCTATGCATCCGTATCGACCGCAGCTGCATTTCACTCTTGGAACTTTAGTGCTATTCCAATTAGGAAAGGGGATGTGCCCCCATTCTCCGGAAAGATTATTTATACCTCTATAAATATGTCCATTTATAACAATACCTCCCCCGACACCAGTACCTAGAGTTAATCCAAAAACAACTTTTGTATTTGCGGCTGCACCATCGAATGCTTCAGACATTGTGAAACAGTTTGCATCGTTAGCAATAGCAATAGGACAATTATGTTTATATTTTTTTAAATCTGAGATAAGAGGTTTTTCTATCAACCATGGCAGGTTAGCAGCGTATTTAATTGATCCATTATTATTGACGATTCCAGCTAAACTAATGCCAATCCCTTTTACTGGTAATTGTACTTCTTTTTCTAGTTGTTCCGTAACTCTAATAATTTCATTTAGGGCGTTTTTATAGCCTTTAGGTGTAGGAATATTTGTTACTGCTAGTTGATTGCCCATATTATCAAGAGCAATTGCTGCTAATTTTGTTCCACCAATATCTATTCCAATTTTCATTTTATAAAACTTTATCTGTATTTATGTTTATCTCAGTACCTGATATCCATATTTTTTGAGGGTATAATTTATGGTCTAAGGACACTAAGTCTGCTACATACCCTGGCTCTATCAAACCTCTCCTATTATCTTCTCCAATAGCTTTTGCAGGGTAAGTAGAAGCCATACGGAGAGCTTCGTTTAGCGGTATACCTACTTTTGTCACACAAAACCTAACGGCTGAGTCGAGTGTTCCTAATGAGCCTGCAAGTTTATTTTTAGAGTTAGTGCATTTACCATCTTTAACATAAATTTCCTGCCCGCATGACATAAACTTAGTCATAGATTTTTTCCCCACAGGAGCCATGGAATCGCTAACTAATATTAATTTCCCAGGTGGTTTAGCACGCCAAGCAGCTAAAAGTGTTGTTGGATGGACATGAAACCCATCGGCAATGATGCTGCACCAAAGGGCGTCGTTTGTGAGTGCTGCACCTACAGTTCCAGGTGATCGTGCAGTCATTTGTTCCATGGCATTAAATAAGTGTGTTACCCCAGTTAATCCTGCTTCCGTTGCCCGTGAAATATCTGCTGGACCAGCAGAGGTGTGGCCAGCAGCAACAAGTATCCCTTTTGAGATCATATTTTGTATTTGTGTATTTTTTATAAGCTCAGGTGCAAGAGTAACTAAAGTTTTTCCAAATTTACATGGGGTAATATGGCATTCTAAACTATCATTATATTTTTTAAGCATTTTAACTTCGTGAATGCCAGTGTGTTTAGGGTTTAAAAAAGGTCCTTCGAAATGAATTCCGAGTACACCAGGCGTATTTTTAATTGCCTTATCAACAGCTTTTGTCGCTTCACTCATAACTTCTAAGGGTCCAGAAATGAGGGTTGGCAAAAAACCAGTAACTCCGAAGCGATGTTGGTAATGAGCAATTGTATTTATACAATCATCAGTTGGTTGATCACCAAACATAAAGCCACCAGATCCATTAACTTGTAGATCAATAAAACCAGGAGCAAGGTGGCGGGCAGAAATTCTTTCAAGTTTAATTTCTTTAGGAACATCGTTTGTTGGAACTAGAGCTTTAATAAAACCATTTTCTTGAATAATAATTGCATAGTCTGTGAGATCTCGTATTCCAGTATGAATAATAGTACTTGTNAGTGCTCGCATAATNTTTCCTGGTTTCAGAACTTAATTTCCTAAAAAANTANTCTGAAGTTANAGGGATTTTTTCNGTTAGTTTTTTTATCCATCTTATTACACGACGCTGATTAACTCCAAAATCATACTTGCCATATTTAGCGCTACTATAAATTGCAATAGAACTAGAAACTTCGTCTATTTTTACTCCTTGTACCCAGATTATATCTGGAAAACGAAAAACTAAACTTCGCTGGCAAAGCTGAATTTTACTCNAAGACAAGTCATTTTTAATGATTTTTGTCCTTGGCTCCTTTAGTGCAATTTCAGATAAAGCATTAATTAGAGAACTTGAGCTTCCAATAAATTTAGGACTTTCGTTCTGAGATGTATTTTGTCCCCATTCTCTAGGAGCAGAAAAATAGCTATTTGAATTGTGATAATTTTTTAGTTGCTGTAGGTCCATATCGCGTTACTTACTTTACTAGTCAAAATAATTTATAAAAATAGTTCATAGCACTGAGCATACTGTATAGATGTATACTTGTTACTAATTTTCAAAAAAATTATAAAAATTAAGTTTGTATAGTTAGTTTTTTTGATTGTTTTCTTAAAATAGCTAATGTGTTTTTCAGAAGTGCTAACTTAAANATTAGTGTTTATTAGATAACTGCTAATCAAAAATAAAGTGTTCGATAGTATATAATGTCAAATAATACTAAGAAAAATAATGACCTAATTTTTGCCTATAATGATCTTATAGAGTCTCAAAGTATAAAATTTGATCCAATTCAAGAAGAAGTCGTAAAAGAATTACAAGATTTAGCACAATCATTAGTTAAACCAAGCAAGAGGGGGTTTCTGCCACTCAGAGCAACAAATAATGATATTAAGGGTATTTACTTATGGGGTGATGTAGGTCGTGGAAAGACAATGCTTGTAGATCTGTTCTATAAAGTAGTTCCGTTATCTGAAAAAAAGCGCGTACATTATCATAGTTTTATGCGAGATTTTCATCGTGAAATTAATTTAGCGAAGGTCTCTGGAAGTAAAGGTCTCGACCCTCTAGAGCAAATTGTTACGCGAATTTCGAATGAAGTAAAACTCTTATGTTTTGATGAGTTCCAAGTCACTGATATTGGTGACGCAATGATTCTTGGCAGGCTTTTTAAAGAGCTTTTTTTATCAGGAGTAGTCCCTGTTATAACCTCCAATAGAGCACCAGATGACCTCTATATAGGCGGTGTTAATCGTGACAGATTCATTCCTTTCATCGAAATTGTAAAGGAAAAGATGGCAGTTGTTGGGTTACATGGAGATCAGGATTATCGGCAGCTTTTCCTCCGTAAAACTGAGCTTTATATTACTCCACTAGGTCCTAATGCCACGCAACAGTTAGAACAAACTTTTAAGCAGCTGACTGGGAATAGTGAGGTTGAAACCACCGAGTTGAATGTTCAAGGTAGGTTATTAAGTATCTCTCGAACTGCTAAAGGTGTTGNNTGGATGACCTTTGATGAGCTCTGTGGATCNCCACTAGGTGCTGCAGACTATATTGCGCTTNCAGAATCATTTCATACTTTTTTAATCNACGAAGTNCCACGTATGGGCGTTGAAAATAGAAATGAAGCAAAACGTTTTATTANCTTAATAGATGTTTTGTATGAAAAAAAATCTTCCACAGTATTATCAGCTGAAGTTCCCCCAGCAGAGTTGTATAATGAGGGCGTAGGACATTTTGAGTTTAAAAGAACAGTGTCTCGTATTCTAGAGATGCAGTCGAAAGAATACCTTATAAGNAAAAAATAAATTATGTCATTANGATTGAGTTTTTANAAGGTANGNTCTTGAAGGGGTTTTGATGTTTAAAGGNTTTAAACAACAGNTAGTTANAGTAGATGGTGTCNGCATCAACGTCTTAAAAGGTGGNCAAGGACCTGGACTCTTATTNTTGCATGGATATCCGCAAACTCATGTAATGTGGCACAAAGTTGCGCCAATACTAGCCCAGCATTTCTCAGTTATAGTTACCGATCTCAGGGGTTATGGAGACTCTGATAAACCACCATCTGACTCTACGCATNGCACATATAGTAAAAAAAATAGTGGAAAAGANCAATTTTCTGTTATGCAGTCTTTGGGGTATNAAAAATTTGCTGTAGTTGGACATGATCGGGGTGCTCGTGTTGGTCATCGCATGGCTTTAGATTACTCTGATTATGTAACTCGTTTAGCTGTTTTAGATATTGTTCCTACTCTTTTTGCCTTTGAGAATACAAATATGGAGAAAGCTCTAGGTTATTTTCATTGGTTTTTTCTAGCTCAGAAATCCGATCTTCCAGAAAAGTTAATTGGAGCTGACCCAATTTTTTTCTTGCATTGGTGTTTAAAAAGTTGGGGTGGTTCTCTAGATTATTTTGCACCTGAAGCTCTTGCTGAGTATGAACGATGTTTTTCAGACCCTGAGGTGATCAGGGCAACTTGCGAAGACTATCGAGCAGCAAGTTCAATAGATTTATCTGATGATAAAAATGACTTTGAGAGACTTATAAATTGCCCAGTTTTTGCAATGTGGGGGAAACATAGCGCGATAAATAAATGGTATGATGTTGCAGACGTTTGGCGAAGGAGAGCTGCAGACCTAACAGGTGGAGACATTAATGCGCGACATTTTTTAGTAGAAGAAAACCCAGAGGATGTTGCTAGAGGTCTTTTCTTTTTCTTAAGAAGTTAAAAAAGTTTATTATATGGACCTTGCAAATTTTAGAAAGAATCAATTCTGACCCCAAGAAATGCTAACCCTAGTGCTGCAAGAATTGGAATTGTGCGGATAGCTATGGCTGTGGCACTCTTAATAAGACTTGAGAGCTTACCATGGTTTTTATCTTGGACATTGATTGATTCTTCTGAGAAATATATTAGAAATAAAACAGCTAATGCGGGCAAGCTTGCTGTACTATAAAATGCCAAGCTTGCTGTTATACATAAAATTGAGCTTTGTATACCAATTAATAAGACAGCGTTCCATCGTTGGTTAACATTGCCAAAGTTAGAGGCAAAATACCCTAATAAAGTTGCGGCAATAGCAAAAGATAAGTCTCTTTGGTCGTTCGCTTCGCTTATATGGGCAACAAGACCTANNCCAAGAGANACTAGAAAAATCTTNACTATTGGTGATGGAACNAGAGTAGTACTTTTCTCTAATTTCCATAGCGTTAAAATATTAACATTCCATAAGATAGCTAATCCTAAAATATGCCAAGGATTTGAAAAGCCACCTTCGGGTTCCGTGATCCAATATGTTGCTAAGGTTAAGAAAATAATGAAAAAACCTAGACGCCACCATTTTCTAATGCCTAGAAAATCGATTATTATTCCAACAAGAATACCAAGAGTTGCAATATAAAAAATCTTATCTACGGAAAGAATAGGAAGTATTGGTGGTAATCCAAGGACTAAAAAGATGGTTGTTATAAACCCTATGCTAATTACAACAGGAGGCAAAAATTCCTTCTTGGAAGATAAAAAACTGGTTCGAAAAACCATTCCTAGCAGGAAAGTTATCACCAAAGGGATCAGATAAATTTGGTAAAATTGTTGGATTAGGGTTTCAGTTTGTATGATTCTTATTTCCTTAAAGTCTAAATTATAATCAAGTTATTGATTTATCCAAGAACGTACTGGACCAACATCTATGTGTACAAAATCTGAATGTTTATAGTATCCAGTACCGCCAAGTTTTAACTTTTGTGCAGTAATAAATAAATCCTTTGAGAGAATTTTAGGATGTCGAATATCAATTGCCATTCCCAGTGTGTGTAGGCTATTAACAGCAACTCCCTCACTTTTATTAGCCAGCCAACTATTTGTTTTATTGGAACGAAAGCCTGATACTACATCAAAGTNTGCTTCTATCCCCGCATATTCAGAAATTTTAACAAGATGGTCTAGAAGTTGATAAAATATAATACCTACTTCACCTGTGCGCCAATCACGTAGAAGGTAATTAGTAGATTGCAATGCTTNGTCTATATATTGACCCTCACGCCAATAAACAATACTGATTTTTTCTTGAGTCCATAGATTATTTAATTTGAGTTTACGTTCTTTGTTTTTCCAATAACCAGCATTTNCAGTGCTGAATGGGTCNGCAAATAAAGCTAAAGTAGATAGAGNTACCATCCCGAGAAATTTTCTACGATGAGCNCATAAAGCGGGTTGTTTATAAAAACAATATGTTGGATCATTTTTTTTCATATAAAGTGCAATAAATATTTAACTTACTTAAGAGCTTTAGTCAGATCGGTCTTGCTTGAGGTGCTTACCTCCGCAATACTCTAATACTTATGCTAATGCAAACTAGAATTGATGTTTATTAACTTTTGGAGAATTGATTAATGGGTAGAAATATTAAGCTAGCTAACGGGATGTATCTTAAAGATTCAGGATTATTACGTGAAAAATGTTACATTGACGGTGGCTGGTGTGATGCAGATGACGGGTCTACTCTCGAAGTTATTAATCCAGCAACTAATGAAATTATAGGTANTGTTCCAAAGATGGGAACAGTAGAANCACGTAGAGCTATAGAATCAGCTAACAGAGCTTGGCCAGATTGGCGCGCAAGAACTGCAAAAGAACGTTCATTAATTTTGCGAAAATGGTTTGATTTAATTATGGCTAATCAAGATGACTTGGCTATGTTGATGACAGCAGAGCAAGGTAAGCCTCTAGCTGAATCTATGGGCGAAATAAGTTATGGTGCGTCTTTTATTGAGTGGTTTGCTGAGGAGGCAAAACGAGTTTATGGTGATACTATTCCTTCACCTATTGGAGATAGGCGTATTATAGTTACTAAGGAGCCTATAGGTGTTGTAGGTTGTATAACTCCGTGGAATTTTCCTAATGCAATGATTACTCGTAAGGCCGGACCAGCAATGGCTGCGGGCTGTCCTGTAGTAATTAAGCCAGCAAATTTAACCCCATATTCTGCTTTAGCTTTATGCCATTTAGCAGAACAAGCCGGTGTTCCNCCGGGAGTTCTAAATGTTCTNACTGGAAAAACAAAAGAAATTGGAGAAGAACTAACTTATAGTAATATTGTAAGAAAAATTTCGTTTACTGGTTCGACTCCNGTTGGAAAACTTTTGATGGAGCAAAGCGCTTCAACAATTAAAAAAGTATCACTCGAGTTAGGTGGCAATGCTCCATTTATAGTTTTTGATGATGCTGACTTGGATCAGGCAGTTGAAGGGGCTATGGCATCAAAATATCGAAATACTGGACAGACTTGTGTTTGTGCGAACCGCTTTCTTGTTCAAGATGGGGTATATGATGATTTTTCAAAAAGACTTGTAAAAGCAGTGCAGAGTCTTCGTGTTGGTCCTGGTCTTGAAGGAGCTACAGATCAGGGACCCTTAATAAATGAAGAGGCAGTTGAAAAAATTGAAGAGCATGTGGATGATGCAACTGGCAAAGGGGCTGTTATTCTTCATGGCGGAAAACGCCATAAGTTAGGAGGATTATTTTATGAGCCAACAGTTATCGGAAATGTAAATACTCAAATGAAGGTTGCAAGAGAAGAAACTTTTGGTCCGCTAGCACCTCTATTCAGGTTTTCTAATGAAGACCAGGCAGTTCAGTTAGCAAATGATACTGAATTTGGCCTTGCGGCATATTTTTATAGCCGAGATGTTGGCCGTGTTTGGCGAGTATCAGAGGCCCTAGAATATGGAATTATTGGAGCTAACGTTGGTATAATCTCCACTGAGGTTGCACCTTTTGGTGGGATGAAAGAGTCGGGTTTAGGTAGAGAGGGATCCCATTATGGCCTAGATGAATTTCTAGAAATTAAATATACAGCTATTGGCGGTATCTAATTTATTTAATTTTTGAAATTAGAAGGTTTAATGAATAAATTTGTTACTTATTATTTAAAAAATAAATTTTTGAAAAAAATTTAAGAATTTAACGGTGTCAATTACTCTGTTTGGAGACTGGAATTGTTTGATTATGATCTTTTAGTACTGGGCGCTGGCTCAGGTGGTGTTGCTTGCGCGCGTAGAGCTGCTAGTCATGGAGCTAGGGTAGCTATAGTAGAAGAGGCAGAGATAGGAGGTACCTGTGTACACAGGGGGTGTATACCCAAAAAGTTTTTAGTTTATGCATCTCATTTTGCTCACGATCTATGTGACTCCAAAGGATATGGTTGGAACATTAAGGAATATAGTTTTAGTTGGTCAGATTTAGTAAGTACTAAGTCATTAGAGTTGCAGCGCTTAGAAGGAATTTATAGAAGTTTATTATTGGACTCAGGAGTTAAAATTTTTCAGGGTCATGGTCACTTGCAAACTAACACAACGCTCAAAGTTAATTCCGATACTATATCTGCAGAAAATATTCTCTTAGCGACAGGTGGATGGCCAACTATGCCAAATATAGATGGTATTCACTTAGCTATAAACTCAAATGATGTCTTTGACCTTCCAAGCAAGCCAGATCGAATAGTTGTTGTAGGGGGTGGCTACATTGCATGTGAACTGGCAGCTGTATTTAATGGTTTAGGTAGTGAAGTTACCCAGCTATATCGTTCTGAGATGATATTAAGGGGATTCGATGACGAAATACGTAAAAATGCTTATCAGGAGATGGTCAAGAGCGGTATAGATATCAGATTAGGGCAAAATGTTGCTTCTCTCTCTGAAACTCCAGGGAGCTTGAGCGTAAACACTACATCTGGTGGTAAAATAAGTGCAGATCAGGTACTATTTGCTATTGGTCGTAAGCCTAACACTTCTAACATAGGTCTATTAGAACTTGGAGTTTCTCTAAACGATAATGGTGCCGTTAATGTTAATGAAGATTTTAGAAGTTCGATTTCAAATATCTATGCGATAGGTGACTGTACTGACAGGCTCAACCTTACTCCAGTTGCAATACATGAAGGTAGGTGTTTGGCAGAAACTCTTTTTAACTCAAACCCACAATTTGTTGACTATAGAAATGTGCCTACTGCAATTTTTACTCAACCTGAAATAGGGATAGTTGGTTTATCTGAAGAGCAGGCAAGAAAAGAATTTGGAAATATTAAAGTATTCAAAGCACATTTTAGACCCTTGAAACATACACTTACTGGAAGAGAGACTAAAGTATTTGTAAAATTAGTGGTAGACGTTAAAACTGACCGTGTGCTTGGCTGTCATATGATCGGTGATTCTTCAAGTGAAATAGTTCAAGCTTTAGGTGTTGCATTACAGGCAGGCGCCACAAAGGCACAGTTTGATCAAACTATGGCAGTACATCCAACCTCAGCAGAAGAGCTTGTTACAATGTATTAGTGGATATTAGTTGATTGAAATTATTTATAATCTGCGTGTAAAGGCTGGATAATCTATTCATTTAAGCGTATAGGCATCAGCTTAATTGGCGCATATGTCGTTAGGAGCCTTTAATGAAAAAAAACTGGAAACCTGAAAATTGGCGTTCAAAGCCAGTTGCACAACAGCCAGATTGGACTGATCAGTCTGAACTGGCTTCTGTTGAAGCAGAACTCAAGCGTCTACCGCCACTCGTTTTTGCAGGTGAAGCTCGTAGTTTGAGAGCTAGGTTAGCTGAAGTATGTGAGGGTCGGGCATTCTTACTTCAGGGTGGAGATTGTGCTGAAAGTTTTGCAGAATTTCATGCTGATAATATCCGTGATACTTTTCGTGTTCTTTTGCAAATGGCTGTTGTTATGACGTTTGGTGCCAAACGCCCTGTTGTAAAAGTAGGTAGGCTAGCAGGACAGTTTGCTAAACCACGCTCAACGCCAACAGAGACTATAGGTGGTATAGAGCTACCTTCATATAGAGGTGATATGGTTAATGAAATTGACTTTGATGAAGCTTCTCGGAGACCTAATCCAAAGAGACAAATTCGTGTTTATAATCAATCATCGTGTACATTAAATTTGCTTCGAGCTTTTGCGCAAGGCGGTTATGCAAATTTGCATGAAGTCCATCGTTGGAATATGGGTTTTGTTGCAAAGTCTCCACAGGGAGCAAAATATCAAGATTTAGCATCAAGTTTAACCGAATCACTAGAATTTATGGCTGCATGTGGNATGACTTCAGATACAACAGCACAAATACGNGAAACAGAATTTTACACTTCCCATGAAGCTCTATTGTTGGGTTATGAGGAGGCACTTACAAGAGTCGATTCAACATCTGGGGACTGGTATGATTGCTCCGCTCATATGCTTTGGATTGGTGATCGTACTCGTCAAGTAGATGGTGCCCATGTTGAATTNTTGAGAGGAGTAAATAATCCAATAGGGATCAAAGTTGGACCAAGCATGACACCTGATGAACTACTGACTTTAATTGATGTGTTAAANCCACTTAATGATCGTGGTCGTTTAACATTAATTACCCGNATGGGTGCTGATAATGTAGAAAAAAAACTTGCTCCCTTATTACGCCACATAAAGAAAGAAGATCGTAAAGTAGTTTGGTCTTGTGATCCCATGCATGGCAATACTGTNAAATCGTCAAATGGTTTTAAGACGAGNCCNTTTGATCGTATTCTTGNGGAGGTCAAGGCATTTTTTGCTCTTCATCAAGCCGAGGGAACCTATCCAGGAGGTGTTCATTTTGAGATGACTGGTCAGGATGTAACAGAGTGCCTTGGGGGTGCTCAAGCCATTACCGAGGATAGTTTGTCAGATCGTTACCATACACATTGCGATCCTAGGTTAAATGCATCTCAGGCTCTTGAACTTGCCTTTTTAGTTGCAGAGCAGATAAAAAACGGGATAAACACTGGAAATTCTTCTCTTGGAGTTGCAAATTAGTCATTAGTTCTCAAAACAAAGCTATGTCTAGTAAGGCTTATCAAGGATAAGGCGGTCATGGAAAAAATAACATCGCCAAACGAATCTGATATAAATCTTTATACNGATCGTTATTTCGTCAAGACAAGGCAAACTGTGGGTNTTTTTGGTGATAAAGAAGTAACTTATGCNATCTTTATGCGNAGACCCGTNTGTTTTGCTCCTAGGCTGATGCTAAATTGGTTGCATGCTATNACNTCNGAGAGAGGAGCAAAGGTTGNAGTAGAAAGTCGNTTTAATGAAGGTGATTGGGTTGGTGCTGGNGAACCACTTATTTATTTAACTGGTTCTTTCCATGCTTTAGTAGATNTAGAGACTCTNTACTTACAACGTCTTGGAGCTGCTTGTGTAGCTGCTTATAACGCTTATACGATGTGTGCAACTCTTCCAAAGGTAGCTTTTGTCGCTATGGATGCCCGCCATTGTGCTGGAACAGAGATGTCAGAGATGATGGCATATGCNGCTAGTGTNGGTTCGGANGCNGCAAAAAAAGAATTGAAAGCAAGAGGGTTTGTGGGNAGCGCTAATGATGCAACCTCTCCTTATTTTGGAAGTCGATTAGGTATTGGCACTATGCCTCATGCTTTTGTAGGTTATGCTGGTTCTACTCTTAGGGCAGCAGAAATGTATAATGAAGCTTTTCCAAAAGATGATCTTACGGTTTTAGTCGATTATTTTGGTCGCGAGATAAAGGATTCAATTGAGGTTTGTGAGAGGTTTCCAGACCTTGCAAATTCTGGAAAGCTAGCAATTCGTTTAGATACTCATGGTGGAAGGTATATAGAGGGATTAGATATGGCTTCCTCATATGCAGCTTTAGATAGTCACTGCCCTCGTGCCGTGAGGGAGTACAGAAGTGAGTCGGAACTACGTTGGCTAGTCGGGACAGGTGTTACAGCAGCTGCAATTTACCATATGCGAGACGCACTTGATGATGCTGGTTTTCCTAAGGTTCGGATAATTGCATCTTCTGGATTTGGACCCGAGAAATGTCGTGTTATGGCTAGTGCTGATGTTCCGGTAGATATTATTGGTACAGGCTCATATATTCCTGAAAATTGGCCTGAAACTTATGCTACTGCTGATATTGTTGCGTATGATGGAATACCAAGAGTCAAGATCGGTCGTGAGTTTTTGCTGCGTAATACTAATGATCTAGCTCAAGAGGAAAGCTCCTAAAAGCACTGATTTTAGGATAAAAATTTTAAGTTTTACTAAGGCCTATAATAATATGAGTTCAGATATAAATATATGTGTTGCGCAGATAAACCCTACTGTAGGCGATATAGAGGGTAATATTGGACTATTGCGCTTAGCCCGAGAGGAGGCAAAAAATAGTGGTGCTGACTTATTAATTGCAAGTGAGTTAGTTGTTACTGGATATCCCCCTGAAGATTTAGTGCTTAAGTACGCTTTTCAGGAAGCCGCAGAATCTAGTGTAGTTGAACTTGCACGTGACACAGGTGATGGTGGTCCGGCCATAATCTTGGGCTCACCCTGGAGAGAACAGGGTAAGCTATATAACTCTTTATTATTGCTTGAGGGTGGTAAAGTTGCTGCCCAAAGAAACAAACACCATTTACCTAATTATGGTGTATTTGATGAGGCGCGGGTTTTTTCATCTGGAGGATTACCTGGGCCTATATATTTCAAGGGTATATTATTGGGAGCAATGGTATGCGAAGACATGTGGTATGAAGATGTTGCTGAATGCCTAGCTGAATCAGGTGCTCAAATATTAATAAGTATTAACGGGTCTCCTTTCGAAGCAAATAAGACAGATGAACGAATATCCCACGCAGTTGCAAGAGTAACCGAGACAGGTCTACCACTAATATATGTAAATCAGGTGGGCGGGCAAGATGAGCTGGTCTTCGATGGCGGCTCTTTTGTACTAAAT
The DNA here is from genome assembly GCA_002714015.1 of Gammaproteobacteria bacterium. Lineage (GTDB taxonomy): Bacteria > Pseudomonadota > Alphaproteobacteria > UBA828 > UBA828. The sequence continues at coordinate 57,993 of PAWF01000005.1, read as the reverse complement.
GCAGATAGAAGTCTAAAAGTAAAAGCCCCTGTATTTGAAGAGTCAATAATTTCCACTTCATGGCATGAAGCAGGTAATACTTACAGCTGCTCTACTAATACAGTCGCTAAAACAGTTGATAATTATTCGGCAATATACCAAGCGATGACATTAGGTCTTCGTGATTATGTGCAAAAAAATAGATTTCCTGGTGTTTTGNTTGGTTTATCTGGNGGCATTGACTCAGCNGTTTCTTTAGCAGTAGCTGTTGATGCAATTGGGGCACAAAATGTACGTACTGTTATGATGCCNTCAAAATTTACTAGTGANGAGTCTTTGAATGATGCTAAGAAGTCAGCAATGTTACTTGGTGTAAAATTAGAGACTGTTTCTATTGAACCTTTAGTTACATGCTTTGAACATGTCTTATCTGATCTATTTAGTGAAGAAAATAAGGATGTTACAGAGGAAAATATTCAAGCACGTATCAGGGGTGTGATCCTGATGGCTCTTTCTAACAATTCTAATTACATGGTTCTAACAACTGGAAATAAATCTGAGATGTCAGTTGGATACGCCACTCTATATGGTGATATGTGTGGTGGTTATTCAGTATTAAAGGATGTNTATAAGACTANTGTTTTNGAACTNGCAAAGTGGCGTAATAAAAATATAACNCCTGGTTGNTTAGGTCCTANATCTTGTGTTGTCCCTGAAGAGATAATAACTAAGAAGCCTACTGCTGAACTTGCTTATGACCAGTTAGATGAGGATACCCTCCCGCCTTATGATGCTCTTGATGAAATTTTAGGTAACTTGATTGAAAATGAGAGAGGCATTAAAGACATTGTAAGCCTTGGTCATGATAAAGAAACCGTATCAAGTATATGGAATATGTTGGATTTTGCAGAATATAAAAGGAGGCAGGCACCCCCTGGTGTAAAACTCACCAGAAAAAGCTTTGGTAAAGAGCGTAGGTATCCAATAACCAATAGATTTCGCAGAAATTCATAAGTATTTTTTGGATTAAAGGGTGTCATATGACTGTAATTACACGTTTTGCACCAAGCCCGACAGGTCATCTACACGTAGGTAACTTGCGCGTGGCCATTGCTAATGCGCTTGTATCAAAGTGTTTAGAAGGACGTTTTATCCTTCGTTATGATGATACTGATACTGATCGATCATCTGATGAATTTATTCACTCTATTGCTAATGACCTTAAGTGGTTAGGGATTGACTGGGATCAGGAAGTTTATCAGTCAGCTCGTAGTAAAATGTATAAAGAAGCAGCTGATCACCTTAGAGGTTTAGGTTTATTATATCCCTGTTATGAGACTCGGGAAGAGTTAGAAATATCTAGAAATCGGATGTTAGCTTTGGGTAAACCTCCTGTTTACAATCGTNCTGCTATGGACCTAANTGCTAAGCAACGTAGAGAATTTGANGATGCTGGACGCAGGCCACACTGGCGTTTTAGACTTGAAGGTGATTTCGCAACATGGGTTGATGCTGTTAGAGGCGAGCAAAAACTTTCTACTGACAGCCTTAGTGACCCAATTTTAATACGTGAAGATGGAACATTTTTGTATACTCTACCTTCGGTAGTTGATGACATGTCTTTAGGCATTACTCATGTAATAAGAGGGGAGGATCACGTAACTAATACAGCTGTTCAAATTCAACTAATCAAAGCTCTTTCAGGAGATATAAATTTAATAAAATTTGCTCATCTTCCACTTTTAACAGATTCTACTGGGGGACCTCTATCTAAAAGAATTAGTAGCCTTGGTATAAAATATTTTAAGGACAATGAAATTGAGCCTATAGTGCTTTACTCATTTTTAGCTTTTCTGGGTACCTCTTCAAATATAAAACCAATATATAGATTAGATAATTTATATAATAGCTTTGATCTGAAAAATATTAGCCGTAATCCACCTAAATTTAATGAGTCTGATTTACTGTCTCTTAATGTAAAGTATTTGCGTGACGCTCCATTTAGCTTAATAAAGAATAAGCTTGGAATCTCTGATGTAGATGAGAATTTTTGGCTTGTTATAAGGGAAAATATTAAAACCATTTCAGAGGTCCAGTATTGGTGGCAAGTATGTAATGGCTCAATAAATTCAATAATTTCCGAATCAGAATATCTTTTAATCGCATCAGCTTTGTTGCCTGAGGGTAATTGGGATGAAGAAACTTTTGGCAATTGGATAGAAAAATTAAAGAATAAAACAGGAAGGAAAGGTAAAGATCTATACCAGCCCTTAAGACTTGCTATTACTGGGTGTGGTGACGGACCAGAGCTTAAAAGTTTACTTCCGTTTATAGGCTATGACAAAACTGTAAGGCGATTAAAGGGTGATAAAGTTTGAGGTGAATCTCAACTTATTATTAGTTTATTTTATTTACTAGGAGCAAAAATTGAGCCTACATCTCTATAATAGTTTAACACGCCAAAAAGAGCTTTTTGAGCCAGCAAATAAAGAAAAGGTAGGTATGTATGTTTGTGGTCCTACCGTTTACGATTTGGCACACATAGGTAATGCTAGGCCAATTATTGTTTTTGATGTTTTATATCGTATTTTAGTTAGGCTTTATGGCTTTAGTAATGTCCAATATGTGAGAAATATTACAGACATTGATGACAAAATTAATCATGTTGCAATAGAAAAGGGTATTTCAATCGACGACGTAACTCAGCCAACTATAATAGCTTTTCATCAAGATATAAAAGAATTGAATGCATTGCCCCCTACAGTTGAACCTCGTGCTACAGAACATATTCCTGAAATAATAGCCCTTATTAAGCAATTAATTGAACGTGGTCATGCTTATGAAGCAGAGGGGCATGTAATATTTAGTGTAGAATCTGATCCTAATTATGGATCCTTATCGGGTCAAAATTTATCCCAAATCCTTGAGGGTGCTCGTGTTGAAGTTGCAACTTACAAAAGGAGCCCTGCAGACTTTATTCTCTGGAAACCCAGCGATAAAAAATTACCTGGGTGGAATAGTCCATGGGGTCGAGGAAGACCAGGTTGGCATATTGAATGCTCAGCAATGAGTAGAAAACATATAGGTAATTGTTTGGATATTCATGGAGGGGGGTTAGATTTAATATTTCCTCACCATGAAAATGAAATAGCACAGTCTGAGTGCTCCCATCCGGAACATAAATTTGTTCGTTATTGGGTTCATAATGGTTATCTTACTGTTAATGGAGAAAAAATGTCTAAGTCACTTGGAAATTTTGTGACTATAAGGCAGGCATTAACTGATTCTCCNGGCGAAGCAATAAGACTGTTTATGCTTGGGTCACATTATCGAGCTCCTATAGATTGGAATCAGAGACAACTTGACCAGGCAAAATCTTCTATAGATAGACTTTACACATCATTGCGTCATGCAGAAGATGTTGAGGTCATCAGTTCTCAAAAAAAACCATCTGAACGTATAATTTCTGCGCTTGAAGATGACTTGAATACACCAGCTGCATTGGCAGAACTTTATAGATTGGCAAGTGAACTTAATAAAGCAGGGACCATTGAGAATCGCTCAAGGTTAAAAGGATTATTGATATCATCTGCGCAACTTTTAGGACTTCTTGAGAATAATGTTAATTCTTGGTTTCTTAGCACAATGTCGAAAGTAGAGCTTCCAGCTAAAGATATTGAAAAAATGATCCAAAAGCGTGCTAAAGCTCGTGAAGAACGAAACTTTACTGAGTCTGACTCTATTAGGAACTTTCTGGAAGAAAAGGGAGTTATTCTTGAGGATAGTATTACTGGTACAAAGTGGCGTCGGAATAGATAGTCTTGATTTGGGTGATTTTAAATGGAAGGTATTAATGAAAAAAAAAACAAAAGTACTTGCGACTCAGATATCCAGACACCAGTAGTAATTTTATGTAGACCCCAATTAGGTGAGAATATTGGAACGGCAGCAAGAGCAATGCTGAATTGTGGTGTGGTGAATCTTCGTTTGGTAGCGCCAAGAGATGGCTGGCCGAATCCNAAGGCGCTAAACGCAAGCTCTGGTGCTGATAGTATCATTGCTGGAACTAAAATTTTTGATACAACTTTGGATGCTGTAAGTGACTGTGAAGTCGTGTTTGCTGCTACTGCTCGTACTCGAGAAGTAATGAAGAGAGTTATTACACCAAGGCAAGCAGCAAAAGAAATACGCTTTGCCAATAGAAAAAATAGACGTGTTGCTCTACTCTTTGGTCCTGAGAGGACTGGATTAAATAATAACGAAATAGAATTTGCTGATTCAATTATAGAAGTCCCACTTAACCCTTCTTTTTCATCATTGAATTTAGCTCAGGCTGTTCTAATTATGTGCTACGAATGGTATATTTCTGTGGATGAAACTCCATCAAGTAGATTTCCAGGTGGTGAGGGAAGTCCTGTGGATAAAAAACAACTTTATAGTTTCTTTCAGTATCTAGATAATTCACTAGAAGATCGCGGTTTTTATCCTACCCCTGAAATGAGACCATCTATGGTTCGAAATATAAGGGCTTTATTCACCCGAGTAGGTCTTACCCAACAAGACTTACAGACACTTTATGGGATGATAAAAAAGCTTACTCAAACTCAAAAATAGTTAATAAGCACCTTTGAGGTCTATGTTAAGTATTAATTTATACAAATCTAAATGTTGATACAATTTGACTTGAGCGGATTGGTCGCTATATTGACGCCCGTCTCTAGACTTTGTCTAGGGCTAGGGTTTTGTTTGCAACTTATCAACTGTTATCATGTTTATAAGTCTCTAATGGGGAGCTGGAATCTATTAAGATTCGTCGGAGCAAACAGGACAACCGAATACAATAAGGTCTTAACTCTGACATGAGTAAACGTATCGAAGCTAAGTATAAACTAAGTCGGCGCCTAGGNGAAAANCTTTGGGGNCGACCAAAAAGCCCGACTAATACAAGGGAAAGTGGTCCAGGACAACATGGTCAACGNAGGCGCAAGTTATCTGACTTTGGTATCCAATTACAGGCTAAGCAGAAATTAAAAGGATACTATGGAAACATCACAGAAAAACAGTTTCATAGATACTACGAGGATGCAGTTAAGGCAAAAGGAGATACTAGCGAAAACTTAATAAGCCTGTTGGAGAGCCGCCTAGATGCGGTTGTTTACAGGATGAAGTTTGTCCCTACTGTTTTTGCTGCTCGCCAAGTAGTTAACCATGGTCACGTACTGGTAAATAGTAAAAGAGTAAATATTCCTAGTTATCGAATTAATGAAGGTGATGTCGTTTCATTGAAGGAAAAATCACGTGAGATGAATATAGTTCTAGACGCAATTGACTCCCCAGAACGTGATGTGCCTGAGTATATGGATGTTAATCATAAAGCAATGGAAGGTACTTTTCTTCGTCCTCCTAAACTAGCTGATGTACCTTATCCTGTTTCAATGGAACCTAACTTAGTTATTGAGTTTTACTCTCGTTAGGCTTTTAGAGATATATGATCTTTTTTCTTAATCTATATATTATCTACATATAGTAATTAGCTTTATTTAAATTTATATTTTAATTACTAAAGGGGGGTATGCTTTGCATATGATCCCTATTACGTTAGATAGTATATACGAAAAATTATCATATATTATTAATCATCATAAATGGCTTTTATTAATTAAGTTTTTCAGTATCTAAATATAAGGCTTTACCCATCCAAATGCAGTGTTCTGTGTGATCAAGCATTTCATCGTTTGTTTGAGGATGAATTAAGATACTTAAACCATTTCTGTTAAGCATTAACCAGGGCACTAGATTGGGGAAAAGTTTGGAGCCAAATACTACCATATACATGGGCTTTGTATGTGGACCAACGGGGTTATTTTTCCAGCCACCTAATTTTATATTAAAATTATTATTTAAATTGGAGCGTAATTCTCTTGCCAATCTTCTAGTTATGAAATCATCAAAATAAATATGTGCATGATAGTTTATAACTTCATTTATTTTATATGACGTCAACTGCCTTCATTCTGATTATTTTCAGGGTTAAGATTTATGTTTTTTGACTCGAAGAAACTTTGTATCTCACCCGACTCATACATTTCTTTTATTATATCACTACCACCCACGAACTCTCCTTTAACATATAGCTGTGGGATAGTTGGCCAGTCACTAAAAGACTTTATTCCATCACGTATCTCTGGATCCTCTAACACGTTTATCCCTTTGAACTTGACGCCTAGGAGACCCATCACTTGAACAGCAAGTGCGGAAAAGCCACATTGAGGGAAAACTGGGGTGCCCTTCATAAAAAGAACCACTTCACTTTCACTGATAGTATTACGAATACGATCAAAAACCGGGTTATTTTCATCCATGTTATCCATCTCAATCATATAGTTTTAATTGTTAGAAGTTATAAAGATAATTAGTAATTAATTAATGTTCATTTTCATCTATACCAGTTTGTAATGCAAGTGCATGCAACTCGCCACCCATTCTTCCTTTTAATGCTTTATATACTGCTTGATGTTGTTGAATGCGAGTTTTTCCCACAAAAGTTCTTGAAATTACTTCTGCAGCATAATGATCTCCATCCCCTCTTAAATCTTTTATAGTTACTTTTGCATCAGGAATTGCCGTTCTTATCATTTTTTCTATTTCACTAGAATCCATTGGCATCAAGTTACTCCATAATTGGTGCTTAATTATTTAGCAAGCAGTTAGCAGATTGATCTATTATGCTTTAGTTATCCATGTAATCTGGTAACCATGATTCGTGGAGATAGCTAAGCTCTGATATTGATATTGTATCACTACCATTTACTGTCAATGTTTGACCACCAGTTTTTCCAATAACTTCAATTGGTATGGAACACAATTCTGCTTCTTGAAGAATCTCAGGCATTTTATCTTCTGTAACTGAAATAATATACCTACCTTGATCTTCACCAAATAGCCATGCTTCTAATTCTTCACTCCTACATTTTTTGGATATATTAGCACCAATTTCAAATCCTGCACTTAAACTAGCTAGAATCATTTCACTTATGGCAACTAGGATACCACCATCTGAAACGTCGTGGCATGTAGATATACTTTTAGATTCTATTAATTTAAGAACAAATTCTCCATTTGTTCTCTCTGTTTCCAAGTCTACTGGTGGTGGAGTTCCCTCTTCACGAGAAAAGATTTCTTGAAGATATATAGAGCACCCAAGATGACCAGATGTATGACCTACAACCAGAAGGTTTTCTAATGGTTGTTTCAGGTTTATTGTAGCAATATTTTTTATATTGGAAATAAGACCAACAGCACCGATTGCCGGTGTAGGTAAGATAGCATTGCCGAGTGTCTCATTATACAAAGACACATTACCTGAAATCACTGGAAAATCTAATGCCTGGCATGCTTTTGCAATCCCCTTGATACATCCTACAAATTGTCCCATTACATCAGGTTTTTCTGGGTTGCCAAAGTTTAGNCAATCTGTAATNGCAAGAGGTTTTGCACCAGTTGCTATAATGTTGCGCCAAGCTTCAACTACCGCTTGTGCCCCCCCAGTTTNNGGATGTGCTTTACAATANCGTGGTGTGCAGTCGGTTGTGATTGCAAGACCTTTTTGAGTATTATGTATTCTTACCACGCTTGCGTCCCCTCCTGGGCCGCATATTGTATCAGCCATAACCATATTATCATATTGCTCCCAGATCCATCGTTTTGAGCAGATATTTGGAGACAAAAGTAATGTTTTTAGACTTGTAATTATATTATTTTGCTCGCCAGATATAAGATCCTTAGAATGTATTGGCTTAGGTAGAACAATTTCTTGCCATTCGCGATTATATATTGGTGCATCATCAACTAATGGGCTTACAGGCAAGTCGGCAACGATTTGCGAGTCCATTTTTATTGTTAACCTCCCAGTATCTGTAACACGACCGATAACTGCAAAATCAACTTGCCATTTTTTGAAAATANTTCTGGCTTCCGACTCAGAACCTGGTTTAATGACCATTAGCATTCGTTCTTGGCTTTCTGAAAGCATTATTTCATAAGGTGTCATGCCCTTTTCCCTTGTAGGGACATGATCTAAAGTNAGCTCTATTCCTGTTCCACCTTTATCTGCCATCTCTACTGAAGAGCAGGTCAGACCAGCTGCACCCATATCTTGAATAGCTTCAATGCAATCAGTTTCCATAAGTTCTAAGCAAGCTTCTAGAAGTAATTTTTCAGTAAAAGGGTCACCTACTTGTACTGTCGGTCGCTTTTCAGCAGAGTCTTCATCAAATTCTGTCGATGCCATCGTGGCTCCGTGGATACCATCACGNCCTGTTCTAGAGCCAACATAAATAACTGGATGACCGACTCCGGCCGCAGCAGAATAAAAAATCTTTTCTTTCTGGACNAATCCNACAGTCATTGCATTAACGATAATATTACTGTCATAAGCTTTGTGGAAGTTGCATTCACCGCCGATAGTCGGTACCCCAATACAATTTCCATAACTTCCAATCCCAGATACGACTCCTGAAACCAAATGTTTTGTTTTGAAGTGNTCNGGAGATCCGAAACGAAGTGCATTCATATTAGCTATCGGTCTAGCNCCCATTGTAAATATATCTCTTAAAATTCCTCCAACTCCAGTNGCNGCTCCTTGATGGGGTTCTATGAAAGAAGGATGGTTATGACTTTCCATCTTGAATACTGCTGCTTGACCGTCACCGATATCAATAATACCTGCATTTTCACCTGGTCCACATATTACCCACTCAGCCTCTGTTGGGAGAGTTTTTAGCCAGATTCGTGAAGATTTATATGAGCAATGTTCACTCCACATTACAGAAAAAATACCAAGTTCTGTAAGGTTTGGTGNTCGTTTTAAGGCACTTTTTACTTGGTTNTACTCTGATTCTGAAAGACCATGTGCCNCAACTAACTCAGGAGTTATATNATCACTCTCATATTCTTTATCTTCNGTATTTANCGATGAGTTTGGCAACTTTAATTCCTCTGNATAATATTAGTTTAGTATTGAGATAAGACCATCAAACATCGTTTTCCCATCTGTTCCACCCAGTAAGGGGTCTGCCACTCTCTCGGGGTGGGGCATCATTCCTAAGACATTTTTATTCTTATTAAAAATACCTGCTATGTTCATTATTGACCCATTTGGGTTATTTTGTTCGTCAGTTTTACCTTTTTGGTCAGAGTAACGAAAAGCAATTTGTTCATTCTCTAGAATATCATTCAGACCAACATCATCTATAAAATAATTTCCATCCTGATGNGCAATTGGCATGGTTACAGTNTGTTTATTTTCGAACATGCTTGTAAATAGTGTATTATTATTCTCAACCCTTAAANAGACGTTNCGGCATATAAATTTAAGGGAAGAATTTCTAATTAAGGTGCCAGGTAATAGACCTGCTTCAGTNGCTATTTGNAAACCATTACAAATTGCTAATACTGGTGTTCCAGAGTTTGCTGCAGTCACAACCTCATGCATAATAGGAGAATGAGCCGCCATTGCTCCGGANCGCAAATAATCTCCATAGGAGAATCCACCTGGTAAAATTATACAGTCAGTCTTTGGCAAATCATTAGACCCGTGCCATACCATTACGGGGTCGCTTTTCATACTATTAGAAATTGCTACTTTAATATCACGGTCACAATTAGAGCCCGGGAAAACAATTACAGATATATGCACGTGAAACGTTAATCCTCTATTTTAATTTCGTAATTTTCAATTACTGTGTTTGCAAGAAGTTTTTTACACATTTCATCAGCCTTATTTTTTGCAGCNGCTNGACTAGATTCATTAATCTTGACCTCTATATATTTTCCCTGCCGCACGTCAGAAATACCACAAAACCCCATAGTTTCTAAGACAGTTCCNATTGCTTTTCCTTGTGGGTCTAGAACTCCTTTTTTCAGAGTTACATGAATTTTTGCATTGTATTCCATCATGCTTTCTCCGGTGGAATATTTTTGTTTTTAATAGCCCTATTTTTGTGAAGCTCTTCTACATTACTTTCTATAACAGTTTCTTGAAGAATACCCAGTCGCTGAGCAACTTCCCGGTAGGCTTCCGCTATATTTCCAAGATCTCGACGAAATCTATCCTTATCTAGCTTTTTGTTAGAGGTTATATCCCAAAGTCTACAATTATCTGGACTAATTTCATCGGCTAGAACTATACGCATATCCTCGTCTTGCCAAAGTCGACCATATTCTAACTTGAAATCTACCAACCTAATACCAATTCCGGTGAATAGCCCACATAAAAAATCATTAATACGAAGTGACATTGATAATATGTCATCTATCTCAGGCGGGCTTGCCCAGCCAAATGCAGTAATGTGTTCTTCCGAGACCATAGGGTCATTTAGCTCATCATTTTTAAAATAATACTCTACTATAGAGTGGGGCAAATTTGTACCTTCTGGAATACCTAATCGTTTTGATATNGATCCTGCAGCAACGTTACGAACTACTACCTCAACAGGAATAATCTCAACTTCACGAATAAGTTGCTCTCGCATATTAAGCCGCTTAATGAAGTGATTAGGTATACCAATGTCGGAAAGTTTCATAAATAAGTATTCTGAAATTCTGTTATTCAAGACACCTTTACCATCTATAATGCCTCTCTTTTCATTATTAAATGCTGTGGCATCGTCTTTGAAATACTGTACGAGTAGCCCGGGTTCTGGTCCTTCATAAAGAACCTTTGCCTTACCTTCGTATATTCGTCTGCGACGGGACATGCTTGTCCTCCAAGAAAAATATATTTTAGGAGAGTGGAATAATTATCCACTATTCCTAGAATCGGCTTATGAAAAGATAGTCTTTTCAATCGGCGAAGACAATCTTTCTGCGGTTATTAAACGGATTCGCTTAAAAACAAATCAATTAATTTTAGTTAACTGAATTTTTGTAAATTTTTTTAATCCTGGTCTGCCCTCAGAAAACAAGAAAACAGGAATATTAGTTGATTCTATATTAGGAAGACCAATAATTGACGAGCTCACAGTTCCATAGCCTGAGATGGGTTCTATGCATATTGCGTTGCTGAATTTAGCGTCTTTTGTTCTATTAATTGTATCAGCAAGCAAACACTCCCACGAAAAAATATCCCCTGTTTCAAGATTTGGGGGATCAGCAATAGCAAAACGTGTACGGTGATGATTAATTCGTGGGCATGCCTTATCATTTATATCTATATTAGTAATCATCGATAAACCCTTTGCTATAGGATGTATAGTTGGATTTTTAATTTCATCGTGTCGAATCCAGAACGCATCTCGAGAATCAGCAATAACAAGATTAAAAGCCCTGTATGATTTTGGGTCAATATAAGCCAATGCCTTAGCGGCATCTTGGGCAGTAGCGTGATCAAGAGCCTCTAAAACTAGTTCTCCTCGGCTCCTTTTATTTATTCTGGGACCTAGTGTTTTAGGGCGGTTAAGAACTGTGGCTATAACGCCATTATCATTTATTCCAAGCCAACTCCCTCCTGCTAACTTATCTCTTCCACCAACTACATCTGGTCTGTTGGACCAATGTCTTCCTGGAGATTCCCATTCACGGCTTTCCATTTCATCGCGGTTTGCCGCCAGTATAAGTGGCCATTTATGCCCTGGCCGACTAAGGATAATAGCGGTACACATTGTGCTGTAATTTAAGCATTTTAATTCCTGCATGCTTTTTTTTGTTTATTATGAAAATTAAGGTATTTACAAATACTTTAGCTGACTACATATATGCGCTGTATTCATATACACGTCTAGATACTAAAACTCTTATTTGTTTTATATTCTTATCAAAAAAAGGATAAGTGACTGATGACAACTTTTGATGACCGTAAAAAAGCTGAAGAGGCTCGTTTTAAGCATGATCAAGAATTCCAGTTCAAGGTCACAGCACGGCGTAATAAGCTACTAGGGCATTGGGCCGCTGAACTCATGAATATGGCCCCTGCAGAGGCTTCCGCTTATGCTACCTCAGTTGTAAAAGCAGATTTTGAGGAGGCAGGTGATGCTGATGTGGTTAGAAAGGTTTTGGGTGATTTATCGGACAATAATATTGAGTGCGACGAGGATAAGCTCAGGGTCGAAATGGAACGCTTAATGAAAGTAGCAGAATCTCAGCTTCACGAAGAGTAAAATATCTAAAAGCTAATAAATATAGTTAGGTACTGTCTTGTATTATAAAGATTTTGCTCGAGAAACTTAGAGGTTTTTTTGATCAAAAAAATTATTGTATTTTAGTATTACCTAATAACGTCCCACAGTAACGCCACCATCAACAATAATTGTTTGACCTGTTAAATAACGAGCACCTGCAGAACACATAAAGACTATAACATCAGCCATCTCATCAGGCTCACCAACCCGACCAAGTGGAATATATTCTGCAGCTTTTTCTAGTCCTTCTGGTCCTAAAGAATGAACTGTTGATAATGCTTGAGCTGTTCTTATAAAACCTGGTGCTAAACCGTTTACGCGAATACCATGACTGCCAAGGTCACATGCTAGACCACGGACAAGCCCTACCACCCCACTTTTTGCAGCATTATATTGTATATGGTCATGCCAGCCATAAGTTGTTCCCATAACGGATGAAACGCAAACTATAGACCCTGTTTTTGCCTTTTTCATTCCTGGAGCTACTGCACGTATAAGTCTAAACTCTCCTGTAAGATCAACATCAAGAGTATGTGCCCATTTCTCATCTGTCATTTCATCAAATGGAACTTTATGCGCTATGCCTGCATTTGCCACTGCTGCTGAAAATGGTTGCCCATGAGATTCTTCAACAGATTGAACAACATTGGTTACCTCTGCGCTACTGGTGACGTCAAGAAGATGAAACTCTGCTGAGCCACCATTGCTAATTATTTCATCTCTTATTTCCTGACCTTCTTTTTCAAGTATGTCAGTTACGACAACGTGCCATCCTGCATCACCAAAGACCTTAGCAGTAGACCTACCAATTCCTATACCTGAACCAGTAATAATAACCATTTTGTTATCATTCATAAGAGTTTCCGATCATATTAATATTAATTAAGTGGGTATTTTGAAATATTAATTTACAAGTTTATACCATTATATCCCCAGAATTAGGGTTGAGGGTTTGACCTACAAAGGCAGCAGAGAGTGGACCAGCTAAGAATACTGCTGTTTCTGCAATTTCTACAGGTTCTGCAAAGCGCCCTAGCGGCAATTCAGCAGCTTTAGCTTTTAGCCAATCATCTGATATTGAGTCAAAAATTGGAGTACGGGTAGCTCCAGGAGCAATTGCAAATATTCTCACCCCTGTTTTTGAAAATTCCCTTGCCATTGAACGAGTCAAACCAATTATACCTGCTTTGGCAGCAGCATAGTGTGCTAGCTCAATGGCTCCTAGATAGCCAAGTTGTGAAGCAGTATTGATAATAACGCCATCTCCTGAACTTAACATGTTTGGTAATACGGCTTTTGCACACATAAACATTCCACGCATGTGTACTCCAATCATATGATCAAAATCTTCTACTGTAATATCTAGAAATGATTTTTGTTGAGCATGACCTGCGTTATTACATAGAAGCGTACATGGACCATATTCACTGGTGCAATGATCAAAAATATTNTTTACGTCTTCTTCCTGAGAAACATCTCCTTTTACAGCAGTTGCCTTACCCCCCAATGATTCAATTGTATTAACCGTTTTTAATGCTGCTTCATAGTCTAGGTCTGCTGCTACTGTAGGTATNTCTTCCTTAGCTAATCTTATTGCCATTGCTTGACCAATACCNCTTCCTGCACCTGTTACNACGGCTATATGTTCCTTCAGTGCCATTCCATTCTTCATAATACATTACTCCNAAATTTAGGTCTTTTTTCAGCAGCTTTTTATTTTTATTTGTTAAATACCCGTTTAAATATTGTGTTTACATTTTTTACGTATGGTTGTGATTTAAATAGTTCTTTAATTTCTTGTTTAGATANGCGTTTGGTGACTGAGGATTCTTTATAAAGATATGACTCAAAAGACCCACCTTCCACCCAAACTTTGTTTGCTGTTTTTTGCACAACCTTATATGCACTTTCGCGACTCATTCCAGAATTTACTAAAGCTAGTAATACTTTTTGACTATGTATTAGTCCTCCTAAATGTTTCATGTTAGAGAGCATATTTTCAGGGTAAATTATTAGATTTTGAATTACTTCTGCCAAGCGCGCTAGTGCAAAGTCAATAGCTATTGAGGTATCTGGAGCAAAAACCCGTTCAACGGAAGAGTGAGAAATGTCACGTTCATGCCATAGGGCTATATTCTCAAGTGAAGGCGTGACTGCAGCACGTGCTATTCGTGATAACCCAGTTAGATTNTCTGTTAATATTGGGTTACGTTTATGAGGCATAGCNGATGATCCTTTTTGCCCCTTAGCAAAATATTCTTCTACTTCTCTTACTTCACTTCTCTGTAAATGGCGAATTTCAACAGCAAGTCTTTCTACAGAACCCGCTATGATACCAATTACGGAAAACCAAGCTGCATGTCTATCTCTTGGTATTATTTGTGTGGATAGTGGTTCAGGCTTGAGTCCTAGGCGTTTTGCAACATGTTTTTCTACTTTCGGATCAACACTTGAATAGGTGCCTACTGGACCAGATATAGCACATGTCGCTATCTCGTCTCGGGATCTTAATAATCTTGCGTGATTTCTTTCAAACTCAGCATAGTGCCCAGCAAGTTTTAATCCAAAAGTTGTCGGTTCTGCATGGATGCCATGGCTTCGTCCTACACAAATAGTATTTTTATGTTCTAAAGCCCTATTTTTTAATGCAATTAGTATAGATTCAATGTCTTTAAGAATTAAGTCAGTAGCCTGAGTCATTTGTACTGCAAGACATGTGTCCAATACATCTGAGGATGTAAGCCCTTGGTGCACAAATCTAGAGTTTTTCCCTACATAAGTTGCAAGGTTTGTTAAGAAAGCAATAACGTCGTGGCGTGTTTTTCTTTCTATTTTCTCTATTTTTTTATGGTCTACAATNTTTGACATAGACACACGACCGGCACGGTCCATATCTTTAAGTGCGCTTTTTGGCGCAAGTCCAAGATTAACTTGAGCTTCGAGAGCATGCCGCTCAATTTCAAACCAGATCTTAAAGCGGTTTTCCGGCTCCCAGATCTGCTGCATTTGTTGACGAGAGTATCTNGGTATCACTGTTCTTTAGATCTCCATACTAANTTTAAAATAACTACTCATTTACACTATTCTTTGTTTTTTGTCTCANTTTGAAAGAAGGATTCTTTAATGATTAATGATTAATGATTCTCTAATTCCCTNNANGCAGNGTCATTCAGCAACTTGTTTTTNTGAATTTGTTGTAAAGTTCATAAACATACCTTTGAAAGCCTTTTTTTCTGGNGGGCGGTAAGTCATTGCTTTTGATGTNGATTTTCCAAGCTCCACCATTATNTCTGCTTGTTTTGTTGCGCAAACTACACCATCGAGGACTGGGACACCAAGTTCATCTTCTAGTTCTTGAGCGAATGCAGCAAAGCCGGCACAACCAAGGCAAACTGCTTCGGCACCACCTTCTCTTACNGCTCGTCGCACCTCNTTTCGTAGTTTATCTATTGAACAAGCTGGATCTTTCTCTATGTCTAGAACATATAGTGGAGTACAATAAATATCAGTGCACTTGTGGCTCATACCATATCCTCTAACCATCTCTTCCAACATCATATGTATTCTTGGGATAACCGTTACAATTGCAAAACGACCAGCCAACATTGCAGCCATATATAAGCTGGCTTCAGCTATACCAATCACTGGCTTTTCCGTTAGTTCTCTTGCCGCGTGAAGACCCGGATCACCATAACAAGCTATGACATATGCATCGATATTTTCTTCACTTCCTTTCCGAACCTCATCAAGAACGCCAGTAGCAGCTACATATTCATCGTAGTAACTTTCGATTGAGGCTGGACCAAAGTCTGGGCTAACTGCGATGATTTCTGTGCCTTCTCTGGCTACCATTCGAGCTGCATCACCTATACCTTCTGTCATTACTATTGTGGTATTTGGATTAATAACTTTTATTCTCATAGATTAGCTCCCCGATTTTTTACTCTTAGCCTTTTTCTTGCCTTCTTAGTTGCTATTTTATCAATATTACCTTGCTGGGTTAGGACTACCCCATATTCATTTTTTGCCGTTTTTAAAGAAACAAACCCGTCTGATATATCTTTTTTTACTTGTTGAGGACTCCGTTGTAGAGGATTTCCATATCCTCCACCGCAAGTTCCGGTAAGGGTGATACTCTCTCCGGCCTTAACAGCTTTGTTTGGCATCATAGATGGTAATGACACTTTAGTGCCATTTTTTCTATGCCATACAACTTTGGCAGGCTTGCCATTTTTGCCTCCTGCATATCCCCAAGGCTTGAAGGCATGACCATCTCCTTCAATTGAAATAAAACTATCTTCCAAAAATGTTACTTCTCTGATTGACCCTATCCCACCACGCCATTTTCCAGGTGAGCTTGAGTCATTCCTTAACTCATATCGACTGACACGTAAGGGGAGGTGAGACTCTATGTCTTCAATTGGATTATTTCGTGTATTTGCATATAGGGTATCAACAGCATCCATTGCATCCTTACCAAGCCTTCCACCATATGAGCCCTCATGGATATCCATATGAACCCAATGGTTCCCCTCCTTCAATCCACTAAAAGCAACAACTTTAAGGTTCCCAACTCCAGCACTTACTTTATCTGGAACAGCCTTAGCAAGGGCTTTCATTAAAGTATCTGCAACTATGTTACCTGATACAAACCTAGCTATAGTAGGGGCGGGAAAAGATGGATTTGCTAAAGTTCCTTTAGGAGCTACAATTTCTATTGGTCTAATCAACCCGCTGTTTTGGGGAATGTGTCCAAAACTTGTACTATCCAAAAGTATTGAACGTATGGTTAGCCAAATAGCACAATCTACAGTTCCTTCAAGCGGCATGTTTATTGGTCGGTCATCACATTGAGGGGAAGTTCCACTCAGGTCGACCGTCATATTGCTCCCTTTTACTAATAATTGAACAACTATTTTGTAATGTCGACGTTCAGGATCATCTAAAAAACCATCAAGATGTCCCTCTGCTTTATATTTACCATCTGGCAAACTTGAAATAGCTCCACGCATCAATCTTTCTGAGTAGCTCATTAACTCCTCAGAAGCAGCTTCAACTGTTTTTTGACCATAACGCTCAATAAGCTCTAGATATCGCTCTGCTCCTATTCTACAAGCTGCTATTTGAGCTTCCATGTCACCAACAACTAAGTCAGGGGCACGTATATTATCTCTTAGAAATTGCCACATCGGCTCATTTCTTTGCCCTTTATCATAAACCTTTAAGGCCTTGAATTGTAATCCTTCTGCATAAGCGTCCATTGCATCAACAATGCCGCAACTACCTGGGCTGAGTGCTCCTATATCTAAATGGTGTGCGGTGGTTACAGAAAATCCAGCTAGTTTTTTTCTGAAAAATACTGGGACTAAAAATGCAACATCGGGTCCATGGCTTGCCCCATGATATGCTGAGTTGTGAATTATAACATCACCTGGGTTGATTTCTTCCCCCCGTTCACCCAACAGTCCAATAACGCCCTTCACATATCCTGGTATTGGTCCGCTTTGAAGGGGGGTACTATGACGTGACTCGCACAGTTGCTGACATTTGTTGTCAATAATTGCAGCTCCAAAATCCTCTGATTCCCTAATAATACTTGAATATGACATTCGCATAAGTTTGTAACCCATCTCAACGGCAATATTTTCTAGGGCTCCCTGAATGACATTAGCTGTAACAGGGTCAATAGACTTTAGGCGTGATGATTTACCAATTTTTTTTATACTATCTGTTAGTTTTTTGTTTGACCTTGTCATTTTATTAGCCCTTCTTNCTNCCAAACTTGGACAAAATTAGATTTGAAGCNTTGTCTACCTTTGCAATCCAAGTAGGTGGCACAACGGTAGTAGTATCTTTTTGTAAAACTATTGCAGGTCCTTTGAACACTTTATCAGCCGGTAGGGAATTTCGATCATAAAATTTTGTATCGATTGTTCTAAGTTTTTTATTTATTCGAAAAACTGATGGAGAAATTTTTAATACTGCTGAAGATATCTTCCCACTGCTTTTAGTTTGAGGGGCAGATACCTTTGGCATTATACCAATGCCAGTAAGGCGGATATTTACAATTTCAATTGGGCTATCATTAAAAAAATGCCCATATTCACGTTTATGTTGTTTATGAAAAGCTGCCCATACCTTTTCGATACTACTCCTTGTTAGAAGTCCATCTGGGAATGGTATTCTTAATTCGTAACCTTGACCGACATATCGTAGATCCCCAAAACGGAATTGTTTAATTTTGTTAGAACCAATACCATCAACTTTNTATTGTTCCGATAAACTTTTAGATAAATTCTTAAAGTCTTTGTTTAAACGACTTAAGTCTAATTTATCTTTCACCTGAAACTCTGTTTTTATTTGATCATATTTAAGGTCTGTTGTTAGCAGACCCTCTGCTGAAGTTATACCTGGGTATGAAGGAATGATTACTTCTGGTATATNNAGCATATCNGCAACCTCTGCTCCATGGAGTGGNCCCGCTCCACCAAAGGCAACTANGGAAAACTCTCTAGGNTCAAGNCCCTTTTGAACGGTTTTTGCTCGTATTGCATTAGCCATATTAGAGTTCATAATAGTAAGGATTCCNTCGGCCGCTTCATTTTTATTAATCCCCAGTTGTTTAGCAAGCCTACTAATAACTTGATTTGCGGCACTGCGATCAAGGCGCATTTCTCCACCAAGAAAGTTTTTAGGGTCAAGACGACCCAATGCTAGGTTAGCATCAGTGACAGTTGGAAGGTTCCCTCCTTTCATATAGCATGCAGGTCCAGGGTTAGACCCAGAACTTTTAGGGCCGACTTTAAACGCACCACCAGAATCAACATGTGCTATTGACCCACCTCCAGCACCTATAGTTCCAATATCTATCATAGGCACGAGAACTGGATATCCGCCAATCCAAGTGTCACGAGCAGTTGCTTCGCTATAATGACCATCTAAAACAATACCTATATCAGCACTTGTTCCGCCCACATCAAATGTTATAACTTTTTTCTTTCTTGATCTTGTTGCTGACCAAGCACCACCTAAAACTCCAGCTGCAGGTCCCGATAGCAGAGTGATTACGGGTGTATCAGAGACAGTTTGTGCTGTAGCCACCCCTCCATTAGACCCCATAATATGTAAATCAGCATCTAGACCAGATTTTTGTAAGCGTTGTTCTAGCATTTTTACGTAATCTCGAACTTTTGGACCAATAAAGGCGTTCATTGCTGTAGTTGTGAATCGTTCAAATTCTCTAAATTGTGGTGCTACTCTTGCAGAAGTCGTTACAAAAGCTTCTGGGTATTCCTTATTGATAATTGTTTTAGCCAGTTCCTCGTGTTTAGGGTCGATATAAGAAAATAGNAAGCAAACAGCAATTGACTTAATNCCTCTTTGCTTAAACTCCTTTGCTGCTTTTTTTACACCTACTTTATCGAGTGGTATTAACACCTTACCGTCAGGTGGAGCGATTCTTTCCTTGACTGTCAATCTGTTGTGTCTGGCAACTAATGGTCTAGCTTGCCATGGAATATCTTGCATAATCGAATAATTTTCGGGTCTTTGGTGGCGACCAATGTGTAGTATATCTCTATAACCGTGACTGGTAATCATGCCAGTTAGCGAACCTTCGTACTCCAGTACAGCATTTGTGGCTATAGTAGTTCCATGAAAAACATGGTCGATACTNGANGCTGAAATATTTGTAGACTCACAAAGTTCAAGGATACCATTAGTTACGCCAATTGAAGGGTCGTCGGACGTAGTGGGAACTTTATGTATATATGTCTTTTTTGTCCCTGTATCAGTAACAATTAGGTCGGTAAAAGTTCCACCAACATCTACACCTATCAATTTCATAATTAGAACTCACTTTTTTAATATTTAAAATGGTCTTTGACTTTGGTTTGTTTATTATATGGCTATAGTGTCCTAGGAGCGGGGGGTACTCGTCAAGAATATAAAGTTATATAATTTTTTGTTCTATGACGAAGATACTATAGTTATTACATACTCTTTGCACTATGAATTGAATGNTAAACCCTAACTGTTAACGGAGAGAAGTTATGAGTGAAAAAAAGCGCGTCCTGGTAATTGTTCCATTTGCATTTGATGAAGGTGGAATTGGTAATAGAGAGGCGCAGCTNGATGCCGTCCAGTTAGGTCCAGATATAGTTTTTGAGTTTAAGGGTGTTAAGGCAGGNCCCGCAATTTTAGATAGTCATCATGACTATGTTTTAGNTGATATGGCTTTATTTGAAGTTGGTATTGAAGCTCAAAATGAGGGNTATGATGCTGTATGTATAGACACTATGAGTGATTCCGGAGTTAGTGCNCTAAGATCAGTCTTGGATATTCCTGTCATTGGTCCAGGTCGAGCTTCATACTGTACAGCTCTTATGCTTGGNGATAAATTTTCTGTTGTAACCCAATGGGATGGTTGGATACCACTTTATAAGAAGGGCGTTAAAGAAGCGGGTTTAGATAGTAAGTTAGCGTCTGTACGTTCTATAAACGTATTACCAGATCCAGAAAATCTTTTAGGTGGAAAAGAGGAAGTNGTATTTCCAAAATTAGTTAGCGCAGCTATGGCGGCAATTGAGGAAGATGGAGCTGAGGTAATTTTACTTGGTTCTACAACAATGCATCAGGCTGCAGGTCACATAGCAGAAAATATTNCGGTTCCTTTAATTAACCCTGGACCACTAACATATAANCTGGCCGAATTTTATTTAGGTTTGGGTATATCGCAGAGTAGAAAGTGTTATCCAAGCCCNGCTTTCCCAAATAATAATATGGTACATGCGATGATGGATGGTGCTGCAGCTGCAGCAATAAATACAGCTAATTTTGATAAATAAACCTGCTTCTGGATGTTTGTTTTATTNTCAGATAGNCTCATTNATATTCAGAATATTTTTTCGATATATAGGNTTATGACCAGCCACCATCTACAGGTATTATNTGGCCCGTTATAAAATCACCACCCTGGGAAGCGAGAAATGTAATAATTGACGCTACTTCTTCTGGCTTCCCAAGTCTACCTAAAGGGATNTTGCTAAGAATTTTGTTTTTTACAGAATTATCAGCGAGTAGGGTGGCAGGAAAATAACTAGGGCTTTCAATATAATTTGGAGCTACTGCGTTCACCTTTATATTATTTTGTGCAAGTTCCCTTGAGAGGGAGACTGCAAGTGCATTAGTGGCTCCTCGAGCTGTAGCNTACATAGAGTAATTGGCTAAACCNCTGATNGGCGCTGCAGAGGTTACAANTATTACTTTCCCTCTATTNTGAGTCTTCATTANTGGAGTAACAGCGGCNATAGCTTTATAGGGCTCAATCACTAGAGATTGGATTCCTTTTTNTAAGTTTTCTAGATCACAATCTTCAACTTTTCTGCGAAGAGCTGGAAAAGCATCATTTGAAACTAATATATCTATTTGGCCAAACTGTTCTGTGGTGGCTTCAACTAGTGATAGTGGTTGTTGTTTNGCAGAGGGAAATAAGTCAGGGTAAGACATGGAAAATGNTTTTAGCTCTTCATCATCAGAAAAAGAATCGTCGTGACAAACTACTTTTGCCCCAGCCCTAGCAAGAGAAACTGCAGTGGCTAGCCCAACGAATTTTTTTACATTCATAACAATGGCTATATTTCCATCAAGATCTGACAACTTATACCTCCATCTTTTATGTGCANTATGAATTAGTTAAACATTATAGCTAAAGTTAATATTTATATTGTTTTTGAGGACTTATCCAATGTGTAAGGCGGTTTAGTATGTCCAAGAAGTGAAAGTGTAAAGATTTCATGNCCGGATTCTGTCACCCCAATAGTATGTTCAAATTGGGCTGATAGTGATCGATCTTTAGTNACTGCAGTCCAGCCATCTTTTAAAAGTTTAACTTNATAACTGCCAAGGTTAAGCATTGGTTCAATGGTGAAAATCATCCCAGANTTTAANGGTGTTCCTTCACCGGGGTTTCCATAGTGCATAACATTTGGTGCATCGTGAAATATACGNCCAACGCCATGTCCACAGAAATCTCTTACCACTGAGCATCGATTGGTTTCTGCGTAAGATTGGATGGCGTGACCTATATCACCTAATGTTGCACCTGGTTTAACGACCCTAATTCCACGCATCATGGCCTCATAAGTTATATCAATAAGCCGTTCTGCCTTTCTTGAGGGGGTTCCAACTAAAAACATCCGGCTTGTGTCTCCGTGCCAGCCCTCCAAGGTTGGTGTTACATCAATATTAATTATATCACCGTCCTGTAATTGTTTTTCTCCGGGAATACCATGACAAACCACATGGTTAATTGAAGTGCAGATAGATTTTGGAAAGCCACGGTAGCCAAGTGGCGCACTTACACCACCGTGAGAGTCAATAAAATCGTGACAAAGCCTATCTAATTCACCTGTTGTGATTGTTGGTATAACAAAGGGTGTAATATAGTCTAATGTCATTGCAGCAAGCTGACCAGCCTTACGCATTGATTCAAACTCTGACTCTCCATGAATTTTAATGGCACTTTGAATCATACTCTATCCATTTAAACGCTTTATCATTTGTTTATATTATTTAATTTAACATTTTTGTTAGCTAATAATGGGAATTTGTTTATTAACCCTAATACCCATTTTACTAACATCACATGTATAGCAAAAAGCCTCTAAACCTTCAGTAACTGCTTTGCAAAAAGTATTATAGTATAAGGGATCAATATCCGCCGCTATTCTAAAAGAATTACAGTCACCTCTCTGTACTATATACAACATTATGGCCCTATTTCCCTCATCAACGATATCTTTTAATTCATTTAGGTGTTTAGTGCCTCTGGTAGTGATAGAATCAGGAAACTCTGCTGAGTTATTTCTGCGTAAAGTAACATTTTTTACTTCAACATAGGCAGGTTTTAGTTTTTCGTTTTCTAGAAGTATATCAACTCGAGAATTTCGAGTGCCATATTTAACTTCACGTTTTATAATTTTATATCTTGATAGCTGGGGAATATTTCCTTTAATTATAGCTTCTTCAGCTATATTATTGGGGTGGTGAGTATTAATACCAACTAACCCTGTATTCCCTTTGCTTACTCTTACTAACTCCCATGAGTATTTTAGTTTTCTTTTGGGATTGTCAGAAATAGATAGCCAGGTTTCCATGCCTGGTCTCATAAGACCTAACATGGAGCCAGGGTTTGCGACATGTGCAGTAACTATTTTCCCATCTAATAACTCATGATCTGATAGGAAGCGTTTATATCGACGAATAAGAGTGCCGCGGACAAGTGAAGATTGGAATTTCATATAAAATACAGGTTAAGCGGCTCTTAGCTTGACCGCAAGAACAACTTTGGTAAATGAGTTAAGCGGTTGATAGGATTGTTTATATTTATTCATTATTTCTATAATAGATTATTACATGTTGAGGGGTCTTATGTCTAAGAAAGATAATACAGTTAGTGCTGCGTTAGTAATTATTGGAAATGAAATCTTGTCAGGTCGTACTCAAGACGCAAACCTAAACTATCTTGCAAAACAATTAACATCTATGGGAATTCAGATGTCAGAAGTAAGGGCAATACGCGATGATATGGATGAAATAATCGATGCGGTTAATTCTCTACGCAAACGCTTTGATTATGTATTCACTACAGGAGGTATAGGACCAACTCATGACGATATTACTTGTGAATCTATAGCTAAAGCCTTTGGAAGAAAATATATCTTGAATTTAGAGGCAAAGACTATTCTTGAGGAGTATTATGATGGCTCAAGTCGTGAGCTTAATGAGGCTAGATTGAGAATGGCATATACACCTGAAGGAGCCTCTCTTATTGAGAACCCAGTAAGTAGAGCTCCTGGTTTTATGGTGGAGAATGTTATTGTGTTAGCTGGCATCCCGGCTGTTATGAGAGCAATGTTTGAAAGTTTAGCTCCTACTCTCAGAACAGGTAAAAAAGTTTTATCAAGATCCATATCAGTAATGACAGGAGAAGGAGATATTGCTAGATCTTTAGCTAATATCCAAAAATCCTGGGAAACTGTTGAAATTGGCAGTTATCCATTTGTTAGGGAGGGAAAGTATGGAACTAGTCTTGTGTTGAGGGGTAGCGATAAGGTTTCCTTAGACGGAGCTTACAAGAATCTTTTACAGGCAATGGAGAAAATAGGTGTTACCCCTGAAATTAATAAATAGAAATCACCTTTTTATGCATTTAGGATTAATTATTTGAGATAAAATCAGAGAAGGGGAGTGAATTTAATTCACTCCCCTTCCTTAATTAAGCACCTTTAATTGATGCCATAAAACTAATTTACTCGACTATGATANNCGACGTCTCCAGAAGAGCCAGATAACGACACCTACAGCAATTAGACCTACTAGGCCATTATCACCGAGACTATCAACAAGACGAATAATATTGCCGACGACATCACCTGGAAGGAACGCAACGTCCCGACCAAACAAAATCTGGGCAACAATAGCAACAGCAACGAGTAATAATCCAACTTCAACTAGCTGGCCTACCCATTTTTTTACTGTATCAAGTACATCAGGCATATGAAGCCTCCTTATAGCACTGACTANGAATCTCNTAAAGTTAACGAGCGAAGGCTGTCGTAATTAATCAACTTGTGCAATCAATTCTGTAATTTTNGNGCAGATTTTGATCAACATGTGGCAAAAATGTCACGCCTATATATATNGCTAAGATATTGAAATATATANTAATAATTATATTTAATGATTCTAAATGTAATTATTTTTTNNTATATNCNTTAAGTATTTATGATTAACTATTTGAGATAAAATAGAGAAGGGGAGCGAATTTGATTCGCTCCCCTCCCTTGTTAGGCACCTTAAATTGATGCCATAAAACTAATTTACTCGACTATGATATACGACGTCTCCAGAAGAGCCAGATAACGACACCTACAGCAATTAGACCTACTAGGCCATTATCACCGAGACTATCAACAAGACGAATAATATTGCCGACAACATCACCTGGTAGGAACGCAACGTCCCGACCAAACAAAATCTGGGCGACAATAGCAACAGCAACGAGTAATAATCCAACTTCGATTAGTTGACCTACCCATTTTTTAACCGTATCAAGTACATCAGGCATTTGAAGCCTCCTTATAGCACTGACTAAAAATCTCTTAAATAACGCGCGGAGGCTCTCGCAATTATTCGACTTGTGCAACATTTTCTGTAAAAAATATCTTTAGGTCTTTAAATTTACGACACAAGTTGGGTAATTATGAGAAAGGTATAAGCAACTGAAAACAAATAGAAAAAAGTAATTTTAGTTATGCTTATTATGGGTAAAAAAAAATTTTTAAATATTTTTGTTTTTTATTATTTTTTAAGCCCTAAAATTGAAAAAAATACCAGAATTTACAATATATGTTCATAGCGATTCGTTTTTATTATAACTAAAACAAGGTTTATTTCATTAATCTTACTATGTAATGAGATGTTTTTATTGTGCTCTTGAGTGTAAGACAATGACAGCATATTGTGTCACAATAGCTGAGTTTGTAGTTGGCCCGCGTGGCGGAATTGGTAGACGCAAGGGACTTAAAATCCCTTGATCTTTATGGTCGTGCAGGTTCAAGTCCTGCCGCGGGCACCATTTAAACCATATAAAACAATGCGTTTTCCATCTAAGTGGGCATCGAGTTAGATTACTTGGAAAAGAGAAATGAAGAGGCTCGCTATGCTAACCAAAAAAGAAATTCAAAAATATAATACCGATGGTTATGTTGTCCCAGATTACCGAGTTCCGTCTCATATTTTAGAATCAATAGATGAAAAAACGAATTTATTTATCGACGAGAACCCAGAGTTTCGGGATAATTGCTCTGCTCTTTTGCGCCATGACATAAGTTTCGCGAGTTATTGTTTCGCCCCTGGCATTTTAGATATGGCGGCGCAGTTAATTGGACCGGATATTGCCCTTTGGAACATGAGCTTGTTTGGCAAGCCAGCTAACGATGGGAAGGCAACTCCATGGCATCAGGACGGGGAGTACTGGCCAATAAGGCCCCTTGCTACATGCTCTGTGTGGGTTGCAGTCGATGAGTCCTCGGAGGAGAATGGCTGCCTAGAGGTAATACCCGGTTCGCACAGGGATAGAACCCTTAGCCAGCATCAACATAACCCAAGCGATGATTTGACGTTACATGAAGAATTGTTGGATACGGAATTTGATGTTAAAGATTCTAAAAAGATTCTCCTGGAACGCGGTCAAATCTCTTTCCATGATGTTTTCCTAATGCATGGTTCACAGCCCAATCGATCCAATAAAAGACGGCGCGGAATGACCATGCGGCTGATGCCAACCACATCGCATTGGGATCGTACTCTTGCTCCGGATGTATTGTCTCATCATCCATTATTATTATTAAAAGGTGCGGACAGGTGTGGGAAAAATGATTTTGAAAAAGTAGAAGGTCTTGTGCCAAAGATAACTTGAAGCTTATGGTCACAGCTCGGGTACACTTTAGTAAATGTGAATTAAGGGGAGATAATTTATGGCGAGTCATGCAACAGGGGATGGATCAATTCCACCCAGAGACGCTGCTAAGCGTGGTCTTAAAAGAATCATGACATTGGGTGGTGCTTACGGGACCAGAAACTATACGGTCAAAGATTTGAGAGACCAAAAAGGCGTTCGCGTGCTTGTTGAAACAGTACCGTTCAGCCCGGAAGAGGCTGCTGCTGCAGAAGAAGCGGGGGTCGACACCATGAAGGTTCGGTTTGATCCTAATAACCCAGCGCCGGCTATTGCAATACGGGAGGCAGCCCCCCATACTTTTATGGCATTTTCTGTGCCTCTTATTGCCGCAGCTAGTGAAGAAGAAGCGATTCGCCTAGGATATAAGGCTATGTCTGTTGGGGCGGACGCAATTATGTGTCAGTGGAGTCCAAAATTTATTTCCGCAGCTGCTGAAGCGGGCATCCCCGTCCAGGGACACGCGGGCTTGGTCCCAAGAAAAAGTACATGGACAGGAGGGTTAAAAGCCGTTGGCAAAAATCTTGATGAGGCGATGTGGATTTACCGTGAAATTAAGAAGTTTGAAGATGCTGGAGCTTATGCGGTTGAGGTAGAGGTCATCCCAGAGGATCTCCTAAAGGAGATTAGCAAGCGAACGACCTTGCTGACTTCTTCAATTGGCGCAGGTAGTGGCGGTGATATGCAATTTTTATTTGCAGAAGATATTCTTGGCAATAACCCTCCGCCCTATCCGAGGCATTCTAAACAATATCGTGAGCTGTATAAACTTAAGCAGCAGATGCAGGAGCAACGTGTGAGCGGGTTCAAGGAATTTATACAGGATATCAAAGAAGGTGTATTTCCTGGATCCGAGCACGTCATAGCTGCGCCAGATGGACTAATTGAGGGGTTTGTTAAAAAAGTCGACTCTGGAGGGTGAGGCGGTTAAGTTGGTGAGAGTTTTTGATTGTTAGAATTAGTTAAGTCGCTCCAAACTTTTAGCAGCTGGTCCTTTCTTACTTTGCGCAAGGTAACTCATCCCAACGAGTCGTAAAGGAAGGTGTCTTATAGTTTTGAGTTGCATACCAGGTTTTAGGTTTTCTAACCTGCCCCAATTGAATCAGCCCAGGACCAAAACGTTGGTTGATATCATCATATGCTTTGGATAATTGGTCATTATTTTGTGGGTAAGGATGAAAAAAATCTTTTATGGCATCTTTAGGTCTAATGAGGTCAGTCAGGAGAATACCGGCCTTTTTATAACATATGTTTGGTCTAAAGGTTTTATCCAGACCTTTCAGTGCTGCTCTATGTATACTTTGAAAGTTATTAGTTTGAGGGTATAAGCCCACAGTTATTGATTTACTGTACTGCTCTATTTCGGTGTTAAAAGGGCTTGTTTGAATAAAGACGTTGATACCTCCAGCTACAAGACCGTATTTCCTGATTTTAGATGAAGCCATATCTGCAAAGATAGTTATAGCTGACTTTAATGAGTTGTAATCAGTCAAAGGGTTACCGAAGCTTCTGGATATACAAACTGTCTGTTTGTCCGCGGGGTCATCTTCAAGCTTAATGCATGACAAACCTTGTAGTTCTTTCACAGTTCTTAGACCTGTAACCCCAAGCTTTTGCCTGACCCACCCATCGGTAGTTTCTCTTAGATCGTAAGCCGTGGTAATACCTTGGCTCTTTAGCATTTTTGACCAACGTCGACCAATTCCCCATACATCATTAACCTTTGTTCTTTGAAGGGCAGTGTCTAACCAAGGGGAGTTATTTAGATCAAGTATACCATTTGCTTTCTGAGATTTTTTTGCCAACTTATTAGCAATTTTGGATAGAGTTTTGGTTTGCCCAATACCTATAGATACTGGGATTCCTGTCCACTGAAAGACACATTGGCGAATATACTGGCAATATTCTGTTAAGTTCAGGTGATCGAAACCTGATAAATCTAGAAAGCACTCATCAATACTGTAGATTTCAGACTTGGGGGTGAAGGAGGATAAAACTGTCATCACCCTATTGCTAAGGTCCCCGTAAAGGGCATAGTTACTTGATAAAACTGTAACACCTTGTCGTTTTAAGTCATTTTTATATTTAAAGTAAGGTGCCCCCATAGGAATACCTAAAGTCTTTGCCTCATTGCTGCGTGCAATAACGCATCCATCGTTATTAGATAGAACCACTAAAGGTTTGTTAGCCAACTTCGGCTGAAATATCCGTTCACAGCTAGCATAGAAATTATTGCAGTCAATAAGAGCAAAGATGGTCATTCTAAGTTTCGTACTGAGTTTTTCACTACCCCCCAGATTTGAGATTCTTCAACTAAAGGAATTATGGGATAGTCAGGATTCTCTGGTGCAAGTAACCATTTACCCTGAAGATTACGTTTAAGACGTTTGATAGTTAGGTCGCCCATTACTGAAGCAATAACAATACTACCGTTTTTTGGCTCAATGCTGCGATCTACAATCAATAGGTCGCCATCATAAATTCCCGCTCCAATCATAGAGTCACCCTCAGCCTTCACAAAATATGTAGCAGCTGGGTGCTCAATGTAGTCATTTAGATCAAGGCTTCCCTCAACAAAGTCTTCAGCTGGAGAAGGGAAACCAGCAGGAACCCGATTAAGTATCAAAGGGAGGCGTAGGTTTGAAATGAGGACAGACAAGAATTGCATAACTACAACCAAGAACAAAAGTAGAACATATTTTATTGTATGACACTATTTCACCTACTTTTCAAGGCTTATAACTTTTTCGCATATTATTATAGTATCGATATCTAGAAATAGATAAAATTGTATAGGCGATTTGGGTTGCTAGTTTCTCTAAAAGTTATATAAAATTCTTAGAATTTATTACACTTTTATAGCAGTTAAAGTTTTTTTCTGTAGTATTCAGGTTTAAGCCTAAAAAAATAAATAGGTTAGCATTGATTAAAATATATTAGTTCCACTTTGTACAAAAAATGAGCCAAGGAAGTTATCCTTGGC
The DNA here is from genome assembly GCA_002714015.1 of Gammaproteobacteria bacterium. Taxonomy (GTDB): domain Bacteria; phylum Pseudomonadota; class Alphaproteobacteria; order UBA828; family UBA828. The sequence continues at coordinate 28,334 of PAWF01000005.1, read as the reverse complement.
CCATAGTTCTAAAATTAAGTGCTCCATTAATTTTATATTACTCAGCAGCTGGTGCTAATCTTAATTTAGCCATTTGTTCTAACTGAGGTTCTTTGTGGTACTCACCATCCTTCATAACCATTAACAAATTATCTGAATCTTGAAGAATGGATACATCTTGGGTTGGGTCACCGTTGACTAACAGCAGGTCTGCAAGATATCCCTCTTTTACAAGCCCAATGTTTATGCCCATTAATTCACCACCTAACTGAGTTGCTGCCCTTAAGGCTTCTGAGTGTGAATATCCAAACAAATTTACAAAGTGTTCGAGGTCTCGAGCATTAGTGCCAATAGGATTCCATGCAAACCCATAATCACCACCAGGCAGTACTTTTATGCCTCTTTTACGAAGTTCATTATAAACGCGCATGCAGCTTTCTAACTTGCGCTTTAACTCAAGTCCTTCTGCAAACTCTTCTGTTATTCCCCAATCGCTGGCCTCATAAATTGTTGAGTAGATTAGACCTGCTGCTGGTGCCATGAAAATTTTCTTTTTCCGGGCTTCTATAAGGTCCATAGTCTTGGGTGTTATAAAGTCAGCATGGTAAAGAATATTAATATTATGTTTTAAAGCCATTCTTATAGAACCGTCTGAACGTGCGTGCGTTAATATATTAAGTTTGCGTTCATTTGCAGCTTCTACACATGCAGCTACTTCTTCATCGGTGTAGGAAAGAGTTTCCATCCCTGCACCGCGAGCAAATTGATCTCCAGAAATATTAATTTTTATATTATCAACGCCTTCACGAGCACAGAGTCTGACAGCTCTGATCATTTCATCTCGGCCATCAGCAATTAGACCTATAGACTCTTGGTGCAGGTGTAATAATCTTTCATCACCCAGCCCCCCAGTTGAGGTTATCTCTGGAGAAGCTGCTAAAAGCCTAGGCCCAGGAAAGTGTCCCGCATTAATGGCTTCTTTTAGTGCTACCTCTAGACGAATTTTTGCAACCCCAGCTGCTGAAAAAAGAGCAGTGAAACCTTGGTCAAGCATTGTTTTTGCATTGCGAACAGCAATCAACATATGGTCTTCTGGTGGTACCTGCCCTACCTGAGGTAATTGTGTGCAATCAGTATAGCATACGTGAGCATGGGGTTCTATGAGCCCTGGCATTAAAGTTGCTCCACCGCCATCAACAACTTTTACATTACTTGCGCGAATTTTTTTTGTTCCGGTAGCTACTTTTTGAATCATATTTCCTTGAACAAGAACTTCACCAGCACACAATTTTTTGCCGGTTCCATCAAAAATCTTTATATTTTTAAATAATATTTGTGACATTTTTCAGACTCCCCTAAGAGACATTTGAGCATAACCCTTGCTAGTATTTTAGTATGGCGCATATCGTGGGTGTTAGACAACATTCTTTATATTAATCTTATGTCTATAATGTTTCGCTTGAGGCCACGATATTTATTAAATACTAAGGTAATAGGGGCGTATAATGCAAAATTATCCAGATTTAGACGTCGATTTTGTTCGAAACCAATTTTCTGCATTAAATGGAGAGTGGGCTTTCATGGAGAATGCAGGTGGAACATTAACTGCTAGGCAGGTTGTTCACAGAGTGCAGGACTATATGTCACGTATACATGTCCAGCCCAATCACCTGTATAGACCCTCCCAAGAAGCAGGACAGCTAATTGAAAAGGGTCATAATGCAATATCTCAGATGATTGGGGCGGATCAAGATGAGGTAATAATTAGCCCCAATACAACTGCAAGCGTTTTATTTTTGGCAAATTCTCTTCGTCGATGGTTTTCTGCAGGCGATGAGATAATTGTTACTAACCTTGATCACGAAGCTAATAACGGTGTTTGGCGGAAGCTTAATGAGTTTGGGTTGATCATAAAAGAATGGCATTTTTCTAAAGATAGTGGAGCTCTTGAAATAGATTCTCTAGAGTCATTGCTTACTTCCAAGACCCGCATGGTTTGTTTCACTCATTGTTCAAACATTACTGGTGCTATAAATGATATACCAGCTTTAGTAAGTCTAATACATCATGCGGGTGCGCTTGCGTGTGTTGATGGTGTTGCTTATGCGCCACATCGAGGAGTCGATGTTAAGTCATGGGATGTCGACTTTTATTTATGCTCCTTATACAAAATTTATGGTCCACACCTTGGTGTACTCTATGCGAAGAGAGAACATCTTGAGCGTGCAGCTAACAATAACCATAGCTTTTTAGAAAATAAATTATCATTAAAACTCAATCCTGGTGGACCAAACCATGAGCTCACTTGTGGAATTGCAGGTGTAGAAGATTATTTTCTTGATTTGTACAAGCATCATTTTACTTCATCGGAAAATACGATACTTGAGAAAATAATTGATTTAGGAGGTTTAATTTCTAAACATGAAGAAGTTATTTCAAAACCATTAGTAGACTTCTTGAGTATAAAACGCAATGTAACTTTATTTGGTCCTTCTAGTGTAGATAGTAAGGTAAGGACCCCTATATTTTCTTTTGTTGTTGAGGGTCGTAATTCAGCTGAAATTGTAAAGACCCTTGATCAAGAAGGGATAGGTATTGGGTCAGGTCACTTCTATGCTCCTCGTTGTCTAGAGGCTTTAGGTCATGATTCAAGTGAAGGCGGTTTTATTAGAGTAAGCCTAGTTCACTATAATAGTAAAAGTGATATCATGCGCTTGATAGCGGCGTTAGAGAAAATAATTTAAATACTTTTGCCGTTACCTCTTAGTATTCGAAATACTTATGATGGGTATTTTTCAATCCACACCTTAGTATCGTGGAAGACAGCTCCACCTTCTGGCATGCCTCTTTCTGCAGATGTGAGGACATTTACACCTAGACCAGTTTTGAAAGCATTGTTTGGCCATATACTCTCTATTACGACAACACCACATTGTTGATTTGACTTTGTTATAGCAACATGAATTACGATATGCCCTTGTTGGTTGCCAACCTTTACAATTTCGCCTTCCCTAAGTTTGAGTGCCGCAGCATCCATCGAAGTTAGTAATATCTCAGGTCGACCTTCTTTAATTTTAGAGGTGGTTGTCTCAGTAAAACTTGTGTTTAAGAAATTATGAGCTGGTGATGTAATTAAACGAAATGGATGAATGCTATCTGTAGAATCAATAGATTCAAAATGATCGGGTAACTCGGGGATTGGTTTAAGTTTTTCTTGGTATTTGTTTTTTGTTTTATTTTTCCATTCACCACGAAACCTGAATCTCTTACTTGGTGTAGGCCAACCATTTAAATGGTGAGCCGTTTCAAAGTCCGGCATGCAGTCATGCCATCCCTCTTTAATAATCTTATCAGCACTTGGATACTTTGCTTCAGATAAAACATGATCGACAATTTCCATTGCACTCATATCAAAGCCAGTGTGTTGAGCACCTAATCTTTTTGCAAGACCACATATTACCTCGTGGTTCTCGCGGCTATCTTCATAAGGTTCAATAATTTTAGGACCAATCATTGCATGGGAGTGACCCCCGCCTTGATAAAGGTCGTAGTGTTCAAGGAATGTAGTAGCAGGCAGAACAATATCCGCGAGCTTTGCTGTATCAGTAAGAAATTGTTCGTGTACACATAAAAAAAGATCGTCTCTCTGAAGACCGCTGTTAACTTTTGTAGAGTCTGGAGCTACAACTGCGGGGTTAGTGCTTTGTATTATCATTGCTTGAACGGGTGGCCCGCCTTCAAGGTCTGCTGCATTCCCAGTAAGAACTTCTCCAATCCTCGACATATCTAATTTTCGTATATTCGGATCGCAACAATCAAGTCCTTCTATTATTGTTTTATCCCAACCATAAATAGATTTATTTGAGTATAGTGCGCCTCCGCCTCTATATTTCCAGGCGCCAGTAACTGCTGGTAAACATGAAACGGCGTGCATATTTGATGCCCCATTACGGGAGCGGGTAAACCCATATCCAAGACGAAGAAAACTTCTTTTAGTCTTGCCATAAAGCTTTCCAATAGATTCAATTTCTTCAACGTTTAGACCAGTAATTTGTGCCCCCCATTCTGGGTCTCTTGCTCTAAGGTGGTCTTCGAGTTCTTTTGGGTAGTCTGTATATTTTTTCAAGTAAGATTCATCTGCATACCCGTCTCTGAATAAAATATGCATAATAGAGCAAGCTAAAGCTCCGTCTGTTCCGGGCTTTAAGGCTAGGTGTGTATCTGCAACTTGTGCGGTTCGTGTTTTGTAAGGGTCTATGACAATAAATTTTGCACCATGATCTTTACGAGCCTTTGAAATATGGTTCATTACGTTTACCTGAGTTGATGCAGGGTTACCTCCCCACATAACGATCAGATCAGATTAACTCATTTCGCGAGGGTCAGTACCTAGAAATGCACCTGCTCCAGCAGCCCAGCCAGCGTCTGCTAAAGTTGTGCATATGGTTGTATCTTGACCTGAGTATCGCATTACATGTCGTAAACGATTTATGCCATCTCTTTGTACAAGCCCCATAGTTCCAGCATAATAGTATGGCCAGACTGCTTCTGAGCCATAAAGTTGCGCCGCTCTTTCAAAAGCGTTTGCAACTTCATCTAATGCTGCATCCCAAGATATAGCTCTAAATTGACCCCCACCTTTTTCCCCGACCCGCTGTAGGGGTGAAGTAAGTCNTTNTGGGTGATGNACTCTCTCTGAGTATCGAGCAACCTTTGCGCAAATTACTCCATCTGTATATGTATTTGCTTTAGCCCCTCGTATCCTGCCAATTTCTGACGTCCCTAAACGCTCCACTTCAAGAGCGCAGGTTGATGGGCAATCGTGCGGGCAGGCTGAATGAAATATTTCGATATTCATTATTTTTTTATATAAAAGTCTTCATAAAGAGCCTTTATCTGGTAGGCANTTGCTAAATTAGTATAATAANTTCATTAATGCTTATATTTTTGTGTTTTATTAAGCTTCCATCAGTGCTTAGCAAAGCATAAGCTNCANNTGTANCTTGAAAATTTAAAACTTTGCTATTTGTTCTAGTCAAATTATTAAAAGTATAATGAAAAAAACAAATATATATTTAGCTATAGTAGGTTTCTTTTTTAGTCTTAGTTCTATTGATGCAATAGCCAGTGAAGATTACGCTGTCCAGTTGTATAAAGCTAGAGATTATGAGTCTGCAGGAGATATTTGGAATACTCTTGCTTCAAAAGGAGATCCCATTGCGCAATTTAATATGGGTTTACTCTTTGAAAGAGGAGAAGGGGTNGGGGTTAATCTGAATACAGCAGAGCATTGGTANAGGAAGGCCGCTGAGGCTGGANTCGCAGAAGCTCAATATAATTTAGCTATTCTTATACATNAAGAAAATCAAAAAGAAGCGCTTGTCTGGCTAAAAATTATAAATTACCAGTCTACAAATTCAATTTTACTAAAGGCTAATAATGCATTTAATAAAATAAGCAAGGGACTCAAAGATTCCCAAATTNTAGATATTCAGAATATCGCTAATTCATGGGTTGNTTCNCAAAAATTAACTTCTCCAATTTNCCTATCCTCTAGTTTACCGTTAGTTGGTTTAACCAGAGAGCAAATTATAACGCTCCAGCANAAACTAATAGATTTTGACCTTGAAGTCGGANCAGTAGATGGAGTTATAGGAAAACTTACCCGAGAAGCATTGATTGAGTGGAGGTATAAACACGGTCTAAAAGCTGATTTATTATTTGTACCAATGTGGTTAATAGAGTAAGNTCTAATCTTAAATATAATTTCCCATTATAGAGCATTGTTTATAAATTTATTTTTTAAACAATTTATATTTNTNTATAATTTGACAAAGAAATCGGAAAACTAGCGGTGCAACTATAACTAAAATTATTATGCGAATAACATGATGGGAAGAAACAAACGCTGAATCTGTGCCCATAGATAAAGCAATGATGCTCATTTCTGCTAGNCCTCCAGGAGCAAAAGCTAAGAATAGTACTGTGCTTGGCACACCAGATATATATCCTAAAACGTANGCAAAGATTGCAGCGAGAAAAACCATTAAAATACCTAGAAAAATGGCTAATAGAAATGGTAACCAAAGTATACGAATTGATGTTCCGGAAAATCTTGCTNCAATAGCAGACCCAAGAACAACTTGAGCAGCAATAACTAATTCTGGCGGTGGTATTGCTTGTATAATTCCTGTAATTGAAAAAGTTGCGCTAAGTGCAAGAGGACCTACAAGTTGGGCAGCAGGTATATGAATTAGACGAGCGAGTGGGTAACCCACAATAGCGCAACCTATAAGGATTGTTATATCAATCCAATTTGTATTCGAATAGCTAGTTTTTATAATAGATATTGAGTGGTAATCCTCAAAGAATCTAAAATAGAAAGCAATTATGAATACAGTAGTTAATACGCGTACCCCATGAGTGAGAGCAATACGCTTAGGGTCNCCACCCATAGTTTCACCNACTATTGTCATTTCACTTAAGCCGCCAGGCGTTGCTGAGAAAAAAGCAGTAACAGCATCATATTTACCAATTATTTTTAGTAGAATAATGCCAACAAGCATCATAGAAGCAACTGATAGGAATACCCCACATAACCCTGTTGACCATTCGGTAATATTTGAAAAAATATCTGGCTTAAATTGGCTGCCAAGTAGGATACCTAGTATAGCAACCATAAAGTTTCGAAAAATATTTGGTACAGCTATAGGGGCTCCTAACATAGCTGANATAGTTGCNGCTGCCATTGCACCAAGCATCCATGGTAAAGGAAGATTAAGTGATNNAAATATAGCTCCACCCGATGCGCCAATTCCTAGCGCTAAAATGAGGCGTGCTAGAGGGTGTGTTTTTAAGATCAAGTTATAAACAATACTTACTTATTTTAGGGTGTAAATTGCTCGTTGAGAATTCGTTCTTCAAGATTGTGCTCTGGATCAAAAAGAAGTTGGATAGAAGTATTTAAATCTTCAACTATTTCTACAGATCTTACATCTCGAACCTCTGTATAATCTGCTACTGCACTAAGAGGTCTTTTATCTCCCTCAATTGCTTTAAATTCTACTCTTGCGTTACTTGGTAGTAACGCGCCACGCCACCTTCGAGGACGAAATGCACTTATGGGCGTAAGGGCCAGTACTGCTGCTCCAAGGGGGATAATAGGACCATGAGCGGATAAGTTATAGGCAGTACTTCCGGCAGGGGTAGCTACTAAAACTCCGTCACATATTAGTTCGGTTACTCTTGGGACACTGTCAACATATATTTCAACTTTAGCAGCTTGGCGTGTTTGTCTAAGTAGAGACACTTCATTTATGGCTAGAGCTTCATGTATATCCCCTTTAACAGTAGTTGCCCTCATGTGTAAGGGGTGCAAAGTTGCTGATTCAGCATTATTAATCCGGTGCGGTAATGCATCTAATGAAAATTCATTCATAAGGAAACCTACAGTCCCACGATTCATGCCATATATTGGTTTTTGCATACTCATAAAACGGTGCTGTGTTTCTAACATAAAGCCGTCACCACCGAGAGCAATTATTACATCGGCTATTTCTGGAGATAATGTTGGGTAACGGCTTAATAACTCTTTAAGAGCAGATTGTGCTGCTGGAGAATTTGAGGCAACTACAGCAATAGTCTTTTCTTTTANCATTTTATCACCCTCTTAGTTATATTTGACTTGCCTCTCTTGAATTTTTTGAAGGGTTCAACGCTTATTGGTATAAAACAACAAACTTTTTAGTGTTCAGAAATTTCAAAACCCTATCCTCCTGTTGTGCTCATATGCCGAGCAACAGATGGAGTGCTTGAGCGACGGTCAATTATGAAGTCGTGACCTTTGGGCTTATTGGCTATACCTGCATAAATTGCATCAATTAGAGCATCATTACTCTCTTTTTGCCTTAGTGGACTTCTTAAGTCTATAGCATCTTCTTGACCAAGGCACATATACAAGGTGCCCGTACATGTTAGCCTTACTCGATTGCAGGATTCACAAAAGTTGTGGCTGAGTGGTGTTATGAAGCCGATCCTTTGTTTTGTGCCATCAATTGCCATATAGCGGGCTGGACCACCAGTTTTATGGTCTGTTTCTACGAGGTTAAAGTTCTTGCGAAGTTGTTTTCTTACCATAGATAGAGGCAGATAATTCTCAGTTCGATCATTATCTATTTCGCCAAGGGGCATGGTTTCAATAAAAGTAATATCCATATCTTTCTCTCCGCACCATTTGATTAGGCTTGGAAATTCATCGTCATTTATTCCCCTAAGTGCCACAGTATTAATTTTGACTTTAATACCAGCTTCTCTAGCGGCATCTATTCCATCTATTACTTGTTCTAATTTCCCCCAGCGAGTTATGTCAAAGAATTTTTTCTTATCAAGGGTATCCAAAGAAACATTAATTCTCTTAATTCCACATGAAAATAAATCATCAGCATATCGTGACAATTGACTGCCGTTAGTAGTAAGAGTTAATTCTTCAAGTGAACCATTTTTTAAGTGCTTACTTAGATTTCTAAGAAGGTCAATTATCCCTTTTCTAACTAAGGGTTCTCCACCAGTAAGGCGTAATTTTTTTACACCAAGTTTAATAAATGCGTCACATACTCGTTCAAGTTCTTCTAAGCTTAGTAGATCAGACTTTGGCAAAAAAGTCATATTTTCAGACATGCAGTAGAAGCATCGAAAATCACATCTATCTGTTACGGATACTCGAAGGTAGTTAACTGTTCTACCATATGGGTCAATTAAAGAACTCATTTTAGGTAACTATACATTTGTATTTTAATATGTTTATTAGCGCAGACCATACCATAAGTCCTAAAGTAAAATTAAATTAATTTGTACATTACGAGTATAGCTTTTATTGATATCTCAATTTAAGTCAGATGTAACTATATTTTACACATTAGATCTTAAATACAAAAATTTATTATTTAACACTCTATGTCAATTCTTAGCGATTAAAGTTCTTGATTAACACAATTAGTCTCTATTTGTTTGATGCTATAGTTTCTTATGTAATCTATAGTTTGTGAGTCTTTAATCTTAAATGTTAGTTTGGGTTTTTAACTAGGTCTCTTTTGATGAAAAAATTTAATGTAAAGCCAAATCCTGAGGATCCCAGTCTTACAAGTTATGTAGAGGGCATAGATCATAATGGGGATGCTTTATCTATCCCTGTAGTTGAAGAAAAGCCCTTAACAATTTTTTTAAATAGTCAAGAAATTGTAACGGTTATGACTATTCGCGATCGTCCTAAGCAATTAGCCCTAGGCTATTTAATTAACCAAGGGATGATAAGTGAGGATGATGTCATTTCTTCTATAGATTATGATTCAGAGGTGGAGACTGCCATAGTACGCACTACTAATCCTACAGATCATGAGGATTTATTGCGCCGAAAAACTCTAACTTCTGGATGTGCACAGGGTACGATGTTTGGTGACTTAATGGAAAAATTTGACGATATCATATTAGATTCTAACGCAATAATTAAAACAAGCTGGATTTATTCGTTAAGTAAGCAAATAAATCTTCAGCCAAGCTTATATCTAAAAGCCGGGGCAATTCATGGATGCGTACTTTGTGAAACTGATCGACCTTTAGTATATATGGAAGATGTAGGTAGGCATAATGCCATAGATAAAATTGCAGGTTATATGTATTGTGAGAAGCTTCTCCCAGAAGGTAAACTTTTCTATACTACAGGTCGTCTTACAAGTGAAATGATAATTAAGACAGTGCAGATGGGTATACCTATCTTAATTTCTAGGTCAGGCTTTTCTGCTTGGGGNGTCGAGCTNGCTCGTAAAGCTGGCTTGACTGTAATAGGTCGNGCAAGAGGGGCACGTTTTATAGCACTTTCAGGTACGGAAAGAATAGTATTTGATAAAGATGCAAAATCAATAGTGGAAGAAGAGCGTCACCATCAGAGAAAGGGTAGTNNTGATGGTAAATAAAAAAGCTTATTCNCATAGTTTTTAATTATTGCNAAAAAATACTTTTCAAAGAACTTANGGAATTGAAATTAAAAATGATCAGAGATGATATTCTTGCTGTTTTACTAGCTGGAGGAAAGTCANGACGTATGGGAGGTGGNGATAAAAGCTTGCAANAACTNGCAGGTGAGCCATTANTTTCTCACGTAATCAANCGAATTAAACCNCAGACCAATTGTATGATCATTAATGCTAACGGAAATCCNAAGAGATTTNCTAGTTTTGGTCTTGAAGTAGTCAATGATGTTGTGCCTGGGCAGCNAGGACCTTTGGCNGGGGTATTAACCGGACTTGAATGGGCTATAGAAAATAAGCCTAATATTCAGTGGGTTCTAAGTGTACCAACAGATGCTCCTTTTTTACCNTTTGACCTNGTAGANCGTCTTTTTTTGGCNATTNGTTCTGCNGAAAGTTTGGTGGANAGTAATGCTTTAGGCCAACAAGAAAGCAATTCTGTTGTAGGGGCTTGCGCATTATCAGGTGGACGACGCCATCCAGTAGTAGCTCTATGGCCGCTATCTTGGAGGGATCAACTCTGGGACGCACTAGTTTCTCAGGGGATAAAAAAAATTGACGATTTTACTCATTCACAAGCATTGGAAGTTGCAGAGTTTTCAAGTGATCCTATAGACCCATTCACTAATATCAATACTTTGCCGGATCTTAATTTGGCAGANGAATTATTAGAAGCGAATAGAATGCTNAATGATTTAGAACCTAAATAATAAATTATAGGCTCTTTGTNTTTATATTAAGCCCAAGNAGTCAAATAGACCTATATGACTAATATATTTTAGAATTCANAATTAAATTACTCGGCTGCTGGTAATTCTAAGAGATTTACTTGAGCCGCACAAAATTTAAACTCAGGAATTTTTCCAAAGGGATCGAGCACTGGATTTGTAAGCATATTTGCCGGTGATTCTGCATAGCAGAAAGGAACAAAGATGACTCCGTTTGGCACTCCAGAATCAGCACGAGCTGTAACTACAATTTCGCCCCTGCGTGTTGAAACTACTATGTCATCGCCAGGAGATATTCCTCGCTTTTCAAGGTCTAGTGGAGCCATGCAGCCAACTGCTTCAGGTTCAAGGTCATCTAATACACTTGCTCGTCTTGTCATTGCTCCGGTATGCCAGTGTTCTAATTGCCTACCAGTTGTCAGTATCATTGGGTAATCNAAATCAGGCATCTCATCTGGTGGAATTATGCTGGCAGGAACAAATTTNCCACGTTTCGTAGATGTTGGAAAACCATTGCCAAAAATAATATCGTGACCAGGTTCATCAATTGCATCGCAAGGATATGTAACTGCATTTTCTGATTCTANGCGTTCCCANGTAATGTTATCAAGTGATTCCATGCAATTCTTCATCTCAGAAAAAATATCACTAGGGTGATTATAANCCCAGTTAAGACCCAGTCTTTTGGCTACTTCTTGCAAAATCCACCANTCAGGCTTAGCTTCGCCAGGCGCATCAAGAGCTTTGCGTCCTATCTGAATTTGTCGATTAGAGTTTGTCACTGTACCGTCTTTTTCTGGCCAAGCTGTAGCAGGGAATATAACGTCCGCGAACATAGCTGTTTCAGTTAAGAAAATTTCTTGAACAACTATATGGTCTATTTTTGCCATAGCCTCACGAACATGACTAGAGTTTGGGTCAGACATGGCAGGGTTTTCACCCATAATGTACATACCTTTAATAGTCCCTTCGTGAGCGCAGTCCATTATTTCAACAACGGTTAAACCTTTTTCAGGGTTAAGTGGTTTTTCCCAAAATTTACTAAAGAAAGAATGATTTGTTGGATCTAATACTGGCTTATAATCAGGATACATCATTGGTATAAGACCCGCATCAGATGCTCCCTGAACNTTGTTTTGCCCCCGAAGAGGGTGGAGTCCTGTACCTGGTCGACCTACTTGNCCTGTCATAAGAGCNAGTGAAATCAAGCAGCGTGCATTGTCAGTCCCATGAACATGTTGGCTTACACCCATACCCCAGAATATTATTCCAGCAGAAGCTTTAGCATAAAGGCGTGCAACTATTCTGATGGTATCAGCTTTAATTCCGCAAACATCAGCCATAATATCGGGGTTGTAATTAGCTAGGTGTAATCGCATTTTCTCAAAGCCCTCTGTATGNGCTTGGATATATTTACTATCACATAGGTTTTCTTCAACAATGACATGCATCATAGCATTTAATAGAGCTACATCAGTTCCTGGCTTAAACTGTAAAAAATGTGTTGCATGTCTTGAAAGAGCCGAACCTCGAGGGTCTAAAATAATAAGTTTTGTTCCACGCTTAACAGCGTTTTTCATGAATGTTGCAGCCACTGGGTGGTTCGTAGTTGGTTGGGCACCAATTATGATAATTACATCAGCGTTTTCTGCTTCGTTGAAGCTAGCAGTGACTGCTCCTGACCCAATGCATTCTAGTAGTGCTGCTACAGATGATGCGTGGCATAACCTGGTACAATGATCAACATTATTAGTACCAAACCCTGCTCGAATTAACTTTTGGAAAAGGTATGCTTCTTCATTCGATCCTTTAGCTGAACCAAAGCCTGCAAGAGCGTTTGCACCAGATAACTTCCTGATTTTTAATATTCCTTCAGCGGCTTTATCTAAAGCCTCTTCCCAGCTTGCCTCACGAAAGTGAGTGTAAGGGTTAGATGGATCTATATGCATATCTTGATGTTTTGGTGGAGCATCTTCACGGCGAATTAGGGGTTTTGTGAGTCGCTCTGGATGACTTGCATAGTCAAAGCCGAATCTTCCTTTTACGCAAAGTCTTCCAGAATTTGCTATTCCTTCACGCCCATCAACCCATAAAATTTTATTATCTTTTATATTGTATTTAATTTGGCATCCCACACCACAGTATGGGCAGACGCTATCTACCTGTGTATCTGGTTCAATTTTGCCTACCTCATTTGCGGGCATAAGAGCTCCTGTAGGACAAGCTTGAACACATTCACCGCAAGCAACACAGCTTGACTCACCCATTGGGTCTGCAAAGTCAAAAACTATTTCATTTCTTGCTCCACGACCTGCCATTCCAATTACATCATTGACTTGAACTTCCCGGCAGGCTCTTACACATCGTGTGCAATGTATACAAGCGTCTAAATTGACAGCCATAGCTGAATGACTTAGGTCTGGGGTTGGACTGTTTTGGCGGGCTTCAAACCTACTTTCAGTTTGTTGCATTTTACCTGCCCAGTCCCAGAGTTCGGACTTTGGATCATGAGAATCTTTTTGAGAAGGCTGGTCAGAAATTAAAAGCTCCATTACCATTTCTCGTGAGGATTTTGCCCGGTCACTTGAAGTTTTTATGACCATTCCATCAGATGGTTTTCGAATACATGATGCAGCTAAGACTCTTTCACCTTCTATCTCAACCATACAAATTCTACAATTTCCATCAGGTCTATAACCAGAACCTTCAGTATAGCATAAGTGTGGAATTTCTATTCCATTACGCTTTGCCACTTGCCATATTGTTTCCTCGGGCTGAGCTTCTAATTTTATACCGTCTATAAGAAATTTAATAGCTTTAGTCATGTCAATTCCTTGGGAAAGTATTTAATTATGGACTTAATAGGGTTTGGAGCAGCCTGCCCCAGACCACAAATAGATGCATCTGCCATAGCTGTACACAATTCTTCGAGTAATTGTGTATTCCAGGACTCTTTACTCATTATGTTACATGCTTTTTCTGTCCCAACTCTGCATGGTGTACATTGTCCGCAGCTTTCATCTTCAAAAAATCTTGTTAGGTTTAGAACTGCAGCTTTAAGATCATCCTTATCAGATAATATAATTACTGCAGCTGAGCCAATGAAGCTCCCGTATTCTTCTAGAGTGCCAAAATCAAGGGGAATATCCCCCATAGATGCAGGGAGGATTCCTCCTGATGCTCCACCTGGCAAGTATGCATAAAATTTATGACCCTCATCCATGCCTTCACAGTATTCATCTATAAGTTGGGTAACAGTTATTCCTGCCGGGGCAAGCTTCATTCCTGGTTTTTTTACCCGTCCAGATACAGAGAAGCTTCTAAGTCCCTTACGGTCATTACGTCCTTGTTTGGCAAACCAGTCTGCTCCTCGCTCGCATATTTCTCTTACCCAATATAGAGTTTCCACATTATTTATAAGCGTGGGGCGACCAAATAGACCAACTTGAGATGGAAAGGGGGGCTTGTGCCGAGGTTCACCGCGTTTGCCCTCTATACTTTCTAACATTGCTGACTCTTCTCCGCATATGTATGCGCCTGCTCCACGTCGTAAATGAATATTAGGTAAATTTTTAAGACCAAGTTTTTTAAGCTGTGATAGCTCAGTATTTAGTATTTGCCGTATATGGGGGTATTCATCTCGTAAATAAAAATATACATCTGTTGCTTGGATAGCCCAAGCGCCTATTAACATACCTTCAATAGTTCGGTGTGGGTCAGTTTCAAGATAAACGCGGTCCTTGATAGTTCCAGGTTCTCCCTCATCAGCATTTACCGCCATTAGTCTAGGTTCAGGCTCTAAACTTACAAATTTCCATTTACGCCCAGTTGGAAATCCTGCCCCGCCCAAACCTCTTAATGAGCTATTTTCTAAGATTGTTATAATGTCCTCAGGGGAATGAGTGCCGTTATGACACTCAGTAAGTAGATTATATCCACCCTCATCTATGTAGGTTTTGAGTTTTTTATATGGTGGTATATGTGGTCCAAATTCTCCTGAATTGATAGTAGTTCTAATAGCTTTAGGGTTAGCGTTTACAACGTGTTTATGTCCCACCTCTGCTACAGGAGCAGTCTCACATCGTCCCATACATGGCGCCGGGATTACTCTTATTGATTCACCTAAGCAAGATTTGAGTTCNNCAATTAGGTTTTTNGATCCCATCATTTCGCATGTGAGGCTATCGCATACTCTGANAGTAATTGGGGGTGGNGCATTTTCGCCTTCCTTGACTANATCAAAATGTGCATAGAAAGTTGCTACTTCGTATACTTCAGACATTGAAAGTTGCATCTCTTGCGCAAGTGCAGCCAAGTGCACGCTTGATAAATGACCATATTTATCTTGGATGAGGTGCAAAAATTCGATAAGTAAATCACGGCTTCTAGGGCTATTACCTAATAAATCCCTAATTTCACTCAGGGCTGAGGTTAAAACTTGTCTTCCTTTACCCTGACGACGCGTACGACGTCCTGATCGTCCAGGGTGATCCCGGCGGAATGCATCCTTGGAACCTCTGGCCATTTTTTTCCCCTTATTTTACTACCCCGTCTGATGCTCACAGATTGAATCTTTTTAACATAGTAAAATGTTTGCATCGGATTACGAATAAGCATACATATACTTTTTAATTTGTAAAATTTATCAAAATAATTATATGATTGAAATTATCTATCAATAAGCCGTTTGAAAAATTTATCTCTTCCTAATTTTTTAATAATCCCTAACATTGCTTTCGCTGTAGGTGGTTGAGGTTCACGGTCTGAAATAATTGCTCCAACCTTATAGACGATATTTGGCTCAATAAGCTTAATTAAAGATAAGCCTGCAGGAAGAATAGACCCAAGTGCAATATGGCGAGGTACTACAGCAGACCAATAGCCTGTAGTAACATGAGGGATTAAGCTAGCCATAGAATTTGTCTCGAATGATGGTTTTGCTACCACACCAGCTTTAGCAAACGCTGTATCTATTATTCTACGGTTTTGCATATCTTTACTCAACAAACCCAAAGGAATTGAAACTGCTTCTTTCCAACTAATAGTTTTTTGTCCTAAGAATGGAGATGTATCTGCAACTAATAGAGAATATGACTCATTATAGAGGTGGGTACTTATGACCCTTTTTAGTGGTTCATTATCAAGGTAGGTAATGCCCATATCGATTTCAAAATTATCCAAAGCTTTTTGAATTTCTGAAGAGCTCATTGAACTTACGTTAATGAAAACTGAAGGTGAGGATTCATAGAAAGGTGCTGTAAGATAGGGTAAAATTGATAAAGCGGTTGGAATAGCTCCTAGCCGAAGGCGTCCTGTTAAAATTTTACTTAATTTACTTACTTCTTGGCGCATTGCGTCTGTATCTGCAATTATTCGCTCTGACCACTCGAGTACCTTTTTGCCTTCTGGTGTAAACCCTTGAAATTTTTGACCCCGCCGAACTAACGGTACATTAAACTCAGTTTCAAGTTGCTTTATTGCAGATGATAATGTCGGCTGAGAGATATTGCACACTTCTGCCGCACGACCAAAATGGCACTCTTTTGAGAGGGCTATGAAATATTTTAAACTTTTAGGTGTCATTAAAAATATTCTTAAATAAATAATCTATTAATATAAGCCTCTCATGACGTAATTAATAAGTCACGGTCTTTAGTATAATGTATATTACGAATCATTTTTTAAGTATTTTGTACAATTTTGTGTGTAAAGGGGGGTTAACTAATAGCATAATTATAAAATTTTTAATTTTCTCCAATTCTGAGCATGTTTCTAAATAATTGTTTTTAAACAAAATTATTGGATAAAATAAAGATAATTTATAGTTTTTAGTTCCCTGCTTGCAGCATTCGCAATGGATTCTTATACTCCGCGCCCTCAATACTCAGAGAATATAAATAGGTAAGTCCAGTGGCGCGCAAAAAAGTTAAAGTTCCCAAGAATTACAGACCTGAAAATAGTGAAAAGTTTATGAATCCAACAATGCGAGAGTATTTTCGTCTTAAATTACTCTCATGGAGAGACGATATCCTTGGTGAGACCGGAGAAACTCTTGAGAAACTTCGCAGTGATAACTCACCTGAGGCAGATNTGGCAGATCGTGCAGCCGTTGAAACCGAAAGGGCTGTTGAATTGAGGACAAGAGATCGTGCCCGTAAACTTATCTCAAAGATTGATGAGGCNTTAATTCGTATTCACGATGGNTCTTATGGGTATTGTGAAGAGACAGAAGAGCCGATTAGTATNAAACGTTTAGAAGCTNGACCTATAGCAACATTAAGTATAGAAGCTCAAGANCAACATGAGAGGTATGAGCGNACACATCGTGATGATTGAATCCCAGTCAAAAAAGTTTATTCAATTATAAAGGNCTGCCNTAGTTTTTAATTTCAACAAAAATCTCAACACTTACTTAAATAATTAGAAATATTACTAATTGGTGAAATGTTTTTCAGCTATGATATCTATCTCGATATTTACATTGTTATCTACTATTGAAGTATCCCCCCATTCACCTTGACCTACTCCAAATGACTTGCGTTTAACGGTTAAAATTCCGTTAACGTGCGCTTGATTTAATTTTTTATTTTTATCCAAATCTTTAGTTGGTAATATATTAAAATTAAACTCGACAAGCTGTTTTACTCCACGCAAAGTCAGCATTCCAGATGCTATGTATTCAAAGTTTTCAGAATCTTTCTGGAACTTTATATCTGTGCTTTCAAAAATTGCCTGAGGGTATAGGTTAACATTAAACCAAGCCTCTGATTTTAACACATCCGCAAGAATTGCATATGCAGTCTTTACGCTTTCCAGCTCTAATGTGATTAGCACATAACTTTCTTCAAGGGTATTTTTATCAAATATAATTTTTGCGTCAAAACTTGAAAATGTTCCACTAGTTGGGACACCCATCTGTTTTCCTGTAAATTTAATCTGACTTGCTGAAGATAATAATGCCCATTGGTTTCTTTCAAGCTTACCGTTAGCTATAGCGGTGCTTCCAAGGATAGAGAATTGTATTAGTATGATAATAACCAGGGTAGCCTTATTGAATGTCATTTTGAATTGACCCTAACTATAGGTAGTATTCTGTGAAGTATAATATCTCTTTTATAAAAATGATGGTACATAGCGGCCAATATATGGATTAATATTAGGCTTAGCATAGCTATACCAATAGCAAAGTGGATGTTTAGAAATACTAATCTTAGCGACTCACTGGATTGTATTAAATCAGGGAGTTGGAATATCTTGAATACCACCACTGGAAAACCTGCAGCAGATGACATTAGCCAGCCAGTTATTGGTAGTGCAAATAAAAAAGTATATAATAGATAGTGAACTAGACGAGCAGCTATCTTTTGAGCAGGGCTAATAGATTTTGGTGTCTCTGGTTGATGATTAAATATCCTCCAGCTTAGCCTCAGTACAATTAGAACTAGTAATATAAATCCTAAAGACTTGTGCCAAGAATATATTTCTAGTTTGTTAGGGCTTAGGGGCATATTGGTCATNATATAGCCCATTGGNAACATAAATATTACGAAAGCAANAGTCATCCANTGAAAAGTAATTGCTATAATNCCATAATGTATNCGTGTGTTTTTTAACCTCATTTGTATATTTTTATAATTGAAATTACTCATCGCTANTGCCTAATAAATTCTGTCTCAATATTAATAATTACAGTATTACCTACAGCAGGTAGCCATGTAGTTAGACCAAAATCTGAACGGTTAAAAGAGCCAGTAGCCGAGAATCCAAGTGTGTCGACTTGTGTTAACGGATTTTTACCACCGCCGTTAAAAACTACATTGAGAGTCATGGGTGCAATTTTGTCTTTAATACGAAGTTTTCCTATAACCTTCCCCTGATTTTTATCAGTTAATTTTATATTATCACTAGTAAAGATTGCTTCTGGAAAATTATCTGAATTAAAAAAAACTGGACCCCTCAATTGGGCATCAAGTATTTCACTATTAGTATCTATACTTGCGGTTTTAATACTTGCAACAATATTACTATTGCTTAGGTTTTCAGATTCGTAATTTAGGNTGGCATNNACAGANTTAAATCTNCCTATGTAATTTGAGAAGCCAAAATGATTAACTTTAAATATTAANGATGTGTGAGTAGGGTCATTTTTATAATTNCCACTGTTTAGTANNTCTGANTTGAGTGTAACTTCATGCGTNAGAACTCTAATGGCTGTGCATGAGCAAAGTATAGTTGATANTAGCATGACTGATATAGCTATCTTAGGAAGCTTAAAAACCATAAACTATTTCCCTNTGTANCANTTTTTNNAATTAACTTTCTAAATTGAATNTAAATATCTACTACTTTTAGAATAAGTAATTGAAGAAGNTTTGAATAAAGNANGTGGATCTAAAAACTTTCAATTNNGTTTTGGNTGTTTGAACCTAGTTATTGCAATANTAACTTATTAATAACTANTTTTCCCATGACCAATTTTCAAATTTTTCTCGTAAAGCAGATTTTTTAAATTTTCCGGCTGATGTTTTTGGGATCTCTTCGATAAATACATAGGCTTCAGGCACCCACCATTTTGCAAACTTTTTCAGAAGCATTTTTTTTAATTCACTTGAATTTACACTTAATCCTTCTTTTAATACTATTGCTGCTAATGGGCGCTCNTCCCATTTAGGGTGAGGAATTGCTACTACAGCTGCTTCACTAATAGATGGATGTCCCATTAGTTCATTTTCTAAATCCACAGAACTGATCCATTCTCCNCCAGATTTTATTAAGTCTTTTGTCCTATCAGCAATTTTTATGAATCCATCATTATCAATAGTTACTACATCTCCTGTCCCAAACCACCCGTCAGCTGACCATTTATCACTCTCAGCNTTATAATAACTAGATGCTACACATGGACCGCGTACCTGAAGTTCTCCCATACTTATACCATCCCANCTAATTTCTCCTTCCTCATTCATTGCTCTTACTTCAACCATTGGAACAGGAGGTCCTTGCTTTGCTCGCATNCTGAATTTTTTATCTTCACTCCAATTATTCATGTGNGGACGTAGCCGGGATAANGTNCCTATAGGTGTCATTTCAGTCATACCCCAAGCATGAAAAGTATTAATACCATGAGCAAAAAAACCTCTTATCATNGACTCNGGCATTGCTGAGCCACCAACTAGTGTGCGTAAATTAGGATTCAGTTTCCAACGTGAAGGGGTTTTATCCAGTTCTTGTAATATACCAATCCATATAGTTGGTACCCCCACTGCGACTGTAACTTGTTCTGCNCTAGTTAGATCAAGTAAGCTAACTGGGTCCATATGTGGTCCTGGCATGACNATTTTTGCACCAACCATTGCAGCAGCAAAGGGTGTCCCCCAAGCATTTGCATGAAATTGAGGAACAACGGGCATTAATACATCTTGGCACGAATAGGCGCATGTATCTGCAAGACATATGCTGTATGTATGTAGGACTACAGCACGATGCGAATATACTACCCCTTTTGGTTTTCCTGTGGTTCCTGAGGTGTAGCACATAGCGCACGGATCATTTTCTTTAAGTTCAGGAAATTCGAAATCCGCAGATCCAGAATCTAAAAACTCCTCATAACATTCATAACCAGATGGAAGCTTATTACCAGAGCGATTAGCAATGAATACTCGCTCAATTTTTGTATTTTTATGAATTTCTTCAAATATTGGGATTAGTATTTCATCTAGAATNATAAATCGATCTTCTGCATGATTAANTATATAATTAAGNTCTGAAGAGTGTAAACGAAAGTTGAGAGTATGAAATACTCCCATAGCACCCGGTACTCCAAAGTATGCCTCTAGGTGCACATAGCTATTCCACATCATAGTTGCTACTCTTTGCCCTGGCTTTAGACCNGCAGTTTGTAATGCAGAAGAGAGCTTCTTAGAGCGTATATAGAGTTCTTTATAAGAATATCTATGTAAGGATTTATCAGGCAANCNAGAAACAANTTCAGTATCTTTGTATAAGCGCCNAGCTCTATTGAGAATTCCNATTAATGTAAGTTGATAATCCATCATTGTAGGTTGAAGAGTCATTTATAGNTATCTCCCTAAATTCTTAAATTTCTTTTAACNAGCATACNGCAAAATATANCGTGATATTTTGGGACCTTGAAAATTTATATTCGAAATCAAANTATAGTTACTAATAGAATAAATTANGGCTNATATGAGNTAGGATGTAATTTTTTTTCTAAACGAGATGACCAAGCAAGAACAGCTAGGGAAACTATTACAAGTGGTAAGACAGTATAATTCATATTTTGCCATCCAATTAAATTGTGAAGAATTCCAGACAATACAGATGATAAAGCTACTGAGCCAAATACTAGAAAGTCATTTAATCCTTGAACTTTAGCTTTCTCAGAAGGTTTGTAAGTTTCTGTAACTAAAGATGTGCCGCCTATAAATAAAAAATTCCAGCCAATACCTAAAAGAATACTTCCTATCCAAAAATGTGCTAATGATACTCCGGTAACATTTAATATTATACAAAGACCTATAAATAACGCCCCTAATTCCATTATACGATAGGNACCAAATCTACGTATTAGGGCTCCTGTGAAAAATGATGGAGCATACATTCCTACAACGTGCCACTGAATTACTTGGGCCGAATCAATAAATTGAAAATTGCAAGCGGCCATAGCTAAGGGTGTTGAAGTCATCAGCAATGACATAGCTGCGTATCCCGCGGAAGCTCCAATAACGGCAATAATAAATTTTCTTTTTATAGCTATTTCAAACAATGGGCGCCCAGCACTGCGTTTTTCTGCATTACTTGGTTTTGGAATATTTATGAACCTAACCACAAAAATACTTGCTAGAAAGAGGGCGCAAATAGCTACATAGACTCCTGCAAAATTAATTGGTGCNAGCATATCTTTCGACCAATTTGCTAGTAGTGGACCTAATGAGGCAAGTACACCGCCAGCCATGACTAGAGAAATCGCCTGGCTTCGAAATGATTTACTAGCAGTATCGGCTGCTGCAAAACGATAATATTGTCCTACAGCGTTCATAATGCCAATCATAAAGCTCGCTAAACAAAAAAGAACAAAGTTGCCACTAATAATAGAAAAAATTGCTAAACAGGCTCCTAATAGCCCAATTAGTAGACCAGCAGTAAATCCATTTTTACGCCCAATTTGCTTCATGAGTAAAGAAACCGGGATAGTGCTAACCATCATACCAGCGAATTGTGATGCTAATGGAATAGTTGCTAGGGACTTTTCATCAGCAAGCATGTGTCCAATAAGTGCTGATGACGCTACAATCCCCGTTGTACTTGTCATGAATAGAGCTTGGCAAATTGCTAACAAAATAACATCACGACGCCCACTACTTAGTAGGGGAGGTGTGACTTCCAGGTTTTTATTCATATTGTTATGCAGCGTCTAAAACATGTTTAATAATAGACGATGTTAATAATTCAGAAGGTTTCGCCAAAGCTGTAATTATATTAAAATGATGTACTTTCTCAATACCTAGAAATGTATGGTCTGAATCCGAAATTCTACATATCTCAGCATAAGTTCTCGCCTGTGAAATAAAAGCATCAGTTTCAAGTAACCCAACTGAGATTAGCGAGGGTATTTTATTTGTATGAGGTTGTAGAATGGGACTATTTTGTATTGCTGTTTCTTGATTTAATAGTAAATCTTCATTTATAGACGTGCTAACTATAGGCTGTAAATCAAAAACTCCACTTATTGGAGCCGAACTTTTCAAGGTGTTATGAGGTAAGCCTTTCAATTCCCAATTTGTTAACGCCATCATTGCAGCTAGGTGTCCACCTGCTGAATGTCCACTGATATGTATATTAGATTTACTGGCATTAACCCTAGTTGCATTTTTATANAGCCAACTAATTGCTGTGCGGCATTGTGAAACTATTTGTTCTATACTTACCATTGGTGCTAGCGCNTAATTTATAGAAGCGACTGATATTCCTGATGGGACAAAACCCAAAGCAGGAAATGAGTGATCAGATTTATCAAGGGAACGCCAGTAACCTCCATGCACAAAGATAAGNAAAGGGTTATTNGANCCTTCAGCTGGAAAAAGGTCTAGAGTCATATTGGGACCGCTACCATAAGCTATATCAAGTTCACAGCTGAGTGTTTCCCTTGCTATTTTACTGAGCTNACGCCATTTGGTAAAATAATCCTCAAAATCTGGATGACGAGTTCTCAAGTTAAAGTTAGCTTCATTTTTTAAATTTGTATTATTCATTAATAATTCAGCCCAGCACTAGTTTTNTTAATACCTTAATGGTGGTGTTCTAACTGAAACTCTATCTTTTAATGCTTTTGGTATNTCTTTATNTTTAAGGTTTCCATCCTTACTAGAAGCATATAGCNTTGCAACTGTAAGGATCTCTTNAGCATTCTTTGTTGTTAGCCCACTAAACCTAATCGTGTATTTATNTCTTGCACGAAAAGAAACGTTGCAGGGCTTAAGACATCCATTAAGACAAAAGACCCCACGTAAATCAATTGACTCAGGCAGTGGCTTCTGTTCTGTCATTTCCTTAATATTTTGAAGTAAGACAGCACCTTGGCGTTTNCCGTCAATTTCCCTTTCAACCTCAGACCAAACACAAGAACGGCAAATGTACATAATATTTCGTATTTGGNTTANNACTTTCTTAGGTGATTTTTTTTTAACAGTCACTTGAGNTNTATNTTGTAACTTATTTGTGTTTTTTTTAGCCTTAGCCATAGTTCTATCCAAAGTAAAAACCAAGAAGTGCATCGTTCACTAGCTGTGGCTTTTCTATAGGTGTCCAATGACCACAACCGCTTAAAATTAGTACTTGTGATTTTTTAATNTTTTTTGCCATTGCAACTGTTGCTTGAGGNGGAGCTACGCCATCCTCATCTCCTGTAATTAATAAAGTTGGACATTTTATCCTAGAAAAATTTGCCGCTTTAGCATTTGCTAATGCTTCGCATGTGCGTGCATAGCCTTCTGAATCNTGNCGCATAATNATTTCCCTAACTAATGCTGAAGCAGCAGGGTTTGATGACCTTGTTTCTGCAGAAATCGATACTTGTAAAAGTGTATCGGCTATTGGTACCATACCTTGTTTTCTCGCAATTTCTGCACGATCATGAATTGCTTGTCTTGCGGCTTCAGGAGGTTGTGCAACGGGACCTAAAAGTCCTAGACTCTTCACTCTTTTTGGAGCTTGAGCTGCCATATGGGCACATATAATTGTCCCCATTGAATGTCCCAATAAATGAGCAGAATTTAATTCTAGCTTATCCATTAATGTAAACATGTCTTTTACTAGTGAAGGTATTGAAAGGCGACCCCTAAGTTGAGAACGACCAGAGCCCTCTAAATCAGGTCGAACTACCATATGTGTTCGTGATAAGACTGATTGTTGAGGGAGCCAAGTATTACTTGAGCCACCAAGACCGTGGATCATGAGTATGGGATCGCCCTCACCATGTACTTCCACAGCAAGAGTCTTTCTGTTGATCTTAACCATTTATCCTTACCCCCCTTAATTAAGTCATATTGTATTTTTGCTAACTACTCAACATGGTTTTCAAGAGTACCTAAACCTTGAATTTCTATTTTAATTTCATCACCTGGTATTAAGAATTTAGGCGGCTTAAAGCCGATTCCAACTCCAGCTGGGGTTCCAGTTGAAATTATATCACCCGGTTGTAGTGTTACTCCAGCCGATATTGTTTCAATCAATGTTGGAATATTAAAAATTAGATCACTTGTGTTAGCATTTTGTCTAAGCTCATTATTAACCCAACATTTAATTGAAAGGTTTTCTGGGTCAACTTCGTCAGCTGTTGTTATCCAAGGACCCATGGGGCAAGACGTATCTAAAGATTTACCTATGAACCATTGTCGGTGTTTTAATTGCAGGTCACGTGCGGTGATGTCATTTATAATTGTATAACCAAATATATGTCTATACGCATTATCGCGGCTAATTCTTGTTCCTTCTACTCCAATCACCACTCCAAGTTCCGCTTCATAATCAAGTTGTTTTGTAAGGCTTTGATGGTTCATTATTGAAGATTTTGTACCTACTATAGCGGTTTGAGGCTTGGTAAAAATTATCGGGTAATCAGGAACATTATCCCCTCTTTTACTAGTTGCATCAAAGCCACTTTTCGTGAACTCCTGTGCATGTTCAAAGTAATTTTTCCCAACACAAAATATATTCTTTGGTGGTGCCGGAATAGGAGCCTTGAGTATGACACTCTGTAAGTCAAGTGATTCGAATTTAGGAATTTTCTCAATGAATTGTTGATAATTACGAATAAGCGTTAGCATATCCGATTGCTTCTCATTAGTAATTTTAGTTAAATAAGAACCAATAGGTGTAATTAGGTTATTGGATGTCCCTATAACACCAATATCTTCTTTTCCCTCATATTCAAAAGTAATTAACTTCATAAATTAAATCCATTTTATAAAAAACTGCCTGTTATTTAACCTATATCTATAAAACAATGACCTCTTCATTAATTTATTTTTTTATTTTAAGTGGGTTAATCAGATTATTAGAACAGTTGAAGTTACCAGATAATATAACAGTATTATTTTGAATAGTAGCATTGCCATTAGCTATCAGTTCAACGGCTAAGGGATAGCATTCATGTTCGGCTAATAAAATACGTTCAGAGAGAGTTTTGGGATTGTCAGTAGGGAGAACAGGGACTGCAGCTTGAATAATTATAGGTCCAGTATCAACTTCTGCTCTAACGTAATGCACACTACATCCACTTATTCTTACCCCTTCTGATAATACTCTTTCGTGGGTATTCAAACCTTTAAATGCAGGCAATAGTGATGGATGAATATTGATGATTTTATTATGCCATTCGTCTACAAAGTGTGAAGTAAGAATTCTCATAAATCCTGCGAGGCAAACTAATTCTACTTTTGCATCTCTTAATTTACTTGTTATTTCATCTTCAAAAAGCCGGCGATTAGAATAATTTTGATGGGGTATGCTTACTGAAGGGATATTTGAGCTTTTTGCTCTGACCAAACCAGGGGCATTTATTTGGTTGGAAACTACTAGTCCAATTTCTGCAGGAAAATTTGGATTAAGACAAGCATCCAGAAGAGCCTGAAAGTTTGTTCCACGTCCTGATAACATTACCCCAAGTTTAATTTTTTTTACCATCACTCTTCTAGACCAATTAATTTACAATTAGAGCTGGCAGATTCATTACTAGGCAGAATTGTGCCAATTTGCATGGCGTCACTTCCAAAAACCTCCTTTAACCTAGGTTCCATATCAGCTGCTATAACGATTATAAATCCAATCCCACAATTAAAAGTTCGATAAAGTTCCTTAAGTTCTATATTTCCTGATTTGTGAAGCCAATAAAATAATGGTGGTAATTCCCAGTTTCTAGCATCAATAATTACATCAGTTTGGTTTGGTAATATACGGGTAACATTCTCAACTAAACCGCCCCCAGTTATATGTGCTAAAGCTTTTATTTTTCCGCCTGAGTTAAGGGCGTTTATTGCTTCCTTAACATAAATTCGTGTTGGCTGCATTAGGAGCTTACCTAATTCTATATTGGGATCAAATGGGGCGGGGGCCCTCAGTTCAGCGCCTGTTTCTTTGATCACTTTTCTAATTAGAGAGTAACCGTTAGCATGAGCTCCTGATGAAGGAAGCCCAACAACTATATCACCAGGGATAACTCCAGATGGTAATAGTTTTGAACGCTCCACTGCACCTACACAAAAACCTGCAAGGTCAAAATGGTCTTGAGCGTACATTCCTGGCATTTCAGCAGTTTCACCGCCGGCCAAAGCACAAGAAGCTTGCTTGCAACCATCGGATATACCTTTTACAACATCTCGAGCAATTTTTCTGTCTAGGGTTCCGCAGGCAAAATAATCAAGAAAAAATAATGGCTCAGCACCCTGGGCAAGGACATCGTTAGCACACATTGCAACTAAATCGATCCCAATCGTATCATAGATATTAGTTTCTATTGCCATTAGGAGCTTAGTTCCAACTCCATCAGTCCCTGAAACGAGGATAGGATCATTGTAGCCTGCTGCTGCAATATCAAATAAAGCACCAAAAGAACCTATTGAGCCATAGCTACCCGCGCGAGCTGTGCTAGCTGCTAGTGGCTTAATATCCTCAACAAGTGCGTTGCCGGAGTCTATATCTACACCAGCAGACTTATAAGTCCTTCTTGGGTTAACCTGTTTGCTCATGTTAATCTCTATTAATGTGCTAGAATTAATGCCTTAAGACCATACTCGATATTGAGGCTGTTGCAATGAAACTTACGTTTGAACTACTTTTTATAAAGTGTAAATGGAGATATAGCTTAATTNACTTTCTGTGTGTAATAGGTTTAATGCTATTTGCTATTCCACAAGTTAGCAAAGAATTATTGGCTAACACTGATGTTTATACAGTTTCAGGNGTAGAAGTAGATGTTACTGCTACATCTTCGGCTCAAGCTCGTAATAAGGCTTTTGAACTTGGTCAAAGAAAAGCTCTTANAATTATGTATGACCGTCTNGTAATAGAGGAGGATATTGCAAGTTTAACAATAGATNTGTCCGGTGTTCAGGAATTAATATCTTCATTTGAGGTCATCGATGAGAAAGTAACTCCAACTCGATATCGTGCAAAATTAACTGTTGCGTTCAGTCCTCAGGAGTTAAGAGCATATTTGCGTAAAAAATTAGTTCGTTTTGCTGAGTCTCAGAGTGAGGGTATACTTGTTGTCCCAATTTTTCTAAAAGATAGCTATACAGTACCTTGGAGTCTGGAGAATCCTTGGAGTATGGCATGGGTTAGTTTAAAAGATAATGTCAGTTTATTGCCAGTTAACTTACCTCTCGGTGATATAGAAGATTTTCATGAAATTAAGGGCTTTTACAATATAAATACTCCTGTAGAAAAGGTACGTGCCTTTTCAAGGAGATATGGACTTAAAAAAATTCTTATAGCTATTATGGACTTTTCTCAACTAGGAGCACATGATCTTGATAACTTAATTTCTGAGGTTTTTAAATTAAAGTCTAATAAGCTAAAATCTGATAGCTCAGAAGATTTAAAAAATAATATAGGTGCTGAGACGTTATTAGCCTTTCCTGAAGGAATAGTTGAAGTAAAGTTAAGGTATGTTGATTTGAATAGTGATAATATAACGCATTTTACTCGACGGTCAGATGGAAGCAAAAATACAAATACTTTCCTTTCTAATATAGTTAAGGAAGTAATTTCTCCATATCTAGAGCAATGGAAAAACTCTAATTTATTGAGGTTTGATCAAGAAAATGAGTTACATGTTAGCGTGCCTGTTGATACAAATATCAATAATTGGTTAAGTATCAGGCAACGCCTGAATGCTTTGCCAGTAGTAACAAATGTAAATATTATACAGTTATCTCGTAAAGAGTTAACAATTAAACTTACATACTTGGGGGAAATTGACCAGCTTGCACAATCTTTAAATGACAAAAAGCTGGAATTGAGTGTTGATGAATTTGGCTGGAAGATAACTCCATACATTGGAATGAGAGAAATCCGATGACAATGC
>PAWF01000004.1 GCA_002714015.1 Gammaproteobacteria bacterium | reverse complement strand
GCACTATCTAAAAAATGACGCTCCCACAAAGAATCAGTTGTGTTAGAACCAATCAAATTAATTTTCTTCTGCCAATGTTTTAGTAATTCAGCATACAATTGAAATTTAGCTAAGGTTTCACGTGAAACATTAACAGATTTAGCAAAATTTGTAGCTTCAATATTAGACAAATGATTCATTTTTAAACATATTCAAAAAATGTTTTTGTTTCATGTGAAACACCAAAGTTCATAAGGCTTTTAAATAACTCCATCTTTTCGAACATATCCCAATAAGGCTATTAATGCAGCTGGTGGAACTCCAGGTATGCGCGAGGCTGCCCCCATGGTTTCTGGTCGTGCTTGAGAGAGCTTTTCTTTAGCCTCAGTAGATAGGCCTCCAACACAAGAATAGTCTAATGTTGTGGGTATACGTAAACCCTCATCACGCCTGAAAGATTCAATATCTGCTCTTTGACGCTCTAAATAAGTGGCGTAACGTGCTTGTATTTCTAATTGACTCTGCTGCTCTTTTGATAGCTTTGCGACTTCTGGACATAATTCTAATAAACGAGATATAGTCATTTCAGGATAACCTAGTAGATCCCAGACTGAACGTCTTCGCCCATCTAACTTGATGTGAATATTATACTTAGCAAATTCGTTTGGGGTGGCAGAAATATTTTGAAGATATTCCCTTGCCTTTTTTATAGAATCTGCTTTGTCAGAAAAAATACGTGACCTTTCATTGCTTATTAAACCAAAGGAAATACCTTTCTCTGTTAATCTAAGGTCTGCGTTATCTGGCCTTAGTAGTAATCGGTATTCAGCCCTTGAACTAAACATGCGATAAGGTTCAGAAGTACCAAGATTTGTAAGATCGTCTATCATTACACCAGTCAATGAGTCTGAACGATCAAGTACAAATCCTGATTTATCTATATTCTCTGATTGAGAAGTATGTGGTTGTTTGCTGGCAACTAGGGCCGCATTTGCTCCAGCAACTAAGCCTTGTGCTGCAGCTTCTTCATATCCTGTTGTGCCATTTATCTGTCCAGCAAGAAAAAATGCCTGTAGGCGGATGGTTTCGAGCGTTTGCTTGAGCTCTCGGGGATCCACAAAATCATATTCTACTGCATACCCCGGCTGAATAATTTTTGCATTCTCAAGACCTGGTATGCTTCTAACCATTGATTTTTGTGTGTCTCGTGGGAGAGATGTAGAGATACCATTAGGATAAACAGTAGTATCTTGAATACCCTCAGGCTCAAGGAAAATTTGATGTGAAGCCTTATCAGAAAACCTTACTACTTTATCTTCAATTGAAGGACAGTATCTAGGTCCTCTACCTTTGATTGCTCCAGAATACATCGCTGATTTTTTAAGGTCAGATAGAATGATTTCATGAGTTTTTTCATTAGTGTGAGTTATGTGACAACAAATCTGATCATTCTTCAATTTATTTGTTAGATAAGAAAATGGTTCAGGTGGATTATCTCCAGCTTGTATTTCTAAAATTTCCCAATTAATTGTGGTGCCATCGATTCTTGGAGGCGTACCTGTTTTTAATCGTCCCATTTTAAAACCTTGAGATTCTAGTGTCTTAGCCATACCAATTGCCGGCTTATCTCCAATGCGTCCAGCACCAAACTGTTCTTGTCCTATATAAATCTTACCTCGCAAAAACGTACCTGTGGTCAAAACAACAGCACCTGCTGATATTTTTGATCCATCATTAAGTACTACACCTTTTACACATGATATTTTGCCATGTTTTTCAACAATCAGGTCTTCCACCATTCCAGGTAAAATACTTAGATTTGATTGTTCCACCAAAAGACGTTGAATCGATTCCTTATAAAGCTGCCTGTCTTGTTGGGCTCTAGGTCCGCGTACTGCAGGTCCCTTACTTCTATTTAATACACGGAATTGGATCCCCCCTTGGTCTGCAGCTTTTGCCATAAGACCATCGAGAGCATCTATTTCCCTAACTAAGGTCCCTTTTGCAAGACCACCTATCGCAGGGTTACAAGACATTTCACCAATAGTTTTTGTATCACTAGTGATAAGTGCAGTATTTGCTCCAATTCTTGCTGCTGCAGAGGCAGCCTCACAGCCGGCATGTCCTCCACCAACTACAATTACATCATACATCTCAAGGTCCCAAAAATACTTTTAAATTCGTTCTTTAGATAATTATTTTCCTATACAAAAATCTCTAAAAACCACATCAAGAATATCCTCCACATCAACTCTTCCGGTAATACGTGCTAATGCGTAAATAGCCAAACGTAAATCTTCGGCTAAAAGCTCTATCTGATCAACATTGAGGGAACGTTTCAAGGCCTCCAAACAATCAGAAGCTGCTTTGCGATGTCTCTCTCTTGTTATTAGAGGGTTTTCTCCTATGTCATAGCGATTTTTAACCATTTCTGTCAATTCTTTAGTGAACTCTGATATGCCTATTCCTTTTAGACAAGAAATTACTTTGGGCTGTTGTTTAATTACATTTGATGAAGAAATTTTGACTAAGTCAGATTTGTTTAAAAGTAAAATACTATCGTCATTAATAAGATCTATAATTTCAGAAGGAACTTCAGGCCAGGTTTCTCCATCAAGAATTATTATTCTAATATCAGAGCTCTTTGATTCTATATAAGATCTTTTTATACCTTCTTTTTCGATCTTTCCTGATGCCGAATGTATTCCGGCAGTATCAGAGACACTAACTGGTATACCTTCTAAATCTAAGTTTATCTTAACAACATCCCTAGTAGTTCCTGATATATCGGATACAATTGCTACATCTTTTTTAGCTAATATGTTTAGCAGACTAGATTTTCCAGCATTTGGTGCACCAAGCAAAGCTATTTGAATACCATGACGAATTTTTTGACCGCGATTTTTATCTAAAAGATGTATTTCAATATCAGATACTAACTCCCGTATATTTGAATATACAGACTCATTTATATTTGAGGGTAAAGCCTCGTCAGAAAAATCCATCTCCGCTTCTAAATACGCCGATAATTTTATAAGTTTAACCCTCCATGTCTCATAAAGCTCCTTTAGACCTCCACTCATTTGTCTAAGCGCTTGAAGTCTCTGCGCTTCCGTCTCCGCACTTATAAGATCAGCAATACCTTCAGCCTCTGTTAGATCAACTTTACCATTAATAAATGCACGAGCAGAAAATTCTCCTGGTTCTGCTAACCTTACTCCATTTATAAAATTAAGAGCATTAATCATAGCTTCGCGGACAGATCTACCCCCATGAGTATGAAGTTCAACAATGTCTTCACCTGTAAAAGTTTTTGGACCAGGAAACCATAAAACAATGCCACGATCAATTCGCTTTCCTGTTTCTGGGTCATGTAGCCACCGAACTGACGCAATACGCGGCAAAGATCTTTTCCCGTGTATTAAATGTTTATGTATATAACTAGCCAATTGTCCAGAAATACGAAAGACAGACACTGAGCCCTTACCCGCTGGGGTGAGCTCTGCAAAAATAGTATCACTTTTTCTTTGTAAATAAATACTTAAATCCTATTTAAATCAATAACTTATATAATTATGTGTAACTACATCTATTTATTTTAATATTCAATTTGTTATTTAATCATTAGCTTTATGAAGTTCATTTTGGTTTCTTTTAAGAACTAACCGCTCTACTACTTTACCATTAATTATATGCACGTTGAGTATTTCATCTATATCCTCTCGTGTTTGATAGGTATACCAAACATTATCAGGATAAATAACCATGGTAGGACCAAGTTCGCATCTATCAAGACAACCAGAGGTATTTATTCTAATATTTTCTATTCCAAAAGCTTTAGCCTTTGCTTTCATATAAGCTCGAAGCTTGAAAGCATTCTTTTCGGCACAACAGCCCCTCGGATGTCCTAATTTTCTCTCATTTGTACAACAAAAGATGTGCTTATCATAAAATCCAAAAGAACCATTTTGATTGATCATAAATTACCTCAGCGTATATAAATGGTGTCAATTAAAAGGATTTGAGTTTTATTAAAATTAATATTTCAAAAATCCAAAATATGATCCTGTTTTCGAATTTATCTAAATTATTTGTTAAACACTAATAATTATAATAAATTGAGGGTTTGCAAAAGAAGTTATGTGCAAAGATGTATAAGTTTGAGGTGTATAGATTTTTCTCGTAGCAAAAACCAAGTAGCAACTTAAAAACAAAATTTATAAAAAAATCTACACCAACGTTTAATCAAGGTAATAGTTTTTGAAGCTCGATACTCTGCAAATAAATAGCCCTCTAGGATCGTTAGAACTTAAAACAGATGGAAATGCAATTATTGCTCTAAATTTTGTATTTGGAGAACAAAGTAAAACGGCAAGTTCTCACCCTATTTTGATTGAAGCTTCCGCACAATTAAACTTATATTTCAAAAACAAACTTTCAGAATTTAAGTTGCCTTTAAAACCTAAGGGGTCGAGTTTTCAGATAAAAGTTTGGGATCATTTAAATAAAATTCCTTTTGGTTCTATCCAAACATATGCCCAAATTGCTTGGGAATTAGATACCGCACCAAGAGCTATAGGAGGAGCTTGCGCTAAAAATCCTATACCTATAATTATACCTTGTCATAGAGTAACTGCATCGTCTGGCAAAACTGGAGGGTTTTCAGCTGGCTCAGGAGTCAAAACAAAGCTACAGCTTTTAAAGCATGAGTTAAATTGATAAAAATACGAATGTACTTTTTTAGTTGATAGAAAACAATGGAGAAAAAATATGTCTGCATCCACTGTTAATATTTTACGCGAGGACGGATTAGGCTTTGATGCTTTTTTAGCTCTGCCAGATTCGGGTTCTGGACCAGGAATAATAGTTTTACAAGAAATTTTTGGCATTAATTTTGTTATGCGCGAAGTTTGTCACAACCTAGCGGCACAAGGGTATGTGGCTATTTGTCCAGATCTTTTCTGGCGTTTAGAAGCTGGTGTAGAACTTTGTGATAAAACTGAGGGTGAATGGGCAAAGGCCTTCGATCTTTATCAAAATTTTGATGTTGATCAGGGTATCATTGATTCAAAAGAAACACTTCAATTTCTGCTTAACCATAAAGCTTGTAGTGGTAAAATTGGAGCTGTTGGATATTGCCTAGGTGGAAAATTAGCATATTTGATGGCAACAAGAACTAATGTGGATTGCTCTGTTGGCTTCTACGGAGTGGGTATAGAAAATGACCTCGGAGAGTCAACTAATATAATATCTCCTCATATTCAACATATGGCAGAGGAAGATCAATTTGTACCAAAAGAAGTACAAAAAAAATTATCTAGCGAGCTAAGTACGAATGAGAATATTACAATATATTCTTATCCTGGTGTAGATCACGCATTTGCACGCATCAATGGCGCACATTATGACCAAGTAGCGGCTGAGCTAGCTAATACTCGTACTTCTGAGTTTTTTAAAAGTCATTTAACTTAATTTAAAATAGATTAATTATTAAAGGGAATATGTGCGATGCCCAAAGCAATTGTTGTCCACGAAACAGGCGGGACGGAAGTTTTAAGCTACGAGAACATAGATATTAATGAACCTGGTCCGGGAGAAGCTAGAATAGTTCATAAGGCAATCGGCTTAAATTATATTGATGTTTACTTTAGGTCCGGGGTCTATCCATTTCCCAAACTACCAGGTATTCCTGGAATGGAAGGAGCAGGAGTCGTAGAGGCTGTAGGAGAGGGTGTAGAAGTTGTTAAACCAGGAGATCGTGTGGCCTATGCTGCAGCCCCTCCAGGTGCATATATAAGTGAACGCAATATCAAAGCTGATCAACTTGTGCTTCTACCAGAGGACTTTTCCTTTGAGTTAGGTGCTGCAATGATGCTTCAGGGGATGACTGTAGAATATCTAGTACGCAGAACATATCAGATTAGACCAGGGGATACAGTTTTAGTTCATGCTGCCGCTGGTGGAGTTGGCCTTATGCTATGCCAATGGTTAAACTATCTAGGTGCAACTGTTATAGGCACTGTCGGTAACGATGAAAAAGCAGTGTTGGCATCAAATAACGGTTGTCACCATCCCATAAACTATAGGACTGAAGATTGGGTCTCACAGGTAAAAGAGCTTACAAACGGTGTTGGTGTACCCGTAGTTTATGATTCTGTCGCTAAAGACACCTTTAGGGGGTCTCTAGACTGTCTTGCAATTAGAGGTTTAATGGTGAATTTTGGTCAGGCTTCTGGGGCTTTTAATGATTTTAATATAAGTATGTTAGCTCCGAAATCTTTATTTCTAACTCGTCCAGGTCTATTTCAATATATTATTAACCGTGAAGAATTAATGGATTCCTCAAACGCTTTATTTGAAGTAGTAAAAAATGGAGCATTAAAGATCCAAGTCAATCAACAATACTCATTGGCTGATACTCAGCGTGCACATGAAGATTTAGAGTCNAGACTGACTACAGGTTCTACAGTANTAATCCCATAAATTATTTGANAATAACTGTTGTTTAAATCAGCGTTGCAGACTTTCTCAACGCTGATTTTTAATATTGAATTATTNTTTATGCATTCATNGAATCAAAAAATTCGGAATTTGTTTTTGTNGATTTTAACTTATCCAAAAGAAATTCCATTGCATCTGTTGTGCCCATNGGCATTAGTATACGTCGAAGAACCCACATTTTTGATAAGCTAGCCTTATCCACCAATAGCTCCTCTTTGCGGGTTCCAGAGCGGGCNATATCAATAGCTGGAAAAGTTCGTTTATCACCAAGTTTCCTGTCTAAGATAAGTTCAGAGTTTCCTGTACCTTTAAATTCTTCAAAAATCACTTCATCCATCCGCGATCCTGTGTCAATCAAAGCCGTAGCTATTATAGTTAAGGAACCACCTTCCTCAATGTTTCGAGCCGCGCCAAAGAATCGTTTTGGTCTTTGAAGAGCATTCGCATCTACTCCGCCTGTTAGAACTTTTCCTGATGATGGAACTACCGTGTTATATGCTCGTCCCAAACGTGTTATTGAATCAAGAAGAATCACAACATCGCGTTTGTGCTCAATCAGTCTCTTAGCTTTCTCAATAACCATCTCAGCAACTTGTACATGCCTAGATGCTGGTTCATCAAAGGTTGANCTTACTACTTCNCCCTGAACTGATCGAGCCATATCTGTGACTTCTTCCGGNCTCTCATCAATTAGTAAAACTAACAAAATAGCTTCTGGGTGATTAAGCTCTATAGACCTAGCTATATTTTGTAACATCACTGTCTTACCAGTACGGGGTGGAGCAACTATTAGNGCCCTTTGTCCTTTTCCGATTGGCGCTACAAGATCAATTATACGAGAAGTAGAATCTTTGATTGTAGGGTCTTCTATTTCTAATTTGAAAGCTTCATCAGGATATAATGGAGTTAAGTTATCAAAATTAATTTTCTGTTTCAATTTTTCTGGGGGATCAAAATTAATTTGATTCAGTTTTAGTAATGCGAAGTATCTTTCACCATCCTTTGGTGAGCGAATTTGTCCTTCTAATGTATCTCCTGTTCTTAATCCAAACCTTCTTATCTGGCTTGGACTAACATAGATATCATCAGGTCCCGGGAGATAATTAGCTTCCGGAGATCTCAAAAACCCGAAACCATCTTGTAAGGTCTCTAGTA
This sequence comes from Gammaproteobacteria bacterium, assembly GCA_002714015.1. GTDB lineage: Bacteria > Pseudomonadota > Alphaproteobacteria > UBA828 > UBA828. The sequence goes on along the minus strand of PAWF01000004.1, from coordinate 30,379 downwards.
CTCCACTTCCATATATAGCCTGATCATTCTCAGCCAGTTGTTTTAGTATGGCAAACATTATGTCTTGTCGCCTCATATTATTTGCGTTTTCTATATCCATATCTGACGCAAACTCTATAAGTTCGGTTGGGGACTTATTTTTTAACTCCTGAAGATGCATGTCACATTCATTTACGTTGATAAAAGGAAATTGTTTATTTGATTCTGCAGAGCCTATAGAGGCATAAGCAATTCTATTTAGAAACTTTAGAGGAGGGTTTAACGGTTAGAATGTCTTTTCTAGAAGTAGATTTTAAATTTTTTGTTTTCTTANACACTCACATGAAGTATCTGTGAGGTAATGTCAAGAGCAGTGTTAAAATGGCTTAACTACAACCATAATAATAATTACAATCATAATGACCGTAGGAACCTCGTTAATTATCTTAAAAAACCTTGGGCTATGCTTATTTCTGTCTAAAGCGAAGTCTCTGCGCCAGCGACCTAATAGACCATGTATTAGCAATAGAATAAAAATGCACAATAATTTTACCCAAACCCAATTATCGTTTCCATTATAATCTATTAATCCTGGAATGCCTGATAAGAAACCTCCTAAAAGCAGGGATAACAACATCGAAGGCATCATTATACCGTAATACAATCGGCGCTCCATAATTTTCAAAGTTTCAGAAAGCTCGGAATTATTCTGCGCATTAGCATGGTATACAAACAGTCGAGGTAAGTATAACAAACCAGCCATCCAAGCAATAACTGTGATAATATGCAGGGCTTTTAGCCAAGTATAGTAGTCACCCATTAAATCTAGATCCATCTGAAATAGAAATACAATTACAAGCTGGACAAACTATTTTTACACCCCTTGGTCCCAACTTTGTTTTAAAATCATTGTTTTTTAAGGCTGTAAAGGTTTCAACGACTAAGTTACCTAAACCACTGATAAAACTCTCATGGGTGCCTACAGCTGGGACTCTGAGATATTCAGGAACTCCGTGTTTTTTTGCAAGTTGTAAGTATTCAATATCAAGCTCAACAAGCGTTTCAGAATGCTCTGAAACAAAAGCTATTGGGGCAATAATTAAAGACTTTTCTTCCCTACCTGCTTTTTTTATTTCATCATCAGTTGATGGTCCAATCCATTCAAGAGGTCCTACTCTGCTTTGATAACTTACACACCAGTCAAGGTTTTTTATTTTTAATCCTTTGACTATACTTTCAGCTGTTTTTTCAACATGAATTTGATAGGGATCCCCACGCTTAATTACTTTCTTAGGTAATCCATGTGCTGATAGTATAAGCCTGTAACTCTTCACATTAACTGATTCTATAGTTTTTTTAATAAGGTCAACCTGTGCAGAAATTAAACCCTTGTTTATAGGGTATGAACAAACAGTTATAGATGGAGTATTGTCTAATGTTGTTCCTTTAATCGCTTTCCACCAAGAGTTAAATGATGAGCCTGTTGTTGTTGTCGAATACTGGGGATATAAAGGAAGAAGGATGATTTGCTCAGGTGAATAGTCTTCTATTTTTGGAATAACGTCTTCAATAAATGGTTTCCAATATCTCATAGATATAAATAACTTAAACTCTTCGCTTGGTAATAATGAATTTACTTTTTTGCTTAGAGCTTTTACCTGAAGTTCTGTCTCTTCTAAAATTGGTGACTTACCGCCCATTTGAGTATAAATATCCCGAGCAGTAGGAGCTCTCCGATCAGATATTAAACGGGCTATCAATTGACGTATTGGTGTTGGTGCCCCGATTATAGCCTTATCTCTAAATAAATTGTATAGGAAGGGCTTGACGGCTTCTAATGAATCCGGTCCACCTAGGTTAAATAGAACAACAGCCGTTTTCATTTAAAATACCTGATTATCTCTTAATTACTGTATCTATGAACAACTTCGATTAGCATCTTAACATTATCTGGAGGGGTATCTGGTAAGATACCATGTCCTAAATTGAAAATGTGTGATCTATTCGATAAGTCATGAAGTATGTTAAGTGCTTGATCAACCATTGGTTTACCGCCNTTTATCAGAATGTCTGGATCAAGATTTCCCTGTAAAGTACATTTTTGGGGTATATTTTTTGCTGCCCAGCTTGTTGGTATCGTTGTGTCTAGACTAATTCCATCAACCATAGTTTCTTTTACATAACTGACATAACCAACTCCAGCGCCTCTTGGAAATCCTATAATTGGTATGTTTGGGTTTGATCGCTTTATTGACTCGACTATTTTTACTGTTGGTTCAATTACCCACTTATGAAAACTATCTGGTGAAAGGACACCCGCCCAACTATCAAATATTTGTATGACTTCCGCACCTGCATCAATTTGATTTTTTAAGTGTAAAATTATTGCTTCTACTAAACCATCTATAAATTTTCCAAATCCTTCAGGGTCTTTATAAGACCAAGCTTTCACTTTTGAAAATGTTTTTGTTGGACCTCCCTCTATCATGTAAGTTGCTATTGTCCAGGGAGCCCCTGCAAAACCAATTAGAGTTCTATCCTTTGATAATTCTTTTCTTACCATCCTGATAGATTCATAAACTGGTCTTAAATGGGATAAAAACTTATCTTTATTTTTTAAGAGTGTTTCGTGGTTCAAAGTCATTGGACCTAATTTAGGACCATTTCCTTTTTCGAAAGATACTTTTTGTCCTAATGCATCAGGTATCACTAATATATCTGAAAAAATTATTGCTGCATCTAAATCAAATCTTTTGATGGGTTGTAATGTAACTTTTGATGCTAGNTTTGGTGTATAACAAAGATCTAANAAACCACCTGTATCTAATCTAAGTTGTCTATATTCTGGTAAATATCTNCCTGCTTGGCGCATTAACCATATAGGNGTGATAGAATTAGATTTTTCTGAAAGAACATTAATTATAGTTTTTTCTGACTTTTGTGAATCTAACGGCGACATAAATTAAATCCTTGAAAGAAAAGTTATCTTAGAACACCTATAATATAAATAATAAATAGTAGTTGTAGTTGTAGTTGTATCAATGAAACACGGGGATTATGACGTTTTCCCCAGAATTATTATTATAATATTTTCAGTATATAATTGTGGATAATATAAAAAAATAAATTCTATACCCCTATACGAAACAAATGTAGAAATTGTGGAAAGTGTTAATAGATTCTAACATAAANTATATTCACATATTTCAATGTTTAGGGGTAACTAAAGTAATATCTTGGAAAAACATCGGCATGTATTTGAATAACCTTTGAAAATATAACTATTTAATAGTTTTCCACAAACTATACTTAACTTATCTATAAGAGAATTTTCTTATGCAACGTGTATTTCACCTACACTTAATCTCAGATGCAACAGGCGAGACAGCTATAGCCATAGCTAGAGCAGCTTGTGCACAATTTGAAGAAGTAGAAGCTGAAGAACANCTCTGGTCATTGATAAGAACAGAAGCNCAATTAAATAGAGTAATCAANAATATAAAAATAAACCCNGGCGTAGTTTTGTANTCNNTNGTTGATACNGAACTTAGGACTCTAATTGAGCAAAAGTGTAAAGANCTAANATTACCNGTTGTATCTCTTCTTGATCCANCTGTGNATGCTTTGAGTACGTATTTAGATATAAAGAGTGTTAATCAGCCAGGNGGNCAACACATAATGAATGCAGAAAGTATAAAGCGNATNGAGGCTATGAATTTTGCATTAGCACATGATGACGGACAAGGTATGGGTACAATAGTTGGTGCAGATGTAGTCCTGATTGGTGTTTCAAGAACATCTAAAACACCAACATGTTTTTATCTTGCAAATAGAGGTTTAAAGGCTGCGAATATACCACTCGTTTCTGGTTGTGAATTACCGATGGACTTAACAGCACTTAGACAAACGCTTGTTATAGGATTGACCAGAAGTGCAGATCAATTGGTGGATATTAGAAGAAATCGTCTAAATCAGATAGGACAAAAACATGAAACCAATTATGTGAAACCTGAAATTGTAGATGAGGAAGTAAGAGAAGCAAGGCGCCTGTTTTCTAAAAACAAGTGGGCTGTTTTAGACGTTTCACGTAGATCTATAGAAGAAACAGCTGCAGCAGTTTTACAACTATATGCAAATTATAAATCTACATCTTAATAATTTTGATAAGTTTGAATAAAAGTGAAAGTGTTATGATGAAGAACCACTTTATAAGAATAATAAATTTATTTGGATGTAACGTATGAAAATCAATTCTGATGCATCACCTCAAGTGATTTTAGCTTCTGCGAGTGAAGCTAGATCGGCTTTACTTAAAAAGGCTGGACTACATTTTGATGTTATTCCAGCACAAGTAGATGAATCAGCAATAAAAATTGAGTCCATTAAACAAAACATTTCTGTTGATGAAGTTGCAATAAAACTAGCTACATTAAAAGCTCAAAGGGTAAGCAATTATAAACCAGGAGCGCTAGTTATTGGCTGTGATCAACTTCTAGAATGTGAGGGACAATGGTATGACAAGGCATCTGATCGTGAACATGCTGATCAGCAGCTAAGGTCTTTAAGGGGTAAACGCCATGTCTTAGTAACGGCAGCTACTATAATAATAGATGGAGTCAAAATATGGGGACATATAGAAAGCCCAGAATTATATATGCGAGATTTTGACGATGAATTTATAAATTATTATTTAAACTTGGCACAAGAAGATGCGTATGGATGTGTGGGTGCCTATAGACTCGAGAGCTTTGGCTGCCAACTTTTTTCAAAGGTAAATGGAGATTATTTCACTATCCTAGGCTTACCCCTTTTACCATTGTTAGAATTTTTGAGAAAACAGGGCGTAATAAAAGTATGAAATTAAGTGGAAAAGCCATTGTATGTGGAGTAATTGGTTGGCCTATTAGTCATAGTTGTTCACCTATTTTACACAATTTTTGGCTGAAAAAATATAATATAGACGGTGCTTATGTCCCTTTCCCTATAAAACCAGATCAACTTGATAAAGCAATACTAGGAATACTTAATCTGGGAATAAAGGGTATAAATGTGACGTTGCCGCATAAAGAATCTGTATTAAATTACATACATGATTTAACTGATGAAGCAGAAAANATCGGNGCAGTTAATACATTAACTGTTAATGAAGTCGGGGAAATTTATGGTGATAATACGGATCCATTTGGCTTTATAGAAAATATACGAACTAATGCCCCTAACGTAAATTTCTCTTCTAAAAAAGCAATAGTTATCGGTGCAGGAGGTGCATCAAGATCTGTTTGTTTTGCTTTAATTAAAGCAGGAATTTCAGAGATAGTTTTAACTAATAGATCTAAAGAAAGAGGAGATCTATTAAGGAAAAAATTTGGTTCTGTGATAGCTGTAGAACCTTGGAAACACCGCTCTTCTATTCTCGAAGAAGCAGATATTGTAATCAATTGCACAAGTCTGGGAATGCATGGTCAGCCAGATTTAGATATATCTTTGGGAAAACTCCCCCAGCATGCTGTAGTTAATGATTTGGTTTATGCCCCTATTGACACAAACTTAATCAGGGAAGCCGAAAGAAGAGGGCATATATGCATCGATGGTTTAGGAATGTTGTTGTATCAAGCACAACCATCTTTCTACAAATGGTTCAACATTGAGCCAGAGGTCTCCGCCCAGCTTCGAAAACATGTAATTGAAAGTCTAAACTAATGCTAATTGTTGGAGTAACAGGGTCAATTGGCATGGGAAAAAGTACTGTCGCTAATGTATTAAAAAAACATGGGGCTGCAGTCTGGAATGCCGATAATATAGTACATCAAATTTTGGGTCCGGATGGATCAGCTGTTGATCATATTGCGGAATATTTTGGAAAAAAAATATTAGTTGGAACTTTAGGTAAGAACAGAGTTAATCGAGATCTACTAGGTCAAATAGTATTTAATAATCCCGAAGAACTTAAGGTTCTTGAAAGTATTATTCATCCGTTAATAAGATTTGAAGAAAGAAAGTTTCTGATGATTTCAAAATTTAACGGCTATTCAATCTCAGTTCTAGATATACCACTTCTCTTTGAGACACATGGGGATAGTCGTTGTGATGCAACAATAGTCGCGACTGCGCCAAAATTTGTTCAAAAGGCTCGCGTTTTGTCTCGTCCTGGTATGACAAAGGAAAAACTAGATGGAATCTTATCTCGGCAGATGAGTGACGATGAAAAGATGCGTCGAGCAGACTTCATAGTTAGGACAGGTTTGGACAAGGCTGTTTCATATAGAGCATTAGGTCTAATTATAAAAAAACTTAAAGCATGGCCCTGTAAGAATTGGCCTAGCTCATGGTCTCCAAATATCACAAGCTAGAGGAATAGTAGAAATATAGTCATGAGAGAAGTTGTTTTAGATACAGAGACAACAGGTTTAGATCCTCTGAACGGAGATAAATTAGTAGAAATTGGCTGTTTAGAGTTGGAAAATCATGTTGGGACTGGCGCTTTCTTTCATACCTATATTAATCCTAAAAGAAATATGCCAGCTCAAGCAGANCGTATTCATGGATTATCAGAAGAATTTTTAAAGGATAAACCAGATTTTAATGAAATAGTTGAAGATTTCACACAATTTATTGGAGAATCCGACTTAATTATACATAACGCACCCTTCGATCTTGGATTTCTAAATGTAGAATTAGAGAAGAGTTCAAATGATAAAATTGCCCCTGAAAGGGTGGTTGATACACTATTAATTGCTAGAAAAAAATTCCCAGGCGCTCCGGCTAATCTAGACGCCTTGTGCAGGCGTTTTGAGATTGATCTATCTGGAAGAACTAAACATGGAGCATTATTAGACGCTCAACTATTAGCGGAAGTATATTTAGAACTCATAGGAGGTAGGCAACCCGGTCTAGTACTAGACAATATAGTAATTGGATCGAAAGATATNAAAGACTCCAATTTATCCAAATCAAAATATTCCACTAAAAAATATATACCAAATGAAGCTGAACTAACTGAACATGCAAAGTTCCTAAAGAAAATAACTAACCCTATATGGAAAAGATAATTATCAAGGTATATTAAGATAGAAATATATTAGAAACTATTGCTCCTGATTTTTACCTTGTTGTGCAACTTTCTGTCTAAATAGTGATAAAAAATCGATTGGATTTAATAATAAAGGTGAGTAGCCACCGTCTCGCGTTGCGTCTGCTACAACTCTTCTGGCAAAAGGAAAGGTTAGTCTTGGACATTCAACAAGAAGTACAGGCTGNACTTGTTCTTTTGGTATACCTATTATCCGAAAAAGCCCACCATATGTTAAATCTAAAATAAATGTGACCGAGTCATTTTCTTTTGCCTCGGCTATAATATGAATATTAACTTCATAAATATCATTTTCATAAGGTTTGGCGTTAACTTCCACATTTACATTAACATGAGGAGGTGAAGAGTTCTCTAAACTTTTTGGTGCATTAGGGTTTTCAAAGGATAAATCCTTAATGTATTGACTTACAATTCCAATTTGAGGTTGTATGGCTTCTTTTGAGCTCTGGTTGCCTCCGGCATTAGTCTCTGTTGTTTTATTCATAATATTTTCCCATTTTAGGTCAAGGCAACATTAAAGACGTTGAATTTATAAATTTTATATTAATATTCGTATTTGATGGTAAATTTATCATAAAAATTTAACTGTTCATTCATCATCATCATTTAAAACCTTAAAATCACCATCTATTGAATCTCCGTCTTCTCTACGATTCCTTTTTGCTGCAACAAATTTTAGAATAGTTACTATCAATACATGGCGTATTATTGGTATTAAAAGTATAGCTCCAAGCGTATCTGTAACAAACCCTGGAGTAAGTAGCATTACAGCGGCTAAAGCCAAGGCAGCTCCATGAGCTATCTCCCTTACAGGTTTTCTTTGATTGGCTATTTCAACTCTTGCTCTCTGGATTATCCTAATCCCTTGTATTCTAAGAATAAAACATCCAACTATTGCAGATCCAAAAATAAGACCAACAGTAGACCAAGCACCAATAATCCCCCCAATTTCAATAAATAAGAAGATCTCAGTTGCTAAAAGCAATAAAATACAGGTTATAATTAACATGGCTTACTTGCGATTATTGATACAACGGACTATATCTGTTTCTAATAGAATTTGTTATAATGATATTTATTTATAATATTTTATTCTAAATTGAACATTGTTAAATATTAATGACCGCGAGTAATGTTGTAATCTAGACTTCCTTGTGGTTCGGAAAAACTATAGCTTTGGCGTTTGCCCCGGGTGGAAGGAATGTCCGGCGGATTTCAGTTTTATGATATAATAATTTTCGCNCTAATCGCAGTATTTATTATACTGCGGCTTCGAGCTGTACTCGGGCGGCGTACGGGACAGGAACGCCCTAATGAGCGAGGTTTATTCTCCNCTTCACGAAGTCGTCGGGATGAAGCTTCAGCCGATATAGTTCCTATTCGCCCAAGAAAACAAAATAATGACCAAGACCCTAATAACGAACAAAGTGAATTTGAAAACTTAGAATCAGATGAACTAGTTTCTGACGATAAAATGAAACCTAATATTCGATCTGGATTAAGACAAATTATGGAAGCTGACCCAGATTTTTCTCCAAAAGAGTTTGTTCAAGGGGCTCGTGATGCTTTCACTATGATAGTAGATGCATATTCTGAGGGTAATACACCAATATTACGACCATTACTTGGTGATGAAGTTTATGATCAATTTTCTTCAGCAATAAGTGAAAGAATAGAAGCTAAAAATTCTCATGATAATACTGTGATTTCTGTTGATGAAGCAGATATAATTAAAGCTGAAATGGTTAGTTCAAAAGCACGAATTGCCGTAAGGTTTGTCAGCAAACAAATAACGGCAACTTATGACTTTAATGAAAATCTTATCGATGGAGACCCTGATAAGGAACTTACCATTGCTGATATATGGACGTTTTCTCGAAACATTCGTTCATCAAGCCCAAATTGGCTATTGGTTGAAACACGATCGGAGTGATTAAATTTAAGAAANTTTTTATTTATAAGTTTCTNNCCATAAATATAATTGTATTAATTTTNTTTTCTGCNGGATGCTCATCTTTTATAAAGGTTNCACCAGAATCAAATGNTCTAAGCCTTCAGAAAGTTAATTTTTATAATATACCCTCTTGGGAAGATGATAANCACGGTTATGCACTAGCTGCTTTTAAAAAGTCGTGTAGCGTTCTATTGCATCAGCCGTTCAAAAACCTAGTTATTGATGATATCATAAAATATAAGGTTAATTGGTCTGGTGCATGCAAAATTGCCCTCGAAATGGATCATCGTAATCACCATGAAGCGAAAATGTTTTTCGAAAATTGGTTTGTTCCTTATTCAATAAGTGACGGATTTTCAGAGGAAGGTTTNTTTACTGGTTACTATGAACCTGAGATTAGAGGGTCTTTGACTCCTAGTGAAATCTTTAGGGTCCCATTGTATGGNTTGCCATCNGATTTGGTTTNCCTAAATTTAAGTCAGTTTAGTGATGATTTAACAAATAAAAGAATTGTAGGAAGATTAGATGGATCAAACTTCGTGCCTTATTTTAAAAGAGAAGAAATTGAAAGCGGTATTGAACAATTAAAGGGTTTTGAAATTGCATGGATAGAAGATCCTGTTGATGCCTTTTTTTTACATATTCAAGGTTCAGGAAGGATTTTATTTGATGATGGTTCTAGTAAAAGAATCGGTTATGCAGGTTCTAATGGTCATAAATATTATGCAATTGGTAGAAAGTTAATTGCAAATGGTCAGATCCCAAAACACGAAATGTCGATGCAAAGCATACGGAAATGGTTAAAAGAAAACCCCTCTAATGCCCAAGATTTAATTAATGAAAATCCATCATATATATTTTTTAAGTGGAATAATGAATTAGANACAACACTGGGTCCTATAGGCGCACAGGGGGTTTCTTTAACTGAGGGTCGCTCGTTAGCAATAGATAGAAGATATTTTACTTTTGGCCTTCCAATCTGGATTGAAACTAAATTGCCCGAAGTAAACTCTATAGAAAAAAAAGATATCTCTCGTTTAGTGGTTGCACAAGATACAGGAGGGGCAATCCGTGGAATAGTAAGAGGTGATTTATTTATTGGGTCTGGTAATAAAGCCGGACTAATTGCGGGACGCATGAAAGAAACAGGTCGTTATTGGGTTTTATTACCTAAGTGATATAAATTCTTTTTAATTTAGACTTAATTATCGGTCTCAATTTAGGTCTAATCTATTCTTATGAAATTCAAGTATGATTAACTCTGGGGGAGAAATGCTTAAAGTAGGTCTTTTTGTTACTTGCCTTGTTGATTTGTTTAGGCCTTCTGTAGGATTTGCCACAATAAAGCTATTACAAGAATCAGGTTGTATAGTAGATGTTCCGATTCAACAAACTTGTTGTGGACAACCAGCATATAATTCAGGGGATAGAAGCTCAGCGATAAGTGCAGCTAAAAATACAATCATTACTTATGAAAATTATGATTATGTTGTTGTTCCATCAGGATCATGCGCTAGCATGTTAATCAAACATTATCCCCAACTACTTCAAAATGACAAAGTTTATAAGGAAAAAGCGGATACTTTGGCCACCAAAACATTTGAACTTACTAGTTTTTTATATGATGTAATAGGATTGCGGAAAATACCTAGAAGTTTTCCTCATCATGTGACTTACCACGATGCCTGCTCAGGGCTCAGAGAGTTAGGAATTAAAAAACAACCACGTGAACTTCTGAATTCTTTACAAGGCATAAAATTGGTTGAACATGATGCATCAAATGTTTGTTGTGGTTTTGGGGGCACATTTTGCGTGAAGTATCCAGAAATTTCAGAAGATATGGTAAAAAACAAGACAGAATCAATAGTACGTAGCGGAGCTGATATGATTCTATCTGGTGATATGGGATGCTTACTGAATATAGCAGGCAAGATAGCTAGAGAAAAAAATGATATTGAGGTACGTCATATCGCCGAGGTAATGGCTGGCACAACTGATGTTTCAGGTATTGGTGATACAAAGGAACCTATTAAAAGCAAGGTTTCAAAGAAATGAAAATGCAACCCACTAATTTACGTAAAAATTCTAAGGATGCCCTATCCAATTCCAAACTTCAGCTAGCTATGGGAAATATGCGACGTGATTTTGTAGATTCTCGTGGTCGTGCAATAGGACAAATGCCAGAATATGATCTCCTAAAGGCAGATGCTAAATCCAGAAAGGATCATACTTTAGCTAATTTAGATCATTATTTAGAAGCATTCAGTGAGAAATGTGAAGAAACAGGTGGAAAAGTTCATTGGGCCGTTGATGGTAGTGCTGCATGTGAGATAATTCTTGGGATCTGTAAATCAGTCAATGCCAAAAAAGTTACTAAAAGTAAATCGATGATAGGGGAAGAGATTGGTATAAATAAATACCTAGAACATCATGGTATAGAACCAATAGAAACAGACCTAGGAGAGTATATCATTCAGTTAGCTGATGAGCCTCCAAGTCACATCACTGCGCCAGCAATACACAAAACAAAAGAAGAAGTAGCAGAACTTTTTTATGAGCATCATAACTCTTATAAAAAAACAAGACGACTGTCTGAAATAGGTGAAATGTGTCGCGAAGCTAGAGAAGTTATGAGAAAAAAATTTTTTGAAGCTGAAATCGGGATTACGGGTGCAAATTTCCTCGTTGCTGAAACTGGAACAAGTGTAATTGCAACAAATGAAGGAAATGGTGACCTTACACAAATTCTTCCAAGAATTCATATAGTAGTTGCAAGTATTGATAAAATAGTTCCCACTTTAGAAGATGGATTAACCTACTTACGTTTACTTGCGCGCACAGCTTCCGGAACTGAAATTACAACATACAATACATTCTCAACTGGACCACGCCAAGCAAGTGATTTAGATGGACCAGAAGAATTCCATGTGGTTCTACTCGATAATAAACGTTCTGAAATGTTAGCTGGTCCTTTACGTGAAATGCTCAGGTGTATCCGTTGTGGTGCTTGTTTAAATCATTGCCCAGTTTATAAATCTATAGGCGGACATGCATATGATTGGGTTTATCCTGGACCCATGGGATCGGTATTAACTCCTTCTATTATCGGACTCGAGGTTTCTGGAAGCCTCCCAGAAGCTTCTACATTTTGTGGTCGTTGTGAAGCTGTTTGTCCTATGGATATTCCGCTGCCTGGAATGATGCGCCACCTTAGGGAGAAAGCTTTTTCGGATAATATAGTTGGTAAAAGACATCGGTTCACACTAAAAGCTTGGAATTTCTTTTTGAAACACCCCCGCCTGTACTATATTCTTTTAAAAATTAGTACAAGACTAATTTATCTACTTTCTAAACGAAAAGGATACATAGCATTTTTTCCAGGAATAAATGCCTGGACTAAAAGTCGTGATCTACCTTCCTCTGAAGGAAAAACATTTATGGAACTTTGGATGCGTCAAAATGGAAAGTAGTGAAAAAAATTTAATAGCAAGGGAAAAAATACTAGACTCAATTCGTTTAGCTTTAGGCAAAACTCCAGAAAAAAATCCCTTCCATTCTTCTGAAAATAAGATTGTTAAGCCCTATACTGAAAATATTATACCTAAACGTTCTGATTTGTCTCATTCAGAAAAAATTCAAATGTTTGCACGATATGCGCAGGCGGTAAGTTCAACAGTAGATTTTATAAATAATATAAACGATGTTCCAAAGGCAGTAACAAAATATTTAGCGAGTAATAATCTTCCAACAAATATTGTGATGGCACCTGATGCTGATCTTGATGCTTTTCCTTGGGATGATTCTTCTATGCTGACTTTACGTCGAGGAAAACCAGATGAAAAGGATCAAGTTTCAATAACTAGTGCAACTTTTGGTTTTGCTGAAACGGGAACATTGTTGATGCATTCAGGTCACCATCATCCCAGCTCACTCAATTTTGTATGTGATACACATATAGTTATATTACCAGCTGAACGTATAGTTGGCTCTTATGAAGAAGGTTTTAACAAAATCAGGAACAAAGTAGAAAAAAACCAAGAATTTCTCTTTCCAAGAACTATTAACTTAATAACTGGACCTTCAAGAACAGCGGATATCGAGCAAAAAATGGAATTAGGAGCACACGGACCACGTAGTTTACACATAATTATCCTTGATAAGGATTAAAATCAATTAAGATGAGTAAAAATCGACAAAGAGAGGGTCGTAAGCTTAAAGAAACAGAAGCCAAGCTTTGGAAACAAGTTGTCAGTGATGTGACACCTGCTAATACTGATAAAATACAACAGATTGAATATGATAATTATGATACTAAACCCATATCTAAACGACCCTCAACAAAGACCAATAATCGTCTAAGAAAAAGTATAATTGATAAACAAATAACTCCATCTACAGAAATGGACCTAGTTGTTGGAAAGTCTATTTCCCTTGATAGACGTACAGCTATTCGTTTACGGCGTGGCAAACTAAAAATTGAAAATCGTCTTGATCTGCACGGTTATAATCAACAACAAGCGCAAGACGCTCTTCGTAATTTTGTAGAAAATTCTAGAGAATTGGGTCAAAGGTGTGTACTGGTGATAACAGGTAAAGGATCTATTGGTGACTCTACGGGAGTACTGAGAAGAGGCTTGCCAAATTGGATTAATCAGCCTGATCTTAGGCATCATGTTTTAGCTATTGAACAAGCACAGTCTCAAGATGGAGGCTTAGGTGCTTATTATTTACTCCTTCGGCGTCAAAGGGATAATTAATTTATTCCATAAATCGGGAAATTTTTATGGCTCTGATTTCAAAAGCAAAGGAAAAAATAGCCTCACTGTTGGTTGAATTACATACAATGGCACTCGTTTTTACAGATAAACGGACCCCTTGGTATGTCAAAATTATTTTGATATGTCTATTTTTGTATGCAGCATCACCAATTGATATAATACCAGACTTTATACCCATTCTTGGTATGTTAGATGACCTAATAATTATTTCTCTTGGACTTAAACTTGCTATGAAATTAACTCCAGAAGAAGTAATAAATGATTGTCGTGAACACGCAAAAAGTGCGCAAGAAGAATTCTCAATCATTCAAATTTGGAAAAGAATTAGAGGAAAACCTTATTAAAATTTGAGAATTCTATCTCTAATTGAAGCTATAATAATAAACCAATAAAGCCTTATTTTTGCTATTCGACCGCTAGCTGATCTTAATTTATTTAGTTTATCGATCCCACATTGGGTATTTATATATTTATCCATAAAATCTTGCCAAAGTATTTAAATTATCCGAGTAATATAAGCTATTTATTAATAATCCCTAATAAACTTAGGAAAACATTTTTATGATTATATAAGTTGATTGCTTAAAGGATAAATTTATTTAAATCAGAATCCTTTGCTAAATCCGATACTTGAGATTGAACATATGCTGCATCTATTTTTATAGTAGTTCCTGAACAATCGGTGGCTTCAAAACTGATTGTTTCAAGCAACTTTTCTAATATTGTGTGTAGTCTTCTGGCGCCTATGTTTTCTACTTTTTGGTTAACTTCTGCAGCTAGATCAGCAATGGCGTTAACAGCTTCATCTAAAAATTCTAATTTAACCTCTTCAGTGCTAAGTAAAGCGATATATTGCCTAATAAGACTATTTTCTGGCTCAGTTAAAATTTGTTTCAGGTCGTCACGGGTAAGGGCTTTTAACTCAACTCTAATGGGTAGTCTCCCTTGTAACTCAGGCAGTAAATCTGAAGGTTTTGATAAGTGAAATGCGCCTGAGGCAATAAATAATATATGGTCAGTTTTTATAGTCCCGTGTTTTGTAGTAACAGTTGTTCCTTCAATTAGGGGAAGAAGATCCCTCTGGACGCCCTCTCTACTTACGTCTGTACCCATTCGTTCTGATTGNGCACAAATTTTATCCACTTCATCAATAAAAACTATGCCATCGTTTTCGACCATGGACATTGCAATCTTTACGATTTTATCTTCTTCCAAGAGTTTGTCACTTTCTTCGGCCATTAGAACAACATAAGATTCTGCTACTGACATAACTTTTGGTTTTTTTTGTGTTCCCATTGATTTACCAAGAATATCACCAATGTTGATCATTCCCATCTGTGCACCAGGCATGCCAGGAATCTCAAANGTTGGCAGTGATGAGCCNGATGATTCTGATACTTCTACCTCTATTTCTTTTTCTGCAAGTGAGCCTTCACGAAGTAATTTTCTAAATTTTTGNCGGGTTTCAGCAGTTGAGTTTTTTCCAACTAGNGCATCTAGNACACGTTCTTCAGCATTTAATTCTGCTTTTGCAACTACCTCCTTTCTCATGTTTTCNCGAGTCATGTGTATGGCCATTTCCACGAGATCTCTCACAATACTATCAACATCCCGACCAACATATCCCACTTCAGTAAATTTTGTAGCTTCAACNTTGAGAAAAGGAGCATTAGCAAGTCTAGCCAGCCGTCTAGCAATTTCTGTTTTTCCTACACCTGTAGGACCAATCATTAAGATATTCTTTGGGAGCACTTCGTCACGCATATCTTCTGGTATTTTGCGTCTTCTCCAACGTGTTCTCAGAGCCACTGCAACGGCTCTNTTGGCTTCTTTCTGACCAATGATAAACCGGTCTAGTTCAGACACAATTTCGCGTGGGCTAAACTCAGTCATAAGCTAATTTTCTCCAATGTAACTTCAGAGTTTGTGTATATACATATATCCGAGGCAATTTTCATTGCACGCTTAGCTACTGTTTCAGCATCTAATAAGTCAACATCTATTAGTGCCCTTGCAGCTGCTAAAGCATATGAGCCTCCAGATCCTATACCAATTATTCCACCTTCTGGCTCAAGCACATCACCCTGTCCAGTTAAAACCAATGAGACTTGTTTATCAGCAACAGCCATCATAGCTTCAAGTCGGCGTAGATATCGGTCTGTTCGCCAGTCCTTTGCTAGTTCTACACATGCCCTTGTTAGCTGCCTAGGGTGTTTTTCAAGCTTATTTTCTAATCGTTCAAAAAGTGTAAAAGCATCAGCAGTAGCTCCTGCAAAACCAGCTATAACTTCCCCATCNCCAATACGGCGAACTTTGCGAGCATTTGATTTTATTACTGTTGGACCAAATGAAACTTGTCCATCTCCAGCAATAACCACGTCACTCCCTTTTCTGACAGAGATAATTGTTGTTCCATGCCATGTGGCATCTGATCTTTGATTTTCCGAAATAATTATTTACCTCCAGCCTAATAATTTACACTATTAACAGCATGTGGTGATTGAAGGCGCAGGGTCAAGGATTGTATTTACTAATGAAGCTGCTGGCACAAAAGGTAGGATCCTGCTAAAAGCACCAAATGTTTAACAAATTTAAGAGAGAGCGCTTATGACTGTGCCGCCTCGGGAAGCTAAAATTGAAAGAGTTACAAATGAAACAGAAATATCAGTTGAGATCAAACTTGATGGTACTGGTTCTTATAACATAAGTACCGGCATAGGTTTTTTTGATCATATGTTAGAGCAGCTATCAAGACATAGTCTTATTGACATAAGTGTTAAAGCTGCAGGAGATCTAAAAGTTACTCAACACCATACAGTTGAAGATACCGGAATTGTTTTGGGTGAGGCTCTCTCTGTAGCATTAGGGTCTCGTATTGGGATACGCCGTTATGGCTCTGCACTCGTACCTATGGATGAAACACTAACTCAAGTAGCTATAGATGCTAGTAATAGACCATATCTAGTTTGGATGGTGGAATTTCAACGACCACGTCTTGATGATATGGATACTGAACACTTCAAAGAGTGGTTTCAAGCCTTTTCACAAAAAGGAGGATTAACACTACATGTACAAAATATTTATGGTGAGAATAGTCATCACATAATAGAGTCCTGCTATAAAGGTCTTGCTCGTGCATTACGAGAGGCAGTTGAGCCAGATTCTAGAGCTTTAAATACAGTACCTTCCACAAAAGGGACTTTAGGTGAAAACTCGTTAGTTTGAAGAAATATAAATTTGTTTCTTTATGGGCACTTTCTAACTTTTTAGCATAATGGGGTTTTTTATTTCCATATTGTTGCAAAGTCTATGTTGTTGTCATATTTGCACTAGTTAGTAACCCAAAAGGAAACTTAGTTAAGAAATGGTTTCCGAGATGAATATAGCAATAATTGATTACGGTTCAGGAAACATACGTTCGGCTTTCAAGGCCCTAGAGCGTGCACGAAACGATTTGAACATTATTGGATCAGTCCAAGTTGTTGATAAACCCAAAGATGTAGATCAAGCAACCCATATAATACTACCTGGTGTAGGGGCATTTGGTGATTGTATTAGGGCTCTAAATAATCTTGAAGGCATGAGGGATGCGTTGGATAAGGCAGTAATAAGAGAAGGNAAGCCATTTCTTGGTATTTGTGTCGGGATGCAGCTTTTATCTAAATTAGGAATTGAATTCGGTGAGCATTCAGGNCTTGGNTGGCTTAATTCCAAAGTNATTCCTATCGAGCCTACTCACCCAGACATGAAAATTCCTCATATGGGATGGAATGATATAACAATTTCTAAAACCCATCCAATATTTGAGGGTATATCTAACGGAGATCATGTATATTTTGTCCATAGTTATCATATGTCTTGTAAAAATAAACAGGATATAATTGCCACAGTAAATTATGGTTTTCCAGTTATAGCTGCAGTGGGAAAAGAAAATATTGTTGGTGTTCAGTTTCACCCAGAAAAAAGTCAGGCCAAAGGTTTAAAATGTTTACAAAACTTTATTAAGTGGCGACCATGAACATAACACCACGAGTTGAGGTTTGTCTTACGGAATCTCTACGAAAAAGAGAATTAGGTGAATTGTGCGAAGCAGCTGCTGGCGCTATTTCTAATGGCGCTGGTTTTGGATGGATAAATCCTCCAGAAAGAGAGAGATTTGAGCGCTACTGGCGCGGAGTTTTAGTCATTCCCGAGCGTTCTTTATTTGTTGGACGGCTAGACGGCGTTATTGCTGGTTCTGTTCAGTTGGTATCACCCCATGCACAGAAAGAAGCATGGAGCCATGGATGTCAGATTGATACACACTTCGTCGCGCCTTGGGCAAGAGGTTACGGTATAGCTCGTAAATTGATGGAAGCTGTTCATCTACAGGCAAAAAAAGCTAACTTTAGAGTTATTAATTTGTCTGTACGTGATACCCAAGATGCAGCTGTTAAACTTTATGAATCACTTGGATATATCCGTTGGGGAACTAATCCAAAGTATGCACTTGTAGACGGAACTCTAGTTGCAGGTCATTTCTATTACAAAAGTTTTGATAGAGAGTAGGGGTATTTAGTGATTTTATTTCCAGCAATCGATTTAAAAGATGGTCAGTGCGTTAGACTAGTTCAGGGAGATATGGATCGAGCGACAATATTTAATGATANCCCAACAAAACAAGCCAAGATTTTTATGGAGACAGGATTTCAATGGATTCATATTGTTGATTTAAATGGTGCTTTCAAAGGCACCCCTATTAATCAATCTTGTATTACTGAAATTCTTTGCTCGATCACTATTCCCATTCAGCTTGGAGGTGGAATCCGAGATATGGAAACAGCTGAGAGATGGCTTAAGAGTGGAGTAAAAAGAATAGTATTAGGGACTGCGGCCCTAAACAATCCCGAGTTTACAAAAGAGGCGTGTAAAGAGTTTCCAGGTCAAGTGGCAGTTGGAATAGATACACGTAATGGATTGGTAGCAATCGAGGGCTGGTCAAAAACATCAACGGTAACNGATATAGACCTAGTCCGAAGATTTGAAGATGCTGGAGTTACAGCAATTATTCACACTGATATTGACCGCGATGGGCTAATGGAAGGCGCAAATATTGAGGCAACATTAAATTTAGCTAGCCAAACCTCTATACCTTTGATTCTTTCTGGTGGTGTATCATCGATGAGTGACATAGAAAATATCAAGAAATATGAGAGTGAAGGAATTATGGGTATTATTTCAGGTCGTGCAATTTATGACGGTAGGNTTGATCCAACTAANGCTCTAAATTTTCTATGTGATTAATANGGAATTAAATTTACATGCTAAAAACACGTATAATTCCATGTCTCGATGTTCATGATGGACGAGTAGTTAAAGGCGTTAATTTTGTTAATCTTGTGGATGCAGGAGACCCTGTTGAACAAGCTAGAGTCTATGATTATCAGGGAGCAGATGAAATTTGTTTTTTAGACATTACTGCTTCTTCTGAGGAACGGGATACGCTTTACAATGTTGTTTCGAGTACGGCAGCGCAGTGTTTCATGCCCTTAACTGTCGGAGGAGGTGTCCGTGAAGTGGAAGATGTAAGGAAATTACTGCTAGCGGGNGCTGATAAAGTATCTATTAACACTGCAGCGGTAAAACGACCAGAGTTNGTATCAGAAGCATCTGAGAAATTTGGAAGACAATGCATAGTNGTTGCAATGGATGCAAAAAAATCAAAAACAGGTGATTTTGAAATCTTTACTCATGGAGGAAGAAATGAAACGGGGATAAGTGCCGTGCATTGGGCACAGCGAGTTGTCCAATTAGGAGCGGGTGAAATTTTGCTTACCTCGATGGATAGAGATGGAACAGGCGATGGGTTTGATATTGAATTAACAAAAATGGTTACAGAAGCTGTAAGTGTTCCTGTTATAGCATCAGGTGGGGTGGGTAATCTTGATCATATGGTTGAGGGAATAAGAGATGGTGGAGCTTCAGCTGTTCTAGCAGCCTCTATATTTCATTTCGGGAAATTTTCTATAGCAGATGCTAAAATTTATATGCAAAAAGCTGGTCTAAATATTCGTAGATAAGATAAATTTATCTATTTGAGGANTTGTATCAAGGAGAGGCCGAAATGANNGAAAAAAAAGATATAGGTAGTAATCTTGAATTACTTTATGAAACGATTTTAAAGCGTATGGCTAGGGGGAAAGTTAAAGACTCTTATACAGCACAGATATTAGACAAAGGTACTAATTATATAGCCCAAAAAGTGGGAGAAGAAGTAGTAGAGTTAGTTATCGCAGCAGTTAATCGTAATAAAAAACTTTCAATTTCAGAAAGTGCTGATGTTTTATATCATATGTTAGTTTTATGGGCATCCATTGGAATAACTCCATCAATGATCAGTTCCGAGCTAGAATCTAGACAAAAACAATCAGGGATTCAGGAAAAAAATAGTCGAAATTCTAAAGCTTCTTAAATAATGAAGTAGCATAATTAATTTACGTTTTTAGTTAGGAGTGTATCGATGACTTATGATCATCAAAATATTTTCGCAAAAATTTTAAGATCAGAACTTCCCTACTCAACAATTTTTGAAGACAATGAGGTCTTAGCATTTCTTGATATTGCTCCCCAGGCACCTATACATGTTTTAGTAATTCCAAAAGGAGAATATAAATCTTTTGACGACTTTACAGCTAATGCTTCTATTGAGGTGGTAGGTAGGTTTTTTTCTAGAGTTAGTAAAATAGCTCGCGATTTAGATCTAGCTGAAAGTGGCTATCGTATAATTGCCAATACTGGCGATGATGGGTGTCAGGAGGTGCCGCATTTCCATATACATATCTGTGGAGGTAAAAAATTAGGTCGTATGTTGCCGGGTTAAGAATTTACACTGTGTTGTATCTGAGTCTCAATGGCATCCCAAATTTTGACATCAACTTTTATACCATCAAGAGCTGATATTTCCCGTATACCCGTGGGCGAAGTAACATTTATCTCAGTTAGATAGTCCCCTATTACGTCTATACCAACAAAGAGTAATCCATTTTCTCTTAATTTGGGACCTATTGTATTGCAGATTATTTTTTCTTTCTCAGTTAATTTAGTTCTATGAGCTGTTGCACCTACATGAAGGTTAGCGCGTGCTTCACCCTCAGCAGGGACTCTGCTTATAGCTCCTACAGCCTGACCATTTACAAGAATTATTCTTTTATCGCCTAATTTTACTTCTGGTAAATAAGCTTGAATAACAATAGGTTCACGAAAATATGCTGAAAAAAATTCAACAAGTGAATTAAGGTTTTCATCATTAGGAGTTACATGAAATACTCCAAAGCCACCGTTACCAAAAAGAGGTTTTATAACAATATCATTATATTTTTCACGAAAGCTCCGGATCTCATTTATATTTTTTGAAATAAGTGTAGGTGGCATAAATTCCATAAAATTAGTAACAAATATTTTCTCTGGTGCATTTCTTACGTGATAAGGGTTATTTACAACAAGGGTCTTAGGGTGAATATGCTCAAGCAGGTGAGTGCTTGTAATGTATGCCATATCAAATGGAGGGTCTTGTCTCATTAAAATCACATCAAAATCTGATAGGCTTTTGTGTTTTGGAGGTCCGTAAGAAAAATAATTGTTAATATTATCTCTAACCTCCAGATATTTAACACTTGCCTTCAATAGTCCCTCATTTAAAGACATACTACTTGGCAAGTAATGATAAAGCTCATGTCCACGTCTTTGTCCTTCAAGTGCTAATGCAAAGGTGCTATCTCCTGAAATATCAATGGATTCCATCGGATCCATCTGAAAGGCAACCTTTAACTTCATGAGCTTCTCTAGCGTAAATTTGAAATATATATAATCAATTTAATTTTTTCTTTAATTGGTTAACTATTCGTATGGCCGACAAACGTTCTTCTTCACTACAACACTTTTCTACAAAAATCGTAAATGCATTTACAGCATTTTTTAAATTTCCTCTGTTTGATTCTAACTTTCCAAGTTCTTTCCATAGATCTGGACTAGTTGGTTTTAAAATCGTCATACGTCTTAGTATCGTCAGACCACGTTCAAAGTCCTGATTATTTAAAGCGCGTATTTTTAAATTATTTAATATTCTTATAAGAATGTCTTTATTACTTAAAGAGGCGCAGTAACTTGGTTTGAGTTCTACATTATTACCCATAATTTTTTTAAGTAAGCTACGTAGCTGTTCAACCCTCATAACTTGACCATCATTAAATGGGTCAATAATTGCCCTTTGTCCATTTAGTTCTAATCTAACTAAGAAATGCCCTGGAAATGCAAGTCCATGTCCTGATAAACCAAGGCTCTGCGCAGCATGGATATATAAAACCCCTAGTGTAACTGGTAAGCCCAGTCGTCTGTCAATAACTCTAATTATGTTAGCATTTTGCGGATCATTATAATTTTCTGTATCACCTCTATAATTATAAATATTGAACAATACATAATTAATTTTTTCTATACTTTTGCCTAAAGACCCGGTCTGTTTATTTTCTAAAGCTTTTTTAATTGACCTAAGGTGAGTATAATATGAATCTAGATCTACTTTTGGATAATCTAAACTACCAATGCTCAATGCTGCATTAGCAAGATCTATTTCTGAATCTTTTAATTGCGATAAATTATAAAGAGTATCAATTTTAATTTTAATATTTTTTCTCATTAAGGGGTTTTAGCTCTTCGAGGATCATTTTTAAGTACAACATGAGATACAACCTTCTTAACATCAGTTATAGTTCTTGCATGATTTATAATTTGATCAAGTTCTTTCTGTGATTGTGCTATCCCTATAACGTAAACAGACCCATTTATAGTCTCAATATTATAGTTTATAGACTGGATATCTTTATCAAAAAGGATGAGAGATTTGAGTTGTGTGGATACCCAGGTATCTCTGGCATAATTTATAATTCCACCCTCATTAGTGACTTGAATTTCATTTATTATTTCTCTTACACCATCAACTGACCACGCCAGCTTAATTGCTCTAATGCGATCTTCTGGCTCTATAACANTTCCTTTAAGTAGNACACGNCCCTCGATGACTGCAAAGCTNACGTCACTTAAAAGTTTAATATCTTCTNTAAAAAAAGCCTCATTTAGAGCTGTTCGGATAGTAAGGTCATCTACTGCATCACCNACAGANCTTTCTTGTGATGCCACAATACCAGCAGTTGCACCGGCACCTAACAAACTTCCCCCACAGTTAACTAATGGGATAGAGCTTAATAATAAAATTGATATGTACAAGAAAGATTGTTTTTTAGAAAAAGAAGAAATAAAGGAGATATATTTTAAATTCATTATGCCTCGCACTTTCTGAACGAAAAGTTGTTCTAGCGTAACTCGGTTAATGATGTACCACACCTAAATATTAAAACCATGACCTGTTAAAAAATTTATTAATAAACACTACTGATATAGTGATTTTCTCTTTATATATTTAGCATGTACTAGTTTGTTAATAAGATAAATACCAATTATAGACTAAAAAGAAATTTCGTAAATTTATGGAAAACTGAATAAATATTATAAATAAACAAATATCCTTTATCTGAAAATCTAAATTTACACTTAATGCTTGTTTTTTAGATAAATAGCTCTCTCGTAGATCAGACGACGTTGGATGCCAGATTTACCTGAAATAGAGTTTACAGCATCTTTGACACTCATTTGAGTTAATAAGGAATTTAATTCTTTATCCGTTGCCTCATTAATTTCTGTTTTGTTATATTTGTTAGGTGGTCCAATCACCAGAGTTATTTCTCCCTTTGGAGGATTCAATGATGAAAATTGATTGGCAAGTTCAAATAATGTTCCCCTTTTAACTTCCTCATGATATTTTGTTAATTCACGTGCTACAGCACAATCACGCATACCTAGGCACTCATATGCATCTTGTAATAGACTATGAAGTCTAAGAGGAGACTCGTATATTATAAGACTTGCATTAACCTTACTAAATTCTTTTAACTCTGTTTTTCTGGCTTGTGATTTAGCAGATAAGAAACCTAAAAATAGATATCTATTTGTAGGCAAACCTGAGATAACAAGAGAAAAAATACCAGCATTTGGTCCTGGAACACCTGAAATCATGATATTATTATCAATAGCATCACGAACTAGTTTATATCCTGGGTCAGCAAGAAGTGGCGTTCCAGCATCAGATACTAAGGCAAGAACTTCTCCTTTAACCAGACGATTAATTATTTTTGGTCTTACTTTAGAAGCATTATGTTCATGGTAAGCTATTGTAGTGGTTCTTATATCGTAATGTTTCAAAAGCTTTGATGTGTGTAAAGTATTTTCGCAAAGTATTGCATCTGCTGATTCAAGTATAAATTTTGCGCGAATTGAAAGATCTAATAAATTACCAATCGGTGTTGCTAAAATATAGAGACCAGGCGACATTTCGCTGTTAGGCTGTATATTATTTAGATCAGTCATTTGTTTCATATAGACGGCATTTCAACGATGAGCAAATTTTGTATTAGCATTAGGTTAAGGTTACTTTTCATTGCTTTAATTATAAGCGTTTTTNTTCAAGTATTTATATTACAGGTTCAGGCTAATGAAATCGTTACCCCCTATAATAATTCATCTGAAGAGATCTATNACTTAGGAGATAAANATAATTATGAATTAAAGTTTCANATAGAACCAAGAGAAAAAAATTTAAGNGACAAATTAAAANTTAATTTTGAAAATAAAAAACAAGTAAAAGTTGCTCTTCTTCTTCCNCTNACAGGAATTTTTGCTAAGGAAGGCAATTCAATNCTTAATGGAAGTCAGCTAGCTTTTTTTGATCTTGCCCCTGAAGACTTTATTTTGATGCCTATTGATACANGAGGAACAGCTGAGGGAGCATTAGAAGCAGNAAAAAAAGCTTCAAATNANGGAGTAAAGCTTATTATAGGCCCCTTACTTAGTGAGGAGGTTTCTGCAATTACGCCAATAGCTAGATCAAAAAATATTAATATAATTGCTTTTTCAAATAACCCNGTTGTAGCTGGTTCAGGAGTNTTTTTGATAGGGCATACCCCAAGGCAGCAGGTGAATAGAATAGTCGATTATGCAATAAGCCTAGGTCACAAAAAATTTGGCGCTTTATTACCTGATTCTAATTATGGACATACAGTTTTAAGGCATTTTAGAAATTCATTAATTTCATATAAGGCTGAATTATCTAGGATTCAATTTTATAATGTAGATGGTTCTAATGCGGAGGAAGCTGTCAGAAGAATATCTGATTATGATAATCGAAGAGATGCTTTAGTTAGGAAGCGCAAATTACTTGATAAAAAAAATGATGAAATATCCCTGAAAGCGTTGTCTCAATTAAAGACTTTACATACTCTAGGAGAGGTTGAATTTGATGCACTACTGCTAACAGATGAACCGGATAGATTGAGACAAATCGTACCGTTGATTCCATACTATGAAATTGATCCNTCAGCTGTACAGTTTTTAGGACTAGAACTCTGGAATGACCCGTTATTNATGAGTGAGCCGGCTCTTATTGGAGGTCTGTATACAGCNCCTACGCCTGAAGCTGAAGAGAANTTCATAATACGTTATAAGGCGGCATANAATTATAAGCCACTTGCTGTGGCAGCCTTAGCTTATGATGCAACAGCGCTAGCGGCAGTTTTAACAAGAAATAATTATAAAACAAATTTTTCAGAAAAAGAGTTGATTACATCACGAGGGTTTTTCGGAGCGTCAGGTGTATTTCGTTTCCTTAAAAGCGGACTTTCTGAAAGAGGATTCGCAGTATTAAAAGTCAGTTCTGGCTCGANTAGTGATATTGTTGACATGCCACCAAGAAAATTCAAACCATAATTATTTTATTAAAATTTAATTTAATGCAATACGGCTTAAAATTGAATTTAACAATGGTCTACCTTTTGAAGTAAGGCGAAAAAATTCATCAGATTCTTCAATTAAACCAGCTGCTTTCATTGTTTCTACTTCATAAGATATAGTTGTTTCTTCTATATCTACCCCTGTATTATATTTAAAATTTTTTTTGTTTATTCCTATTTTAAGTCGTAAACCCAAAATTAAAGCTTCAGATGCTCGTTCCTTCATAGTCAGTAATGATTGACCTGCTATACCATGACCATTTGAAAGAACAGCTTCAAGCCAAGTTTCAGGCTTAGAATGCATACGAGTTGCAATCCGCCCAGTACTATCTTTTTCTACTGGAATTCTTCCATGAGCTCCTGGACCAATACCAACATAAGGTTTGTAAAGCCAGTATGCTAAATTATGTTGGCACATATTTTCAGGGCGTGCGTAATTTGAGACTTCGTATGATTTAAAACCAGCATTTTCAGTAAGAAAATTTGAGATTTCGAACATACTAGTTTGCACATTATCATCAGGCATAATAAATTTTTTACTTCTGTCATCAGTGTAAAATGGTGTTCCTTTTTCAATTGTTAATTGATAAAGCGAGATATGATTAACGGGTAATTGAAGTGCTGTTGCAAGTTCTAATTCCCAGTCTGAGGTCGATTGCTTTGGTCTTCCATATATCAAATCTATAGATGTTCGCGGAAAAATACCTGCCGCTTTATCTAGTGCTCTTAGTGAGTCAGAGTAACTATGTGTGCGACCTAAAAATTTTAAATCTTTATCGTTTAGGGCTTGTACCCCAAGTGATAGTCGATTTACACCAGCGTTTCTATATCCTAAAAGCCGTTCAGTATCTGTTGAGTTTGGATTAGCTTCGATTGAAATTTCAATTTGTTCAGTGAAACCCCAACATTCTTCAAGTGTTGATAGAATCTTATTAACAAGAATAGGGGGCATTAAGGATGGAGTGCCTCCACCAAAAAATATAGATCCAATTTTTTTTGATTCTTTTGGAAAAAGATTTTGTAATGTATTTATCTCTTTAATGTATGCGTTACCCATTTTTTCGTAATCAAAACTATTTCTAACGTGACTATTAAAATCACAATACGGGCACTTAGACTCACAAAATGGCCAGTGTATGTATATTGCGAGTTGTCTACTAAATACGTGACTAGTTTCAGACATTATTCAGGCAATTATCAATTAACTGTCTAAATGCTTTTGCTCTATGACTCATATCATGTTTTTTTTTCGGCTCCATTTCACCAAAAGTTATATCAAAACCTTTAGGTACAAAAATTGGATCATAACCAAACCCAAGTGCACCTCGAGGTGGAAAAGTTAATTCGCCATTTATTTCACCTGTAAAAGTTTCATAATACCCATCATCCCAACAAAGAGAGAGTGCGCATACAAAT
This sequence comes from Gammaproteobacteria bacterium, assembly GCA_002714015.1. Classification (GTDB taxonomy): domain Bacteria; phylum Pseudomonadota; class Alphaproteobacteria; order UBA828; family UBA828. The sequence goes on along the minus strand of PAWF01000004.1, from coordinate 3,286 downwards.
TTTGCTGATTGACCACCTGGGTTTTGACCAGAGTCTATTATGGCTTTTTTTACTCGCCCCATAGCTATAGAAAAGTCTTTTGTAGGTCCGGCCCAACGGGCTGAATATATTCCAGGATCACCATCCAATAAATTAATACATAATCCTGAATCATCAGCCAAAGCAGGTTTGCCAGAAGATTTTGAGGCAATTTTTGCTTTTAATTCGGCATTTTCTTGAAATGTTATACCAGTTTCAGGTGGTTCTTCCAATCCTAAGCTATCAGCTGAAATTGCCCTTAGTCCAAAAGGTTTTATAAGTTCGGCTATTTCAGAAACTTTTCCAGGATTATGGCTAGCGATTATTAAATCCTTACCTTTCAGAAGTCGTGTCATTTTATAAAACACCTTTAGCAAGTATCAGCCTTTGCTGATCTATTAGTGAAGAAATACCGGATTCTGCCAAGGAAAAAAGTTGGCTGAATTGTTCTTTAGAGAAAGGACTAGATTCTGCGGTGCCTTGTATTTCAACTATCTCGCCTTTGCCAGTCATCACAAAATTTGCATCAGCTTCAGCTTTAGAGTCCTCAGCATAGTCTAAATCCAGAATGGCTTGGTTTTTGTAAAGCCCGCAACTAACTGCCGCTACTTCAGAAGATATAGGAACAGAATCAATAATACTATTGGACACCAAATTTTGAAAAGCTAGGTGAATTGCAAGATATGATCCACTTATGGCGGCTGTTCTAGTGCCCCCGTCAGCTTGTATAACATCACAATCAATTGTAATTTGTCTCTCCCCGAAAGCACTTAGGTCAGTGACAGCTCTAATTGATCGTCCAATAAGCCTCTGAATTTCGTGAGTGCGTCCACCTTGTTTCCCTCTTGCTGCTTCTCTGCTAATACGACTACCTGTTGATCTAGGTAACATACCATATTCTGCTGTAACCCATCCACGACCAGTATTCCTTAAAAATGGTGGAACACGATCTTCCACACTGGCAGTGCAAAGAACATGTGTCTCCCCGAAACAGGCGAGGCATGAGCCTTCAGCATGTTTATTAACATTTATTTCAAACTTAATTTCGCGAAGTTGATCTTGATTTCGGCCAGAAGGTCGCATCTAAATTTCCTTTTTCTAAGATAAAAAGACTGAAATGAATATATATTAGTGTTACTAAAACCTTAAAGTAAGTAAAGTTGTCTACTTTGCTGTGCTTCCCAACATTGACGCCTTTTATGCTCGTTACTACATTCTAATATAATACTCATATTTTGGATGGTTTTGTGTATAGAAATGTTAAAGGAACTCAATCAACGGTCACGTGATGTGCTACGTCGACTAATAGAAGAATATATGACTACAGGTCTTCCTGTTGCATCTCGTACTTTAGCAAGGCGTCTAGAGCTTCCTATTTCATCAGCTACTGTGAGAAACGTGATGTCAGACCTCGAAGATTTGGGTTTATTGTATGCACCCCACACTTCAGCTGGACGTCTTCCTACACAGTTGGGTTTACGTTTTTTTGTCGATGGCTTATTAGAGTTAGGAAATCTTACTGATACTGAAAGAGCTAATATTGAGGGAAAATGCCAGGCAGCTGGTCGCACTGTTGATGAATTACTTGGGGAAGCAACGGAGACTTTGTCTGGCTTATCAAGATGTGCCGGGTTAGTACTCTCTCCAAAAGAAGATGTCCCATTCCGTCAGGTAGAATTTGTGAGTATAGGAACGGGAAGGGCTTTATTAGTTATGGTAACAGACTCAGGGCTTGTCGAAAATCGTGTAATTGAGGTGCCAGTGGGCATTACCCAAGCATCTTTAACACAAGCCACTAACTATTTAAATGCTAGGTTGAGCGGTCGAACGCTNGAAGAGGCTTACCTCGAAATTCAAGAGGAAATTTCTGCTCATGAAGNAGAAATTGATATTCTCTCAGCAAAAATTGTGGAGGCTGGTCTTGCTACAAAGGTTGATGATTCTCGAAAATCAAGTGTTTTGATAGTGCGAGGTCGTGCCAACTTATTAGATGAAGTGCAGGGAACCCGTGAAATTGAGAGATTAAGATCATTATTTGTTGCACTAGATGAAAAGACAGATTTAAAAAGTTTACTAGAAACTACTCGTAATGCAGACGGAGTACAAATTTTCATCGGTGCAGAAAGTGAACTTTTTCGTGATACCGATAGCTCAATGGTCGTAGCACCTTACCGAGATAGTGAACAACGATTTATTGGAGCTATTGGGGTTATAGGTCCCACAAGACTAAATTATGCAAGAATAATTCCCATGGTAGATCATACAGCGGGAGTAATAAGTAAAATATTAAGTTGAAATTTATGATTAGTCGATTCTTTAAGAGAAGGTAAATATGCAAGATAAAGATAAAAAATCAGTATCTGAAAGCCCAGAGGTAGAAGTTTCTGAAGAGAAAACCACGCCTGAAATTGCTATAGAAAATGAAAAAGATGAAAGTGATTTACCGCCCCAAGAAGAAGAGCTCAGAGACCAGTTACTAAGAGCTCTAGCTGACAATGAAAATATTCGAAGGAGGGCTAAAAAAGATGTTCAAGAAGCGAGCCAATTTGCAATTACTAACTTCGCAAGGGACCTATTATCTGTTGCAGATAATATGAATAGAGCATTAACTTCTATTCCAAGCGAAGCATTGGAAGAAAATGAGGCATTAGTTGCTATTGTCAATGGTGTTGAAATGACAGCTCGAGAGTTAGAATCGACCTTAGGAAAGTACAAAATTAAAAAAATTGACCCTCTAGGTGAACGCTTTGACTATAATTTTCATCAGGCTATGTTTGAAACAAAAGATTCTAATCAAGAAGATGGAACAATAGTAGAAGTACTCCAGCCAGGTTATATTCTTGGAGAAAGATTGCTAAGACCAGCTATGGTAGGTGTAGCTAGGTCTAAAGAAGACAACCCAAATGAAAGCGCGCATAAAGAAGAAATTTCTGACAATAATTCCAATGGGGAAGATATAAGTCTTAAAACACCCTAAAGCATTGAAATTTAATGAAAAATAATTATATGCAATATCATAAACTAATAATTTTTTAAATTTAAAGTTAAGTTTCAGTGACAAAAAAATATACAAACGCTTGCAGGGTGAAATCGCGACCCTATATGGAGTCCGTATAAGATGATCGGAGATGGACTCTGAAACCTAATTTTTGAAATAGGCGCTTCGCTGAGTGAAGTGTGGCCGCTTGATTAAATGCAAGGATTTAAGATGAGTAAGGTGATTGGTATTGACCTCGGCACGACAAATTCGTGCGTGGCGGTTATGGAT
>PAWF01000003.1 GCA_002714015.1 Gammaproteobacteria bacterium | reverse complement strand
TTTAATGATAAAGATCTAAAGCGTCTTGGCAGATTACACTCTGCTAAAGAGGCCAGAAAGACAATAGAGTCTGAGCTAGGGAAATCTATAGATCAACTTTTCTCAGAATTTGATGATAAACCAATTGCAGCAGCGTCAATAGCCCAAGTACACTGCGCAGTTACTCTTGATGGAGATGCAGTAGCGGTTAAAGTTCTACGACCAAACATTGAGTTAGCATTTGAAAAAGACTTATCTTTATTTTTATGGCTTGCAAAATTAGCAGAACGTACGATCCCAACCTCACGACGCCTTAGACCAGTGGAAGTTGTTAAAACTTTAGCTAACTCAGTCAAAGTTGAAATGGACCTAAGGTTAGAAGCTTCAGCAGCTTCTGAACTTTCACAAAATATGAAAAAATCTGAGGGTTTTTACGTCCCTAACGTTTTTTGGTCACACACCAGCAAACGAGTATTAACAACAGAAAGAATTATTGGAATCCGCATTGATAATATAGAAGCACTTAAAATTGCCGGACAAAATACTTCTGAAATAGTAGGTAATGCTTCTACAGCTTTTTTTAGACAAGTATTTTTCGATGGTTTCTTTCATGCTGATCTCCATCCCGGAAATTTATTGGTAAATTCCGAGGGAACAGTTGTCGCTCTTGATTTTGGTATTATGGGTCGCCTTGATAAACATACCAGACGCTATCTTGCTCAAATGCTATTAGGTTTTCTTTCAGGTGATTATGAAAAAGTTGCTGAAATCCATTTTGAGGCAGGGTATGTACCAAAAGATCAATCACGAATGCACTTTACACAAGCTATTCGTTCAATTGGTGAACCAGTAATGCAACAACCACTAAAAAATATTTCTATAGCCCGTCTTTTAGGACAATTATTTGAAGTTACCCGAACATTTCAGATGGAAACACAACCTCAATTATTATTATTACAAAAAAGCCTTTTGATGGCGGAAGGTATTTGTCGCAAACTGAATCCTGATGAAAATATGTGGGAACGCTCGCAACCGCTAATCACAGAGTGGGCTTCAAAAAATTTGGGAGCCGGTCCACAAGCATTAGAAACTGCATCAGCATTAATTTCTGCTGCAAAAACAATTCCTCAAATAATACACAAGACCGATTTGGTAATAGATGCCCTTGAGAAAAAAATATCTACCGAGTCGTATCAAGAAAAAAAATATTTTAGTTTCAAAAGCAAAAGTTCGGCTTTGAACCTGCTCCTAATTCTTATTGTTGCGCTTCTTGGAACCCTAATTGGTCTTGAATTGTTCTAGTTTTAAGACCAAAACTGTTAAAAGCATTATAATATCTTAGTTTAACCCCAACATAAGCATCTAAATAATTCGATACTTGCATAAGAAAAAGTCTAAGCATAAATTATCTACATATAATTTTTGGAAAATTAGATAAATATAAAAATGCTTTATAATAAAAGTATCCTTTTAATAGTTTCTGGTGGAATTGCCGCTTACAAAAGTGCTGAGCTTATTAGGCAACTGCGCCAACTAGGGGCGCACGTCCGCTGTATTTTAACAAATGCTGGCACTCAATTCATCACACCGTTAACTCTTGCCTCTCTATCTGGTGAGAAAGTTTATACTGACTTATTTTCACTTACAGATGAAAGCGATATGGGTCATATCAAACTTGGTCGCGAAACAGACCTAATTTTGGTAGCTCCAGCCACTGCAAATATTATAGCTAGGATGGCATCTGGTATTGCAGATGATTTGGCTACAACTACTATACTTGCTTCAGAAAAACCTATTCTTATAGCGCCGGCAATGAATAAGGTAATGTGGGATAATCCTTCTACTCAAAGGAATATATCTTATCTTCAAGATGACAGTGTAAACATTATTGGACCTGATCAGGGTGACCTAGCGTGTGGTGAAGTTGGACATGGTCGTATGGCTGCAGCAGAGGATATAATAAAAAAAATTAGTTTAATTCTTGAAGTTAAAAAACCATTAGCGGGTTTGAGGGCTTTAGTAACTAGCGGTCCGACTCATGAGCCATTGGATCCTGTTCGTTATATTTCTAATAATTCCTCAGGCAAACAAGGTCACGCTATTGCAGTCGCTGCTGCATCCTTTGGTGCTGATGTGACATTAATATCTGGTCCAACTGCACTAAAAGCCCCAGAGGGTGTATCAACTATTAATGTTAAAACCGCTGAAGAAATGCTGAANGCTTGCATATCTAAGCTACCCGTTGACTTTGCTATTTGTTGTGCAGCTGTTGCAGATTGGCGTCCAGCCAAAGTTGCTGATCAGAAAATTAAGAAANCACCTTCAGATGGAAACAATAACTCTACGCTTTCCATAAAAATGTTGGAAAACCAAGATATCCTAGGACGCCTAGCACAATCACCTTTAGGAAAAAGACCTAAACTACTAGTTGGTTTTGCTGCAGAGACAAATAATGTTATCGAAGAAGCTAGCAAGAAGCTTACTCAGAAAAAATGTGATTGGATTGTAGCTAATGATGTATCTGAGGAGGCAGATACATTTGGTAGTGATAACAATAAGGTAACTATTCTAAAGGTAGACGGATCTGGAGTAGTTCAACATGANAGCTGGCCTAAATCCACAAAGGTAGAGATAGCTGAGCAATTAATCAAAAAAATTTCAATGACTTTTGCAAGCCAATCTAAAAATGACAAATAAAATTCAAATACTTGTTCTTCGCATTCTTGGGAATGAAGATATTCCCCTACCATCCTACGCTTCGTCGGGAGCAGCCGCCGTAGACCTGTATGNAGCTATCAAAAAAACATTAAAACTTGAGTCTAATGAAAGGACTCTTNTTCCAACAGGTATAAAACTAATGCTACCAGATGGTTATGAGGGTCAAATTAGACCTCGATCAGGCATCGCCCTAAAACATGGNGTCACAGTGCTTAATAGCCCAGGAACAATAGATCCAGACTATCGTGGCGAGATTGGGGTATTATTGATAAACCATGGCAACCAGCCCTACCAAATCTCCCGGGGCGACCGTATTGCCCAACTTATAGTCGCACCGTTAGCACAACTGGATTATAAAATTGTAAATTCACTGCCTGAAACAGNNCGTGGAGAATATGGCTTTGGNTCTACTGGTATGAATATCAATATTTATGAGGATCAATAANAAATAATGCTTAAAGTTTCCAAAAAATTAGTCTACGCACTTGAGGCAGTAGTAGACATTGCTTATAACGGTGGATCAGTTCCAGTTAGAAGCAAAGATATAACAAAACGTCAAGGTATGCCGCATAGATACTTAGAGCAGGTAATGCAAAGACTAGTCCATGAAGGTATACTCAAGGGTGTTAGAGGTCCNAAAGGTGGGTATTTATTAGCACGAGAGAGAAGAAGAATTTCAGTTGGTGAAATAGCTCGCATTGTNCGNTCACTCGAGTCTTNTGANGNNGCANAAGAGNAAGAAGCNGANTCAATAATCGCAACAANAGTTTTNAANCCTATTTGGAATAGCATAGAAATTAAATTTGAGGGTGAACTAGATTCAATTAGCATTGATGATATATGCCGATCAGCACAAAAAAACCAGATTCAGCGAGCTTCTGAGGGAAATACTGATTTTAGTATATAGCTGAAAATCAAAGGATTGATAGTTCTGATATACAAAAAGCTTATTAAATGAGGATTTTTTAAATGGCTACTAATATAGAAGACAAATCCCCTAAGAAAATAAGCTCTGAAAAAATCTATGATTCTATTATAGATACAATCGGCAACACACCAATAGTTAAGTTATGCCGACTACCAAAAACTGCAGGTTGCAAAGCTGAAATTCTATGCAAACTTGAATTTTTTAATCCNCTTGCTTCTGTAAAAGACCGCATTGGGCGGGCAATGATTGAAGCAGCCGAAAAAAATGGAAATTTAACTCCTGGAAAAACTATCTTAATAGAGCCAACCTCTGGAAATACAGGAATAGCACTGGCATTTGTAGCTGCNGCAAAAGGCTATAAATTAATCCTTACTATGCCTGAAAGTATGTCTGAAGAACGTAAAAAACTTCTTATTCTATTAGGTGCTGAACTTAAACTCACACCAGCNAAAAAAGGTATGAAAGGTGCGATTGAAAAAGCTGAANAATTATTAAAAGAATTACCTGATTCTGTGATGCTTCAACAATTTCAGAATCCNGCAAACCCNAATGTTCATNCACTCACCACAGCGGAGGAAATCTGGGAACATACTAATGGTAANTTAGATATGTTAATTGCAGGNGTAGGCACTGGGGGNACAATTACTGGATGTGCACAAGTACTAAAGCCTCGCCTTAAAAATTTAAAGATNGTTGCTGTAGAGCCAGAAGATAGCCCTGTACTATCTGGCGGTCCCCCCGGACCACACAAAATTCAAGGCATTGGGGCTGGTTTTTTNCCNCAAATTCTTATGACAGAACTTATAGACGAAGTTATTTCAATTGGAAATGAAACAGCTTTTGAAACAGCCCGAAATACAGCTAANCTTGAAGGCATACCCGTAGGTATTTCTTCNGGNGCNGCTATAGCAGCTGCTNTTGANATTGGAAACCGAAAGGGNATGGAAAGTAAAAGAATTCTAGTAATNGTTCCATCTTTTGCAGAACGGTATCTTTCAACTGATCTATTCAGTGGTCTTTAAAAANACTTTATAAATAGAAATATACAAGAAAAAATGAGCTTTAATGAAAATCAGATCGAACGTTATGCTCGACATATTATTCTTAACGAAATTGGCGGCGTAGGGCAGGCAAAACTTTTAGATTCAAAAGTATTAATAGTCGGTGCAGGTGGTTTGGGTTCACCCATCTTATTATATTTGGCTGCTGCAGGGATTGGCACCTTAGGTATTATAGATGACGACCGTGTTACACTCTCAAACCTTCAGAGACAAATTGTACATAACGAAAATTCCATCGATGGATATAAGACTAAAAGCGCCATATCGTCTCTAAAAAAACTTAACCCCGATGTAAAAGTAATCCCACANACCAAAAGATTAACNAATAAAAATATTGAAGAGATATTTACCAGCTATGATATTATTGCTGATGGAAGCGATAACTTTGATACACGTTTTTTGATTAACGATGCATGCTATTTGNTAGGAAAAACTCTTGTTTCAGGNGCAATATTACGTTTTGACGGTCAGTTATCAACATTCAAAGCCTATAAAGGTGGTCCCAACCCCTGCTATCGATGCCTCCACCCAGAACCACCTCCACCAAACATTATTCCTTCGTGTGCAGAAGGGGGAGTACTTGGTGCAGTAGCAGGCACCATAGGCTCACTTCAAGCAGTAGAAATTATAAAAGAAATTTTGGGTATTGGAGANAGTTTGTCTGGAAAACTAATAATTTATGATGCTCTAGGAACAATATTTAGGACAGTACGTATTAAGCCTGATCCTAAATGTAAACTATGTGGTCAAGTCCCAATAATTAATGATCTTTCAAATCATANGCATCTCAGAGATAAGTNNTATTANTAAATTATTTATTTTTTAATTTGGCAGAACACGATCAGGTGGGCTGTGACCATCAACAAATGTTTGGATGTTAATAAGTACCTTCTCTCCCATATCAATACGACCTTCAAGAGTAGCAGATCCAATATGAGGTAGCAAAACTGTATTCTCAAGTGATAGTANCTTTGAGTTTATTAAAGGCTCATGTTCATAAACATCTAAGCCTGCTCCAGCGATATCTCCGGCTTCAAGTAAACGAGTTAACTCTGCTTCATCAATAGCATGACCCCGAGATGTATTGATAACATATGCTCCCTTTTGAATAAGTCTTAAGCGGCGCGCTGATAATAAGTGATAGGTTGCTGGTGTGCTAGGACAGTGAATAGAAATAAAATCCATTCTGGCTAGCATTTGATCCAGACTTTCCCAATATGTAACTTCTAGTTCAGACTCAAAACCCTCAGGAAAACGATGTCTATTATGGTAATGTATTGATAATCCAAAACCACGAGCACGACGAGCTACTGCCTGTCCAATGCGCCCCATACCAACAATTCCTAAGCGCTTACCCCATATCCTATGTCCAAGAAGTGCTGTGGGAGCCCATCCTTCCCATTTTCCTGTACGCATCATCCTTTCTCCCTCTGCCAGTCTACGTGATACAGCCAAAATAAGTGCCATTGTCATATCAGCAGTATCCTCTGTCAGAACACCGGGAGTATTTGTTACAATGATTTTTCGTTCTCCAGCAGAAGAAATATCAATATGATCAGTTCCAGTACCAAAACTCGCTATCAGCTTTAGTCCATTTCCTGCGTTTTCAATGAGTGATTTATCAATTTGGTCTGTAACTGTAGGAACGAGTATTTCCGCCTCAGCCATTGAATCTCTGAGTTCTTCTCTACTAAATACATGATCATCTTCATTTAAACGGGTCTCAAACAGCTCCATCATCCGCGCTTCAATTGTTTCTGGGAGCCTGCGAGTAACAATGACCAGAGGTTTTTTAACGGTTTGGGACATTTGTCCTCCTTTTAACCCAAACAAATTTTAAAATAGAACTTAATATATCTAAATTAAAATCAGTTAATTTCTTTCTATCAAAGGATAAGCTTACAGACAATCAGGGCAATAGTTAGATAAATGGTATATATTACAGATAAATTGTCTATTACGTGCAAAATTTACAAATATTCCTAGTTACAGGTTAAAGGTGTTATAACATTGATGACAAACCTATTTTTTCTTATCTCATTTTTACTTGGATTATCAATAGTATTTGGGTCAGATTTTGTATCTTATGCTAATGAAAACAACAAAATACCACGTTTTGCATCTCTTAAAGCAGATGAGGTAAATCTTCGTATAGGACCCAATAAAAAAGACTTCCCAATAGAATGGGTTTATAAAAGGCGTGGGCTTCCCGTTGAAATAACAGCAGTTTCAGATACATGGCGAAGAATTAGAGACCATGAGGGAACAACAGGTTGGGTTTGGCATTCATTAATATCAAGTAAACGTACAGTTATTGTAATTGATGAAAATCGTACTCTTCACTATAGCCCTGATTATAATAGCAAAGCTTTAGCTATACTAGAGCCAGGTGTTATAGGGAATTTGTTAGCGTGTAATACTAATTGGTGCCAAATAGAGCTAAGAGGAAAAAAGGGGTGGTTAAAACGTTCTCATATATGGGGTGTTAGAAATTAGAAAAAACATAATAAATTCGCTCTGTTTTGTTGTAATTTGATCCTTAAAATAACAAATTTATTGAAAGTCCTCAGACAAGGATACTCGTGATTCTTCTGGAATGACAGCCATGTGTCCATAAGCTGAATGCGTGATAGATAGTAATGGGCTTAATTCACCCGAACAGAAAGATTTAATCTGTGTTTCATCAAATTGAAATCTTAAAAAATGCACAGAGGATGTTTTACCATCTGGAGTAGTTCGATTTTCCTCTGGCTCTAATGGGCTAGCCTCAACTATAGTTTCACCAATCGTAATATTTATTGTATTCTCAATTCCNCCTAATCTTAACAATTCTCTATCTCGGCGAACTGGATCACCTATTTCTAACATCATAGTAGCTACTAGCTCATTACCGTTAGGAATAAGAGGATTGTAAGCATCTAATTCACCTTGAATTTGATCCTCACCACCATTTTCAACAAATAACATCTCATGAACTTGCATCCACATAGTTTCATAATTCTCAAAATAAAAAGTTGCAAACGGTCCAATTTCAATTCGACGTAGNTTTTTTTTCAATGAAACGGCTTTCCTGCGCATAGAGCGCTCTTTACCATAGATATCCATTGCTATTATATCTGAGCGTAATATTTCTTTTTTCATTGTGTGTATACCGTATTTCTAATTTCTTTATATACAATAAGATATTTAGTTGAGACCATAAGCCACCGCCATAAGTTCAATCGGATGGAGCGCTTTAACCCCTGATAAACTATCTTTTTCAGCAGCGTTTTCCTTCTCTGCCATAATTGACATNCCTTCTAATATGTGTGCTGATGCAAGAGGACACTCTGAGCTTATATAAGCATTATTTTTTTGATTACTTTGACGTGCGACATTTCTTCCAACTTTTAAAGCAATATCATGAAAATCTTTAGTGGCACCAATGGATCCACCGTGACCTGAACACCTTTCAATTACGTCTAAGTTTGTTTCAGGTAAAAGCTTTAACATTTCAGCTGCCTTCCTACCCATGTTTTGTGCCCTAGCATGACAGGCCATATGCAAAGTAACCCCTCCCTCTAGTCGCTTCAGCCCATCAACAAGCCCATTCTGACGAGAAATATCAACTATATATTCAGTAATATCAAAGCTATTTGCAGCAAGCTCGATTACATTTTTGTCATCTGGTAATATTAAAGGCCATTCCATCTTAATCATAAGAGCACAACTGGAAACAACTGCTATTACATCGTAGCCTTTTTCAACCCATTTTACTAAATCAGAAGCCGTACTTTTTGCATTCTCTGCAACTCTTTGAATATCTCCTTGCTCTAACTGAGGCATACCGCAGCACTGAGGATATACTACCTCCACATCAACTCCATTGTGTTTTAAAACTTTAATGGCTGATTCCCCAATAGAGGTATTATGATAATTGGAAAAACAAGTTGCATATAATACAGCTTTTCTNCCGTATGCTGGTGCATCAACATTCACTTCTGTCGTAAATTTTTTTGCCTTAGATACTAGGGTTTTTTTGGCAAATTTTGGAAGTGCAGCTTTTTTGTCAATGCCAGCCCATTTCTCTATAAGTGAACGGCTTGTANTGTTTTTATCATCAATAGCCCAATTCATGAGAGGTCCAAAAATTCGAGCTAATTGACCATTGGAGTCCATTTCAGAAACCCTAGGACTTGCTGTAGTAAANGATTTACCCTCACGATGCTCAACAGCACGATATCTTAACATTAGATGAGGAAAGTCTATATTCCATTCATGTGGGGGGGTATAAGGACACATAGTCATGAAGCATAAATCACATAATGTGCAAGCATCGGCGACCTTTTTAAAATCTTTTGAATCAACCCCACTTAATTCTAAATCTTCTGCTTCATCGACTAGGTCAAATAGTCTTGGAAAACTATCACAAAGGTTGAAACAACGCCTACATCCATGACAAATGTCAAATACNCGCCTTAACTCAGAATCTAATTTTTCACTATCAAAAAAGTCAGGATGCTGCCAAGGAATGGGATGGCGGGTGGGCGCGCCTGAATCGTCGCTCATTTAATTAATCCATTTAGAAAAGTATTAAAAACTTTTATCACAACCAGCTCATCGCCAGAATTAAACGAAGCGATGAGCTGGAGGTTTATAAAACTCACTCGTTCAGTCGAGTCCGTCTAGAGCCTTCTGAAATCTACCAGCGTGAGATTTTTCAGCTTTNGCTAGTGTTTCAAACCAGTCNGCAATTTCGTCAAANCCTTCATCTCGCGCCGTGCGAGCCATTCCTGGATACATGTCNGTGTATTCGTGTGTTTCACCAGCGACTGCTGCTGCTAAATTATCTTTTGTTTCACCTATTGGTAAACCTGTTGCTGGGTCACCAGATTCTTGAAGAAAATCTAAATGACCATGGGCATGTCCAGTTTCACCTTCTGCTGTTGATCGAAAAACCGCAGATACATCATTATGACCCTCAACATCTGCCTTACGAGCAAAATAGAGGTATCGACGATTAGCTTGTGATTCACCTGCGAATGCATCTTTTAAGTTTTGTTCTGTTTGAGAACCCTGCAGTGATGGCATAATATTTTTCTCCTCTTACAACTGTTTAAACGCTAATAAGCCCCAGGGAGCTTTATAACTAAAATTAGGACGTCTTTATAAGCCTATAACAGTCAAATTTCCCCTAATGTCTATATATGCAGGCTAATGGTAAGCGTCAATACATTTAGAATAGTTCTAAATAATTTTTAAGATNGTTTTTCAATTTATACAAAGACTCATTTATACTTATATNTTGTTTATATCGGCTTAAAACCAAGTTATCACTCTGAAAAATTTGGTTTTTAAAGGGATTTTGAAAAATAATTATGCTTAGATTTTATTATTTTACAGCNAATTTTTAAATACTTCATAAAAAATGATGNANTATATTTTTATTATTGCGAANACATTNTTGACTTAAATNAGNTCTAGATATCGTAATCATTTACCAACTAATAGTCGATCTACCAACTCCCTAACAGTTGGGGTGAAGCCGTTAGCATAAAAAGGATCATCAGCAAACCTATATGCTCCATGACCAGAAAACATTAATTGTTCGTCAACATCATCACCATGGATAATTTCCTGTAATGTTTTTTGGATACAATAACTTCTTGGGTCAGCCTTTTTTCCCGTTGTTGACCTGTCATTTGTTGCCCAATTACTAAATCTACATTGTGAAAGGCAACCCATGCAGTTNGCTTGATCTAATCTAATNTCTTTTGCTTTTTCTTTATTTACAAATATTAAAGTGCTGTCTGGTGTCTTAAGTGCAGTATCGAAACCTTCTAATACCCATTCTTCTACGCGAGCCTTGTCCCCACGAGTTAAATAATATGTTCTCCCACGCATACCATAGCTNCATTGNACACTATGGTCTCCTATTGGCTCACTTGTAAAAGCTACCTGTCTTTGTTCACGTTCCTCCAGCTCATCTATAAAACGATTTCTCACAGCAGATGAGTAAAAACCTGTAGGGCTGAATTTATTTAGCCTTACGTCGCCCTCTTTTAATGTCCTCAGTTTTTGTTTCCATACATCAGGTATAGGACTTTCAGCAGTGACTAAGGGTCTAGTCCCAAATTGGAAGGCAACCGGGCCTAACTCTGGATTGTCAATCCAATGGGACCAGTCATCTAAGCACCACACACCGCCTGCCATAATTATTGGAACTGTATTCAACCCGTATTTATTCATTAAACGTCTTAGTTCTACTACACGTGGATAGGGGTCTTCAGGAANATCTGGGTCTTCACTATTTGACAAACCATTATGACCTCCTGCCCTCCAAGGATCTTCATAAACAACACCGCCCAGCCACTCTGTAACTCTATGATACGCTCTTCTCCATAAGGCATTAAATGCTCTGCCAGATGAGACAATAGGGTAATAATGTATACTGTAACGAGAAGCAATTTCTGCAATCTTGTAGGGCATTCCCGCACCACAAGTAACTCCATGAACCATACCNTTGGTTTTCTCTAAGATACCATGCAAAACTCGTTCTGAGCCTCCCATCTCCCAAAGAACGTTCATATGAAGACGACCCTTNCCACCCGCAATTTCNTATGCTATCTGGGCCTGAGTAACTCCGCCATCTATTGCATACTGAACCAATTCTTCGTGCCTGTCTCGACGGGTACGTGATCGGTATATTTGGGGTATACGATTACCGTGTTGGTCGTATGAATCCGCATTAACAGCTGAGAANGTTCCAACACCCCCAGCAGCAGCCCAGGCTCCAGCACTCTTGCCATTACTAACGCCTATGCCTTTTCCCCCTTCGATAAGGGGCCATACTTCCTCACCAGAGATAACGAGAGGATTTACGACATTCACATCTTAATCCAATCTTTTATGGCATATAAATAATAACTTCACATCTTATACATGGTCAGTAATAGAACAAAAGGCAAGTCAGTCATTGAAAGAACCTATACTTCAGTCAATATTNGATCTCTTTAATCAATTACCTGCCCTGTATTCTGATCAACAACCTTCATACTTAGCTTAACCTTACCNCGATCATCAATACCTAAAACTTTNACCTTAACTTCTTGACCTTCATTAAGAACGGCAGAAACNGACTTTACACGCTCTTGAGAAATTTCACTAACATGCACAAGCCCATCTCTTTTGCCTAGAAAATTTACAAACGCTCCAAAGTCCATGATTTTAACAACTTTNCCAGTATATATTTCTCCNACTTCTGGCTCTGCAACAATNTCNCGTATCATTTTTAGGGCTGCTTCTGAAGCCTCATTTTCAACCGCCGCAACTTTCACTGTACCATCATCTTCAATATCAATTTTAGTTCCTGTAGTTTCACAGATTTCACGAATTACTTTACCTCCAGGACCAATGATATCTCTTATGCGATCTTTTGAAATTTGTAAAATTGTTATACGAGGTGCTTTATCACTAACACTATCTCGCGCAACAGATAGTGCTTTTTCCATTTCCCCAAGAATATGCATCCGACCATCTTTTGCTTGAGATAAGGCGGTCTCCATTATTTCGCTGGTAATACTTGTAATTTTTATATCCATTTGTAATGCAGTAATACCTGTAGTAGTACCCGCAACTTTAAAGTCCATATCACCTAAGTGGTCCTCATCTCCAAGTATGTCAGATAATACCGCGAAATTATCTCCCTCTTTTATCAGTCCCATGGCTATTCCAGCTACTGGTTGCTTAATTGGGACACCTGCATCCATCATAGCGAGGGAAGAACCACAAACTGTTGCCATTGATGAGGAACCATTAGATTCCGTAATCTCTGATACAATTCGAATAGTATAAGGAAATTCATCCTCATCAGGTAAAAGGGGATGGACAGCACGCCAAGCGAGCTTTCCATGTCCTATTTCACGTCGTCCTGGCCCCCTTAGAAAACGAGCTTCACCAACAGAGTATGGTGGAAAATTATAGTGAAGCATAAAGCCTTCTCTATATTCGCCTTCTAAGGTATCCATAATCTGAGAATCTTGGCCTGTCCCTAAGGTGGTGACAACTAAAGCCTGTGTTTCACCACGTGTGAATAATGCTGATCCATGGCTTCGAGGTAAAACACCTACTTGACAGTTTATTGGTCTCACATCACTTGTGGAACGACCATCAATTCTCCCACCTGTATCCAATATTTGGCTTCTTACGATTTCTTTTTCAAGATTCTTAAATTCAGTGCTTATTTCCTCATTACTTGGGCCAGATTCATTATCTGCAATTTCTTCAATAGTTTTAGATTTAATACCTGCAATAGATTCTTGTCTCTCAGATTTAGATTTAATTTTATAGGCTTTCCTTAGGCTCTTTTCAGCAGTTGCCTTAACAAGAGAAGCATATTTCTTTTCTTCACCTGTATCTGTTAGGTCCCATGGATCTTTGGCGCATGTTTCAGCAAATTCTATNATCATATCAATAGCTGCCTGCATTTCCTTATGACCATAGTTAACGGCTCCTAGCATAACTTCTTCAGAAAGTTCTTGGGCTTCCGACTCTACCATCAAGACACCATCGCGAGTACCTGCAACAACTAAATCTAATTCTGCATCTCCTCTTTCTTCATTTGTTGGGTTAAGAAAGTATTGTCCATCTTTATAACCTACACGACAGCCCCCAATAGGACCTAAAAAAGGAATTCCTGAAATGGTCAATGCCGCTGAAGCACCTATTAAGGCTACAATATCAGGATCATTTTCCATATCATGACTGAGAACCGTGCAAATTACCTGTGTTTCATTAAAAAACCCATTTGCAAAAAGTGGTCTTATTGGACGGTCTATTAAACGTGATACCAGCGTCTCCTTCTCAGCAGGTCTTCCTTCGCGCTTAAAAAATCCCCCAGGTATTTTTCCAGCTGCGTAAGCTTTTTCTTCATAATTCACAGTCAATGGGAAAAAATCTACCNCATCTCTCGCCTCTTTTTGAGCNACAGCTGTACANAGAACACTAGTTTCACCAAGTGTAGCAAGTACGGCACCATCAGCCTGCCTCGCTATACGTCCTGTTTCTAAAATTAATTTGCGTCCTGCCCATTCAATCTCTTTACTAGTAATATTAAACATTAGCTATTCCTTCACCCTTCAACCCATAGGCCCTATGCTACTGGGTCACAAAATCTAAATTCTAGGAGATACTTTATTNTATTTTAAAACTAATCTCTTAGTTTCTGNCACTATTAAAGCCANCTAAAAGCATCTTATCATAAAGCTCACANAAANTTGTTAAAAAGTAAAACAGACAGTTAAGTCTTAATCTTNATGAGTATCAGTTTACTTTCTAAGACCTAATTTTTGTATTACTTCAGTGTATCGATCCATATCCTTACGCTTCAGATAATCAAGCAATCTTCGACGTCTTGAAACCATTGTTAAAAGACCTCTTCTAGAATGCAGGTCTTTCTTGTGGCCTCGAAAATGATCAGTAAGATTATTTATTCTCTCCGTTAAAATTGCCACTTGAACCTCTGGAGATCCTGTGTCAGCAGTATCTTTAGCAAATTCACGAATTAACTCTGACTTTCTTTCTGCAGTTATCGACATCGTACACTCCAACGTTAATTGTTAAAAACACGAGTGGGACGGATTGATTTTCCATTTGTTTCAGCCATTGCTACCAGCTGAAGTCCACACTTAACTCGGACTGTGCCTGCCCCTGAGAAAGGTCTCACCACCTCTTGTCCATTACGTAGTCTGGTGGCCTGAGCCTTTGTTAATTCTAACGCCGGGATGTCGGCCAGCGCAAAATCAACAGGCAAAACTATGTCTAAGCGGGCGGCACTATGCCCCAGTGTTTCAAGATTATCCAGAGAAATCGCTAATTTTTCTACAAAACATCCTACTTTTGTTCTTCTCAGAGCTGTTACGTGACCCATACTGCCTAAAGAAGCGGCTAAATCTCTTACCAAAGAACGTACATACATCCCTTTTCCACAGATAATTGAAAAACGTGCCCAATCTACTCCAAAATCTTCTAAGGATATTTTATCAAGCCGGACTGTTCGCGGCTCAAGAGTAAAATTTATGTTTTTTCTTGCAAGATTATATGCACGTTTACCTTTAATTTTAATTGCAGAAAAATTGGGTGGTACTTGTTTTATGTGCCCAGTAAACTTTGGTAAAATACTAATAATTTCATTTTGTGTGGGTAGAATAGAAGTTTCTCCAATTGATTTTCCACTTGAATCGTCACTATCTTTGGACTCTCCCCATTTAACTACAACATCGTATCCTTTTGTTTCATCGGTAACGAATCTAACAACTTTTGTAGCTTCACCTATTGCAATTGGTAATATTCCAGTTGCAAGAGGGTCCAAAGTCCCTGCGTGACCAACTTTAAACTTTCTAGGCAAATTAAAATGTTTTTTTACCCGAGCAACAACAGCTGCCGACGTCAATCCTGATGGTTTATCAATTACTATCCAACCATGCAATGCTGGGTTATGAGTGTTGACTGGTATCTTGTTCACTTATAGACACACCATCTAATAAATTATCAATATGCTGAGCTTCATCAAAAGTTGGATCCAACTCAAACCTTAGCTCTGGGGAAAATTTTAGTTTCACTAGCTTTGTCACTTCACGTCTTAAGTAAGGGGCAGCACGTGTTAACGCTTCAACAATATTAGCCTCTTGACCACCACCTAGAGGGAAAACATAAATACGAGCTACTTTTAGGTCTGCACTTGGACGAACTTCACATACGGTAATGCTTATATCTTTAAGCATAGGATCGCGGAGTCCACCTCTTTGAAATACCTCCACGATTGCAGCTCTAATCAATTCTCCAACCCGGAGCTGGCGTTGAGACATTCTGCCCGCATACAGTATTTCTCTTTGATTCATTACACACCTATGTAAGAACAGGAATTTTTTCACTTAGAGAGTCATTAAATAGACCTCACTTATCTAACTTGCGTGCCACTTCCTCTATTTCATAAAATTCCAAGGTATCTCCTTCCCTCAAATCATCATAATTTTCAAAAGCCATGCCACACTCATATCCTTCTTTTACTTCTTTAGCTTCTTCTTTAAATCTACGTAGTGTCTTTAGCGCACCATCGTGAATGACAATGTCGTCCCTAAGGAGTCTAACTTTAGCACCTCTCCTAACTAAGCCATCAGTAACACGACATCCAGCTACACGCCCTGTCTTTCCAACATTAAAGACCTGAAGCACTAATGCATTTCCAAGAAACTTTTCGCGTAAATCTGGTTTTAGCATACCTTCTAGTTTAGCTTTTACATCGTCCACAGCATCATAAATAACTGAATAATAACGAATCTCTATACCCTCACGATTTGCAAGCTCCTTAGCTTGAGTATTTGCGCGAACATTAAATCCTACAATTCCAGCCCTAGATGCTTTAGCCAGTGTTACATCAGACTCAGTTATTCCACCCACGCCCGAATGGAGAACCTGAACAGCAACTTCCTCTGTAGATATATTACCCATAGCTCCTACAATGGCCTCGGCTGATCCATGCACGTCAGCCTTCACAACAAGTGGCATTTCTTGTAGCTTTTCTTCTCCAGCATCAGCAAACATTTGTTCTATTGATAATGGTGTTGCAACAAGGCCAGATCGTGCATTTCTATCTTGAGAAGTACGAAATTCGGTTACCTCTCTTGCACGCTTCTCATTTTCAACAACAACAAATTCATCCCCAGCTTCTGGAACACCCGTCAAACCGAGAACTTCAATTGGAGTAGCTGGTATTGCTTTAAGAGAATTAGCACCCCGGTCATCAATCATTGCTCTAATTCTACCCCACTGTGAACCTGCAACAACTATATCCCCCACACTAAGCGTTCCTCTTTGAACCAAAAGACTAGCTACTATACCACGACCTCTATCAACTCTCGCTTCCAAAACAATACCCTCTGAAGATCTTTCAGGGTTTGCTTTAAGTTCCAGAATTTCAGCTTGAAGAAGAATGGTCTCTGCTAGTTTATCTAGATTTGTTTTTTCCTTTGCTGACACTTCTACAGCTAAAATATCTCCACCCAACTCTTCGGACACTAACTCATGCTGCAGCATATCATTACGCACTTTGTCAGCATTTGCATCAGGACGATCCATTTTATTTATAGCCACAATTATTGGAGCCTCAGCAGCCCGNGCATGATTAATTGCCTCCACAGTTTGTGGCATTATTCCATCATCAGCAGCAACAACTAGGACAACAATATCTGTAACTTTTGCACCACGTGCACGCATTTGAGTGAATGCAGCATGCCCCGGAGTATCAATAAATGTTATTTTTGCTCCAGTCTCTAAATTGACCTGATAAGCTCCGATGTGTTGAGTGATGCCACCGGCCTCGCCACCCACGACATCAGTTGACCTCAGTGCATCAAGCAATGATGTTTTTCCATGATCAACATGTCCCATAATTGTAACAACCGGGGCCCTTGGAAGTAGAGTTTCTAAGTCGTCCTCTTCCCCTCTTAATCCTATCTCAACATCTGCAGCACTTACCCTTTTAATTTTATGCCCAAATTCGGTCACTATTAGCTCTGCTGTGTCTGCATCGATTGACTGAGTTACTGTAGCGGGCATCCCCATGTTGAACAAGGTTTTCACTACTTCAGCCCCTCGAACTGCCATTCTGCTCGAAAGGTCTTGAACCGTAATACTTTCTGGCACAACAACTTCACGAACTCTAGGCTTTACAGGCTCTGAATTATTTTCCGCCTCACGCCGCTCGCGCTCTCGCTGACGCTTTAGAGCTGCCATACTACGCCCACGTTCCGTACGATCACCATCCTCTAGAGCTTGTGTAACTGTTAGCCTACCACTTCGCCTACGCGATTGACCCCTTCCTTTACGATTTGGCGTAGCACGTCGTGGCTCCTGCTGCTTACCTTTTTTTGACCCTCTACCCTCATCACGTTTGGNAGTATCCTCATCGTAATCATCTACATTAACTATATTTGATTTTGCGTTTGTTTTTTCACGTTCACTCTCTGCTTCTTCAGCAAGTCTTTCAGCAGCAGTATCCTCTGCTTTTTTCCGTTCTTCCTCTTCTACTTTCTTTCGTGATAATTCTTCTTCAGCGCGCTTTTCTGCTTCCTCTTTTTCCTTTGCTCTAACCTCAGCCTCTTCAGCTTCTTCNAGNGCTACTTCCTCTGCCTTAACACGTGCTTTTCTCTCTGCTTTTACAGCATCCTCAACGGCACGNGCACGAGCCGCTTTTTCGTCNTCAGTTAAAGTTCGTAAAACAAATCTTGATTTCTTATCAGCCTTTTCTTCAGAATTTACATCTTCTTTTGGCTCATTAATAACTTTTGCAACTTTATTAGGTCTAGGAGTAATATCAGGTTTAGAATTTTCTTTATCTATTGCTTCAACAGTACGCTTAACGCCCCTCTTTCGCCTCACTTCTACAGCAACTGGTCTGCTACGCCCATGAGAAAAGCTTTGTCTCACTTGCCCAGTATCAACAGATTGCTTCAACTCAAGCTTTCCTGAACGTTTAAGTGTTAATGGCTTTTTAGCAGAATTATTTTTTTCGCTTTTCTTCTCGGTCATTCGTTTCCGCCCTAAACATTTCTTCCTAGTTTTCTTATTTCTGTTTCCGGTACTTGATTACTCCGAAAACCTGATAATCTCCTAACATCCGCCAGAAACGGCGTTACAAAGTCACTTTTTAATAATGCACCATGTATTACATTTATGCGTCCCGTTACATTTGATAATTCTTTTGAGGTAAATACCTCCACACAAGGAAAATCTTTTGCACAAGCACTTAATCTTTTTCGTGCCAAAAGGCTTCCATCAGATGCTTGAATTAAAACAGCTAAATCACCCAAATTAATTTTAGCTCTGACTTTATCATGTCCAGTAACCAAAAAACCTGCTCGCTTTGCTAAACCTATCCACCCACTTGTTCGCTCAAATAATTTTTTTTCTATATTCTCAGCAAGGTTACTAGGTATTTTAGCTGAGCATCGAGCTGAATATGAAAAAAGATTTTGATCTACGGCAGCTTTAACTGCCTTAAGAGAGGCTTCTAGCCATACCCCTCTTCCAGGCAACCGGCAACCAATATCTGGCACAACAAATCCCTTAGGATCAATAGCAAAGCGAATCATTTCATATTTATACATATTACGACGAGACACTATACAGCGACGCAAATTATCTTTATCACTTTTAGAAACCAGTTTAGGTTTTGGTTCATGTATTATGTTAGCATTTAACTCAATCATAAATTAGTTCTCACCATCCTCATCTNNATTTATCTTTTCGCCTGATTCACCGCCCCCATCTTTAATATCAACTGATTCTGGTGTCACCTCGTCGTCATCAAACCAATGGGCACGGGCTAACATAATTATATTATTTGCATCGTCTAATTTAGGAGCTAAATCTCCTAACATTTCTATTAGTTCATCTCCTGCGAGGTCACCAAGGTCATCAATAGTTTTTATACCTGCTTCTCCGAGACGCACAACACGGGCAGCTGTCATACCTTCAATATTAGCTACCGCATCATCAACTCCCAGTTCTTTACGCTGAGAATTAAGCTTACTATCAAGAGCTTTTAAGTATTCTTTTGCTCTAGTATGCAGCTCACTAGCCAAGTCCTCATCAAAACCCTCTATTACGGCGAGTTCATCAATCGCTGCCATTGCAATATCGTCTACGTCAGCAAAACCCTCGGTTACAAGTAAATGGGCTATTACCTCATCAACATCTAGAGCCTCAATGAAAAGTTCTGATCTAACTTTAAACTCATCTTGACGCCGATCCGATTCTTCAGCCTCAGTTAGAATATCTATATCCCATCCTGTGAGNTGCGAAGCAAGNCTCACATTTTGTCCACGTCGCCCTATTGCAAGACTNAGTTGATCATCAGGAACTACTACTTCTATTCTTTTCGTATCTTCATCAAGAACAACTTTTGCAACTNCTGCCGGGGCAAGAGCATTTACTATGAAAGTTGCTGGNTCTTCTGACCACTGAATAATATCTATTTTTTCTCCCTGTAGTTCACTAACTACTGCCTGCACCCTGCTTCCACGCATTCCAACACATGCACCNACCGGATCTATGCTAACGTCATGTGATATGACAGCAATTTTAGCACGGCTTCCTGGATCCCGAGCTACAGACTGGATTTCAATAATTCCATCATAAATTTCGGGAACTTCCTGAGCAAAAAGCTTTACCATAAATTGTGGATGTGTTCNTGATACAAAAATTTGGGGTCCACGTTGTTCCCTTCTTACGTCAAAAATATAACCTCGAACCCTATCTCCATTTCTAAAAGACTCTCTTGGCAATAAATCCTCTCTTCGTATTACAGCCTCAGCCTTTCCAAGGTCTATATTAACTCCTCCATAGTCTGCACGTTTAACAAGTCCATTAACAACTTCTCCAACTCGACNCTTGTATTCCTCATATTGTCGAGACCTTTCAGCTTCACGGACTTTTTGAACAATAACCTGCTTAGCTGTTTGTGCAGCTATTCTACCAAAGTCTACAGGAGGCAGGGGATCTGCAATATAGTCTCCAACTTCAGCTGCTGGGTTTTTTTCCTGAGCTTCTGGTATTGAAATTTGTGTAGCCTCATTTTCAATAGGGTCCGCAACTTCAAGATATCTCATCACACGAATTTCACCTGTCTTGCGATCGATTTCAGCCCTTATATCGTGTTCTTGACCATATTTGCGTTTAGCCGCATGAGTTATTGCTTGCTCCATAGCTTCCAGAACCAATTCAGGCTCTATCGCTTTTTCCCTTGCCACAGCATCAGCCACCTGCAGCATTTCAAATCTNGCTAGCCCTGCCATTTCGGTTGCCATCGCTTTTATACCCGCCTTTCTTCTTTTGCTGCCTGAATCAGCTCATCCGTTAAAATCAACTTTGCAGAACGGATAACAGGAAAAGGAAGTAACGTCCTAATACCATCCACCGCCAAAATTATTTTCTCATCTTCGGTGCCCAAAATAGGTCCCCGAAATCTTTTACGCCCCTCAACTTCTCTCTGCATCTCCACCTTTACCTCAAACCCTACAAACCTTGAAAAGTCACTAAAGCGTGTAAGTGGTCGATCTATCCCTGGGGAGCTAACCTCTAAATCATAGTTTTCAGAGATAGGATCTTCTACATCCAACAGAGCTGATATTGCCCTACTTGCATCTGCACAGTCATCGACCGTAATTCCATCNCGATCAAGCCGCTCAATCATTATCTGCAAGATTTGCCGCTGTCCTCTGTTAAACTGGACGCGCACGACTTCGTAGCCAAGCGCTTTAAGCGATGGCGNAAGGAGCTCTTCGATGCGGGAGGTGACTTCCATTTATCCTCCACATCGTCAAAACACAGGCTCAAAAAATAAAAAAGTGGGCTTTCCGCCCACCTTCACAATCACAGCAAAGGTTCCTTTCACATTAGCTGTCGACAATATCATACTTAGCATATCTTGGTTAATACCTTGGCTTCAAGGGTCTTATGCATGATTTATACTCGAAAAACAGGAAAAAATATNAATTATGGGTTTTATAAGCCTATATAGCTTCATTTACTAGGNAAAGAGCTACCAATTTTATAATTTAAATANATTGGTCTCCTTCCGGCCAGTANAGCCTTCTTTTCATACCTAGTCTGTGGNCAATCCTTATTTCTCTGCTGCCAATCTCTTGCCTTAGAAACATTCCAACTAATGCCATCCGCTCTAGACATACACCCTAATATCCATTGAATATAAGAAGTTTCATCTGAAGCTATTCGTAATTCGCCCCCGGGAACAATGACTCGTCTCATTATTGGTATAGTTTCAGAGTTAATAATTCGTCTTTTATGGTGTCTTTTTTTTGGCCAAGGATCAGGGAAAAGAATGAACAAACGCTGAATAGAGTGTTGTTTCAATACACTTAGGATTACCCTAGCATCTCCCATATATATTCTAACATTTTTTAATCCTCCAACATCCAATTTTTTACAAAGTCTTGCAACCCCATATTTAAAAGGTTCACAACCAATAAAACCTATATCTGGATTAGCATTTGCTTGGGCTAACAAATGTTCACCGACACCGAAACCAATTTCTAACCAAATAGCACTTACTGGTTTTTCAAACAAAGTAGAAGGTTCCAAGATTTTTTCTTGAAGTGCAGAATCGTTTATTTCAACATCTGCCATTACTTTTTTAAATATTATATTCTGGTTTGAGCGCAATCTTCGATGGCGACAATAAGTAAATCTTTGATATCGCATTGGTTTAAAGGTTATTCCACGCAACCTTTAAATCATTTACTAAATCTGTATTTTCCCAAGAAAATCCTCCATCATGATCAGGCTTTCGACCAAAGTGTCCATATGCTGAAGTTCTCTCATATATTGGTCGGCTAAGACCAAGTTTTTCACGAATACCCCTTGGAGATAAATCCATAACTTTTTGGATTAATTCAGATAATTCAGGTTCTGGTATTTTTCCAGTTCCATGAAGATTGACGTATACTGATAATGGCTTTGAAACTCCTATTGCATATGATAACTGAATTGTACAAGTATCTGCAAAGTCAGCTGCAACTATATTTTTTGCCAGATAACGAGCAGCATAAGCAGCAGAGCGATCAACTTTAGTTGGATCCTTACCCGAAAAAGCGCCTCCTCCATGAGGCGACGCTCCACCATATGTATCAACTATTATTTTCCGACCAGTAAGACCACAATCTCCATCTGGTCCCCCAATAACAAATCGTCCTGTTGGATTAACGTAAAATTCCTCTTCTGGACACATCCACCCATTTGGCAACACACTTATAACATGGGGCCTAACTATTTCTCGAACCTCTTCCTGAGAAAGGGTTTCTTCGTGTTGAGTTGACACTACTATCGAAGTAGCACCAACCGGAATACCGTTTTTATATTTAAGTGTAACCTGGCTTTTGGAATCTGGAAGTAAGCCTACTGCAGCTCCGGAGTGTCTAGCTTCAGCCATTTTACGTAAAATTTCATGAGAGAAATGTATTGGCGCGGGCATTAATACATCGGTTTCTCGACATGCATGTCCGAACATTATCCCCTGATCCCCTGCACCCTCATCTTTGTTACCTGAAGCATCTACACCCATAGCTATATCAATAGACTGTGCATGTAGTAGCACATCTACCTCAACCTTATCCCAATGAAACCCTTCTTGTTCGTAGCCTATTTCTTTTACAGCTTGGCGAACAATAGTCTCTAAATCATGGTTAGTTATACTATCTGGACCACGAACTTCACCCGCTAAAACAATACGATTGGTAGTAACTAAGGTTTCGCAAGCAACACGACTCTGGGGATCCTGAGACAGATATGCATCAACAACTGCATCAGAAATACGATCACAAACCTTATCCGGGTGACCTTCTGAAACAGACTCACTGGTAAACATGTAAGAGGACTGTGGCACTGGATTCTCCCATTAGTTTATGATTTAAAGTGCTTTATAAAACTTAATCTACAAAACAACTATNAATAATCGAAAAATTTCCTAATGTCTTTAGGGGATATAGTTAGTTCTGGTCAAGCATTGGCNATAATTTTTAGTTATNAATTNGTAAACNAGTAATCCTAAATAAATAAAGAATAAACAATTTTTAACNTTTTTATTTATGATATTATTTATATTTATTTATTAAATAAAGCCTTGGTTTACGAAATGGATAAAGGCATAAGAATAAAATTGGGATGCCTACTATCACTAAAATCCAATTACCTAAAATAGCGTATGGTGGAGGACTTTTGAGTGCTGAGGGCAAATAGCCATCAATTACACCTTCAGATCCAAGACCAACACTTTGTCTAATTCGACCCAGAGGGTCAATAATAGCTGATATTCCTGTGTTTGCAGCTCTAATAAGGGGAAGNCCCTCCTCCAAAGCTCTTAATCTAGCAGTTTGAAAATGTTGGTAAGGACCAGTTGTGTCNCCAAACCACCCATCATTTGTTAGATTGAGTAACCAAGCTGGTCTTAAACCCTCACCGAGTACGTTTCCTGGAAAAATTCCTTCATAACAGATTAATGGGCTAAACGGAGGTAATGGGGCCACACTAATTGTCTCAGGACCAAAACCTGATGAAAAATCAACTGCACTTTCAACAATATTAGAAAACCCTAAAACACTTCTTAAGGGTATATATTCCCCAAAAGGAACTAGGTGGTGCTTATCATAAACAGCTCTTACAGAATAATCCGACCCGATCAAATACATACTATTCCATACCTTAGTTTGACCCAATTCTTTTTCTATCCTTGGAGCACCAGTAATTAAAAAACCATCTGAAGGAATAGCTTTGCCTATTAATTGTAATATTTGCTCGTCATTAGNAATATAAACTGGAAGTGCTGTCTCCGGCCAAATAACCAAAAGTGGAGGTGACTGACTCTCTTGTGTGCTTAAGGCAACATATTTATTTATAGATTGTCTTTTTGCATCTGCTGTCCACTTACTTTTTTGAGGTATATTACCCTGAACAATCCTAATTTTTATACCCAAACTAGAAACCTCTTTATCAGATTCATAAATTCTAATTTCTCCTCCGCCCCAAATGATAAAAAGTACGCATAAACTTATGCCTACACTCAACAGTACCGACATACGTTTTGAACTTCCAACGCTGAAAAACCCCGATAATATAAAAGTTGAAGCTAAAACTGTTACGAAGCTCAAACCAAATACCCCAAAAACAGATACAGACTGAATCATTGCATCAGAAATAGTCCAAGAAATGCCTATAGGACTCATCGGGAATCCCGTAAATAATATACTCCTGAGCCACTCACTGAAGGTCCANGCTAAAGCCAAAATTATTACTTTACGCCAGATACTATTTGGAGAAAGCCATACAGCTACTGAAACAAATACCAAAAAAAATGCTAAGCCTGCAGCAATAAGAACAACAGCTGGGACTGCTAACCAGCCAAAGCGTTCTGCATCAACTAATAGCGCAGCTCCAATCCAATGAAATGCAGCCAGGAAGTGTCCAAAACCAAAACACCAGCCTCTAAGCATAGCAATCCAGATAGATCTACTTCTGGATACCACCAGCAAAAAACCGGCAAAAGAAATTGGCATAATAGGAAGGGCGTATATTGGNGGTAAAGANAATGACANGAGGGCGCCTAATATAAAAGCTATAGAGCACCAAATATAACCCCGTTCAGGTATCCAAAATNTTNCTTTATATTTTTGACTCATGTTAGTAGCCGCATTGGACTGAGTCTGNACATNCTAAGTTTCAGTTTTTAAATTATTAATCTTTACCCTTAGTCTTTTTACTCTTCGTGGGTCTGCATCTAAAACCAAGATCTCTAAATTCTTTGAATAAGCTATAATTTCACCCTTTTTTGGTACTCGACCTGCTAATGAAATTACCAATCCACCTAATGTGTCTATATCTTCTCGCTCATCTGAAATATCAAATACTACTCCAAGATTCTCTTCTACATGCANAAGCAAAGAGCGAGCTTCTATATCGTATATATTATCTTCACGNTTAANGATTGGCGCTGAATCCTCATCATGTTCATCTTCAATTTCTCCAACAATTTCTTCAACAATATCTTCAATTGTCACCAGACCATCTGTTCCACCATATTCGTCAACAACCACTGCCATATGAAGTCGCGTTTGCCTCATTTTTCCCAGAAGGTGAACAATGGGCATAGAAGAGGGAACAAATAAAATTTCCCTTATAATATCAGTTAATTTAAATGTAGAATCTTCCCCCCAATATGCAACTACATCACGAATATGTATCATCCCCGCTACATCATCTAAGGCGCCTCTAAAAACAGGCATACGAGAATGTCCTTTTTGCTTGATCAGGGCTACTGTTTCTTCTAGTGAGGCATCTTGCTGTAATGCAACAATATCACTTCTAGGAACCATTGCCTCCTCCACAGTGAGTTGCCCAAATCTTAATAAATTGAGTAATAGTGACCGCTCCTCATCACTTATACGTTCAGCTACATCCTCCTTAGCTTCAATAAACTCCTCCACAGTCTCTTGCCATGTTGGTTCCTCNACNNTAGTTAANCCNCGCTTTAACCATTCCGCTATTGATGCNAAAATTGAAGACTCTTCNTCACTNTTTTGAGAANCCTTATTTTGGGAGTTACTATCCTGATCGATCATACTCTACCTCTAAAGCTTAAATCTCATTTTGATATGGGCTAGGATAGCCAATTAATGTAAGTGCGGAAACTTCAGCACTCTGCATTATCTCTGCGTCCTCATCATTATCNTGTTCATAACCCAGAAGATGCAANACTCCATGAATCAGGANNTGAGAAAAATGTTGGTTAAATGATATACAGGCCTCTTTAGCTTCCCTGCAAACTGTTTCATAGGCAACTATTATATCACCCAATTCAGTTGGCTCTGACTCAGGCCATGAAAACTCTTGTTGGTTGCCAAGCATTGGAATTTGTCTAAAAGCAAGTACATTTGTAGGTTTGTCCTTACTACGAAATTCACGATTATGGTCTTGAATAAATTTGTCATCCGCCAAAACAACAGCAAGGGCTATGTTATTATTCTCATTGTTACCATTAGCCTCTAAAGCAGCAATAATAGCTTTTTTTATTAGAGCGGCATCAACACCTGAGCCCTGCCAATCTCCAGTGATAAACTTTATTGAATAGTCTATGACTCTATTTTNTGTCATTGTCTTTTTTAGCTTCGTGCTCTTCATATGCCCTAACAATTCTTGTAACTAAGGGATTTCTTACCACATCAATGTCCGTAAATCTGATAATTTTAGTTCGATCTACACCATCCAATACCTTTACTGCCTCACTCAATCCTGATCCCACCCCGCTTGGCAAATCAATTTGAGATAGGTCACCTGTTACAACCATTCGTGAATGCTCTCCAAGTCTTGTCACAAACATTTTCATTTGCATCGGAGTAGTATTCTGTGCTTCATCGAGAATTATAAACGCATTTGAAAGTGTTCGCCCACGCATAAATGCCAAAGGTGCAATTTCAATTTCTCCAGTTTCAATGCGTCTAGCTACTTGTTCTGGGGGTAACATATCATATAAGGCGTCATATAACGGTCTGAGATATGGGTCAACTTTTTCTCTAATATCTCCTGGTAAAAAACCTAGACGTTCTCCTGCTTCTACAGCTGGTCTAGAAAGAATAATTCTATCTACTTCTCCACTGACAAAAAGTGATACAGCTACTGCTACAGCAAGGTATGTTTTTCCCGTTCCAGCTGGACCAAGAGCAAAAGTCATCTCCATTTGGCTTAAGGATCGCAAATACTCTAGCTGATTTGGAGATCTGGGACCAACAGTTCTTTTGTGTGTTTGAATCGTTTCTGTATCAGCAATTCTAATAGCTTCACCCCTACCATTAATATGCATTCGGATAGTTGCATCAACTTCAGCTAAACCTACAATCCTTCCTTTTTCCAGTTGTATATATAAATCTTCAAGGATATTTTTTGTATGATTTACCGCACCTTCCCCCCCTGTAATTGAAACCTCATTTCCACGACTGCTAACAAGCACACCCAAACTTTGCTCAATTCTTGCTATATGGCGATCATGATCACCAAACAATAAAAGTAAAAGTGAGTTTTTATCAAACTTCATTTGAACTTTATCATGGGACTTTTTTAGAAGAGAGCCATCTTGTAATGTCATATATTAACTCTTTGAATTCTATCTTCTATTGAACTGATAGCTAATTCACTTTTGCTATGGCAGCTAACCTTGCCACTGAGGCTTTTAGCATAGTCTTGAGTAATAATTACATTACTAAGCTCGCCTATACATTCCTGATTTTTTTGTATATTTACCCATTGCATGTAGGGAGTTCGACCAGATATCTTCTGCTTATCCTTATCTTCCCTTTCAAGCAAAACAGGTAGTTCTAAATTTAGACAAGATAAATTAAAAGCTCGCTGCTGCTTATCGAGTAAACCCTGTAATTCGGACAACCTTTCTTTCTTTAATTCTTCTGGAATTTGACCCTTCAGATCTGCAGCTGGAGTTCCTGGTCGTGCACTAAACTTGAAAGAATAGGATTGAGCAAATTCAACAGATTTTATAAGTTCAAGTGTTGACTTAAAATCAGCATCCGTTTCCCCCGGATAACCAACAATAAAATCACTAGAAAAGGCTATGTCTTCTCTAACATTCCTTAATTTTTCAATAATCTTCATATAGTATGAAGCCGTATGTTGACGATTCATTGCAGCTAATATTTCATCAGACCCAGACTGAACAGGTAAGTGCAAAAATGGCATAAGCTTGGGTATATCTCTATGGGCTTGTATAAGACTATCAGTCATGTCTTTTGGATGACTTGTAGTGTACCTAATACGTAATAAGTCTTTTATCTCAGATAGATATTGAATCAGCCCCTCCAGACCAACTTCAACCCCATCAATACCTATACCATGATAAGCATTAACATTTTGCCCCAACAAAATGATTTCTTTAGCGCCATTAGCAACTAATTTTTCTGCTTCACTGAATATTTCACCTACTGACCGAGAGTATTCAGCCCCTCTGGTATAGGGAACAACACAGAAACTACAAAAACGATTGCAGCCTTCTTGAACTGTTAAAAATGCTGAAGTACTACAAACGTCACCTGCCGAAGAAAGTTTCGTATTTATTGAATCAAACTTAGATATTATAGGAAACTCTGTATCTAATACTAAGCTATTTGCAGTCGAAGACTGAACAACCATTTCTGGTAATCTATGATAAGTTTGTGGACCCACTACAATATCCACACAAGGAGACCGCCTCCTCACCTCTTCACCCTCAGCTTGAGCAACACAACCAGCCAAAGCAACAATAAATTCTTTACCCTTTGAACGCTTATGCTCCTTTAATTGAGCTAAACGCCCTAGCTCTGAGTATACTTTTTCTGAGGCTTTCTCTCGTATATGGCAAGTATTGAGTACTACCATATCAGCTAATTCAGGGGTATGTGTTCTTATATATCCTGAAGATGCCATAAGGTCAGCTATACGATCAGAGTCGTAAACGTTCATTTGGCAGCCATAGGTCTTAATAAATATCTTCTTTTTTAGTGCTGTTTTAGACATATTATCAGGAAACTCTTATATTAAGGTACTACAATAACATTCTGCATCTATATAGCTAATGTCAAGCGAGCCTTGACATTTCTGCTGATCTTTTTTCCTCATTAAATAATCTTTTAGTTGGCCACCATCGTCGCTTCTTCTTAAGAGTTAAACGCCCACTAATTGCATCTGAGACACCGCCCGAAATCACTGTCCAGCAATAGTTAGCTAATTCCTTTCGACTACCAAACTGATCAAAAGTTACGGGCTCGTGAAACTGAACAGAAATGGTTGTTTTACCCATTCCAGCAACCAACCAAAGGTGGCTTGCTAGGTCCATATCGCCATACCAAGCAAAATAAGGACGATAACGCCTACCCATAGGTATGCCATCAAGGTGAGTATAGGATATAGATACTGGCTGTACACAAATTGGCTTATCCTCAATTTTTTTATCCGCTATTGCAAAGAAAGCACTCTTGAATGGCAAGACTCGATTACCATCGTTACTCGTGCCCTCAGGGAATAAAATTAGATTGTCACCCTTTTCCATCCTTAAGGTCATTTCATCTCGATGATGACCTGTGCGCGCCACTCGTCGTTCAACAAAAACCGTACGTTGCAACCTTGATAAGAAACCAAAAAGTGGCCAATTCCTGACTTCAGCTTTAGCTATAAAACAACCAGGTAGAACNGCTCCCAATACNGAAATATCTAGATAGCTTGAGTGATTACATACAAACAATGTAGGTCTTTGCCTAGAGAGAGTTCCGTGTAGCTCGAGTCTAAATCTAAATATACTACATACGCTACGATGCCATATCATTGGCAAGCGCCGAGATAAAGGGATATGAAATACCATCAAAAATACTTGGAGNGGAGCCAAACACACAGTTATTCCTAAAAATCGTAATAAGGTGATAGNTGCTATCATTTAAGTTTTTCTCTGTATTTTTGGGTCACAAGGTCTGTCTTTACCACTATCGAAACATCAACACTATCCCATTGCTGGTCAATTACTCCACCATCACCAATAAAACCTCCCAAGCGCAGGTACCCCTTTATAAGTGGTGGTATTTCTCTTAATGCTTTACGCTGATCTATATCTGCTTTTGGGATTGTATTCATATTAACGTATAAATCTGGCAACGCTATTGGACGAATTTTTTGTGGTGCTAGCTGATAATGATATAGATATGCTAGAGGTAGGGCATGACTTTCGGGGTCGGCACCGGGAAAACTTGCACACCCAAACATGAGTCTTATTTGATAATGACTAACATATGCAGCGTTACCTCTCCATAGTAATGTCATAGTTGCACGATTACGATAACTTTTCTGAACGCAGGAACGTCCTAACTCCAAAATTTCTCCGGGTTGATTTATCAGAGCTGAAATATCGTATTCGCTAGAAGAATAAAACCCACCATTTTGATCCGCTATAGATCGTCGGTAAAGTCGGTAAGTGCCAACAACACGGTCAGGACCTTCAGGTAATGCATGGTCTAAAACCAAAAGGTGGTCACAAAATTCATCGAATCTGTCGAAGTCTCTTCTAACTAATTCCATTTCTCGGTTAGGTGTGGCTCCCATTTCCTCATAAAATACTCTATAACGGAGAGCTTGGGCTGCTTCGACCTCATCCTTAGAACGAGCTAGTCTCACTTCTAAGCTTCCTGCACAAATACCTTGTGCAAATAATTTGTTTGATAGGTTTTCAGCCGTCACCTTCAGATCCTTCATCTTGATCTATTCGTACACCAAAGAGATCTAATCTATGACCTGTTAATTTATATCCATATTCTTTTGCTATTTTAGTCTGTAATCTCTCTATTTCATCATTAGTAAACTCAATTACCTCTCCGCTTTCCAAATCAATGAGATGGTCATGGTGCTTTTGCGAAGATAACTCATACCTAGATCTGCCATCACCAAAGTCATGTCTCTGAATCAGATTAACATCCTCAAATAAACGAACAGTTCTATATACTGTNGCAAGAGANATTTTATCATCTACCTTCATTGANCGTCGATAGACCTCCTCTACATCAGGGTGATCCTTAGANNNCGACANNACGCGGGCAATAATTCTTCGNTGCTCAGTCATTTTCAAGCCGAGNTCTGNACACAATTTTTCTAGCTTAGATTGTTTCAATTTTATCTCCTTGCTCCACTAGCATAACGACATTTAGCCAGCAAATATAGCCTAGCGAATATGAGGATGATATTGAGTTGTCTNAATAGTATCTAANAACTGGATTTAAAAATAGGGTTTAATAGCTTAATTACATTCTCAATCTANGCGTAANTTAAGTGTCAAAGCATCAACATTTGAACCTACANTGCGCTTATAGTAGCCTTTACGACGACCGATNGGANTAAAACCGATATAGTGATACAAATTTCTAGCGGGTTTATTATCTTCGGCCACCTCCAGAAAAANCTCTTCTATTCCTANAANTTTTGCCTTAGAAAAAGTTGCTCTTAGAAGACCCAACGCAAAACCTTCTCTTCGCCAATCAGGATNNACTGCTAAGGATAGAATCTCTCCCTCTGGAATTATTCCTCGGAAAATTAGAAATGCTACTAATGTTTTGTTTGTCTTCAAACTTAGCCCAAATGCTCCTGGGGCTTCCAATATACTTTTCAAAACATTAGACCTCCAAGGCTCCTCAAAGCAAATTGCATGTAAACTAGCTACATCTCTAATGTCTACATCTTTTATACTGCTAATAGAAACCTTACGCATTTTTCAAAAATGTTTTTTTAGGGCTAGTTGCACCTGAATCCCTTAAATATAGAGGAGAAATAACCCCAGATGGCCAGCCATTACGTCGAACTTTTTCGTATACAACTCTGGCTATTACACTTGCACGTGGTAGANNTTCANTTTTAGAAACCTCTGTAATAATTCCTNANCCTTCAAGTTCTTCTGCCAATTGAGTTGANCCAGTTCCAATTAAAATAACACTNGAGCTTNTAACTATAGTTTTAATTGTTTCGGCTGCGATTCTATAATCTAGAGCGGCTGGATCTAATAATTTTTCAAAATTTGATCTGTAAACCGCTATGTAACATTGGCTTCTACGTGCATCAATGACAGAAATGATCTGCCTGTCGACGACTTCATCTTTGGATAATCCAGCTGCAATTGCATCGAGAGATATGACCCCCAGCAAAGGTTTATTAGCGGCCATAGCTATACCTCTTGCAGTTGCTATACCAATTCTAACTCCAGCAAATGTACCTGGTCCACGTGTTACGCCTATACCATCGAGTTCTTTAAAGGTTATACTAGCTTCCTCTAGAACATCTATAATCATTGGGATCAAGTTCTCAGCATGCCCAATTCTAATATCTACAAAGCGTTCAGCCAAAACAGTCCCTGAACGTAAAACAGCAGCAGAACAGGCACTCATTGTTGTATCAAAGGCAAGTATATTCATGGCTTTACAAATAATGATAAGGAATACATATCGTATAAAGCTACTACATTTTTTTAACAATATTTATATTATTTATAATTATAAAAATTTTATTTTCATCCCATTCTAAATTCAAAATAAACTTAGACTGGATTGGAGGAAAACTTGCTAACTTTGATACGTCCNTCAGAATATGATATCGAAATTGAGATGCTCTATGCAAAATCAGATAATTTTACTGGTAGAGTTATTTACACTGATAGCCGATGTTTTCTCCATCCAACGGCCGCTCATTCTTTAAAAAAGGCTATAAATTTAGCTTCAGAGCAAGGGTTAAAGCTTCTAGTTTATGATGCTTATCGCCCAACAGAAGCGCAATGGGAACTATGGCATCATAACCCTGATCCTATGTTTCTTACAGACCCAAATAAAGGATCTCCTCACTCAAGAGGGGTTGCAATCGATGTAACTCTTATAGACTCTACTAAAGGTAAATTGTTAGATATGGGTGGAGAAGTTGACGACCTAACCCCTAACGCATTCCATGGATGTAATACAATATCAACTAAAGCACAGAAAAACAGGATGCTACTTCTTGGATTAATGGCAACTGCTGGGTTTGATCACTACCTTAATGAATGGTGGCATTATCAACTATATAATGCTCGTAACTACCCATTAATATCAAGCAGCGCTATAGGGTAAATGGAATTGTAATGAATCACGGAAGAAAAATTTTACTAGCTATCTCCTTAGGACTAATTGTTTTTGTCGGTAGCACAGTCACTGGATATGCCTCAGACTCTGCTGTAATTTTGCAATATCACCGATTTGGTGAATCGGACTTTCCATCCACAAATATTAGAATTAAACAATTTGAAAATCATATTAATTACTTAAAAAATGAAGGGTTTTCAGTTCTACCAGTTCCACATATTATTGCCGCATTAAAAGCTGGGCAGTCTCTACCCGATAAAACAATAGGTATCACTATAGATGATGCAGTCTCATCAGTTTATGAAATTGCGTGGCCTAAACTCATGAAAGCAGGCTTTCCATTTACACTTTTTGTCTCAACTGATGCAATAGATCATAAAAATAGACGTTCTTTATCGTGGATTCAAATACGTGAAATGGCAAGTTCTGGTGTAACAATTGGTGACCACAGTGCTGCACATGAGCACATGTGGCAAATGACAATAAACGAGAGAAAACTTGATCTTGACCGGGCACAACGTAGGTTTTTAGAAGAATTAAATTATACACCAACTCTTTTTGCCTACCCGTTTGGTGAATTTGATACTTCACTTCNNAATGAAATNAAGGGTCGTGGATACGATGTTGCCTTTGGTCAACAATCTGGAGTCATATATGGAGGATTAGACTTCATGAAACTGCCTCGTTTTTCTCTTAATGAGAAGTATGGAGACATAGATAGATTTAAACTTATTGTTAATACCCTTCCATTAAAAATAACAGACCTGACACCACAAAACCCGGTTCTATCTGAAAACCCCCCAAACATTGGTTTTACTGTTTCAGAAACACACGNTAATGTTNAAGAATTNGCGTGTTTTGCATCNGGACAAGGGAGAGCNGNTATAGAGATTCTTGGNAGTCAAAGAATCGAGGTAAGNCTTGAAAAATCTTTTTCTGAGGGCAGAAANCGNCTTAATTGNACTTTACCAGGACCCGGNAAAAGNTGGCATTGGCTGGGATTACAATTCATAGNACCATAAATCNATGATGTAAATTTAGTAAAGTTTATATTTTATTTTTAACTCTAAAACTTTTTTTATTTATAANGNNAAATGTGATTGGTCGAGCTTTTTTAAATCATTAGACAAAATTATCTCGCGTATAGCTGCAATATATTGCTCACCCCGTAAAGAGTAACGAGTTAGATCTTCTAAAAGCTGGATGCTATCTAACCCTCCTTTATTTTTTCTCTGTACAGATCTTTTCTCACGAAACTCTTGATACGCAAAGTGATAGTTAAGGTTGTGCATATATGAACGCACTGTATCTATTAAGCTGTTGTAAGCTTGAATATAATACTTATGACCTTCGGTTTGATCTAGAGGTTTCATTCCAGATTCTCGATCATAAGTATAAAGACCAAAAAGTGAGTTCCCCTCACGAGCAAATCTTGATGTGCCCCATCCCGATTCTTCTGCAGCTTGGGCTATAGCTAAAGACGGCGGTATAATATCTATTCGCTCTAGTAGTTGTTGAAAATTACCTTTCTCGACCTCATATCGCATAGCCAAATTAACTAACCATTTTTTACTATTTTCATTAAGTTCCTCAAATTTCCATTTGCCTTTAACCAAATCTTCAAGCCTATTACGTTCTTTTAGGATTTCTTCATTGGCTAATAAAACAAGCGGTAGGACTGCAGCAATAAACAAGCTTTTTCTTTTCTGAATTGGAAAAATATCTGCAAGATCCTGTGGTAAAAAATTAACGAAAATTCTTGGTACATTATTTTCTGTTTTTGGTTGCAATGACCATTGATAATCAGCCTGATTAAATTCGATGATAAGATGAGAAAATGTTTTGTGTTTTATTTCTTTATATTTACTCCCATAGTTCTGCTCTTCGTTATAATCAGAGCTAACAAAATATTTAGTCCCTGAAACTTTCAGATCTTTTGAACCCTCCATATTGTCTGAAGAACTTATATAT
The DNA here is from genome assembly GCA_002714015.1 of Gammaproteobacteria bacterium. GTDB lineage: Bacteria > Pseudomonadota > Alphaproteobacteria > UBA828 > UBA828. The sequence continues at coordinate 64,209 of PAWF01000003.1, read as the reverse complement.
TTTTTAGAAGATGAGAATGGATGTAACCCTGCACCAAAAACCAACCCATAGACAGAAATAATTGATAAAATACAAATTAGTAATGCTAAAACATTAAAAGGAGTCATTTTTCTTAAACTTAAGAATGTATTTTTAATGCTAATTTTGTGCACGCCTAATTCTCCAGAAACAAACTAGTATCCAAAAAAATAATGAATTATGATTTTATCATGCCGAAAAACGTATTTTGTAAATTCTAGTTTACTGCGCGCACCTCTAGAACTTCTGGGATATAATGTTTTAACATATTTTCAACACCCATCTTTAGTGTCATTGTAGCACTTGGACATCCTTGACAAGAACCGTGCAGAGCTAGCAAAACTATTCCCTTATCAAACCCTTTAAATTCTATATCTCCACCATCCTGAGCGACAGCAGGACGTACTCTTGTCTCAAGAAGCTCCTTGATTTGAATAATAATTTGTGAATTGGGACCATTATCCTGATCAGAAACCGCTGTATCCTCAGAAAAGGTATTTTCAATAATTGGCTGACCTGAAACAAAATGTTCCATAATTATACCAAGAATGACCGGTTTTAATAGCTGCCAGTCAGCCTCATCACACTTGGTTATACTAACAAAATCACTGCCAAAAAAAACTCCCGTAACATCATCTATTTTGAGAAGCCTAGAAGCTAAAGGTGAGTGAGTAGCATCTTCAATTTTTCTAAAATCCGCTGTTCCAGATGCCATAACTTCTTCACCTGGTAAAAATTTTACTGTTGATGGGTTTGGGGTTGTTTCAGTTTGAATAAACATTTTATTTCCATTTTACGTTTATAGCCTGAACGCTGATCTCAGCTTTAATATGGATATTAGCGACTAACTATAGTAATTTCGTAATTTGTTTTATTTACATATAAAGTTTTAGTTTAACTAAATGATAACTAAAATATAGTATTTTAGATANGCTAATTACAATAAGAATATAAAATTCAAGTCAACTCCTTNAATTGTTNATCTGATAAGTCTCCAGGTACTATTACTAGAGGAATATTTAATTGACCTGCTAATTGACTGGCCAGCCAAGAGATTAACAATCCTTTCCCAAGATTAGGATTAGCTGCACCAACTACCAATAAATTAACCGATTTATTCTCCTCTATTTGNGCTATTACCTCTTCACCTATTGGACCTTCACGAACAAAACAGGATGGTAATACATTAGTAATGGCAATTACCTCCTGAGATATGTTTTCAAGAAGTAAATTTGCCTCCTCTAATGTTTCTGCGCGCATAAGGTCTGAAACTGCATTCCAATGTTGGAAATCTGGCGGTTCAACTACATGTANAAGTGCNACGCGACCACCACTTCTAGCAGCCCTAAGAGCAGCAAAACGGGCTGCAGTTCGTGAGTGTTTATCATCTGAGACTCCCACTAAAAAAGTAACTTCCCCCGCCACATGGGGTTTTATATATTTTTGTTCTTTCTTAGACATGAGACCCCCTAAACCTTTCTGAAAGTCACACTTCCGATCCACCCTGTAAAAAGCGATATAATAACAGCAATTAATGCGTAAATTTCTGAATTACTATGCGCAAAGGTCCATATTTGATCTGAAAACCCAGATTTTTCTACTGTTAGTGTAATTGTTTTTTTAGTAATTAATTCGCCATTAGAGATAAGCAAAGCCTCCACAGAATAATCACCTGTCGATATATTAGCTGGAATATCGACTGTAACACGAAATAAATTATCATCTATAAATTGCACATGACCTAACTGCGGTGGAAATAATTCGTGATTGGCCTGTACACGAAGTAATGCTGCTCTAAACGATTTTTCTTCCTTAAGGCTTGCTTGTTGAGAGGGATTAAGAAAAATATTCTTTGCACCAATCTCATATTTTATTAAATCTTCTTTACTAAGTAATAATTCAGGATTTTGTGAGGCAGCAACAGTATAAAATTGGGGTACGCTTTTAAAATACATAGCGTTATGATTAANCCAGATACCTGCTTTTCTATCTTTACGCCTCAAGACCATCGTGCGATTAGGTCCACGCAGGATAACTATGATATCTCCCCGTCTATCAGTTGCTCCAAAAAGTAATAGCGAGGTTCCAGAAAAAGTTGCATCAATTTCTATTTGCCTAGTTGAAATATCTAAATGNAAAGGNGTATCAAGTGCATTTATAGAATCTACATTTCCTCCAATCAAAATTATAAAAATAAGAAATTGCATGAAGTGGGATATAGATCGTAATAATTGATGTCCTGTAGATTTTTTTGATTTAGCTAGGGTAAACATTAATTACTGTTTCCAACTATAGTGATTGAAAACAGCTCACTTGGTTCACTTGTAAGAGTGAAAATGAGCCTACCTGCTACTGCAAGAACCATAAGAGCAAGAAGCCCTCTTAATTGCTCTGCCTTTAATCGAAGACTCAATTTAGTTCCATATTGAGCCCCTACAACTGCTCCAATGGCAAGAATCAAAGCTAATACTATATCTACATTTTGNTTNCTAATAGCATGAGCAAAAGAACTCATACCACTTATTACAATTATACTCAGCAATGATGTGCCTATAACAACAGATGTCGGCATACCNATTATGTATATTAAAACTGGAACCATTATAAACCCTCCACCCACACCCATAAATGATGCAAGCAAACCCATAGCAAACCCAATAAGAACAGGAGGTATAGCGCTAACATATAATTTTGACTCACGAAAACGTAATTTAAATGGTAGTCCATGTATCCATGTATGATAGTTAGCTTTTGTACGTATTNNTCGACTTTGCCTAAATAAAGCACGGGTACTTTCTANGCCCATAAGAAGNCCTACNGCCAGNAGAAAAACCACATATGATAGAGTAATTACTAACTCTATNTGACCTGCCTCTCTAAGTTCTCTAAATAGTTCTACACCGAACCAAGCTCCGACTAGACCACCGGAAAACAGTAATGAACCCATTCGAAAATCAACATTTCCTCTACGCCAATGTGCCATCATTGCGGATACAGAGGATGCGACAATAAGATTAGTTCCTGTTCCAACAGCCACAACTGGGGGAATACCAATAAAAATCAGAAGAGGCGTCATTAAAAAACCACCTCCCACGCCAAACATACCTGATAAAAAACCAACACCTAAACCCAAGCCCAACAACACAAAAATATTAGCAGAAAACTCTGCTATAGGGAGATAAATATCCATTACAGAAAAACTTTATTTTGGCTTAATGGTTCCATAATTTAAACATATTAACCTCGTGGATCTAAAAACCCAAAAAGCTCTTGTGCACCTGCCATTACTTCACTCGCCATAGCGCTTGCTCTTTCAGCACCTTTAAAAAGCACTGAGTCTATATAGGCTGGATCGGCAGATAAGCGTCTCATTTCTGCATTTAATGGACTAATTTTATCCACAATTAAGTCTGCAAGGTCATCTTTAAACTGGGAAAATTGAACGTCCGAATAACGAGCTGCTACTGAGGTTACAGGCTCTTCGCAAAGGGCAGAGAATATTTCTAAAAGATTAGTGGCTTCTGGTCGCTTATTTGGGTCTATTGACATGCCTGGCACAGAATCTGTACGAGCCTTACGTATCTTTTTTATTATAGTATCAGAATCGTCCATAAGGTTTATACGTGACATATCTGAATTATCAGATTTACTCATCTTATTTTTTCCGTCACGTAAACTCATAATACGAGCTGCCTCTTTTAAAATAATTGGTTTAGGCAGAGGGAAATAATCAACCCCAAATTTACTATTGAAAGCACCAGCGATATCTCTTGCAAGTTCCAGATGCTGTTTTTGATCTTCTCCAACAGGTACATGCGTTGCTTTATATAGTAAAATATCAGCAGCCATCAGAACCGGATAAGCATAAAGCCCAAGTAAGGCGTTTTCTCTTTTCTTTCCCGCCTTCTCTTTGAATTGTGTCATTCTGTTTAACCANCCAATTGGAGTAATGCAATTAAAAAGCCAGGCTAGATTAGCATGCCCACTAACCCTACTTTGGTTAAATATAGTACANTTTTTAGGNTTAAGTCCNGCGGCNATGAGACCCGCAGTTACCTCTCGAGTATTTGACTTTAATTCAAGTGGATCTTGAGGCACAGTAACCGCATGCATGTCTACTATGCAGTAAATACAATCAAATTTATTTTGAATTTCCACCCAATTTTTTATTGCACCAAGGTAATTTCCAAGGTGGAGATTGCCTGTGGGCTGAACACCCGAAAACACCCGTTCCATTTTTTAACTCCCTTTTTACTAGCTTATACATGGAGCGCGGGCTTTATGGCTCTTAGCATGCGTTTGGTCAAGTTAAAGGAAACAGAAATTAATCTTTTGTATTATTTTTTGAATAANCTTCTATTTCTACTTCTGTTTTTTTATTTAATATCGAACGCACTTCAGATAATTTAAAAGCCCTTAAAAAGTAGGCCACTGGGAAGTATATAAAAATTCCTATCATAATTAATATTGATAGTTCAGCAATTTTTAGACCAATATCATTAGATAAGGGTGCTATTAAAGTATATTGAACAATCCATATTACTGCCCCCATAAACCCACTTGCTGCAATAATTGCTGACAACCGTNTCAGCATATCAANGCCTATGCTTAGATTTCCTTGTTTATGAAGAAAAAATCCTAAAAGTACCGCATTTAACCAACCTGATATACTAGTAGCTAGTGCAATCCCAAGATGTCCTAACACCTTCATTAGCAACAAATTAAGTACGACATTGACGCATACACAAATTGCAGCAATTAAAACAGGAGTTTTAGTGTTCTCCCTAGCAAAAAATGCTGGGACAAGAACCTTTATTAAAACGAACGCGGGTAAGCCTAGGGCATAAATTAACAAAGCATCAGCAGTTGCGATGGAATCGCCAGANGTAAACTCTCCCCTCTCAAATAATGTTACAATTACTGGTTTAGATAATACTACTAAGGCAATCGTAGCTGGGATAGTTANAAGCAAGGCACCGTGNANTGCATTATTTTGGCTTTTTAGTGCACTATCAATGTTTCCTGACCTTAGCTGACGAGATAAAAGTGGTAGCAATGCTGTCCCGACTGCCACACCTACTACACCTAAAGGTAATTGGCTTACACGATCAGCGTAATAAAGAAATGAAACAGAACCTTCAGGTAGAAAAGATGCAATTATAACATCAATCAATAAATTGATTTGAGCCACACCGGCACCAACTGCTACTGGCGCTGCTATAATTATTAGTTTTTTAGTTCTGGGCGTTAGAGCTGGCAAGCGTAANTTCAAACTTATACCTGCACGCTCACAAGCCAATAACANCCAAATAAACTGTATTATTCCACCTAAAGTAACTCCGATAGCTAGAGCATGCGCGGGAGTTTCAAACNATTGACCAAGAATTTCAAGAGAAAAAATAAGACTTAAATTTAATATCATAGGTGTGGCAGCCACAGCGGCAAAACGATATAAAGAATTGAGCACACCACCTAACATTGATACTAAGGAAATAAATAANATGTACTGAAATGTTAAACGAGTTAAATGAACAGCTAGATCAAATTTTTCTGGATTCTCCGAAAAACCTGGGGCTATACAATACATCAACCATGGCATTAATATTTGTGCGATCGCTACCAAAAAAATAAGTGATGGCAAAAATACAGATAATACTTCTTCTGCAAAATCTATGGCTGAACGACGACCACCTCCCTCCAGCTCCTTGGCAAAAAGAGGAATGAAGGCAGAGTTAAAAGCCCCTTCTGCAAAGAGCCGACGAAAAAAATTTGGAAATTTAAAAGCCACAAAAAATATATCAGCAAGTGGCCCTGCGCCAAGGGTTGCTGCAATCAAAATGTCTCTCAAAAACCCCAATAAGCGAGAGGCCATCGTATAACTACCGATAGTAGCAACCCATCTACCCATAATACCATCTGGTATTATCTTTAATGTCATTCGAGCCTCATCAGGCTGTAGCGCCTTTATTGATAGGTGAGTTACTAACTAGCTCAAGTAATCTCCGACGTAATTTTGTTATGAGACGTATGTTGCTAACTTTAAAGCCGAAACGGTCTTTAACATAAAATACATCTACAGCTCTTTCCCCATAAGTGGAAACATGCGCAGTGACTATTGTAAGACCAAAGTCGGACAGACCTTTGGAAATTATATGAAGTAGACCTGCACGATCTTTAGCCGTAACTTCAATTAGGGTGTGGTTGTTGCTCATAGTATTATCTATTAAAACTCTTGGAGCCACAAACATTCCATGTTTACCCTTAATGGTTGGATATAATTTGTTTAGAGAAATTTCAAAGTTATAATTACCAAGAATTGACTTTTCTAAAGCCAAATGCACCTCGTTAATTCTTTTTTTATTTACAATAGACTTTCGTATAGCATCTTGCACCCGGAAGGTTTCTAATGCCATACCATCATTAGTTGTAAATACCTTAGCTTCAAGAATCGCAACTCCAGAAACTGCTAAAGCTCCAGAAACAATAGAAAATAGTCTAGGCTGGTCGGCGGCATATAATGTGAATTCATTACTCATTAGTTCATGATCAATAAAAAAATCTGCGGCTATTTTTTTATTTGATATATGAGTATTTCTAACTAATTCAGCGTGCCTTTTTTGGGCTTCCAAGCTAACAGTCAGCCAATATGGTGAACCATGAGAGCTTATATACTTTTCAATATCTTTTAAGGGCCAATGAGCTAACTTTTCCCTCAATAAACGTTTGGAATCAGCAACTCTTTGTTCACTTCTATCAGACTCATCACTTCCTGTTATCTGTGCCTCTGCAGTCTTATATAGAGTTTCCAACAGTCCTCGCTTCCAAGCACTCCATCTCCCAGGACCCACTGCATAAATATCAGCTGATGTTAAAATTAGTAGAAGCCTCAAACGTTCAGTTGACTGAATTTCTTGAATAAAACTTTTTACTGTTTGAGGGTCATTGATGTCCCTTTTAAAGGCCGTATTACTAAATAAAAGGTGTTTACGTACTAACCAAGAAACTGTGTCCGTTTCTTCTGTATTGAGTCCAAATCGAAGACAAAGCCGCAAAGCCCATTTTGCTCCCAGTTCTGAATGATCTCCGCCGTGTCCCTTTGCAATATCATGAAGAAATAAAGCGACAAAAAGTGCCTTTATTGAAAGAATTTTTGGTATCAAGCTAGTAGCTAGAGGAAATTGATCTTTCATAGTCCCATCAACAATTTTAGACAAAATACCAATTGCCCTAATTGTGTGTTCATCCACAGTATAAACGTGGTACATATCGTGTTGAGTTTGTGCAACAACTCGACCAAACTCTGGTATTAGCTGTCCTAGCACTCCCGCTTCGTTCATACGACGTAATGTAGGCTCGGAGCGATTAGTATCAGTGAGTATTTTTATAAAAAGTTGATTGACTTCTGTGTCTTCACGGACTGTATTATCAATTAATCTAAGGTTTTTTTGTAATTGGCGCAAAGTTTGTGGGTGAATATCAAAATTACCTATTTGAGAAAGTCTAAAAATTTTGACCATTCTTGCTGGACGTTCAGCAAAAGTTTTTTCTGACTCAATAGTTAGTCGACCTCTTTGCGTAATTATACCGTCTGCTGGTGCTGGAATTTGTCCCTCGCCAAATCCGGGGGGAATATGCAACTTCTCAGTCTCAAGAGCTGCACAAAAAATTCGGGTTAGTTCGCCTACGGTTTTTGCTACTAAAAAATAGTGTTTCATAAATCGCTCAACAGCTAAATTACCATTTCTTGCGCCATAACCCATTTGCCTTGCAATTTCAGGTTGTAAATCAAATGTAAGCTGATTGTCTGCTCTTCCAGACACTACGTGCATGTGGGCACGTACACGCCAAAGAAAATTTTCTGCCCTAACAAAACGTTTATGTTCGTTGCCTGTCAAAACCCCTTTATTTACAAGGTCGCCAAACTGCTCGACTAGATGAAGATATTTAGCAATCCAGAATAATGTGTGGAGGTCCCTCAACCCGCCCTTACCATCTTTTATATTGGGCTCTAATATATAACGTGAACCTCCAAGACGTTCATGTCTTAAGTCTCTCTCATCTAGTTTTGCACGTATGAACTGTGCCTCTGTACCAGGAATTATTTCATTACGAAATCGCCTATGCAAATCTTGATATATGCCCTTGTCACCCCAGACATAACGAGCCTCTAGTATACTTGTCCTTACGGTATAGTTCTCTTTTGCTTTATTTAGACAATAATCCACTGACCGGGTAGAATGCCCTACTTTTAACCCCAAATCCCAAAGTAAGTATAATATAGACTCAATTACCTGTTCCATCCTTGCAGACAGTTTCCAAGGGTATACAAACATCAAATCTATATCTGAATATGGCGCCATATCACCACGACCATAGCCACCTAATGCGACCAGACTAAGGCGCTCGCCTTTGGTAGGATTTGGTTCCGGGAACAAATGAAAAGTAGAATAATCAAAAATACATCTTATTACCTGATCTATTAAAAATGTATTGGCTGATACAATAGCTTGACCACTATGTCTTGACTCCAGCCGCTTCTTTATCTCAAACTGACCATTTTGAAGTGCAGGTTTCAAGATTTGAAGTGCGGGTTTTATTGATCCTCTTGCACCTACACTACGCTTATTTGTTTGCGCGTGCTCAGATAACAACGAGTATATAGCACGTCGATCAAATATTTTTCGCTGAGCAGTAATTTTTTGCATCCCACCAGACAATTTAACCTACACTAATAAATTTTCATTCATGCACTTACCATTATTATACATTACCTATCTTGCCCACTGCGCGCCAAGCTGTCACTCTAAGAAACATGAAAATAAACCGAGGATATTTTGGTATAGGCGTCGAGGGTATAAGTAAGCCAATGAACCTAGGAAACCTCATGAGGTCTGCTAATGCATTTGGTGCACATTTTTTTTTCACCATAAATTCTCCAATAAATGCCTCAACAAACTACTCTGATACTTCTGATTCAAATCAACATGTCCCGCTTTGGCAATACGACTCTGTTGCTAAACTAAATTTACCAGAAAAGTGTGTTCTAGTTGGAGTTGAGTTTTCAGATAGTGCTCAATATCTACCAACTTTTCCACATCCTTTATCTGCAGCCTATATACTGGGACCAGAGCGTGGTAGCCTTTCCAATGCAGTTTGTGAACAATGCTCACATTTAGTCAAAATTCCAACAAAGTTTTGTGTGAATGTTGGTGTAGCTGGAGCTATAGTAATGTATGATCGAATGCTTTCTATGGGTCGTTTTAATAGCAGATCATTAAATAATCAGAGTTCTTATAAAAAAACTATGCCCCATATACATGGATCACCAAAAAATAGGAATTCTCAAAACTAGTCTGTACTAGCGGCTGAGCAAAATAGTCGCTATTATTTTTATTCAATCGATTCGTTTCATAATGGAATTTATTAGCAGCGTGAAAATGAAGATCTTAAAAAATATTTTTTTTGGAGCCACCTTAGCAGGAGTAATCCTGATATTAGCAAGCTCAAATGTATCTGCTCAAAAACCCCTGGATGAGAATGGGCACTGGATTGCATATACCATCACCGAAAATAGTCTTAAGGTATGCTATATGTTTAGTCGACCAATAAAGGAAGATGGAAATTATAAAAGACGTAGTGACGCCTATGCTATGGTTACTAGGCGTCAAGGAAGTTCAACATCAGAAGATGTGAGTGTTACTTCTGGTTATCCTTATAAAGAAGGAAAATCAGTAGAAATAAATATTGATGGGAAAAAACATATATTTGGTCTTTTACAGGATGAGTATGCCTGGTCTGATGACCCTAAACGAGATCCTGTAATCATAAAAGGTATGGCTAAGGGCAATAAACTAAAAGTGCGAGGAACATCTAAAAAAGGAACATTCTCTCTTGACACTTATTCTCTCAAAGGGTTCACAGCTACACACAAAGCAATCACAAAAGCATGCCCATAGTTATTTACTAAAATGTTATCGTTGCCAAAAAAATAGCTAATTGGTTAACGTTGAGACGTAAATAGATTCTAATTCAATTATCTAATTTTTTCGTCAAGACGTTATAAAACGATATACATAAACAAAGATAAAATGGTGCATGCAAATAGTAAAAACCTTGAAAAAAATCAGGCGATTAACCTACTTGGGTTAACGCGTGATGAATTGGATATAGTAATTAGGTCTCTTGGAGAACCTATAAACAAATCACGTATGCGTACAAAACAGCTTTGGCACTGGATTTATTTTCAAGGTGTAAATGATTTTAATAAAATGACTACTTTGGGAGAGACGCTTAGAAACAAACTTAAGGAAAAATATATAATACAAAGACCTAATATCTCTTCTGAACAATGCTCTCTAGATGGCACAAGAAAGTGGTTAATGCAGTTTTCAGATAAAACAGAGGTTGAATGTGTTTATATACCTGAAACTGACCGAGGTGCCGTTTGCATATCTAGCCAAGTTGGGTGTACTTTAAATTGTAAATTTTGCTATACTGGAACTCAAAAACTAGTTCGTAATTTGAACAGTTCAGAGATCGTGGGTCAATTTATGGTAGCTCGAGACGCCTATGGTGAATGGCCAACACCAACAAAAGAAAGATTATTATCAAATATTGTTATGATGGGTATGGGAGAACCNCTGTATAATTATGAAAATGTGTCTCGAGCATTACAAATAATTACTGACAATGAAGGAATCGCCCTTTCTAAAAGAAGAATTACACTCTCCACCGCTGGNGTGGTGCCATTAATGGAACGTTGTGGTTCAGANCTAGGAGTAGGATTAGCTATTTCGCTCCATGCAGTCACTGATGAATTAAGAAATATTCTTGTGCCACTCAACAAAAAATATCCTATTGCTGAATTACTAAGGGCTTGCCGAAGTTACCCCGGAGCAAGTAATGCTCGAAGAATTACGTTTGAATATGTGATGTTAAAGGATGTAAACGATAGCCCTGCAGATGCGCGTGAACTTCTTAGGTTGATAAGAGGAATACCTGCTAAAATAAATCTTATTCCATTTAATCCTTGGCCAAATTCACCTTTTGAGTGTTCAACTCAAACTGTAATAGAAGAATTTTCAAGAATATTAAATAAAGGAGGTTATTCTGCACCAATTAGAATGCCCCGTGGAAGAGATATCCTTGCTGCTTGTGGCCAGCTCAAATCGACGAGCACAAAAAATCCTCGGAATAGAAAGCTCTCATCTAAAAAATGACCTTTCAAATAGATAAATAGAATCAATGTTTTAAAAAACCAACTTTACAGGAATAACCTAAATAAAAAAATTTACAGTGTTTTTACAAAGCTGATAGTTAATATTGGACGCANATGCATAGCACCATATAATAAATAAAGCTTATTAAATTAGTTGTTAAGANTATAAAGGCGTAATTCATGTCAATAGATAAGTCCTCNATCAAAAAGATTGTATTNGCCTATTCTGGTGGTTTAGATACTTCAGTTATACTTTGCTGGCTTAAAGAGACATATAATTGTGAAGTAGTGACCTTTACAGCTGACTTAGGTCAAGGCGAAGACCTTGANGCAGCAGCAAAAAAAGCTNCGCTTTTTGGTGTTAAGGAAATTTTTGTAGAAGATTTACGTGAAGAATTTGTANGGGAATATGTTTTNCCNATGTTCCGTGCTAATGCATTATATGAGGGTGTCTACTTATTAGGAACATCTATAGCTAGACCCTTAATAGCAAAAAGACAAATTGAAATAGCTGCAGAAACTAATTCACAGGCAGTTTCTCATGGCGCAACAGGTAAGGGTAATGATCAAGTTCGTTTTGAGCTAGGTTACTACGCACTCAATCCAGAAATTACAGTTNTTGCACCTTGGAGGGAGTGGAGTCTNAATTCTCGCGAAGCGCTTATTACTTATGCTGAAAAAAACCAAATTCCAATTACAAAAGATAAACNAGGAGAAGCTCCATACTCAACAGATTCAAATCTNCTTCANATCTCATATGAAGGTAAGGTNCTTGAGGATCCTTGGATAGANCCTGACGAAGATATGTATACACTTTCTGTATCCCCTGAAGTGGCACCTAATGATCCTACTTATATCGATATAGAGTTTTATGAGGGGGATCCTGTTGGTGTGAATGGTCAATCCATGACACCTGCTAAACTTCTGGAATATTTAAATAAAGTNGGNGGTAAAAATGGAATTGGACGTGTAGATATTGTTGAAAATAGGTTTGTTGGCATGAAATCACGCGGGGTATACGAAACACCTGGAGGGACTATACTAATTCATGCACGTAGAGCTGTTGAAAGTCTAACACTAGACCGTGAATCCAGTCATCTTAAGGATGAATTAATGCCGCGATATGCAACTCTAATATATAATGGATTTTGGTTTTCACCTGAACGCTATATGTTACAAAGTGCTATTGATGAAAGCCAAAAATATGTAAATGGCACAGCTAGAATTAAACTATATAAAGGCAATGTAATTGTAGTTGGAAGAAAATCAGATAAAAGTTTATACAGCCCAGCTCACGCAACTTTTGAAGCAGATAACGTTTATAATCAACATGATTCTGAGGGCTTTATAAAGCTTAATGCACTAAGGCTCAGAATAGGTCGGAATAGGATCAGATAAGTTTTATCTTTATTCTGGTTCAGAAATTCCTGCCTGACGACAGGCTGCNGTTAAAGTATTTTTTAATAAACATGCAATAGTCATTGGACCAACACCTCCAGGTACTGGAGTTATTGCACCTGCAACTTCAGATACACTTGTAAAATCCACATCACCTACTAAACGCGACTTCCCATCCCTTTCGATACGATTAATCCCTACATCAATTACAACTGCTCCTGGCTTTACCCAATCGCTTTTGACCATTTCTGGCTTTCCAACAGCAGCAATTAAAATATCTGCCTGNCGGCACTGATTAGGTAAATCAATTGTTCGAGAATGTACTATGGTAACAGTACAATTTTCCCTAAGTAATAAGCTCCCCATTGGCTTGCCAACTATATTTGAACGACCTAAGACTACTGCGTTCTTTCCCGACAAGTCTCCATAGTAATTCTTTAACATAAGTAAACAGCCAAGAGGTGTACATGGAATAAGAGCATCCTGACCTGTATTNAGGAGNCCAACATTATTTATGTGGAAACCATCAACATCTTTTTCTGGGTTTATACTAGCAATTACTGCATCAGCATCAACTTGATTAGGTAAAGGTAATTGGACAAGAATACCATTGACTCTATCATCANTATTTAAATTTTCTACTCGAGCCAATACTTCTTCTTGACTGACCTCAGAATCCATTTTGTATTCGAAGGATTGCATCCCTGCCTCTAAAGTAGACCTTCCTTTATTTTTTACGTAAACTTCACTNGCTGGATCATTGCCAACTAAAACCACNGCTAAGCCGGGGNTCAAACCGTATTTTTNCTTCAAAANTGCNGNCTTTTTTCCAACATCTGCCCGAACTTGGGAAGCAAATGCNTTGCCATCTATTATTTCTGCTGATCCCATCTTNGATNCTCCTGATGATTTTATAGTTTGGAATGGTTTTAACTATTATTTACTAATACCCCGGGGTGTAGTCGAACTGCATACGTATTAATCCCCATATTATAGTTATCGCCAAAACTAAAATCAGAGGTGAGAAATCTATGCCCCCCAAATTTGGTATTATCTTCCTGATTGGACGCANAGGGGGTTCTGTAAGACGCCACAGAAGCCTTAAAACCTGATATACTAGGCGGTTGCGAACATTAATTATGTTAAAAGAAATAAGCCAACTTAAAACTGCAGATGCAATTAAAAGCCCAACATAAATATCAACAAGNACATCTATAATTTGAATGATCGGGTGCATAATTATTCTTACTATAGTTTTAAATAATGAAGAAGGAGTATATACATACGTTTTACTTGTGGCACCCCCCATAACAGAATCATTAACTTAGCACTAGTTATGATTTTAATTTCTCTCAAGAAACTTTAAATCAGCGTGTAAAAGAAACCAATNCTATTTGGGTAAACTCTNGAAAAAATTATAAANTTAGGAATATTTAAATAGCTAAGTATTTACGAGCTATATCTGGTTTTTGAAGATCTTCGGTTGTTAGCTGAGCCACAATGCTTCCCTTATCAATAACTATACAATGGTCAGCAACTTCACAAATAAGATCGAGGTTTTGCTCTACNATTAATACCGTAAGNCCCTCTTCATCTCTCAGTCTTCGTATAATTTTACCNATTTCCTGAACAATGTTTGGCTGNACACCCTCCGATGGTTCGTCTAAAAGAATAAGATTNGGATTTCCTACNAAAACTCTTCCAATTGATAATTGTTGCTGCTCACCGCCACTTAGAGAACCTGCTTTTTGACTAGCTCGNTCTTTAAGAATTGGAAAAAACTCATAAACTCGATCGAAGTTTTTAGAGAGATTTTTCCCCCCGACAGTCTCACCCATCTTTAAGTTATCAAGGACGCTTAAACGTGTAAAAATTCCTCTTCCTTGTGGTACATATCCAATACCTTGAGCTGCTCGCTTTGCAGGAGACAGTTTAGTGATATCATTTTCGTGAAGATAAATTTTGCCACTATTGGATTTTATCGCCCCCACTAGAGACTTCATTAAAGTAGTTTTACCTACACCGTTTCGTCCTATTAAGGCTACTATCTCTCTCTCTTCAACCTTTAATGATATGTCAGTGATTATCCTGACATTACCATAGCCTGATGAGAGGCCCTCAACCCTTAAGACCATAAATTCTTCCTACCAATTTATAATGTGCCCATATAAATACGTCTTACTTCATCATTTTGTTCAATTTCAGAAAAGCTTCCTTGTGCAAAAAGCTGACCATAATGCAATACTGATGTTGTAGCATTTAGATCCCTAATAAATGCCATATCATGTTCTATAACAACTACTGTTACCCCCTTAGACTTTAATTTTTGGATAATAGATGCTGTCAACCTAGTTTCGTCATGCGACATCCCAGCAGCAGGCTCATCTAACAGAAGCAGTTTAGGCTCTGCAGCAAGAGACATTCCTATTGCCAACCACTGTTGCTGCCCATGTGAAAGATCTCCAACAATGGTTTCTTCTAGACCTTCTAGATGGAGCTGGGCTAATAAATTTTTTGCTTCATCTGGAATATTTTTTGGTTTGTAATGTCTTCTTAAAGGTATAAATAAGTTTTGAAAAACACTAAGCTCTTGAAATACTTGCATTGCTTGAAATTTAATAGCAAGCCCTAGTCTTGCTCGAGCATAAGTTGGAAGCTTAGTTACATCCTTACCATTAAATAAAACATTACCCGATGTTGGCTTTTCTATTCCCATAAGCATTTTAAAAAATGTACTCTTACCGGCACCGTTAGGACCAATTATACAATGAATTTCATCGCGTTTGATTTGCAAGTCAAGACCATCTAAAGCTCTAATTCCACCATAAACGCGCACAAGACCATGAGCTTCGAGAATTACAGCGTTTGGTTCACACAAAACATTAGACTGTTTCATTTAACCTTTGATCCCAAATTACGTCTTTTACTAAAAAGGCTTGCTTTAATTAAAAGTTCTACTTTATTAAAATATTCGCCTATTGTTATTGCAAGTCCTCTTGGAGCTAAGAGCATAGCAAAAACTAAAATAGCACCAAGAACAAGAAGAGCAATTTCACCTTCAGAAACTAATCTTAGTGAAGCCCATTCTAAAACTAGCGCCCCTAGAAGCGCGCATCCAAGATCTTTTCGTCCACCTACCGCAACCCAGATCACAACTAAAATATTTGGTCCAACTCCAAAACCGTCAGGATGGATGTAGGTTCCCCATGCTGTATATAAAACACCTGATAAACCAGCTATACCAGCTGCCAGACAGAATACACTTAACTGAATTAATCTTACGTCATAGCCGAATGTTTCAGTTCGATCTGGGTTTTCCCTACACCCAACAAGCAAATATCCGTAGCTGGAGTTTACCAAGCAGCGTAGTCCTAAATACGTGATAGTCAAAAGCCCAAGGACAAAATAGTAAAAAGATGCGCTCCGTCCATCGAGCTCAATTACCCAATCTCCAATCCCAAATATAAGACTAGGAAGAAGCGGAGCTGAGGCTGAAGCCGGTCTTAATCCATTCATGCCTCCCAGGTATGCTTCTCCTAGTGTGTAACTTGGATCAGCAGTTTGCCTCATAAACATTCCAATAAGGAGAGAAACCACAAGCATCAAAATTGCAATATATACACCACGAAGGCGAGCATAAAACATGATGCCGCCTATAATGCCGGCAAATATCATTGGGACAATTATACCCGCAAGAAAAGCTACATCTGTATTGCCGTGTTGATTAAGGAGGTTTAAGGCAACAATGCCGTATGCATAGCCTCCAATGCCAAAAAATGCAGCTTGCCCTAAGCTCAGAACACCGCAATATCCCCATATAAGACTTAAGCTAAGTGCAAGAAAACCAGATATCAGAAAGTTACTAAAATTAATTATATCATATCTACGTAAATACTCTGGAGCTAAGGCTAATAAAACTATTANNGCAATAAAACCTAGCCAAAACGGTAATCGGCGACCCATTGTCTGGGGTCCATTTAATGGACCTAAATATTTATCTAGTTTGCTATGAGAGGAGGAATTCACCTGATAACAACCTTCCTTGCTCTTATTTTACGTCTTTCCAAATATTCTGAGATACCTTTTGGTAGTATAAGCAGAATCACAAAAGCAGCTCCGATCATTGCAACATAACCAATGTAAACATTTACAATATTATTAATTCCTGTCTGAATGCCCGCTAATGAAAGAGCGCTAGATATCAAACCAGTAATTGCATTAGCACTGCCGCCAGTCACTACAGTAATAAATGCTAGAGGGGTATAATTTATTCCAAAGAAGGGAGATATAGTAGCTGTCAAAGAAAACATTCCTCCCGCAATCCCACCCATAGCACAGCCAAGACCAAAGGTAAGTGCATATATATTACTCGTGTTGACACCTAAAGCATTTGCCATATCTGGGTTTTCCATAGTGGCACGTGCACGTGTTCCAAATTTAGTAAAACTAAATATTGCCCAGACCATTGCTACCATGCCTATAGCTACAGCAAAGAGGACCAAGCGGTATGTGCCAAAAGTCTGTTCTCCGATTGGAAAGTTACCAAAAGGTGTTGGAACATTTAAAATAGAAGGACCAAAGATAAGTAAAAAACCTTGGCTAAGAATAAGACTGATTCCCCAAGTAACGACAAGCGAAGATAGTAATTGCTTATAAAAATGCCTGATAACTAATCTCTCTAAAAGAATTCCCACAAGACCAGCACCAATACCAGCAAAAACTATAGCAATAGGAGCAGGAATGCCTGCATGATAAGAAAAAGCCGTGATATATGCGCCTATCATCATCAACTCACCATGAGCCATGTTGATTACGCCCATCATACCAAAGATGATTACAAGGCCCGAGGCAGCAAGTATCAAAAATCCAATGTTGTCAAAAAGCTGATAGACAACATCAAAAATAGCAGCAAATGTCTCCATTTTTTGGGAGCTCTATCTCTAAAACTAGGCGTCAATATTTACGAGTATTTAATTAATTTAAAACAATAGAGGCAGTTCACAATATAGGGAAGTCCTGTGAACTGCCTCTTTCATATCCTACCGGGGGAGGATATGTAATACCCCCAATGGCTATTGCCCTTCAAAAAAGGATGACCAAGCAGGGTTATCTGGTGGCAAAAATTGGCGATTTGGGGCTTCTTTCCTCATATCTACACCAATTTCCTTCAAGAAAGTAGGCTCCGTATAACCAAGATCTGTTAAAAGACTTAGCGTATGATCCTCGTTAACCATGAAGAGATAGGAGTGCATGGCAGCGTGGTGCTGATCTCCGTGCATTTTCCAAGGCCCTCCAGGAGCTTCTGCAACCTCTATTCCTGACTCCAGCGCGTCGATTACTGCTTCAGTCTCTGTAGTACCTGCTTTTGCCCATGCTGCGGCCATAGCTTTAACTGCTGTGTAGCCAAATCCTGCATGTTCATTGGCATAAACCATATCAGGAAACATCTTCCTTAGCTTTGCTGTAAAAGCAACGCTGTTTGGATGTGGAACATCCTCAATAAAACCAGGAGTAACATACATATTAGCAAGCGAAGGAGGAGCGAAACGCTTATGCTCATATCCGTCTGCAATAGTTACATTAGACCAAGTTGGCGAAGATAAACCCGCTGCTTGAGCCTGTGGATAAAACTGAACTTGTTCTCCACCAACTAAGCAATGGACCTGAAAATCAGGACCAATTGATTGAATTTTTGAGATTGTTGCTTGCCATTGAGAGACTCCAAATGGAAAATATTCTTCATATTCTATATTTCCGCCATAGAGATTTGCTGCTGTTCGCGTCCAGGCACCAATAGCTCTGCAGAAATTATAGTCAGCTCCGATGAATATCATATTGGGACCAAGATTCTCAATCATCCATTTTAAGGCTGGTAAAACTTGCTGCTCTGGTGTTGGTCCAGAGAAAAATGAATAATGATCAGCAATTCCACCTTCACCCTGGTTATTGTGCCAGTATATAGTTTTATTTCTGACTACTTCTCTTCTAGCTGCTTCACGTTCAGCACCTGTATAAGCTGCCATTACTACATCAGCTTCATCATCAAAAATACACTTTTGGGCAAGTTCTTGATAACGCTTAACCTGTGACTGCCCATCATACTGTACCAGCTTTACTGTTTTTGTTTTTCCATCAACTGAAATTCCTCCAGCATCATTGATTTCCTTAACAGCCAGCTGATAGCCATATGTTTTTGGTGTTGCCATGATCGAAAAATCACCTGACAAATCATCAATTGCACAAAGCACAATTTCTTCATCAGTTGCTGCTTTCGCAGGACTAGCGCCAGGCAAAACAATTGCGGCAGTGGTAATAATACCCATCACCGCTGTAGTTGCCATTATGCGCGTAAATANCTTCTTCATACTTTTCTCCCTTAACTTCCAGCGCGCAGTTTAATCTGCGAGCGCCCNTAAAGGAGGCTAAAAATCNAGCAAATAAACCATTAGTTATTTAACTCTCAACTAANCCTCCCAGTCTTAGTCATNAAAGGATAGAAAANGNAGGAAGCAACTGGTAGCTCCCCGACATGGGCTACCCTATTAGGGTATATAAATCTTATATGTATATATTTTGTGAGNTTTAGTTTGGCTGCATTAGACCTAATTGCATAGCTTTTGCTATNGCNTGAGCACGGTTACTAGCTCCAAGTTTTCTATTTGCATTTTTAAGATGCAAGCGTACAGTTTCAACTGATCTATCAATTATTACTGCGATTTCAGGAGATGTTTTACCTACTGCTGACCANCGCAAACACTCCTGCTCCCTAGGGCTTAAACGTGCCCGTGNTCCAGTTTTTACCTGATTCTTAAACCCTTTCTTGGAAACGGTTTCATGAAATAAATGTGTCAGTTGGAATAGTGTTTCCCTTGTATTATCNAATAAAATATTCCAATCTCGAGTTGAACTATCAAGAATNGCGCTCACTACAGCAAATTTCCCNCCTGGCAGATGCACTGGCGTAGTGCAACCNGAGGCAAGTCCCATATCTGCTAAATAACGCCAAGCTTGGCTCTCCANTGGGTGCAACTGNTCTCTGCTCTGAANATCTGCCCAATCAATTGGGAGTGTGCTCTCAAAGCAGGCCCGATAGTATGGGTCAAAAGANCCGAACGATTCCCACTCACGCTCCCAGCCTGATGGGAAGTTTCTAACATTAAGCTTTAAAGGTAGCCAATCTCCGTCAGGTAATCTCGGCGGATATGGTTGATAGGCATAGAGAACCTGAGTATATCCAAGGCTCTCNGTAATNTTTGACAGAGTATCAAGTGCGTCTTCAAAATTTTCAGCTTCGCCNAGCGCCTNATTGNAAGTAGTNGAAAGTCGTGTTCCCATAATAGGCTCCCGTTTAACTATNAGGTCACAATCTCAGCNTATACCTCACAAAANTCATGTNTAATTTATTAATTNNACTNAAAATATTAGTTAAAATTNATNATAAACCTTCTTAATCAATGAGTAAATGGCAGAGAAAATAAGAGCTTAGATAAATTAGATTTTTTATAAAGAAACGAATGCATAAGAAAGGTGAATTCATATTTTTATATACCTACCCTTTTTGGTTCCCCCATTTATGGAGCTACTATGAATTCCAATGCTGGAGTGAAATAGCTTCTTAATTAAGATGTTTGATGGTCAGGAGGGGTATTACGAATGCATTTGACTATTCGCGAAGAGGAACGCATCCAACTTTGGAGCGCTGCAGAGATGGCTCGCCGTAGATTGGATCGAGGAGTAAAACTAAATTATCCTGAGGCTGTAGCTTTAATATGCGATGAAATTTTAGAGCGAGCNAGAGAAGGTAGNATCCCNATGCTNCCAGATTTAATGGAGTATGGCGCAACTATCCTAAAACGCAAAGACGTTATGGACGGGGTTCAAGGAATGATGAAAATCATACAAGTAGAAGCGCTTTTTCCTGNTGGCACNAAATTAGTCACTGTAACTAATCCTATTCGTGATTAAACCTAGAGGTTAATTCAATGGTACAAAAAAAATGGTCACCGCCCCCCATACCCAACTCAGTTATTCCTGCGGAAGCTTTTGATGTAGGTGAACCTGANAAATGTGGGGTTATCGAATTTGCTGAAGGCGATATAAAAATTAATGAGGGACGTAAAACAGCTAATCTAGTTATGGTAAATACTGGTGATCGACCAATACAAATTGGTGCTCACTATCATTTAGCAGAATGTAATAGAGCAATGGCATTCGATCGCGAAGCAGCCTTTGGCATGCACCTAGATATTGCAAGTGGTTCTGCTATTCGATTTGAGCCNGGTCAAAGTAGAAAGGTTCAAGTGACTGAATTTGCCGGACGCCAAGTTGCCTACGGAATGAATAATATGACCAATGGAACAACTAGGTCTGAAATTATTCGNGACAGAACAATGCGTCGTTTACGCGAAGAAGGTTATTGTTTTGAGGGTGAAAGGTTCAATGTTATTGAGCCAGCAGACAAAAAATTTAATGCTAAAAAATAAATATAAAAAATGAATTATTTACTGCTAATTCTAAATTGATTAATCCCCGAGGGAACACCTAATATGAGTATTGATATCAAGCGACCAGATTACGCAGCACAGTATGGCCCAACCACAGGTGATANGATTCACCTAGCTGATACAGGTTTAATAGCAGAGATTGAACACGATTACACAACCTANGGCGATGAACTCGTTTTTGGTGGGGGTAAAACCATCCGTGATGGAATGGGGCAAGCATCAAAGTGGAAACAAAGTGACGGTGCCTTAGACATGGTTGTTACTAATGCTGTGATCATTGATCCGATTCTTGGTGTTGTCAAAGGTGATATAGGTATTCTAGATGGTAAAATTGTAGGTATTGGAAAATCTGGAAACCCAGATACCATGAACATTACACCAGGTTTAATTGTATCTCCGAATACAGACATTCTTTCAGTAGAAGGTATGATTGTTACACCAGGGTTAATTGATATCCATCCACATTTTGATTCAGTCCAACAGCTTTATGAATATCAAAATGCAGGGGTTACTACAGTCATTGGAGGTGGTTCAGGACCAAAAACAGTAGGTATAGAATGTCCAGGAGTATTTAACCTTCACAGAATGTTAGAAGCGATGGCAGATATTCCTCTAAACTTTGGAAATTTTGGTAAGGGAAATGCTGCCACTAAAGGTTCATTAATCGAGCAAATTTTAGCTGGAGCAACAGGTTTAAAAATTCATGAAGACTGGTCATCTTCTCCTGCAGCAATTGAAACAACAATGGATCTTGCAGATGAATATGATTTTCAAGTTCAGATTCATGCTGATACATTAAATGAGACCGGATATTATGAAGATACTGTTGCTGCGATAAATGGAAGAGTTATGCATATTTATCATGCAGAGGGTGCTGGGGGTGGTAATGCTCCAGATATTATGCGCTGCGCTAGTGAACCTAATCTTCTCCCAAGCTCNACAAATCCAACAAACCCTTTCTCAATAAACACATATGATGAAGAGATTGACATGCTGATTACATGTCATAATTTAAATAAAGAAGTCCCTACTGACATTGCATTTATNCAAGGCAGGGCNAGGGCAGAAACTATGCGTGCTGAGGACGTCCTNCACGACCTAGGAGCAATTAGCATGATTGGTTCTGATAGCCAAGGCGTTGGTCGTGCGGCTGAGAGTGCTCAAAGGGCATTCCAACTAGCAGCNGTGAATAAAGTAAGATTTGGACGCTTATCAGAAGATGGACAGGGAAATGATAATTTTAGGATTAAACGATATTTGGCAAAGGTAACAATTAACTCAGCAATTACATTTGGTGTAGACTCATATGTTGGATCAATTACACCTGGTAAACTTGCTGATCTTGTTTTTTGGAGACCAGAGTTTTTCATTGCAAAGCCTGAAGTTACTCTTAAAGGAGGCTTNATTTCACATGCAGTGATGGGTGANCCCGCCGGCTCACTAATGACCGGTCAACCACTCAAATANAGACCGCAATATGGTTCACTTGGTGCNAANCCNCAAAGAACAAGTTATTCATTTGTTACCAAGGCTGCTTTACAAGATGGTCTTGAAGATAAGCTTCTTAGCCATCAAACTTTAGTACCTATTACTCGCTGTAGAACAATATCTAAGCGAGACATGATACATAATAATGCAATGCCAGATATCCAAATAGACCCAGAAACATATAATGTTTATGTAGACGGACAACGTGCAACTGTAGATCCAGCAAAGACACTCCCCCTCGGACAATTATTCTATTTTCGTTGAGTGTTTTTGGGTAGTAGGTAAAACCTTTATCTCTAATGAATATAATTACAGAAATAGCTGCAACTATTAGTGAGTTCGTAGATCAGTCATTTGAAGAGGACCGTGTTCTACTTACATCAGAGGAACGAGCTAGCCCCCATATGAAAGTTACTAGCCAAGGAGGTAGAAGCTTGCATTTGTCTCTACCTAGGGGTCAAGAACTTGACGACGGAGATATACTCCAAATAGACGGACAAACTTTNGTTGTTGTCCGTGCAGCTCCAGAACAGTTATTTGTCATAAAGCCAAACTCTTCAATTAATTGGGCAATAGCTGGCTTTCAACTAGGNAATCTCCATAGACCTGTTAGATTCACGGAAGATTCAATGCTAACNCCAGAAGACCCAATGGTCGCTGAAATTTTATCTAAGCTNAACATTAATTATTCGCANCAAAAAGTACCTTTCTCAGGTAGAAGAGTTGGTGCTTGGGGTGCTCATTCACATGAANGCTAAAGCAGAACCAACTTCTTTANATGATCCGAGGATTCTNAATTTNTTGCAGATAGCTAATTCATCCTTTCCTACCGGAGCTTTTAATCATTCATATGGTTTTGAAACACTAATTAACGATGGAACAATTTATGATGGTAAGTCTTTTGGAGAATATTGTCGTGACTGGTTGCTTTATGGAATAGCAAGATCTGATGGTGCAGGGATGGCTTTATCCTACCGAGCTGCAATAGAAGGAAATATTGAAGAGTTAATATATCTAGATACTCAGATAGGCGCTCTTAAAATAGCAAAGGAAATTAGAGAAGCCTCTGTAAAGACTGGTTTAGCTCTTCTCTCAGGACTGCAGGATATCTTTAATTTAGATTCCTTGGCTTCTTATACTGAGGCCATCAATAATAAAAAATGCAGAGGTCATCAAGCAGTAGTATTTGGTGTTGGATCTGCTGCCCTAGGACTAGATGAAAACGATAGTGTGTTAGCATTTTTACAGTCCAGCTTTTCAAATTTAGTGGGTGTTGGATCCCGAATAATTCCTTTGGGGCAAGTTGAAAGCCAAAGTCTAATTTACCAAACGTCCCCATTGCTTATTGAAGCTGCATCTATTGCAAAAAGAACTTCTAGAGATGAACTCAGTTCTTCNGTTTTAGNGTTAGATTTAGCCGCAATGGCTCATGAGAGGCTCTATTCACGTCTGTGTATGTCATGATAAAACTTATTTCATCTTTAGCTATTTCAAATTCTTTTTTAGGAGAGAAAGAGTATGCGCAAACCAGTTAGAATTGGTATAGGAGGCCCCGTAGGCTCTGGCAAAACAGCACTATTAGTTGCTCTATGTAACGTTATGCGTAAACATCATTCTGTTGCAGCAATTACTAATGATATATTCACGAAGGAGGACGCAGAATTTGTTTCAAGAAGTGGAGCTATTGACCCAGAAAGAGTAATAGGTGTTGAAACAGGAGGTTGCCCCCATACTGCTATAAGAGAAGATGTCTCGATGAACTCGCATGCCATCGAAGAAGTTAGTAAGCGATTCCCAGATTTGGATATTGTTTTCCTTGAAAGCGGAGGGGACAATCTTGCAGCTACATTTAGCCCAGAACTAGTAGATAGCCATATATATGTAATTGACGTAGCTGAGGGTGATAAAATTCCNAGAAAAGGTGGACCTGGAATAACAAAATCTCCATTACTTGTAATTAATAAGATTGATTTAGCACCACATGTTGGAGCTGATTTATCTATTATGGACAGAGACTCAAAAAAAATGAGAGGAGANAGACCATATTATTTTACAAATATGCGCGATGTACAGGGCTTAGACAAAATTATAAACTGGATTGAGACACAGGTTTTATTCCTTGAACCTGAAGAAAGTCATCTTGATGTTACTTAAACCTCTTCAGCCTGACCCCGACTGGATTGTTGGTAAATATGCGCTTATGAATGTTGTAGCAACTGTTAACAGCGGTAAAACCAAGATTCAGCCATTATGTTGGCGTATTCCTTTCCAGTGGCAAGGAACACATTATCAAAATCATGATGACGAACCTTATATGTTGCTAGTTAACAGTAGTGGCGGTTTCGTTGAGGGTGACGTATCTCAGTTTCATGCAAAATTAGAGAGGGGTGCCCGGTGTCTTTTTACTACAACAGCTTCAAGCAAATTTTATAAATGCCTAGGTGGGGAAACTTCAAGAGAAATAGTTGATATAGTAGCTGAAGAAAATAGCCTAGTTGAATATCTTCCTGATGAAGCAATACCTTTTGAAAATAGTCGTGTACAAAGAATAAATCGAATTTCTTTACATCCAACCTCGAGGCTATTTGCCACTGATATGATTTCTGCCGGAAGAGTTCATTTCGGTAGCGGAGAAATATTTAAATTTGATAGCTTAATGAGTGAATTTCAGGTAGCCATTGATAATCAGGTTGTTGCATTAGACCGTATTAACGTTCCTGCCCCGAAAGATGTAAGTGCACTTTATCGCCTTTGGCAAGGATATCTTCATATGGCCACTGTATTTTCTTATGCTAATGATCTACCCAACCATATTGAGGATGAAATATTTGAACTAGGTTCATGTATTGAAGGTAGTAAACTAGGTGTGAGCCGTATTGAAAATTTTATCACCGTAAGAATTTTATCAACTGAAACTTGGCAAGCTCACGAGTTATTATATGATGTGTGGAAAATACTTAGACCCGTTATAGCCGGCAAAGCAGCACAACCAATAATGAAATGCTAAGATAAATTTAGTTTATTGGTCTCTAATTAAAAAATTTTAATATTTTAGGTTTATCTTAAAAATAAATTTTCTTTATTATTAGGATATAGGAAAAGTATTTTTTATATATAAAATGGTGCCGGTGAGGTGAATTGAACACCCGACCTACTGATTACGAATCAGCCGCTCTACCCCTGAGCTACACCGGCAAAAATTAACAATATTTTTCGTCAATTTATACCAATTTTGGTTTACCTAATGCAAAAAACCCTAATTTTCAGGAGTTTTTTGTCTTAATACAATTTGTTCACTTTCAGTTAAAATAGATGTATCAGATAAATTTTTGCCACCTACAAAAGGATTGCCCCAGTCAATAGTGTCGATAGCAGCGCAAGAACTACAAATTAGATGCCATTTAGGGTGTACTACCCCACAATTACTACAACGCCAAACTTCCTCATGAGGCGCTTCGCTGCTTTTCAATAACCATGAGTGTGCGGTCTGACTATCTTGATTTTCATCATACTCAAGTCTTGCCAGTAGGCGATAAACGCGAGCACTAGGAGAATTTTTTTCTGCCATTAATAGATGTTTACGAGCTGGACCCCATAGCTTCGCGTCAAGTTCTGCTGAACCCATAAGTAACTGGCTTTCAACATGGTCTGGGAATAGAAGAGTTAAGCGCTCTAATCTTTTAATTTGTGTTAAAATGTCACGATTTTCATGGATTCTCCGGTATATTTCTCCTAAGACTGGATGAGGTACACTCCGCCATAATCGTTCTATAATTTTTGAAGCTGCATTAAGGCGACCCATTTCTAATGATATTTCTGCAGCAGCTATAGCAGCNGGTATAAATTCTGGATCAGCCTCTGTAGATTTTATTGCTAACCTTTGTGCTTCTCGCTGCTTCCCTTCTATTTTTAACTTTCTACTTGCTTCAACCAAAAGTGCAGCTCGTTGTTTTCTTTCTCGATCAGGAGATATNACATTACTTCTTGTAGACTCCCTCAATACTTTAAGGGCTCCAATATAATCTCCATCACGAACTCGTAACTCAAGTAGTGAAGATAATACCCACTCAACATCTGGNCGGATACGATAAGCTCTCTCCGCTANGTCGCGAGAAACTGAGTGCTGACCATTCTGTATTGCTTTAATTAATANCCCCCGNATTCCCAACAACTCTGTCTCTGGNCGNTCNAACATAGNATCAAAAACTTTTTCTGCNTCNCCGTTTTNTCCTTCTAGTTGTGCGGCTTGAGCNGATAATAAAAGTGTTAATGCAGGTTCATGAAGCATTTTTCTAGCTCGTCGAGCAAGGCGCTTTGTCTTGCCTACATCGCCTACTGCTGCAGCNANAAATCCATCAGTTAAAACCCTATAGCCTTTTTTCTGCTTAGCAAGTTTGCGAACATTATTTATTCCATTTGGACTCTTCATTACCCAACGTATTATCTGCCAGCTAATTGCAGTAAGGCATGCTAGTATTATTGCTGCAGCAGTGAGTGCGCCTGGAGAAGTAGTTATTAGCCAATCACCCCAAACAATTTCAACATGTCCGGGCTCATCTACTAAAAAAACAGCTAAAGCNGCAATTGCTCCTACAAATACAATAAAGAGAGTGATTCTAATCATCTCTAATCCGTAGCATTAAGTGTTTTTGCTCTAACGAGTAGTATTTGATTTATTTCTAATAACAAAGAATCTAATTGTAATCGACGATTAGCATCTTCTAACCATTTATTTAANGATACCACACCTAGTTTCTTNTATGGTTCAATTATTTCTANAGCCATTTTGAGGTTGCCTNCAGAAAGTGCCTGCTCTGCCTGAATAAGTTTGAGATCTAAACTCTCCGGGGAAAAATTACCTCTTATCCGCCTTACAACTACTATATTTTTTAATTCTGTAATTGTTTCTGAAANCCAATCATCATCTAAAACTTTATTTCTAGTCCTAATGATACTTTCGGCTACTTCAGAAAAACGTGAATGCAGGGTTTCTATTGCTGGAACTACTCCAATTGCAAGCGGTTCCATACTATCTAGAATATTATTAATTTCCATATCTTCTGCAGAGCTACTACGTAATGCTGCAATCTCTGCAGTAAAATCTCTGCTATTATTAGCAGAGACCCAGAGCTTTCCGGCAGCTAAGGATTGAACAACTGCAGCATGAATATTTTCATCTTTTCCTGCAAGCCTAGCTTCTAAATCTTGGACCCTCTTATTAAGATANGTCATTTCCTTGCGNGCATCATCAGCAATTTNACCAAACTCTTTTAGCCTAGTTAANTTTTCTGTTTGAGCGAGAGATTGNTCTATTTTCTCTATTCGCTNATTTTGATCGTTATTACTANTCATTATTGTTNATTTTTTATCTTGGAAAGAATTNGTCTCAAATTCGTTGAGGCGATTACCAACAAGCTTAATTTCTCCTGCAAATGATTTGNGGGNNTTTGTATTCTCAATTACTTGGTCTTTTTGGTTTAAAATTATGGTCTCTAGAGCTANNAGACGATNGTTAAAACTATCAATNATCTCTTGGGGNAAATATATTCCTNCTTTATTAAAATCTTCGGTATTCTTTTGATTTANCACAATTTCATCATTAGGAATTATTTCCTCTGTCTCCTTCACATTAGAACTTAAAACTTTTTTAGTTATCTCAGANGAAGAATNACTTAGAGATTCTTCTTGTTCTTGTGGAGAAAATTTTGGACGACTTAGCCCACCCTCAATCGCTGGCCAAGCCAAATAAATCCCAGTTCCAAGCANAATCAGAAATATGCATAATATGGNNAGAGGGAACCGTCTACGTTTTAATTTAGGTATAGCGTCGATAGTAGGTGGCTCTCGATTAGTCATTGGTTTTCCTGCTTTAATCCCTCATAATCTCTAACTAAGGGTATACGCTGAGCTAAGGAGTGAAGCAATTTGTCTTTAGTTGGCTCCATAGANACTGACACTTTACGCCAATGCAAAGCTTTTGCNTCTTCGGCNACAGTATTACTTAGGCAAATAGCCTCAATGCTAACTAAGCTATTTGCATAATCAATAGCTTTGATCAAGCTAACAAAGATTCTTGTTGTTCNAGGCGAAAAGAAAAGTATGAATGCTANCTCTCTTTGCTTTAAAGCACTAAGAGTTTGTATATCTATTTCTGTGATAGACTCAGCGCGGTAAATTTTTTCTGTTCTAACACAAAAACCCTTCTCCTTTAATCTTCCTGCTAAATCTCCTGCAAGNTCATGACCAGCAATATGAACAAGCTCGCCGTAGCCAGGAGACAAATTTTCTGAGGTGCACTCAGCAAGGGATTCAAGGTTACCACCTGCACTAGTAACACAAGTGAAACCTATCTGTTTAGCCGCTTTAGCGGTGGCATCACCAACTGCAAAAACAGGTATAGAAAAAACTTTGTTGTGAGGTTTAAGCCTTAGGTCTAATGCCCTAACCCCATTTGAACTTGTAAATAATATACCCTGAGTCTTTAAAAAACTTGGAGTAATTCCTTTATAAAATTTTATTTTCAGCATAGGAGATATTAACGTATGCACNCCAAGTTTACGCACGTCTTTNGCCAATTCTTTAGATTCGTTCTCAGCGCGAGTAATTAAAACAGTTGGCCAGTTCATCTTATTTCAGCCACAAGTTTTCACCACCTAGAGCCTTTAACTCTGATCCTAGTTCTTTGCCAAGCAACTCAGCCTCAGCTAAAGAACTACTTAGTTCAAGCTCATAATACGATTTTCCACTTGGGTCTGCAATCAAACCACGTAAACTAATTAAATCCTNACTAATTACTTGCCCTAAAGCCCCAATTGGCATTCTGCAAGACCCCTCTAGAGTTGCCAGAAAAGCNCGCTCNGCTNTGACCCTTANNTGACTTAATACACAATTTAATGGTTTAAGAANTTCCGCTGTATCTTCATCATCTTCACGCCTTTCTATCCCAATTGCTCCTTGTGCGGCTGCTGGTAGCATCTCATCTACGCTTAATATTGGCCACTCTTTGTTATAAGCATCTAATCTTCGAAGTCCTGCGTAAGCTAAAAGAGTAGCATCTATATCATNTTCAATAACTTTGGAAATCCGANTACTTAAATTTCCACGTAAAATACTGAACTTTAAATCAGGTCTAGCCCTCATCAGCTGGGTTTTTCGCCTAAGGGAACTAGTTCCCACCTTTGCGCCTATAGGTAATTCTTTAATACTATTTACATTTTTTACAACTAAAACATCTCTGGGATCTTCTCTAGGCAAAATACAGTCTATAACCAGACCAGGGGGTAATTTAGTTGGTACATCCTTCATTGAATGTACAGCTATATCTATACGCTTATTTATAAGTGCTTCTTCGATTTCTTTCGTAAAAAGTCCTTTTCCACCAATTTCTGTAAGGCTAGCACTTAGAAACTTATCTCCAGTTGTTTTTATTATATCTATTTTAGGCGCTTCAGTGGCTGGAGTTGATGGGTGTGCGGCAATTAGTCTCTTGGAGACCTCTTTTGCTTGAGCCCTAGCAAGAGGGCTGCCTCGCGTCCCTATTCTCATGGTCATACTTGATAAAACTGTTTGAACATTACTTCTTTTACCATTTGTACTGGACTACGACGAGTGCATCAGACAAAATTTTTATTTATAGAACATAAACCCATTCAAAAAGAAGGTGGAACTTAAAATGAGTAAGTCTTTTCCTGAGATTACACAAGCTATCCAAATATACTTTGATGGGCTATATGAGGGCAATATTGAAAAACTAGCTAGTATTTTTCATGAGGATTGCCATCTTTTTTCAATTTCAGATAATTTTCTAAACTGGCCTCGAGATAAATGGCTAGAAATAGTTTCATATCGAGATTCTCCAGCTAAACTAGGGTTAGAAAGACATGATAAAATCATTTTCATTGACCTAGCAGACAGTAATACTGCGGTTGCTAAGGTTCAGCTTGCAATACCACCCAGATATTTTACAGATTATTTATCGTTAATACGTGTTAATAATAATTGGCAAATTATCTCAAAAACTTTTAGGACTGAAGTGCATTGCTAGTGTAAAAATCCTAATTTTTTAATAATTATTTAAAGTAAAGCTTAGTAATTTGATTGTTTTAGGCATTGAAAGTAGCTGTGACGAAACTGCAGCAGCGATTGTAAATAGCGAAGGTAAAATTTTAGCTAATATTTTGCGCTCACAAATTTCTGATCATCAGCTGTATGGCGGTGTAGTGCCAGAAATAGCTGCTCGTAGTCACTTAGAACACCTTGATCGAATCATATTCACTGCAATGGAAAAAGCCGATATCTCGTTTAACCAACTTGGGGGAATTGCGGCAACTGCAGGACCAGGGTTAATAGGAGCTGTAATGGTAGGGTTAATGACAGGAAAAGCTATTGCAGCAACTTTTCAAAAACCTTTAATTGCTCTAAACCACCTTGAGGGGCATGCATTAAGTCCACGGTTAACAGATAAAGAGGTTACTTTCCCATACCTATTGCTACTCGTATCAGGGGGGCATTGCCAGCTACTAATTGTTAATGGAGTTGGAAAATATGAACGCTTGGGTACAACAATTGATGACGCCCCAGGCGAAGCCTTTGACAAAGTTGCCAAACTTTTAGGGCTAGGCTATCCAGGAGGTCCTGCAATTGAAAGAGCTGCAATACTAGGAAACCCCAAATCCTTTAAACTACCAACTCCATTAAAAGGGCGAAAGGGATGTGATTTTTCTTTTTCTGGTCTTAAAACAGCTGTCTACCAACTCATACAAAAGATTAAAGTCAAAACAGGAGAGCTTGAAGAACAACATAAGTTTGATATTGCCTCAAGTTTTCAACATGCTGTATGTGAAGTTATGATTAATCGCACAACTCATGCATTAGACAAATATAGAAAAGTTTGCCAAATAGGTGGACACCTAGTTGTAGCTGGAGGGGTTGCAGCTAATTCTGAGCTAAGGAAAAGTCTAAAAGGATTAGCTCATGAATCAAATATTCGTTTATCGATTCCACATCCTTCGCTTTGCACAGATAATGGAGCAATGATAGCCTGGGCTGGAATTGAGCGTTTAAAATTAGGCCTTGTAGATGGATATGACTTTGCCCCAAAAGCTCGTTGGCCATTAGATCCAAAAGCAGGAAGACCGCTTGGAATGGGTAAACCCGGAAAATTGGGAATGAAAGCATGATCTTGAATTAAATGTGACAAAAATATCTTTGGTAATTTAGAAATTAATTTATCCGAATATACAACTTAAATTTGAAACTAACTTTCATAAAGCTAATAAGTTACAATCGAAGTTTTCAGAGCCCAAGGGAACCATATGATAAACAATATTGCGATCATCGGCGGGGGAGCTTGGGGCACGGCTTTAGCACATTGTATCGCCTTAACGGACAAAACAATTCGTCTATGGGCTCGTGAGCCTGAAGTGGTTGAAACAATATCAAAATACAATGAAAATAAAATGTTTCTCCCTGGCATAAAGTTACATTCTCAGATAAAGCCTTCGTCTGAACTTTTAACAGTTACGAAAAATTCAGATGTAGTGATTTTGGTAGTTCCATCGCAATATTTTAGGCATGTGTCTAAAGAACTTATGCAGTCTATAACAGATGAGACCCCAATAATAATATGCACTAAAGGAATAGAGACTGGAACTGGCTTACTAATGAGTGAAATAATTTCTGATTTTTTCCCCCAGAATACAATTGCTACGCTCTCAGGACCTACATTTGCTTCCGAAGTGGCCTTAGGTAAGCCAACAGCACTTGCTTTTGCTTGTGGTGATAAGAATATTAGCCAAAAGCTATTGGAAGTATTTAGTAAAACCAATTTACGTCCTTACATATCAGATGACATTGTTGGAGCTGAAATTGGTGGGGCAGTAAAAAATGTTATTGCGATTGCATCAGGAGTAACTATAGGTCGAGGACTAGGAGACAATGCTCGTGCATCTCTCATAACGAGGGGATTTGCTGAAATGTTGCGTCTTGCTTTAGCCAAAGGNGCTAAGAAGGAAACATTAACAGGGCTTTCTGGTCTAGGTGACCTTTTATTAACCTGTACAAGTTATCAATCACGGAATTTTTCTCTGGGTGTAGAGCTTGGAAAAGGAAAGAAACTTGAAGAGGTTGTAAAAACACGCCGAGCAGTCACTGAAGGTGTGGCAAATGCAACAGCTGTGGTTGAACTATCTAAGAAGTGTGGGATTGAAATGCCTATTGCGAATGCTGTAGCAAAAATTTTACAAGATGAATCATCTATCGAACAGGCAATAAAAGAATTACTTGCACGACCAGTAACGACAGAATAAGGACAATCTTACTAAGTTTACAAGGTTTAGGTAGAAAAAATTGATGGTCCTAGATATTTTATATTACTTATAAATTTTTTTCATTAGAAGAAAATATTGTGGGAGGTATTTAGATATGGCTTATTGGCTTTTCAAATCAGAACCAGGTGCATGGTCATGGGAAGATCAATTGGCATCACCAAATTCAACTGCAGAGTGGGATGGTGTAAGAAACTATCAAGCGTGCAATAATATGAAGGCGATGAAAAAGGGTGACAATGGTTTTTTTTATCACTCCGTCAATGAAAAAAGAATTGTAGGAATTGTTGAGGTAGTAAAGGAATACTATCCAGATCCAACAGATCATTCTGGGCGATTTGGAATGGTTGATGTTAAGGCAATACAACCGCTTAAATCTTATGTTTCACTAGCTGATATTAAGTCCCAAGAAGCACTCAAAGATATTGCTTTAGTTAAGCAATCTAGACTCTCGGTAATGCCAATAGATACCAAAAGCTGGAAATTTATTTGTAAAATGGGTGGTATTAAATAGTGAAAACAGACAAAAAAAATAAAAGTTTACGCTACCCACTTAAGAATATTCCAGATGGCACAGCAAAAGGTTTTGAAATAACGGATGAAAATGCCCGTTTTTCAATTTTTATTGCACGAAATGGCTCATCAGTTTTTGCATATGAAAATTCTTGCCCTCATACTGGAAGTCCTCTTGATTGGGTGCCAGATCAATTTTTTTGCAAAGATGGAAAAAACCTAATGTGTGCTACTCATGGTGCTATATTTGAAGTTGATACAGGGCTTTGTATAGATGGTCCCTGTATAGGAGATTCTTTGCGGTCACTAGAAGCTAATATATTAGAGGGTGAGGTTGTTATCACTTTCTAGTCCTTGAATTAATTTACCCAATATTACTTCAATATTACTCATTACTTTTTTAATTAAATATTTGAAAACATGTTAGCCGGAGAGGTAATTATGGCATCTGATGAAAAAACTATCTTTCCTGTTTCCCAGGAATCAGCTTCAATTACACACTGCGATAATGAAACTTACGAGAAAATGTATCAGGATTCCATAAATGATCCTATAACATTTTGGGGGAACCAAGCTTCCGCAATAGACTGGATTGAACCTTGGTCAAAGGTTAAAAATACTTCCTACAATGATGATCTTTCAATTAAATGGTTTGAAGATGCAAAACTAAATGTTTGTGTTAACTGCGTCGATAGACACTTACCAGATCGAGCTGAACAAACTGCTATTATTTGGGAAGGAGACAACCCAACAGAAGCGAAATACATAACTTATAATGAGCTTCATGAACAAACTTCACGTCTTGCGAACGTACTTAGAAATCATGGGATAAAAAAAGGTGACCGTGTAACTATTTATATGCCGATGATACCAGAAGCAACTTTCGCTATGCTAGCCTGCGCAAGAATTGGAGCCATTCACTCAGTTGTTTTTGGAGGCTTTTCACCTGACTCATTAGCTGACCGTATCACGGATTGTAAAAGTTCATGTGTAATTACTGCTGACGAAGGTATTAGAGGTGGAAAACAAATACCACTCAAAGAGAATACTGATAAGGCTCTTGAAAAATGTTCGGATGTAAAAACTGTATTAGTTGTAAAACGAACTGGCTCAAATGTTAATTGGGTTGAGGGAAGGGATTTTGATTACCAAGAAGAGGTAAACGCAGCCTCAAAGGAATGTGAGCCAGAAGTTATGGACTCAGAAGATCCTTTATTTATTCTTTACACCTCTGGTTCCACTGGTAAACCCAAAGGGGTATTACATACTACTGGTGGTTATATTTTGTATTCTGCCATAACACACAAATTTATATTTGATTATCAAGATGGTGAGGTTTACTGGTGTACAGCTGATGTAGGTTGGGTCACTGGTCATAGCTATATCGTATACGGACCCCTTGCCAATGGAGCTACAACACTGATGTTTGAAGGAGTACCTAACTACCCAGATGCTTCACGATTTTGGAGAATAGTAGATAAACATAAAGTTAACATTTTTTATACTGCCCCAACTGCGATAAGAGCACTCATGCGTGAGGGAAATGGACCAGTTGAAGAAACTTCAAGAGAGTCATTACGTTTACTAGGCTCTGTCGGAGAACCAATAAACCCTGAAGCGTGGATGTGGTACTATAAGTTTGTTGGGAACTCTAGTTGTGCAATCGTTGATACCTGGTGGCAAACAGAAACAGGTGGAATTTTAATTTCCCCATTACCGGGTGCAACACCATTGAAGCCTGGCTCAGCAACTAAACCCTTCTTCGGTATCAAACCGCTACTTGTAGATCCAGATGGCAAAGAACTTAATGGATCAAATCAAGGCTTACTTTGTATAGCTGATAGTTGGCCTGGACAGATGAGAACTATATTTGGTGACCATGAAAGATTCAAAAATACTTATTTTTCACAATACCCAGGACTATACTTCACTGGTGACGGGGCTCGTCGCGATGAGGATGGATATTATTGGATTACCGGTAGAGTTGATGATGTAATTAATGTGTCTGGCCACCGCATGGGAACAGCTGAGGTCGAGTCAGCTCTAGTAGCACATAAAGCTGTTGCTGAGGCAGCAGTAGTTGGCGCGCCTCATAATATTAAAGGTCAGGGTATATACGCCTATGTAACCCTGACTGTTGGAACAAAAGCGACAGATGACTTGCTAAACGAACTGGTAAAATGGGTTAGGAAAGAAATTGGACCTATTGCTTCACCAGATTGGTTACAGTGGGCACCCGGGTTACCAAAAACACGATCAGGGAAAATTATGCGTAGAATTTTAAGAAAAATAGCTGAAGATGATTTCTCTAACTTAGGAGATATTTCCACGTTAGCTGATCCGGAGGTNGTTGAAAACTTAATTAACAATAGAAAAAATCGNGGATAAATCATTTTGATGGCAANCCTCTATTTTAATCTAAGTTTCCTATTGCGTTTAAATCCACCTCAATAGCGGATTTATTATTTATACCTATAGCTAGTTTTGGTGGAGAGTCCTTAGCTGGGTCAGGAATGATGGTACTACGAAGGTATTCTGTTATTGCCTTTGGCTCATAAGGCTTTGGTTCTAAAACATCGGCAGACTCACGTTTATGAATACTTAACTTTTCTGCAGTTGCATACAACTCTGCAGCTTTNATATAATCTCGTTTAACCCCATATCCTCGTTCATAAAAATATNCTAAAGCAACTAGTGCAGGCTCACTACCCTGTTTTGCCGCAANTAAATACCACTTTGCTGCATATTTATAATTTTGTTCTATTCCTAAACCACGCTCGTAAAGTGATCCTAAATGAAAAGCGGCTAATAAATTCCCTTTTGATGCTGCTTGGTAATACCAACTAAAAGCCTCTTTAGGATTAGCATCGACTCCTAAACCACGCTCAAACATTAAGCCTATAGACGTTTGCGCAGTAGCATCGCCATCAAGAGCCATAAGCAATACTTGCTCATCAACCTCACCAAATTTATCTGAGAAAATTGTGTTCCATTTTTGGCTACAAGCTGCATTAAGACAGATAGTTAGAACCCCTAATGATAGAATTAAGTATTTCTGTAAAGGGGCCATATAGTTAACAGACGTAATTTCTTACTTTTACAAATAGTCTCATATGAAATTTTAAAAATCGATACAACGCCCTCTCCGTTCCCAATCTCCAAATCTAGTAGGCTCTGGTCCAGATGGNCCTCCTATCTCGGCTTTAGATTTTTTTTTCCGTGCACTAGGTTNATCAGAGTACTCAGNATAGGAGTTNTTTTTATTTGTTTCTTTTTTAGAAACAACATTATCTTNATGTAAATCTACTGATTTATTATATATATCACTAGTGTTCGTCATAATCTTTCCAAATAATTACTCAATAGAAGCACACCAACCCTAAAAGATTAAGAGGGCTACGTTTCCCATTGAAAATATGCCATACATACANTGGTAGGTGAGAGCATTCACAATGTAAAACAACTAATTATTAATAACTACATAAAAAAAATNCTNTTGGAGATAAGATTGCAACAAAACNCCCGACGTATAGCTTTAAACGCCCTAATATCAGTTTTAGATCATGGCAACACCCTCGACCAAGCATTAAATGACGCNCATGATTATGATCTGCTNTCTANAAGCGACCGTGCATTTGTCCGCCTTATTCTNCTTACTACGTTAAGACATTTAGGAGAAATAGATAAGTTAATTTCTACTTTTATAAAAAAAAGTCTGAGCCCTCGACACATACGTGCATCTCATATAATGAGGATAACAGCAGCTCAATTGCTTTTTCTCGATACCCCACCCTACGCAGCTGTATCATCAGCTGTAAATTTAGCTGGAACAGATCAGTCTACTNTCCCTCTAAAAGGGTTAGTTAATGCCGTATTAAGAAAACTGTCTAAAGTTGGAAAAACAAGACTAAAAGAAATTGATTCTGAACGTGTTAATATACCTGACTGGCTTTGGGAAAAATTAAACTCTGAATATGGAGAGAATATTACGCGAGAAATATTTAAAGCTAACTGCAGACCCGCACCTCTAGATCTAACTCTAAAAAACCCAAGTAAAGTTGAAGAATGGTCNAAAAGATTAAACGCCTATGTTTTACCAAATAAATCCCTTCGTTTATCAAATTATGGAAGNATTGAAGATTTAGAAGGGTTTTATGAAGGTGAATGGTGGGTTCAAGATGCAGCNGCATCTTTCCCAGCTCGTATGATTGATAATAGTTTGAATTATGAAATTGCAGACTTATGTGCCGCTCCTGGNGGNAAGACTGCNCAATTAGCTGCATTAGGGGCAAAAGTAACGGCAGTAGANGAATCAAAAACACGCATNAAACGGCTTATAGAAAATTTATCTCGACTTAACCTTGATGTTGTATTAGTCGAACAAGATATTCTTAAATGGACACCCCTTAACGAATTAAAGCAGATTTTATTAGATGCTCCATGCAGTGCCACAGGTACTATTCGTCGACACCCTGAAGTGCCTTGGACAAGAACGCCTCCAGATCTAGAGCGCCTTAAATTGAAACAAGATGCAATGCTTGATGCAGTCACTGATATAGTCTCACCCGGGGGGAAAATAGTTTATACAGTTTGTTCTTTACTACCTGAAGAGGGAGTGGAAAGAATAAATGCACTACTTAGCCGTAAGCCTAACATTTCTCGAGAAAAATTTGATTTGATTTCGTTAGGTGCTCCTCCCAGCGCTATTAACAAATATGGAGACCTCCAGACACTTCCTTGTCACTGGAAAAAATATGATGGACTTGATGGCTTCTTTGCTACCTGCTTGCGCCGACGTCAGTAAGCTGCTACCAACATGAGTATGCAGCAGACTATCCGAATCGCTCCATCGATTCTATCGGCGGATTTTGCACGCCTCGGCGAGGAGGTACAAAAGGTATCTAAAGCAGGTGCTGACTATATCCATATAGACGTTATGGACGGTCATTTTGTACCTAACATCACTATTGGCCCAGAAATTATAAAAGCTTTAAGACCATATACAATTCTTCCATTTGATGTACATCTTATGATTTCTCCAGTTGACCCTTACATTGAAGCCTTTGCTATTGCAGGAGCGGATATAATCACGATACATGTTGAGGCAACACCAAATGTCAACCAATCTATTAATATAATCCATGAGCTAGGCAAGCGTGCCGGGGTTTCTATAAAACCTGAAACACCAGTTAGCGCTCTTAAACCTTTTATAAATAATATAGACTTAATTCTTGTCATGACTGTCAATCCAGGTTTTGGCGGACAAGTATTTATTCAATCTCAATTGGAAAAAATCAGACTATTACGACAAATGATTGATAATAGCGGAAGAACAATAGACCTAGAAGTTGATGGTGGTATTAACTCATTAACAGCTATAGATGCAGTAGAAGCCGGTGCTGATGTGTTAGTTGCAGGATCAGCAACATTTAAAGGCGAAAATTATAAAAAAAATATTATCTCTCTGAGAAATGCATCTAAAGCTATAGATTAATATTTTGAAATGACTGGAATACAAACTACCTCCAACCGCAAACGAAAACGCACTTCGAAACCTTTTAATTTTGGGTTTTTTATTGATTGCGTTCGTAATATTAGTTATTCGAGTGGACCATACAGGTTTCTAATATCTGGTCGTGCTCCACAAAAAATTGAAGGTAAACCGTCTGAATTTAGAACTGGTGATACAGTTTTAGGGAATGAATTTTTATCTGGAACCTNTAGTTTTNTNGGTTATGAGCTAAATGTTGGGACCAAAGAAANAAAGACTGGAGCTCCATGGAANCATTGTGGATTTGGTAAAGATTGGCAGNCTATACTCCATGGATTTTCATGGCTTAGNGATCTTCGCTCTATAGCAAATGACTCAGCTAGACANAAGATGCGTCANNTAATNTTAGAGTGGATATCATTACATACATCAATTGACTCCTTTGCATGGCGGTCAGATATTCTTGGTGAACGTTTATACTCTTGGCTTCTCTCTGCAGAGTTTATACTTTCAGGTTGTGATCATAAGTTTCGTGATAAATTTTTTGGTAATATAGCATTACAAAGTCGTCACCTATGCCGTACAGTAAGGCAGGGTCCAGCTGGGGCACCCCGATTTACAGCTATTAAAGGACTCTATGCTGCAGGGATATGCATCCCAAATGGAGATAAGATTTTAGAAATTGCTGAAAAAGGTTTATTACTAGAAATCGATAAACAAATTCTTCCTGATGGTGGTCATATTGAAAGAAGTCCATCTGCCCATATAAGAGTACTTTCTAGTCTTATCGATATTAGAGAGAGCTTAGAAAAAGCTAACTACCCCATTCCAGAAAATATTCATTTTGCAATTGATAGAATGGCATCAATGATGAGATTTTATAGACATGGTGATGGTGCTGTTAGTTTATTTAATGATAGCTTAGAAGAAACTGCATGGTTAGTTGACCTTGTATTAGCTAAAGCTAATGTAAACAGAAGAATAAATTCTAACACCCTACATTCTGGATTTCAGAGACTTCAGGCAGGTCGTACTTTAGCTATTGTAGATTGTGGAGCTCCACCAAATATCGGAGGTAAAACTCATGCTGGAACATTGAGTTTTGAGCTTAGTATTGGAAAAGAACGGCTAATTGTTAATTGTGGAACATGGCGTGGTGGAGATGAAAGGTGGAGAGCAGCTCTACGTGCTACCGCAGCTCACTCCACACTAACTGTTGATGATACAAATTCATCAGAACTATTACCATGTGGGGGGATTGGTATTGGTCCAGAAAATATCTTTTTTAATCGTGAAGAGGAAGAAGGAGCAACATGGCTGGAGATGCAACATGATGGTTTTGAAGAACCCTTTAATTTAGTTCACAAAAGACGGTTATATCTATCAAGCGATGGCTCAAACCTTAAAGGTAATGACATTCTGACTCAGCAAAATAATGGCATTCCAAAAGGAAGGTCTTTCGCTATCCGTTTTCACCTTCATCCTGATGTTCAAACATCACTTGTTCACGATGGTAAAACCGTTCTCCTAAGATTACAAAGTGGTTCTGGATGGCAAATGCAGACTAAGGGTGCAAATCTTGACCTTGCAGAAAGTATTTATTGTGGTCAACCAGGGCAAAGGAGAAGGAGCAACCAAATTGTAATGACTGGTCCTATCGACCCTGAAGAAACTAATGTAAGTTGGGTTCTTACCCGTATTCCAAAAAACTAATTCTCTTAATTATTTAACTTATAACCCTAAGAAATTAAGCTGACGCTCAATAACTTTTTTTTCATCGTAGAGTTGAATGGCTCTACGATAACCTGCTTCCCCCATAGACTTTCTCAGGGTGGTATTTTTTGCAAGTTCATCAATTGCATTTCTTAGACTTTTTGAGTCTTTAACGGGCACCAACCGACCAGTCTCACCATCTATAACTTCCTCTCGGCTGCCCCTTACGTTTGTTGCCACTACTGGCAACCTTGCCATCATTGCCTCAATAATAGATCTAGGCATGCCCTCACGGTATGAGGGCAAAACAAAGATATCAGAAGCATGAAGTAACTCAGGAATATCATCTCTGTATCCTAAAACTCTAATCTTATCTTGGCATTTTGGTATAGATACAGCAGTATCATGATCACTAATTAGTTTTTCCCCAACCACCCAAAGGGTCAGATTCATTCCCTCTACAGCCTCAAATAATTCTCTATAACCTTTTTCTACAACTAATCGACCAACAACCACTAATACCACTTCATCTTCAGAGGTTTTAAGCAGTCGTCTGATATTAATCCTATGAACTGTTCGCTCATAATCATTATTAAAAACCTTAAAGTCAGATGGATTAACTCCATTTCCTATAGCTAAAATTTTATCACTTTTGCATAACTTGTATAATTTAGCAGCATCAGCATCCTCTTTTGCTTGAGTAAAAAGAACATCTGTAAAGCGCCCTAAAAACTTTTCTAACTCAATAAAAAGTCTCCGCTTAATATAACCCATACCTTCATGAAAATAGAATCCGTGAGCCGTATAGACTATACAAGGAACTTTAGCTCTTGAGGCTGCTAGCCTTCCAACTATTGCCGCCACTGGGGTATGAACATGTACTATATCAAAGGACTCCTGACGAAAGAACTTAACTAGCCGATGATATGATCTAATATGATGAAAAATATTAAAACTTCTTGAAATTGAAATAGTTTTTACTGCAAAACCTTTATAACGAATTTTTTCTATCCATTTTCCATCACTGCAGATAGCTACAACCTCATGACCAGCATCTAATTCAGCCCTTATAAGGGGTAAGATAAAATGGTAGAGGGTAAAATCGACTGCGCATAACTGACAAATTTTCATATCATATTCTACTGCTGTGAGGATTATTACTGCATTTCTGAATCTAGAATTTACTCAAATAGATAAATTCGGTCTAAATTTTTTGCACCATCCTTGAAAAGCTACAAGCATCCATAGTTTTTCAGATGTATCTTTTCTACGGTTTTCTAGATCTTTATACCAGATAGCTGGGAGGGTAGGATCAAATAAACCCTGTTTTTTTAATCGGTTTGGATCAATTGCTTGACGAGTCAAGTCCTCTAATGGACCTGTAAGCCATTCTGCGATAGGCACCTCAAAGCCTTTCTTTCTATTAGAAAATACACTAGATGGCAATCTATCTGAAAATGCATTTCTTAGTATCCACTTTCCCATACCATATCGTAATTTATATGAGCTTGGCATTGCTGCAGCCATTTCAACTATACGGTTATCAAGGAATGGTGAGCGAGCCTCAAGGCTTGTACCCATTGTAGTTCGATCAACTTTGACTAACATGTCTGATACAAGACCTAACACTAAATCNCCGTAAAGCATCGCATTAATTGGGTCATTATCTTTACTAGAAGCCCTGCAGTCTAATATTAAAGACCTTAGGTCTGGACTGTATGAAGTTTCTTTATTAATCATCAATCTTTTTAGCTCACAACTATCCATTGCTTGTAGCCAACCAACATGTCGACCAATAGAGTCTTTCCCTGCATGCTTCATAAACCTTCGAAGAAGTCTTATACGCTCTGATATACTATTACTTTTGTTTTCAGGTAAAGTCGCTACTAGTGGCTCAATTATGAACTGACGNAGAATAGATGGAATTTTCCTATAGTAGGCTGAGACCAGCTCACCTTGGTATTTTCTATACCCACCAAAAATTTCATCCGCACCATCTCCTGTTAAAACTACACTCACATTTTTTTGTACTTCTTTAGATAATAGGTAGGTTGGAACAGCTGAAGAGTCAGCAAAAGGTTCATCTAAACTGTCAAATACCCCCATCAAAGCATTGGATGTGTCCTTTGCTGAAATGACTAATTCAGCGTGCTTAGTTCCTAAAAAGTTTGCAACTTTTTTTGCCTCTGGTCTTTCCTCGTAATAACTCGAAGCACCTTCAAATCCAACTGTAAAACTCTCAACATTAGGTGTAACACGCTTCATTGAGGCTGCAACTAAAGCAGAATCAATTCCACCAGAAAGAAATACGCCTATAGGTACATCTGAGGTCATTCTGCATTCAACAGCATTATCAAATGTTTCCACTAAATGATTTCTTGCTAAATTTAAATTTTGTATTTGATCTCCTCGTTTATCTGATAAATTATACCAGTGCTTTATGTCTAGCCCTGATTCATCAAACCTGCCAAAAGAACCAGCTGGTAATTTTTGAATTCCTTGAGATATTGAAAGTGGCTCTGGCACCCAACGTAATGAAAAATATAAGTTAAGGGCTGCTAAATTTATTTCAGGTGTATAGTCTAATAGACTTTCTAAAGCTNCAAGATCAGAACCAAAAGTAATTCTTCCTTCGTGTTGTAATAATAAAAGTGGTTTTTTACCAAATCGATCCCTTGCAAAAAAAGCCTTGCCAGTTGATGAATTCCATATCACAAAGGCAAACATACCAGAAAGTTTGTCCAAAAGCTGTATTCCCCAAGCTTTCCAACCTTCCAAAACAACCTCTGTATCCCCATTAGTAGTAAATTTATGACCTAAAGACTGAAGCTCTTTTTTTAATAATTNAAAATTATAAATTTCTCCATTATAGGCNATTACCAAATTACCCTTAGCCATTGGTAAATTTGCTGTTTCACTAAGATCTTGAATGGCTAGTCGTGTATTNACTAAGGCGCATTTATTATCTANCCAAATATTACTTGAATCAGGACCTCTAGGCTTTAAACGTTCACCTGCCCTCAACAAAGAAGGTCTTATATTTTTTCCTGATAGACCCTTAAAATTAATAATTCCTGCAAAACCACACATATTGATAGCCTAGAGTAATGAAGAATAAAGTTGNTCATAATTTTCTACTAAACTTTCAAGTGAAAACAATTTTATNATTCTTTCTCTTGCGGCCAATTTATAGTCATTGATTTCACTCTCTTCCATTTCTGCAAATTCTTGTATAGCCGCAGCTAAAGCTTCTGTGTCTCTTACTTTCACAACCTTCCCTGCTTTACCTAGCAAATAAGCTGCATCNCCCGTATCAGTTGCCACAGCAGGTAAACCACAAGCCATGCCTTCGATTAAAGCATTGGAGCAACCCTCACCAAACGCCGAGCTGGATACAATTAAGTCTGCAACAGGTAGTAACTTACTTATGTCAGACCTTCGCCCAAGACCATAGCACCGTTTATGATCGTTAAGTTTTTCTGTACCATCTCCAATAAAAACAGCAGTAACATCAGGTAATTTATCTAGGGCTAATAATAAATTTTTATGATCCTTCATTGGATCTACACGAGCTACATTAGCAATGACAAATACCCCTTCTGGTATATTAAGTTCTCGTCTATTTTTTTCTCTTAAATGAGCATCTGGTTTAAAANGTTGGATATCAACCCCGTTTCCAATTATCTTACTG
Source organism: Gammaproteobacteria bacterium (assembly GCA_002714015.1). Taxonomy (GTDB): domain Bacteria; phylum Pseudomonadota; class Alphaproteobacteria; order UBA828; family UBA828. The sequence continues at coordinate 19,850 of PAWF01000003.1, read as the reverse complement.
NGCCCTGAATAATAACCTAAACTATGGTGNACTCGCGCGCCAGCGTGAGAATTATATGTAATTAANTCAGGGGTCTTAGAAAGCCTAACACAACACCACACAACACAATTGAGAAGAAAACTATAGCGCGTCAAATCCATATCTGAGCAACGCACACCCCAAANTAATGAAGTAGNTTTTCTTTGGANAGACATTCGCAAGGCAATNGTCGNTAAAAGGTCCGCATGATACATCCAACTGTGTATTATNTTAGGTTTAANTTTATTAATTAAATAAATAAGTCGGAATAATGGAAATGGGTTAGGGNTCCCCCTTTTCATTCCNAGGTCATAAACTTTTATTCCTTGTGACTCAAANTCAGGACGTAAAACACCNCCTTTTTTTAATGAAACAATGATAACCTCTATACCTTTTTTTTGTCTTTCNGAGGCAAGTAANAATAACTGTTTTTCTGCTCCCCCTACATCTAAACCTGTTATGATGTACATGACTGATGGACACACTTTTGGTAGCGTCTCACTCATAAGTAAATATAATCCTTTCAAGGAGAAAAATGATCCTACGAAAAATAATAAAAAATAACATTAGCCTGACTTGCTTATGGTATATTATTGATAATTGGTTAGCTGGGAAACGTTTAAAAAACGGTGATCTTAAAACTACTTCGGGCACTAGACATTCTGGAATGAGCCTTAAAAACTCTATTGATTATATTGATAGAGTATTTAAGGACTATCTACTATACGGAAACCTTAATAGTTTTTCAGGAAATGTAGCTGAAATAGGACCCGGCGATAATCTAGGTGTTGCTCTTTGTATTTTAGCTAATGGTGCAGAAAACGTTCACGCTATTGATCGATGGAAACCAGAAAGAAATAATAAAGAGCAAGAACAGATTTATAAAGCACTTGCCCTTAGAAAAGGTTTTACAAACCTATTTACTGGACCTCCAAATGAAAAAAATATTAAGGGTTTAACTTACAATTCAGGAGTACCTGCAGAGATTTTTTTTAAAGAAACAAATGAAAAGTTTGATTTTATCATTAGTCGTGCTGTTTTAGAACACCTCTTTGATCCACTTGATGCATTAAGCTATATGTTTAAGACACTCAATCCTGGTGGTATGTTAATTCATCGTATAGACCTTAGAGACCACGGGATGTTTTCAGAGCATCATCCATTGACTCATCTAACTATAAATGACAATACCTGGAAACTCATGACAAATAATTCAGGTCGCCCAAATCGTGTTCTTGTGCCAGATTATCAAAGATGGCTAACATCCAGTGACATAAATGGAAAAATATTTATTTCACGTCTAGTGGGTCTCAATGAAGATTTATTACCCCAAAGATGGGATCAAATACCCCAAGACCTTAAAGATAAAGCTTTAACAAAAGTTGAAGCGATAAAACCTAAACTTTCTAATCGTTATCGCAGAATGAAAGATACAGACCTTGCGATTACTGGATGTATTCTGGTTGCAAAAAAACCTTTTCATTCTAAGTAATTTTAATTGAATATAAGATTTTCAAGTTGTCGCGTGACTTCTTTTACTTCCCAGTTAGATGGCAAAAGACTACTTGGGGAACTCGGAGTAAAATTCTCTGAAACAGTTATAATAGCTTTTATAAATGGTTTTCCTGATGTTGCTATAGTTATGGCTTTTTCAGGAGCTATTTTGCATATTTCAGCCATTCCTCCAGATTCTGGTGTGGCAATTACCGGGGTACCACAAGCTAAAGCCTCAAGGGCTGCATTAGGCATACCTTCCCATCTAGATGAAAGTAAAAAGGCTTCAGCACCACTATAAAGTGGCCAGGGTTTAGAAATAAAACCCTTTAGTAACACCCTAGATTCAAGCCCTAATTTTTCTATTTGTCGTTCAAGTAATTTACGTTCNGAGCCTTCTCCTAATATTATTAACCCAAATTTTGGAGGCGTATTAGAAAAGTCATCTAACAACCTATCAAAACCTTTTTGAAAAGTAAGCCGNCCTGCAGCAATGAAGTATCTCTTNAAATTTTNATCATGATAAGGTTTATCNATAGATCTACGTATAGCCTCTATATCTACAGGATTATTAATTCTTACAATTTTTGATAAAGGAACCCTAAATTCTCTGTTTATCTCANTTGCTATTAGGTTAGAACTNCATAAAACTGCATCAGCGCGTGGATAGTAGCGACGGCAAATAAAATTAAAAAACTTTGGCGAATGAGTAGACTTTAAACTTTTTGAAGGTGTATTTGCTTCACGAATAATTATTTTAGTTGATCTTGGAATGAAAAGCTTAAAAGCTAGCAAAGTAACATTGATATGACTAAAAGTAGATATTATTGCCGTTGGCTGGAGATTACGAATAATCTGAATTAATTTATATACACCACTTCGAAAGCGTATAACCTCAAGATTAAAGACCTTAACATCAGGAGGTACAAGATTACGAAGTGGTCCTTCATCATTNTGTACAATTAATATNGGTTCAATTTGATTACGGTTTATATACTTTAAAAAAGTTATTATAACGCGCTCAGCCCCACCACCAGTAAATGAAGGGATTATAAAAACAACCCGNTTCATTATTNCACACTACTGAAAAAAANATTATGCATTAAACCTATAAATTTTTTGATATTATAAAATTATTTAGAGCTAGATGGCGTAATCCTGAGAGCTCAAGAACTCTAAAAGCATCTTTAGCTCCGTATACAATAGGTTCACCATGCAGGTTAAAAGAGGTATTTAATATAACCCCATGACCTGTGATGTTTAAGTATTTAGATAAGATNGAATGNTAATCAGGATTAGAATCTATAGAAACAATTTGGGGACGTATTGTATGATCTTTAGGATGAGATGCAGCTGCTAAATCTTGTTCACGACCCTCAATGACATTAAAAGCAAAGGTCATAAATTTTGGATGTATGTTTTTTGGATCATTAAAATATTCTGACGCCCTTTCCTCTATTATACTAGGAGCAAAGGGCATCCAAAAGTCCCGCATTTTAATCATATTATTTATTTCATTAATTCGACGAAAATCGTTAGCTGCACACAAAATACTTCTATTCCCTAGAGCTCGNGCACCCCACTCCATCCTTCCCCTGCAAACAGCAACTATCTCGCCTTTTGATAACAACTCTGCAATAGACATACTCATATCTTGAGGCTTAAACACATTGAAACCTTTAGATGATTTAGCTCNATCTATCACATTTTTTTCCTCTTCAGCTTTATCCGCNCCGAGATANAGGTTTTTAATAATACTCTTGGAAAAGTTAGTATCTTTGGTGGCTCTATAATAAGAATCAAGTGCAGCACCAATAGAAAGTGATTCGTCTCCAGCACTTGGCATNACATACATCGAAGTAACTTCTGGGAGTGCCGCAATACACATATTAGCNTTAACGTTCATAAATACACCGCCACCACAAACAATGTCAGTTATACCCGTATGTGCTATACAACCTCTTATCCATTCAACAAGAATTTCTTCTGTAAATAACTGTACTCCACCTGCCATATTATCAAAGCGTTCTCTCTCATATGCGTCTCGTAAGGTCTCATAACAATAATTAGTTGATACCTCGCTATTTAATATAAAACTCAAACCATCATGTGAAACTCTTAATAGCCCCCTTAATGGCTCGGCAGCTGCGTGGGCATATTTTGGATCAGAGTATGGCGCTAAACCCATTACCTTGTATTCATGTTCCCAAGGAGTCATACCCATCAAATATGTCACTCTTGAATAAATTTTTCCTAATGATGCATGCCTATCTGTTTTTGAAATCCGGTCAATGTTATTATCTTTACATATAGAGACTGTAGCACAAAGATTATCACCAGCTCCGTCACAGGTTAGACCTAGTATTTTCTTTCCTGGATTTAGAGTTGGAGCCGTATAATATGCTGCTGTAAGATGAGCTCTATGATGCTCAACAAACTCTACCTTCTCAATTTCTATTCCAAGGTGATTAACACTTTCTTCTATTCTTTCTTTGCGTCTGATTTCAAAAAGCTGCCTTGCATATTCCTTCGGTCTTGATTGGTCAGCTTTTTGCTCTTTTATTCCTACAGGATACCAAAGCGATATTTCCTCTAAATGCGCCTTTGTATGCATAAAATTTGAAGCAAATACGACATGATTTAAATCAGCTGCTTGTACGCCACCTATTTTTAAAACTTCATCTATTGATTGACGTGGATACCCAGAATCATTTTTATTCCTAGATAAACGTTCCTCATTAACAGCAGCAACTACTTCACCATCAATGATTAATGCAGCACCACAGTTATGGCCATCATGAATTCCAAGAAAACAGTTTTTTTTTGTCATTTATTTAGTTTGTCCCTTGAGTGATTCGGGGTTTGCACCTCGTTCATTTCTATAAGGATCACAATTTGCAGATAATGTTTTCGCGACTAACTTATCTCTTTTCTCTCTAAAATCATCCAGCACTTCAACCGGTCCTAATTTTTTTTTCAAGTTCCACCATATTGGATGTATGAGGAGTTGAATTGCTTTTAAAGATATAACTGATGGATGTTCTAGTGGATGACCATGATACCAACCTCCACGACTATCTGAACAATAGCCAATATCAATAAAAAATTCTGGCTGATATGTATGAATTCGTCCTGCTAGTGGCTCCGTAATTTTTAATTGTTTTGATGAAGGTCGGTGAAAGCTAACTGTTTTAACCTCTTCACCTAAAGCCATTTCAAGCAACTCACACTCGCGTTTCACCTCACTATTAAGACAAGATATAGAAGGAGAATATAAGGATGCATCAAAATGCAACCCAACCTCATGCCCTAAATCACCTAGTTTTTTTAGTATTTTTATTCCTATTGGAGATAGGGGGTTATAAAGTTCACTACGTAATAGAACAAAATATGAAGCTTTAATACCCAAGTCTTGTTCTATTTCAGCAATAGGAAGAGCTGCCTCTAGTGACATATCGATATCATGACGTAAAATAAGATGTGCTCTAAGTGGATCCATATCAGAAAAATTTACAATAGAATAATTGAGCTTAAAGAATTCCATTATAAGACTGCGATATCCTTGGAGAGTAAAACTTTCTGTTGTTTCTATCATCGTACCTGATAGCTTTCCGCCAAAATCGAATTACTATTTAGAATATTTGTATAGACAGCCAAAATATCTTTTGCTCTTTCTTCACCATTAAATAAAACTTTAGCTTTTAGACGATTAGCCTCAGAAATTTTTTCGCATAATTCACTAGATTTAGACAGATTCAAAAGTCTATCTACAATATTCTCAACATTATAATTTTTTGTAATATATCCATTTACTCCGTCTTCAACAAATTCTGTAAAAACGCCTAATGTTAATATTGGAACTCCTGCAGCAAGTGCTTCAATAATATCACGACCCCAAGGGTTTGACTGGCGAGTCAACTTTAAAAGGGCATCACAACCAGCTAAAGCTTTTTCAGGATGAGCTGTATGGCCTAAAAAAAACACACTGCGATTCAAACCTAATTTATGGACACGCTTTTGCAAATTTTCATAATATTTGTCTGGAAGACCTGTTATTGCATTTACCTGAGAAGGCTGCCCAAAAAGAAAAAACTCAAAGTCAGATTCTCCTCGGTTCTTTAGAGCTTCAGCCACCTCAATTATTCTATCTACACCCCTTGATGGGGCAAAGTTGGTTAAAGATAGGACCTTAAACTTTTGAGATGAACGGGTCATTTCGTCTAAAGCTATAGTTTCTGTGGTATCCGGAGTTATATTATGAATTACACTGCATTTGGTTGAATCCAACGGAATTTTAAGCATATCTCTAAAATGCTCAAAGTTTGGATTTGTAATAAAGATAGAATGCTTCGCATAGCGTGCTATAACCCCATATACCCGTCTAGCAAACCATCCTGGTGTCAATAATGTTCTAATATGGGCAACCCACGGTAACCCAAGTTGCCATGCAACAAGCGCTCCTGTTAATGCTAAACTCTCATGGTTTACATGTATTAGTCTAATATTATAGCTGTTAGCTAACTCCCTAACTTTTCCACTAAATTTTAAGTATTTTCGCATACGCCATGCATATATTATAAAGGCAACAAGGTTTTTTCGATCTGCTGGGCGAAAAGAAGCCATTTCAGGAACTACAAAGCACGCGACTCCAATCTTCTTATACATATCTTGCACAGGACCTTTTTTACGCATAAGCACGATTGGTTTAAAGTTAGTTCGGTCTAAAAATTTAATGATGTAATAAAGTGATCGTGAAGATCCGCCCCAACCCCCCTCTACATCGAGAAATAAAATTGAGTTTGATTTATTCAATGCGTAAGCCCTTAACCTACATTCTTATCTCTTGCTGGAATACCAATTACAGTAGTATTAGCAGGAACATCACTAACCACAACAGCACCCATTCCTACAATAGCCTCATCACCAATTACGTGTCCCTGGCGAATTGCAGCACTTTGACCTATCCAGCAATTTTTTCCAATTTTCACACGTGCACTAATATCTGTATGCGCAGTTATTATAGCACCTTCAGAAACTAAAACCTCATTTCCTATATGCACCAAGTCGTTTATCAGAGCTCCCTTACGTAAAATAGTATCTGCAAAAGTTCCTCTAGAAATCACACAATTATTTCCGATTTGGACATTATCTTCTATTATAACTCCACCAAAGCTTGGGAAACGAAGTGATTCAGAGCTAGCATCGTCATTTTTCGAAAAACCAAAACTAAAAGCATCTTCACCAATTACGCTTCCATTTCTTATTCGAACGTTCTTACCGATTGACACTTGGTTCTGTAAGACTACATTTGATCCAATATGGGTTCCTTCACCAATTTTAATTTTTCCATTTAAGACTGAACCTGAACCAATTGTCACTTGCTTCCCTAGTACTACTTCACATCCAATTTTTGCATCAGCATGCACACCATAATCTTTAAGAGGAAGAAGGTTATGAAATAATCTACAATAATCAAATTTTGGGTTATCACTTATTATTACTGAGGCACCCTTATTAATAAAGCTTTCTGTTAACTTTTGACTGGCAATAATAATGGAATTAGATGGAAATTTTGAGAGCATAATGTCTTTAGACAGATTACAAAATGATAAAGTACCTTCTTCACAGGGTGGAAATTTAGATGCTTTATTTACAACAATGTTATTACCTGCAAAATCAAGGCTTAGAATTGCAGCAACTTGTTTTGTGGAAATTGGATCAAAATTTTTTGTCATTTGGACAACCATATAGAATTATTCCCAGCACTACTATCAAGGTATTTTTTAATATGTAGCGCAATAGCTCCGTGAGCATTAGAACCCTCACGAACTACTTTACTATAGGGCCATTCAGCGTATGAACAGAGGGGTGACATCCAATAATTCAAATAACGACGTTCAAAATTATGCCATTTATTAACCCCTATTGGTGCATGAATTAATTTTGCCATTAGTCTAACTATGTAAAGCCATATAGGTCTTATATTGGATGGGTTTATTGGGATGTCTTTCCATACACCACCCCAGTTATCTCTAATTAAAACTTGTTTATATAGGTTTTGGTTTGCCTTTGCTTCTAGTGGTGCTTTTTCCCAAAAATCTAGGCTTTCTCTTTCCCAAAGTGGTAACCTCCATGACAAACCCATGTATTCATACAATCTTTGCCCATGAATCACATACTTTGCCTGACGGTCTCTAAATTCAATAAGCTCATATAAGCCATGATCACGATTGGGGTCACTAGGTAAACCCCCCACTCTTTCAATTTCAGATTTAAGCATATCTTGAATTATTTTTAGGCGGCTTGCTGACAACAAAGATGGCCAATGCTTAAAATGCTTTTTAACAAGAGCATTTATTACAGCTTCCAAACGTTTTTTATCAGAGATGGGAGGGGGCTCAATTAGACTATTGGGAATATGGTTTCCGCTTGTAAAGTCTCCAGATTGACCATTAACAATAATGGAATCAGGATCCAGCCTTCCTGATGCTCTCAACTCCGCAAGAGCAGTGTAATCCTGTGGAAATGGAATTGATGTCAAACAATTAGCATACTCCTCATAACTCTTATGATCTTCGGTTGCCAATGCTTTACGAACACTTGCATTTGTGTATTCTATAAAGTCCCATTTATAGCCAAGTTTATTTGCAATTTCTCTGGCTACTTCTATTTCTCGGTTTCCCCTCCTACCATAACTAATACACCAAACATTTTTATACCCAGCTTGTTTAAGTCCAGAAGCAATAAAGCGCGAATCCAGACCAGCTGATAATGGGACAATAATTTTTCTTCCCATTCCACTTAACGCCAATTTATCAATTAATTTCTCATTAATAAGTGACAAAGGTTCAATGAGGTCTTGTAATTTTGCCTGTGAAGGTCTCATTGGATTCCACTTATGATAAGCTGAAACCTGATAGTCTGCATTTTCTCGAATAGTTATGAATGTTCCTGGTTCTAGTTGGTGTATTTTTTTATAAAGGGTTCTTGGACCAATAGTAAACCCAGAAAGGGCAAAAGCATCAAGTTGATGTTCATCAATATCTAAATGTTCCAAACCTATAGCACGAGTTAAATCTGGGCCATTATTAGAAACAAGGATACGCTTATTATCAAAGGTCCAAATAAGTGGATAACTACGCACTGGATCTACAGCTGCCATACACCATTTATTTCCTAAAATTATAATCGAAAAATGACCATTAATACTGTTTAACCAAGGTGCAATTTCTTCATAAGTAACTTCAGAGGCTTTTGCAGCAATTGAAGAAGAGCTGTGACCATGGACAAATCCTCTGAATAATAGGATTCTTTTGCCTGCAGGTATTTGCTTCCATCCATAAGACTCATTCACTAATGGGATACATGAATAGTCATTTTTATTCTCAAAATTTCTGGAAGTAGTCAATTGATTATACTTTTTTGTAAAATCATAAAATAATTACCATATTAGATTTGTTTGCTATACAACACTCATATTAGAAAAAAATAACTTAATAAAATTTGTTTAGGCTTTACGAAAAATCCACCAAGTTAGATTGTCTAGACCAGTTACGGGCTTCCAAAAAAAACCATAGTCTAATACTTTCAAATTTGGGAAATTCTNAATCCAAAATGAACCGAAATCTCTCTTAAANAAAACGCCATCATGACCACGGTAAGATAGCTCAACTGGAGTTGGATTAAANTATTCTACANANACTATATATTTTGAACTAACTCTGTATATTTCCGAACAAGATNTATAAAGATCTTCAGGTGCAATATGAATTAATACACCGCTAGTAAATACTAAATCTATTGANGANGANTCCAAAGGCAATGAATTNGCACTAGCATCAAAAATATTTTTTTNATTTATTTTAAGATTTGTTTTTAANATTTCTCTTGCTGCATAATTTGGTTCTACNGCATAGATTTTAGTATCAATTAACTCTTGAATAACCCTAAGATTATTTCCAATATTTGCCCCAACTTCTAAAACAGAATTAGGTACATCGGGAATGGCATTTAGTATTTTTTTCCACATGTGCAAACGATTAGGAGAAATTTCATTATCTGGTGTATTTCTATCAATATATAAGTTGCCAAATTCCCCTCTCCAAAATTTGAGTTGTTTACTTTCCTTCATAAGTTTTCTCTCACCTGCAATGCTTTGTAAATTACTTCAGCTCTCTCCCAATCATCTTTAGTATCAATATCATGGGATCGCCACTTGGGAATTTTAATCCCATAAGTTTTGTTAGTAAAAAACTGTGGTTTTTTCAAAAATTCCTCCACCTGCACCCAATAAAACTGTCCAGCATCATGAAATGCTGAAGGAAGATCTTGCGTCCTAACTAAACTGTGTTCTGGCCATATCATTTTTAGTTTATGGTCAGAAAACTCTTCAAATGCTCTCCAAACTGAAGTCCCAAACTCAGAAATAGCTAGTGTGCTTTTAGCATCTTTAGTGTGTAGCAATTCAAGACCTGCCTTCACATCACTTATCATTAAAAAAGGGACAGCAGGGTAAATACAACATGCAAATTTATATCTTGCATCTGCCCCTGTTTCTATGAGTGCATGTTTTAAGACCTCTGCTGTTGTTGTATGGTCACCAGATATTTCTGATGGCCTAAGAAAAGGTACTTCAGCGCCTTCTTTTTTAGCAACTTCAGCAATTTCATTTGAATCAGTACTAACAATAACCCGCTCAAAGATTTTACTTTCCACAGCCGTTTTAATCGCAAATGCAATCATTGGCCTACCTTGAAAAGGTCGAATGTTTTTACCTGGCACCCTTTTACTACCAGCTCGTGCAGGTATTACTGCTATAGAATTATCCTCTGTTTTGGGTTGCAATTTTAATCCCTCATAACAAACACTATATAATCAGATATCTCTGATATAAATTTGAATCCACATTTTTGAAACAATTTTAATGAAGAAGTATTATTTTTTTTTACTCTGGCTACTAAAGGTTCACCTGGCCAGAGTTGTTTTACATTTTCTTTAGCAAGATTAAGTATTTCAGTACCTATTCCCAATACTCTATGAGGTGAGTCAACATATATATCAATATGAAGATCTCCATCCTTGTGGCGTTCAACTCTAACCTGCCCAAGTGCATGATTTCTTTTTTCAGCAATCCAAATCGCACAATGATCTGATTCTAAACACAATTTAAACCATTTAATATGATCAGCCCAAACAATTGGTGTAGATGTCTCAATCTTACTAGCTAAATTTTCTGGTGTATTTACCCACAAAAAAAGTAATTTCATATCTAAATCTACTGCGGGTCGTAGAGACACTTTATTCAAGCTCTTTATAGGCATAGTTTTTAACTTAATAGATCCCATGCTAACGGTGTCCCTCGTTTCACGGACTTGTTTATTTTCCGACCTAATATCAAATCATAATATTTAGGAACAAGGCCAAATCCTGGACGAATTATTCGACAATTTTCTTCGTTAAATTTATCCCCTACATTCATATCTTTAACAATGTAAATTGAACGACGAAACTGAAGATTTTGTTGCTCACTTTTTGATTTCTCATAACGAATATTTCCTAAAGCTAACCATGCAATTTCTGCATTCTTTGATAACAGCTTAAATTCATCAGGCTCTAAAGAAAATGCCGAGTCAGGCCCACCATCTGCACGGCTTATAGTAAAGTGCTTTTCTATTATTGACGCTCCTAAAGCTACACTTGCCACAGCCACACCTATTCCGCCGGTGTGATCGGAAAGACCTGAAACAACTCCAAAAGCTTTTGCAAGATGCGGCAACGTATTTAAGTCTGCCTCATTAGGTGGTGTGGGATAACCACTTGTACAATGTAGCAAAGCAATATCTTTTCCCCCAGACTCCCTGGCTACACTAACAGCTTCGGCAATTTCTTTTAGATCTGCCATACCTGTTGACATAATAATTGGTTTCTCTTGAGCAGCACACTTTCTGATTAATGGTAAGTCAATTAACTCAAAAGAAGCAATCTTGTATGCTGGAGCCCCAATGGATTCCAAGAAAAGAATTGCAGATTCATCAAACGGAGTTGAAAAGACTACCAGACCGAGCTCTTTACCATAAGCAAATAAATCTTCATGCCACTCCCATGGTGTATGGGCCTCCTGATAAAGTTTATAAAGATTCTTACCGTCCCATAAGCCTCCCTTAATTTGAAATCCTGGTCCATCATAGTCTATAGTCATAGTATCAGGAGTGTAGGTTTGCAGCTTTACAGCATGAGCCCCAGATTCCTTCGCTGCCGCCATTGTTTCTTTAGCTTTGCTGAGACTACCGTTATGGTTTGCTGATAATTCAGCTATAATAAATGGTGGATATGCTTTTCCAATTTTATAACCAGATATTTCTATAGAAGCACTCATCTTATCACCTCACGAATGACTATAAATGCTTCTGCAGCTTCCAAGCCAACGCTTGCNCCCCGAAACTTTGCAAGCGCCTCAACTGCTTCAAGAGAACGAACATGTGGGAATTGTCTCATCTCGTTACTGTANCATAACAANGCTTCACGTTTCTTATCTAAAAAATTAGTAATATTTACAAACCTTGTGGGCACAAATATTTGGGGATCATTGCCCCATTCTGTACTTGAAACTGTTTCAAATGCATAAATATTTTTTACTGTAGAAGAAGGTTGTGGCCTAAAGGCTGTTAATACTGCTTGTGAAACAAGCTTGTGATCAATATTTAAATCACCAGAGTGATGCGTATAAACTATTTCCGGGCTAATAGCCTNACTTTTCTTCTCAATAATTTTCACAATNTCTAGTAAAGGGATCGTATCCAGCTTATTGTCTGGAAGACCAGCAAAACTTAGAGAATTAGAACCAAGTATCCTTGAAGCTTGCTCAGCAGAAGTTTTTAGATTTACAAGTTCATTCTCTAGATTTTGATTTTCTTCAGTGTCCGCCCTAGAGGTGGCTCCTTCAGCAATAATAAGAATATGTACTTTATCTCCTCTATTCACATGCCAAGCTATTGTTCCGGCACAACCTAAAAGTTCGTCATCAGGATGTGCTGCGACAACTAGAATATTTCTATTCATTTTTATACCCTATCTTGATTTTTTCTTGTTTGACTCAGGTTTGATCTTAACCTTAGCGGACACAGTACCATCTACCTCTAGGTGCGCCTCAAAAAATTCTATATTTAAACTACCATGATTCAAAAATGCCTTTGGATAACCTTCAGCATCCAGCATACGTATAAAATCATACAATTTAGAATCAGATATTGATTTCGGTAGTTTGCTTTCTTGGGGAGTTCGACGACTAAAATACACTGGCTCACCCTTCTGTGGCTCTGCCTCTGGTTCTTCATTGATTATAGAAGTAATTATTTGACAGATAATTTCTGCAGAATCCTCATAAATTTTCTGTGCATTTCCTTTGAGTTTTAATAGCTTCTTAACATAGATAGAACCTGCATCTATATCAGATGTCATTTTTAACGCAGATATAAATGTCGAATTATGTCCCCGCAAAATTAAATTTTGGAGAGGAGAACCTCCTCGACCATATGGCAGGTCAGTCATATGAAAGCATACGCATTCAGTTAAATCTAAAATTTCACTTGGTACGCGCCATGACCAATGGGGGAAAAAAATGTATCTTGAATTTAATTTTTTAATATTTTCTTTGGATAATTCCTCTTGTTTTGTAATTAAAGTCCAATTGCCCGGCCAGTCAGAAACATGACGTTTATACGCATCAACGTTCCAACGGTGAACAGTAGCAAAAACATAATTATTATTTTTAACTTTATTTATCAAAATAACTTCAATCAAATACTCTAATACAAATCATTTAACACTTAACCATTGAACAGAGAAAATCAGCAATACGATTTCCACCCATTCCATCAATTAATTCCCGACCTGCTTTTGACATAGAGACCCTGAGTTTAGAGTCTTCTAAAATTGAAGATATCCTCGGCAATAAATCAGCAGAATTTATGCGGGTGCCATCAATAGTAACTCCAGATATACCTGCTCCTTCTATTGACAGACGTTGATTTTCTGCGCCTAAAATAGTCAATGAAGGAACTCCTGCTGCTACCCTTTCTATCAAGCTAACACCTCCAGACCCAATTATAAAATCTGAGTCCTTTAGTAAAGGGAGCATATCTGAAACGTCAGACACTATAGATATATTATTTATCCAATCACTTTTCTTATCAATTATGCATGCATAACTTGGATCACACCTATCTATTACAACCTTTATATCCATTTTATCAGTTAAAACATCACAAACCTCCAGAATATTAATTAATATTTCTGGAGACTCAGTGCGCCCAAGAGTTATAAGAATTTTGTGAACCACTCCTGAAAAATCTCGCCTTGGAATGTTTGAAAATCGTGGCTCAACTAATGCATAAGCTGGACCTAAAAGTGCCTGAACACCTGATATTTTCCTCTCAGTCAAATGGAAAGCACTGTTTATTAGCAAATGTGCCCCTGTTGGAGGGTTAAGGAAATCATCCATAATAACCACTGGTGATGCTAGCTGGGTATAGTCACTAATGTCATCTCCTAACAATTCATAATTATCAATAACACAGCCGGACCATGGACCTTCCAAGAGTAGGTTTTTTTCTGTTGATTCGAGACCACTATTTTTAAGCCTTTCTGCTGCACCTGTAGATCCTGGATCCAATTGAAAAATTATTTTAGAGCCATTATCTCTCATTGCTTTTGCAAGCACAGAACATCGCGCAATATGTCCTCGCCCATAACGATGATGTGAGCTAACACGAAATAACCAACGCTGGTTTAGCGGCACTTAACTAAAGCCTCACTTAGGACGCTAATAACCCGATCTACATCTTCATATTCCATTCCTACATGGAGCGGAAGGCTTAATGTCTGCGCATACCAATCTTCTGCACCGGGGAGATATTTCTTTCCATAGCGCTTACGATAATATGGCTGCATATGCAGAGGTAAATAATGTACTTGTGTTCCAATACCTTTACTCTTTAGATACTGCATAACTGTAAATCTATCACAACCTAAACCCTTAAAATCAATTAATACTATGTAAAGGTGCCAAGCAACTTCACCACATGATGCACGACCACTAGGTCTAATAAATGACCTAAAATCGTCCGGCATAGTAGATATAATTGCATCATATCTTTTGACTAAAGAAGAACGATGCTCAGTAAAATGTTTTAGCTTAGTAAGTTGCTGTTTAGCCAAAGCTGCATGAATATCTGATAATCTATAATTAAAACCGGGGTTTAACATTTCATAATACCATGGATTAACTTGTCCATTTTCTGATAAAGCTTGATTAAGATCAGTAAAATTTTGTCTTATCATTCCATGATTTTGTATTCGACGCATAGAACAGGCAATTTCAGCATCCCGTGTTGTAATGACACCACCCTCTCCACCAGCAATTGCCTTAACTGGGTGGAGAGAAAAAATAGTAGCTGCGCTATTTGAACACCTGCCTACTGGATCACCACTTGGATCTAAACTTCCTAGGGCATGACATGCATCTTCAATCACTTGAACGTCTAACTCCAATGCAAGTTTAGAAATACTTTGCATATCAGAAATCTGACCCGCCATGTGCACTACAGTTATTACTGAAACTCTTTCACCCTCAAATTCTATAGCTTCTCGAATTGTTTCTGCGCTAGCTAGGCCTGTTTTTGGATCAACATCACAAAATATGATTTCAGCTCCTGTGTGAAGAACCATATTGGCAGTTGCTAAAAAAGTCACAGATGGAATAACTACATAATTACCAGGGCCAAGGTCTAGAGAGAGATATGCGAGATGAAGGGCAGCTGAACCACTGGAGCAGCTAACTGCATGTGGCACATTTAAAACTTCAGAAAACATGTCTTCAAACTCGGTGACTACAGGACCCGTAGTCAAAAAGTCACTTTTCAAAACAGATATTACTGCCTCAATATCATCATCATCGATGCTCTGTTTTGCATACGGGAGAAAATCTTTTTTGTTAATCTTACTCATTTCAATTTTGTTCTATTATCAATTTTTTTAAATTGCTATCACTTAACCATTCTAAGTTATTATTACTTGAGTATTCAAAATTCTCAGAAACTGTACTTGCATCTCTGCTCTTCAGGTGAGAGTTTGACCAAAAAGCAAAAGCTGGCTCAATTACGTAACGATCTTCAAGCTCAAGAGTTGTACGCCCATCATCAATAGTTATCATTGTCTCATGTAGCTTTTCTCCAGGACGAATACCAACAACCTCATGATTAATGTCAGGAGCTAGCGCTTTAGCCAGATCAACTACTTTCATACTTGGTATTTTAGGAACAAAAATTTCTCCACCATTCATTATAGAAAGAGAAGAGAGTACAAAGTTCACTCCTTGTGCCAAGGTAATCCAAAATCTTGTCATTTCTGGATGTGTTATTGGTAAAGACTGTGCACCATTTTCAATCAAATTCTTAAAATAAGGAATAACACTACCTCTAGACCCTATAACATTTCCATACCTTACAACTGAGAATCTTGTGTCTTGAGATCCAGATATATTGTTTGCTGCTACAAAAATTTTATCAGACGCCAGCTTACTCGCTCCATATAAGTTTATTGGGCTAGCAGCTTTATCCGTAGATAAAGATATAATTTTTGATACACCCGCTCTTAGAGATGCCATTACAACATTCTCTGCTCCATGAATATTTGTTTTTACACACTCAAATGGATTGTATTCTGCAGCAGGCACTTGTTTAAGGGCCGCAGCATGAACAACTATATCTACCTCCCTCATTGCTAATTCCAGTCTTTCTAGATCTCTAACATCACCGATAAAGAAACGAACTCGGTCTTTATATTTTTCGGATATTGTCTGCTCCATTTCAAATTGTTTTAGCTCATCTCTTGAAAAGACAATAATTCGATCGGGTGCAGACTTTTCAAGGACGTGTTTCACAAATGCCCTACCAAATGAACCTGTACCTCCTGTTATCAACAAACTTTTACTATCTAAATCAGGAGTAGGTATTCCAAAAGTTCTATTCATGGTAATTTTCCATTTACAAATCTGTTTCTTAAATCAAGAAAAAAAATAGTTAATTTCTAGTATCGGCACCTTTTTGCTTTTGAAAAGCCTGTGCGTACCAACCATCTTCAAGGAGAAGTTTCTGGTGACTTCCCTCAGAAGTAATAGCGCCAGATTGAAGAACCACAATTTTATCGGCCATAGCAACTGTTGAAAGTCTATGTGCAATAACAATTATAGTAATATCTGTTTCTGCTCTTATTTTTAATAGAGCTTCTCTAAAGAGAGCCTCTGAATCTGCATCTTGGTTACTAGTAGGTTCATCTAATAAAAGAATTGGAGCTCGTCGAACTAGGGCACGGGCTAAATCAATTCTTTGTCTTTGCCCACCAGATAAATGAACGCCGCTTTCACCCAAAGTTGTGTCATAGCCATTAGGTAATTCATTTATAAAATTTGCAGCATTTGCAAGTTCTGCTGCAGCCTTTACTTCATCCATTGACGCATCCGCTTTTCCGTATCTGATATGTTCGGCAACTGACACATTAAAAATCTGGGGCATCTGTGGAGCACTCGAAATACCAGAACGAAGCTTATCTAGAGCAAACTCATCAATGCTAACATCATCTAAAAGTATTTGCCCTTTGTCGGGTCGGCGAAGACGTGGAATCATATCAATCAAAGTAGACTTTCCTGCCCCAGATGGTCCTACAATTGCTGATAATTTACCTGCTGGAAAGCTAACTGAAACACCTTGCAATGCTGCTATCTCGTTTGTCTTATCATATGCAAAAAATACATTCTCAAAACGAAAATGCTTAATCAACCTTATAAAAGATTGTTCTCCAGTCATAACCTCTTTGGCGCGAGTCATCTCCTGCATCCGATCAGTTATAGAATGATGGGCAGCTTTAGTAGCTCGATTAGCTTGACGGGTACGAGCTATCTCCTTCACCATAGGCAAAAGTCTAATCACAATAACAAGGAACATCCCGATATGTTCAATTTTCAGGCCAAAATGCTCAATACTAACAAAAATTAAAACATATGCTGCTGCAATTACCATTGGCTCCATAACTACATCGACACGAGCAACAAGAGTAAAAAGGCGGTATAAAGTATCTCGTTGACGAGTTGTTAGTGTTCTCATTTGGTCACTTTCAGCTCGCTCCATACCTGCTAATCGGACTAATCTTGATAAATGTAACCGCTCTATTAAAAATGCTGACATTCTCTGGTTTGCCTGCACAACTGCTGCACCAGCAACATCAGATTTTTTCATTTGAGTACGAAGAATTAATAGTGCTAGTCCAAAAATAGCTATTGCTGTAAAAGTCATTGGCACAGAAAGGACAAAAAGACCGATAAGGTATATTGCAGACACGATTAACAATCCGGCTAACATAATTTCTCCGAATATATAATCTGCTGCTCTTTGCAAGTCAGTGGTAAGGTCATTGATTAAACCACCAGACTCCGCTTTATCTTGGTATGAAATATCGGCATGCAAATAATTTTCAAAGGCATCGGCACGCATGCGTGTAATCATACTTTCCTTTGCAAACGCCTGAGCTAAAAGACGAATATAAGTGAAAACTTGCCTAAGCAACAAGAAAACAAGTGATGTGACTAAAAGTGTTGCAAGATCAGGCATCAACCCAATGATTGAATAAGCATCTATTAGCCAGTTCCAATATTTATTTTCTCCTGCAAGGCTTACTAAATCTCCACCAGATTGAATAAATTGGAATACAGGCATTAAGATTATAAGACTTGAGAGTTCCATAATTGTACCCAACAAGTGAAGCGATAGAAGCAACGCCACCGTTTTTCGCGGCAGATGCATTTCTCCTGCTTCTTTTATCAAGCGCGAATACAATTTAAAATTTCCTAACTATTATTTTTTATTAAAAATATGTTTTGCATTTGCAGCTTCCAAATCTCCCGGGCAACCTACATCTGTCCAGTATTCATGTATAGGAAACACTCCTATTTTTAAACCAAGCTCTTGTGCTTGATTTAATAAACTCGGCATGTCCAAAACTTTTCCCTCAGATACTATTGATCGAACTTCTGGTGAAAGATAATAGATTCCTGCAGCAACAAAGTTTCTAATAATGGGCTTTTCATCTATTCCTGAAAAAACTCCATCAACGCTAGTTTTTATTACTCCAAAAGGTACTTTCACTTCATGATGGGCCGCAGCAATAGTTACCATCAAACCGTTTCGTATATGAAAATCATGCAGAGATGCCAAATCAACTTTACTTATCACGTCCCCGTTCATTACCAAAAATGGGGCACCACCGGTATCAGGTAAATTACCAATTGCACCTGCAGTATCAAGAGGCACTTTTTCTTCTATTAATATAATTTTTGATTTCCAATTGCCCTTATCTATAAAATCTTTAATTTTTGATGACTGATAGTGTACAGATATAAAAATATTTTTAACTGAAATAGACTCCAAACTGGCTAACACATGCCCTAAAATAGGCTGTCCACCAACAGTTAAAAGAGGCTTTGGCATGTGTTTTGTTTTTTCCCCCAACCTTCTACCGTAGCCCCCTGCCATAATTAAGGCATGAGATATTCCTATATCTGGACTCTTTACTAAAACCTCTTCAACTATTCCTCTATCATTAAGTATTGGTAGAAACGTGCGAAGTCTCTCATCACCCACTAAAGAAAATCTATTTTCCTCTAAACTTCCCTTACGACCAGAAAGAAACTCTCGGTGCATAGAGAGTTCAACTTTACTTTCAAGCGTCTGACCACTAAGTAAAGCCCTCCTAATGTCACCATCAGTAAGAGTCCCAAGTAATTGACCACTAGAATTAACAACTAGCTGAAATACATATTCTGTAGAATTTAACCTAGCTAAGGCTTCTTGAATTGTATCATTAGGGGCACATAAATATTCATTTAGATCTGTTAAGCTGATCATTTAAAGTTAACCTTTCATGTTAACCAACCACGGCGCATCAACCACTTACCTAAACGAAGTCTAAACCATCGGGTTGCAGGAAAGTGCGTTGGTTCACCTCTATAAGGGTCTAAATGCTCATGGTCTGATATTATTGTTGGGTCACAAAATGAGTGCTTAACACTAAAAGTAATTACGCGGTTAGTTGCAGTAATTTGCAACTGGCCACTCCACCTTATCTCATCTTGATTTAAAAGAGATTCTAGAGAGACTAATCTGCTGCTATGAGGGGGAACCCGTATCCTATCTATAGAGCGATGGTCAGCTGTAATGATTTCAGCCTTTAACGGTTTACGGTATGGATTTATAAATATGATACTCTCTCCATAATCCCGTTCACGGTCG
>PAWF01000002.1 GCA_002714015.1 Gammaproteobacteria bacterium | reverse complement strand
TAGGTAGTTCTAAAATATCAGATGGGCGGGTTGCTTTAACCCTAACTGTTTCAGCTAAAATACCTTCGCCAAGAAAGGCTTGATAGACTTGAGCAGAACGCTTGCCCTCATAAGTAAGATATAAAACCCTAGTTGGAGTAAATGGTTCAGCTAAAATCATTAGATTTGGGACTTGGGATAAATTATTTTTACTAGATTGACTATTTGTTTCCAGAGCCCAGGATGATTCTTTTACATCACCTAGAATATTATCTTCTGTCTCAGAAAATACATCGAGGACATTACACCCCCCTAGTATTAATACTATAGTTCCAATTATTGATATGAGAGAAATTCTTACCATAAGCTCACCCAAAAAAAATCCCGCCTCACGTTATGTGAGGTGGGAGCATAGTAACATATTCTAGGAAGGTAAAGTTAGTAGTTAAAATTCTATGGCTGTGTAAAGAATAGCGACCCAACCATCATCTTCTGCAGTAGCCCCATTGTTTGAAGCATCCCTGTCAAAGAATGTTAAATCTGCTGCAATGACGGCCTCAAGTGGAGTAGCGCCGTTGATTTCTGGGGCAAAAGTATATGCTGTACCCACGCTCCAGGCATCTTGGTTCCGGGAAGCAGCCGCATCAAGTTCAGCAGTATTGTAACTTGTGCCGAATCCCCAGGCTCCTTGCTCGTAAGTTGCACCAAGAGTCGTTCCAGATTCATCTTCTCCTTCGCCTCGACCACTATCGCCATTATCAGCATGTCCGATACCGACAGTTATAGAGTCTATTTCCACTGTAGCGCCTATACTCCAGGTTTGATGATCTTCGTCACCAGCGTCGTTATCTGTAGCTTGAAACCAGGCACCATTGAACTCAATACTACCACCAGCAAAGTCTTGGCTATAACTTGCACCAACTTCGATTTGGTCTGTTTCTTCGCCAGCGGCTATTTCTGCTGTATTTCCTTCATCATCTAATGGGGACCAGGAGACACCAAGTTGGATGCCGGCCATTTTAGGTGGATAGTATGTGATCTTTGTATCATCACCTGATTCATCCAGTCCTATAATTGGACTTTGCCCAGCAAAACCATCATCGTCAGCACTCCAGTCACCATCGACCTGTCCAAAACCAACATTGGGAACGCCCCAACCAAGTTTATCTGCTGCACCATCCTGGTCTCCAACTTCTAAGCGTCCGAAGTCACCTGATAGATAAGCATAGATTTCATCTATGTTATTGGTTGAATCTGATGCGGCGTCGAACTCAATTTCACCACCAATTGTTAAGCCAGAATCAGTTTGAAATTTTCCCTTGAAGTGGACTTCGCCAAAAGCTCGCATTTCAGGACTGTTTTCATCTGCATCTGCTGTGCTGTCGTCATCGTAAGCTCCAAGAACAAATTCAGAGCTGTAATCTATTGCAACATAGTCGTTAATATCTGCTGCTTTAGTACTATTATTAGTTACTACAATTGCGCCAACAGCAAATGGTAGGGCAACAGCTGCAACCCCAAGTCGACGGACTTTTGACATTTTATAACCCCCATTGATTGTCAAGTTAGTAATTTATTAATTTTAATGTTTATGGTTTAAAATTAGTTATTTAAACAATTTTTGATTGATTGAGCGGTTCCAGTCATCAATTCAAAGTATAAATTTTCGCNAGGTGTCATTGTTGCTCCTGTTGGATCAATAAATTCTATTTGGGCTATTGAAGATGCATCAAGAAGAAGATCTTCATTAAAACCAGGTTCACTAAAGATGCAGACCTTTTCTTTACTATTTATAGTATCAATTACCCAATCAAGTTTAGCAGCACTGACTAAGTCTTCTGGTGTTTCAATAATATAGCCAGTTGNATTGAGCCCGTACCTGTTCTCAAAGTATCGATATGCATCATGAACTGTAAGAAAATCTGCGTTATTATCACTTTTTAATATTTCTTCTATTTGAATATGCAGTTCATCAAGCTTTTGAATTGTGGTTTTTCTATTTGATTCATATAAGGCAGAATTTTGAGGGTCGAGTTTGACCATTTTATCTGAAACAATTTTTACAATTATTTTTGCATTTTCAGGATCCAACCATATGTGAGGATCGAATTCGTAATCATGGGCATGTCCATGGTCATCATGTCCATGTGCATCTTCTTTATGTTCATCATGTCCATGCTCATCTTCGTCGTGATCATCATGCCCATGTGCATCTTCTTTATGCGCATCATGCCCATGTTCATCTTCGTCGTGATTATCATGCCCATGTGCATCTTCTTTATGTTCGTCATGTCCATGCTCATCTTCGTCGTGATCATCATGCCCATGTGCATCTTCTTTATGTTCGTCATGTCCATGCTCATCATGTCCATGTTCATCTTCGTCGTGATCATTTTCGATATTTGCAGCTAACCTTTCCCTAGGTTTAAGCTTTATTATTGATTGCTCATCAATTAATGAAACTTTATCTGCTTTTTTTGCTGTAACTGCTATAGGCTTAGCTAAGAAGCTTTCTAGGTCTTTACCAACCCAAAAAATAAGATCTGCATCTTGTATATTTTGCAAGTCAGATGGCTTAAGAGAATAATGATGTGCTGATCCATAATTNTTGACAATAAGTGTATGTTTAGAAGGTGACCCAAGAAGAACGTTAGCCACAAGAGAATGTATTGGTCTAATAGAACTAACAACTTCTACTTGGCTAAAGGCTGGGACGGCGGAGAACAATAGAACTATAATTGCAAGAATAGGTAATTTCATTTTTATCACTTTATGTTATAACATTACATCTTCCCGTTATAACATTACAATTAAATTATTGTAAATATTTTATTCACAATATTAAATAGAGAAAGAGGAGAAACCATTGGTGTCTTCAAAGGCAAATTATTTAATTTCTCTATCAAATGCTGGTGTTAAGCGAAACAATCATTGGTTAGTTCGCGGAGTAGACCTTATAGTCTCTCCTGGAGAGTTAGTAACCCTTATAGGACCTAACGGATCAGGTAAGTCAACTACTGCTAAACTTGCTCTAGGAATATTGTCTCTAAGTGAGGGTGTTCTCAAAACAAATTCTAATCTAAAAGTGGGATATTTACCCCAGTCAATTAATATGGACTGGACAATACCCTTAAAAGTAAGTCGTTTTATGCGTCTTACTAGATCTGTTTCTTCAATCAAGATTCGAGAAGCTTTGACTTTAACAGGTGCTAATCATTTGCAAACTGAACAGATTGGGAATTTATCAGGCGGTGAACTGCAAAGAGTTATGCTAGCTCGGTCAATAGTATCTGAACCAAATTTTCTAGTTTTAGATGAGCCTACACAAAGTCTAGACTTTTATGCTGAGTCGGATGTTTATGATGTAATCAAAACTATTAGAAAAGAAAGAGGCGTAGGCATATTACTTGTATCACATGACCTGCATATGGTTATGGCCTCAACGGACCAAGTGATTTGTCTAAATGGTCACGTGTGCTGCTCTGGTACACCAAGTAATGTAGTATCAACTAAAGCTTATCATGATCTATTTGGAGATAGGGGAGCATCGGCTTTGGCAGTATATCAACATAGACATGACCATAAGCATTTATCGGATGGAAAAATACTTCACGTTGATGAAGACTTAGGAGTTCCTTCTCATCCTGACGATAGTCACCGTTACCCTGAACCTAATGCTGATAATAAATCTCAAAATAAAACAGTTAAAATATAAAAATGTTTGAGGATTTTTTTACACGTGCGATTTTTGCAGGCATAGGGGTAGCTCTTGTATCCGGACCTCTAGGTTGTTTCATTGTTTGGCGAAGGTTAGCATACTTTGGGGATACTATTTCCCACGCATCTTTATTAGGTGTTGCATTAGGAATTCTATTAGACTCTAACACAACATTAATTGTTTTTTGTGTGTCTGGAATTATTGCTATTGCACTCCTTTTTATGCAAACCCTTACAAAAGTTGGAATTGATTCATTGCTTGGTATTTTTGCTCATGCAGGTTTAGCACTTGGACTTCTAGTCTTGTCTTTTATGACATGGATAAGAGTTGATATTATGGGTTTTCTTTTTGGAGATATTTTGTCTGTTTCTATCTCCGACCTTATAATTATTTACTCCGGTGGCAGCATCGTGCTTGCAATAATTTTTATAATATGGCGCCCATTTTTTGCGGCTACAGTAAACCCAGAAATAGCTAAAGGTGAGGGGACAAACGTTCGAATTATTGAGTTTGTATTTTTTCTTCTTATCGCGTCTGTTGTTGCCATTGCTATAAAAGTTGTAGGTGTATTACTAATTACATCGTTACTTATTATTCCTGCTGTAACTGCTCGGCGTTTTTCAACAAGCCCAGAACAAATGGCTATAGGTGCTTCACTAATTGCAGTAATATCTGTTATAGGTGGACTTTATGGATCTTTAAAATTAGATACACCATCTGGTCCCAGTATAGTTGTTGCTGCTTTTTGTTTATTTATATTGAGTGTTTTACCAATTTGGAAAATTTTACATTTATCTAAAATTCCAAACAAAGATATAACGGGGTAGTAAATGGAACATTTACCTTTAGAAGATAACGAACTGACTAAAAATGAGTCTCTCGTAATGTCAGTTTTAGTTTCTTCAAGTGTGCCCATGAGTGCTTATAAAATTCTCGAAAAGCTTAAGAGTAAGGGCTTGCGCGCACCACTACAGGTATATCGTGCTCTAGACCGTTTAATAGAAAGTGGAATGGCACATCGAATTGAATCTATAAATTCATTTGTTGCATGTAGAGGNTCATCTAAAAAANCAGATGCTGTAGCAGTTTTTGTTGTTTGTAATGACTGTGGAGATGTANAAGAAATTTCAGANAACTTAATTGATTCAGGNNTAAAGAAACTTGCTAAAAATGTAAGCTTTTCTCCAACAAAGCATACAGTTGAGATGCATGGCTTATGCTATGATTGTGGAGAAAAACCGTTGAATACATAAATTACCTCTAGGGTTATGAATTCATCTCAAATTAACCTCTAAGCTATTTAACAAAAATNTAATCTTTATAAATAATGTATATAAGTCATTTAAAAATNCACTTTTTAAANCCAGAGNTTATCAGTTATATAAATAATAAATATTATTCTTTTTGACGCCTTGTTTTTTCAGGAATTAAACCCTTGGGACTAAANCGAAGCACAAGGAGNAGAATTGTACCCATTACAATTACNCGCATGTGGGGTGCGCCNTCTAAAAGATGTTGTCGAAANTTATTTTCTTCAGAGAGATTAGCTGTAATTTGGTCCATTAACCAAAGACCAGCTGGTTCCGCCTCTACCCAGATAAACCAAATAGTAAAAGCTCCAGCAACTGAGCCCAAATTATTGCCTGCACCTCCAACAATTACCATAACCCAAATTACAAATGTATATCTTAAGGGTGAGTAGCTAGCTGGTGTTAGTTGTCCATCTAGTGTTGTTAGCATTGCACCAGCAAGTCCGACAATTGCAGCTCCAAGAATAAAAACTTGAAGATGTCGTTTTTTTACATTTTTACCCATTGCAGCTGCNGCGTCTTCATTATCTCTTATNGCACGCATCATTCTCCCCCANGGGGAATTGAGNGCNCGCTCAGTTAGCCAAATTAGAACTAANAGTACTACTATAAAAATTAANGCATATGAAAGTTTTACAAAGATACTAGAAGCATCAATAATGTNAGTNCCTAACCANGAGCTGAGCTCTGAAAACCAATAGCTTTCCTGAAGATCAATTTCATATGGAACTGGACGCTTGAGNCCGGTGACATTTTTTACACCACGGCTAAGCCAATCCTCATTTTTTAATATAGCTATAATTATTTCTGATATGCCTAGTGTTGCAATTGCAAAATAATCGGCTCTTAAGCCCAAAGATATTTTTCCAATTAACCAAGCAGCAAAACCTGCAAAAATTGCACCAACTAACCATGAAAAAATTATTGGTAAACCGGCCCCGCCTAAATATCCTGTTCGTGAACTATCAATAGACTCAATAGCTTCCACGGCAGGATTAAAAAACATTCTTACTAAAAAATAACCACCTACTATACCAATAATAGTCAAAATATTNTTTAATTTTTTATTGAGTATTTTTCGTCTAATAAACACAATTACTAACACAGTAGTTATTAACATAATGGCCGCTAGACCAAGATCTATTCCTCCTTTAGCCCAAGCCTCAGGAACTGGTGGCTTAGATACAAGAACACCAGCTAATCCACCTAGTGCTGTNAATCCCATAACACCAAGGTTTGGTAAACCGGCATAGCCCCATTGCATATTTAGACCTAATGCCATAATTGATGAAATTAGGCATAGATTAAATATAGAAAGGCTAACGTTCCAAGATTGACCAAAGCCAACAGCTAAAAGTGCAACTCCAATAATAGAAAAAATTAATATGGGGTGGGTTTTAATTTTCAAATTACTCGCCCCTTAAATATACCAGTGGGGCGTATGAGAAGTACAACAACTAGAATAATAAATGAGACTGCAAATTTATAGTCAGTTGATAAAAGTTGTACTAGGTGAGAAGGCTCCCAACTTTCAGGAACTATGTAGCGTAAGAATTTTTTATATGCATACGTAATAGTTACTTCAGAAAACGCAACCGTGTATGCNCCTACTATTGCGCCTAAAGGATGTCCTATGCCACCTAAGATAGCTGATGCAAATATTGGTAACAGTAATGAAAAATAGGTAAAAGGTTTAAAGCTTTTATCTAATCCATAAAGTGTACCAGCAATTACGGCAAGAGTTCCTGCTATTAACCAGGCATAAAACACTATTTTTTCGGGTTCAATTCCTGATAATAATGCTAAATCAGAATTATCAGAGTACGCTCGCATAGCTTTGCCAGCTCGTGATTTTTGTAAAAATAGAAAAAGCGCTGTGACTACAATAATTGCNACTATTACTGTAAGNCCTTGAGAAAGTTTTATCGCTAGACCTTCTTTNAGACCTGTGAAANTTTTAAAATCTTGNACTTTTAGAATGAATCTTGNACCGTCTGTAAATCTTTGGTCNTTAGGCCCAATAATGAAACGTACTACTCCATTGAGAACAAACATAACCCCTATTGAGGCAATAAGAAATACGACTGGTGGACTTTTGCGCTTTCGATAAAAGCGGTAAATGCTTTTATCTATAATAAGACTGGCTATAACTGCACCCAAAATCCCAATAGGTAGAGCTAATAAAGCTGTAGGGAATGGAGAAATAGAAACCCCTATATCCTGAAGCCACCAAGTAAATAGAATTACAAACATTGTTCCAAGCGCCATGAGGTCGCCATGAGCAAAATTTGCAAATCGTAAAATACCAAATATTAATGTAACACCGAGTGCTCCAAGAGCAAGTTGTGAGCCATATGTTAGTCCGGGAACAAGAACAAAGTTTGAGAAAAGGACTAAGGCATTAGCTATATCAGACATTCTAACCGCCTAAAAAAGAACGACGGACTTCTGGGTTTGAAAGTAGGGCATCACCAGAATCTGTGAATTTATTTTCCCCAGTTACTAACACATATCCTTTATCCGCAACTGCGAGTGCTTGTTGGGCATTTTGTTCAACCATTAGAATAGCAACGCCAGTTTTTCTGATTTCTAGAATACGTTCAAAAAAATCGCCCATTACTATTGGAGAAACACCTGCGGTAGGTTCATCAAGCATAAGGAGTGAGGGTTCAGTCATTAATGCTCTGCCTACGGCAACTTGTTGTCGCTGCCCACCAGANAGTTCTCCTGCAGCCTGATTACGCTTTTCATAAAGTATAGGAAAAAAATCAAAAACTTGGTCTATTGTTGATGAATAATCATCATTTCTCAGGTAGGCGCCAATCTCAAGGTTTTCTTTTACACTCATAGTAGTAAAAACATTTTGATTTTGAGGCACAAAGCCCATACCCCTCTTGACCCTTTGTTGAGGAGTAAGTTTAGTTATATCTTTATTATCGAGGCAAATAGAACCATTGCGNAGTTTTAGCATTCCAAAAATTGCCTTCATAGCTGTAGATTTGCCAGCTCCATTTGGTCCTACTATNGCTACAATTTCTCCTTTATCTACAGAAATTGTGCAATTGTGAAGGATATCNACTGANCCNTAACCTCCAGTCATATTCTCGGCATATAAAAAACTCATTTATTAACTTGCTGTGTTTTTTTGAATCCGGTACCNAGGTATGCTTCTATTACTCGTTCGTCACTTTGAACTTCCTGTGCAGTTCCTTGAGTTAATATTNTTCCTTCTGCCATTACTATAACTGGATCACAAAGCCGTGATATAAACTCCATATCATGTTCGATCATACAGAATGTATAACCATGCTCTTTATTAAGTCNAGATATGGCATCTCCNATACTTCTCAAGAGAGTTCGGTTCACACCTGCACCGACTTCATCAAGAAAAACAATTTTTGGTTCTACCATCATTGTTCTACCAAGCTCTAGTAGCTTTTTTTGTCCTCCAGATAAGTTACCAGCCTTTTCATAAATTAATGGAGTTAGGTTAAGAAAGTCTAAAACATTTTCAGCTTTCTCTCGAATTNTTTTTTCTTGTTTTCTTACATGACCAGATTGAAAACACGCTCCAAAAAGAGATTCGCCATGTTGCTGACCAGGAACAACCATCAGGTTTTCCATAACGGTCAGAGATGAAAATTCGTGTGCAATTTGAAATGTACGAAGAATACCTTTTGCAAATAAGTCATGGGGTGAAAGTCCGGTAATATCTTCACCTTCGAGCCAAACATGACCAGAGTTTAGAGATAATTTCCCTGCAATTATATTGAATAGTGTTGTTTTCCCAGCACCATTTGGACCAATAAGTCCGGTAATTGTGCCAGCTTGCAGGTGTAAAGAAACCCCGTCGACGGCTTGCAGTCCGCCAAAAGTTTTGTAGACATTTTCAACACTCAGCATGATTTATATATAGTGCAACGTGTTAATTTTACGTTCGGCAAACTAAAAATAATAAATTTCTCCGGAGAGCATAGTCTCCGGAGAAATAAGTTTATAATTTAATGTACTTTGATGGTTGTAAATTTACNATTCTGTACTTCTAATTCTTTATATGAACCAAATGCNTCCCCAACGCTTGTAAACTCAACATTTGTTGCGCCTTCATAGTTTACGGAACCACCATCAGCTAGAATTTGTAATCCTTTTGCAAGTTGACCTGGTAGAATATTTTCACCAGGAGCATTTGCAACATCCATTATTTTAGATTGAATAGCTGCTCGGTCACTTGAACCAGAAGCCTGCATTGCTAGTGCAATTAGAGCAGCTGCATCATAGGATTCACCTCTAAAAGGACCATCTCCGTTTACTCCATTTGCTGCTGCATGGGCTAAAAACATCTGAGCCCCTTCAGATTCTGACCCAGGTAATGTTCCAATTGCACCGTTTAAACCCTCACCAATCGCTTCAATGAGAGATTCTCCTATCATACCATCAGCTAAAATAAAATTACTGAAGGCTCCAGTATCAAGAGATGCTTCGATAATACCTTTACCACCCTGGTCAAGATAACCAAATACAACAAGATGTTCGGAACCAGATGCTGCAAGAGCAGCTACTTCAGCAGAATAATCGCCTTTACCATCTTCATGAGCTGCAGAAATNTCTATTGTTCCTCCAAAGGCATTAGCAAAGCTTGATGCTAGACCTTTTCCGTAATCGTTATTCGTAAACGTTACAGCTACATTATTTATGCCCCGAGATTTTANTACTTTAGCTAGAACCTCACCTTGTCGTGCGTCAGATGGAGCTGTTCTAAAGAAATATCCTTTATCTTCAATTGTTGTTAAAGCAGGCGAAGTTGCAGAAGGTGAAATCATTACTACACCATTTGGAACAGCAACATTATTAGCAATTGCCGTGGTTACTCCAGAGCAATCTGCTCCAAATATTGCATTGACAGAATCTGAAGAAACTAATCGTTCTGCTGCTGTTGTTGCTGCAGCTGCATCTATACAGGTAGAGTCAGCACGAACAGGTATTAATTTTTTTCCACCCAATAATGCTCCAGAGTCCGAAACTTCTTTCATAGCCAATTCAGCAGATGCTGCCATATCTGGCGTTAAAGATTCTATTGGACCAGTGAAACCAAGTATAACGCCTATTTTTATGGCGTGACCATCTGCATGTAGTGCAGGTGTACCAGCTAGACAAAATGCTGCTATCGTAGCTAGAGCAAAAGATTTTATTGGTAATTTCATTTATGATTCTCCCAGAACTATGTTGCTTTTATATTTTATAAAANTTAGCAAGAAATGCATTTTGGATCAGGTTCAATATAATATCTAGTATAACCCCAAAAAATGAGAAGAAAAATTTTTGCGAAAACAATAATTATTATTCATTATCAATATGTTAGAATAAATAAATAAATGATAGTTTTAATTGGTATATATTAACTTTTCTTCATAATTAGATATTTATTTTAAATAAGTAAGATAAATTTATTACAAAAAAAATATTAATAAACGCAAATTTTTGTTATTTATCTATATATTATGGTCGTTATTTTAATTAAATAATTATCAACTAAACTCATATATCCTTATTTGTAGGTCTAATCATTTCAAATACTTTTTCTACAACTGTATATTGATGATATCCAAGTCTTGCTATGGGCATAAACTTGGTCATATCAATGAGCCCATCAGACAAAATATCTTCTGAAATATGTATTCCAACTACTCGTCCAAAACAGACAGAGTTTCTGCCTTCTCCATTAAAAGGAAGGTCTAGTGTTTGATCATATTCACATTCGAGATGAATTGGAGACTCGGCAATTCGTGGTGCATTAACACTATTAGAGGAAATAGCTGTAAGTTCAGCGTAATCGATTTCATTTATTTCAGCACTTACAGGAGCTGAAGTTTTATTCAGGTGATGCCTTAATGCCCATGTTCCAATATTGCAAACAAAATCTCCGGTTGATTCAATATTAGATAATGTATGTTTTAAACCATAAATATCATTTCCAGAGGCAACGAACATGACCATTGGTGGGTTATCAGCAACTGCATTAAAGAAACTATATGGTGCTAAGTTAACTGTGCCATCTTTAGCAATACTAGAAATCCAGCCTATGGGTCTTGGTGCCACACAAGATTTAAAGGGATCATGTGGTAACCCATGATCATTAATGCGAGGGTCGTAGAACATTTACATTACCTTTTTATAATAAGAGTTTTGTAATTATATTTTGAAGCGTCTTTTTTATTTATATATTTTTTCATAATCAAAACTTTAGATAATATAACATCGTGTTGCTAGTATAGCTTAAGTTAATCGAGAATAAATTTAAAAAGGGTAGGGGGCAATTTATTGAAATGCTCTAGTATTAATGACCATCCTGATATCATAGTTAACAGTGATATAGCCATTAAAATGAAAGATTTAGCTTCTATAGCCATGTCACATTGGGGAGTTAGTAAGTCAAATCCTAAATTATTAAAGTTTCGAGAAAATACAATTTTTAAAGTGTTACTCCAAAACATGACTCCAGCAGTAATGCGTATTCATCGAAATGGTTATCATTCTAATCTTGCTATTGAATCAGAACAGTCCTGGATGAGTTCTCTTTTAGAAAGTGGCATCAAAGTGCCAAGAATAATTCCAACATGTGATGGTAAGAACATAAAAGAAATCCAAGATTGCTACACTAAAGGGGTTTGGCAGATAGATCTCTTAGAGTGGATTGAGGGTGAGCCTTTAGGAAGTCTTGAGGGTCCAGGTATTGCATCAGCCTTGGATAAGCCAATCTGGGTTTATGAAGAACTAGGTAGGATAACGGCAAATTTACATAATCATTCAAGTAATTGGAGCATACCAAAATCTTTTAATAGACACTCATGGGATATTGAAGGTTTAGTTGGAGATAAACCTTTGTGGGGAAATTTTTGTAATTTAAGTTCTTTGACCATATATGAACGAAAGTTACTACTCTCTGCAAAATCTTACGCTAAAAAAGAACTTTCTTCTTATAAGCCTAATTCGACAAATTACGGATTAATTCACGCGGATCTTATACCTGAAAATATTATGTTTGATGGACATACTTTGCGGCTTATCGATTTTGATGATTGTGGGTTTGGCTGGCATCTTTTTGATTTATCAACAATAACGTTTTTTTTTCTAGGTAATTCAAGATTTAACTCTATTAAAGATGCTGTTTGGAGAGGTTATGAAAAAGAACGAAAACTTCCCTGCAAAGCACATGAACTGAGCCAATTATTTGATCTACTTCGTGGCTTTACTTATCTTGGCTGGGTACAAACAAGAGCTGATTCTGAATCTGCAGCAGAAATAACAACAGAAGTTAAAAGAATTACATGTAACATTGCTGCAAAATATTTAGAGAAGTATTGATTAAATATAGCCTCCACCAATTCGTGGCAAAAAACAAATTTCTTGAACGTTATCAAGCTTCTCAAGAAAAGCATCTTGATATATTTCACCATCAATAGCTACAGATATAGCTTCTTCATTTAATGCTTTATCAAGTCCTGGAAATCTATCATTCAGGTTTTTAACAACATTTCTTAGAGTCTTCCCTTCAACAGTAAGTTTTTTTTCACCAGAAGTATAAAGTGTTGCAAGGGACTCAGGTAAAATTACAGTTAGCATAATTTAACTTTATATTAATTGTGGTTTCTTTTTTTATTAATTGCTTTTAGCAACCTAGGTGGTGACATAGGAAGATCTGTAAGGTGGATTCCAGTGGCATCTGCAATAGCTCCAGCAACTGCTGCCATTGGAGGTACAATCGGTACCTCTCCTACACCCTTTACTCCAAATGGATGGCGTGGATTTGGAACCTCCACAATTATTGTATCAATCATAGGCAAATCGGAGGCAACAGGAATTCTATAGTCTAGAAAACCTGGGTTTTCTAGTTTTCCATCATGATTATAGATATATTCCTCATTTAATGCCCATCCAATGCCTTGTGATGCTCCACCCTGCATTTGCCCTTCAACATAACTAGGGTGAATGGCTTTGCCAACGTCTTGAACAACAGTATATCTGAGAATTTTAACGTGTCCTGTTTCCTCATCTACTTCTACGTCACAAACATGTGTACCGAATCCTGGACCTGCTCCTTGTGCATTAAGTTGTGCATGCCCACTTATCGGACCCCCAGTCTTTGCTGCCATTCCAGCTACGTCAGCTAGAGACATTGGCTCGTGATTACCAGCGTTAGACCCTGCAGGTTTTACAAAGCCATCTTCCCATTTAACCGCTTCTTCTGGTATATCCCAAATTTTAGCAGCCCTTTCCCTTATTTGGCGAACTACATCTTCAGCTGCATCATTAACTGCTAATCCTCCAGCAAAAGTAGTTCTACTACCCCCAGTTAAGAAATTATAACCTAGNCCAGATGTATCAGAAATTACGGGGCGTACCTTTTTGTAGTCTATACCAAGTACCTCTGCTGCTATAAGCGCTAGGCTTGCGCGTGACCCTCCAATGTCAGGGTTCCCAAGAACAAGTTCAGCTGTACCATCTATATTTATATTTACAGTAGCGCAACTTTCTCCGCCAATATTAAACCAAAAACCAGATGCAACTCCTCTACCTTGGTTCTTTCCTAATTTTTTNNCGTATTGTTCGCTTGTTTTGGCTGCTGCAAGTGTATCTATATAACCAATAGCGCCAAATTGGGGACCATAAAGTGCTCTTGTNCCTTCTTTNGCAGCATTTTTTTCTCTTATATCTATTGGGTCTAAATTAATTTTTTTAGCAATCTCGTTTATAACACACTCTACAGCATATTCTGATATCGGTGCTCCTGGTGCTCTGTAGGCAACAACTTTGGGTCTATTAACAACGACGTCATAACCGACCACTTGGGCATTTTCAATTTCATAGGGAGCTAGGGCACACATACAACCAGGCATAATTGGTGATCCAGCAAACGCTCCTGCTTGATATTTTAATTCTACATCAGCAGCAATAATAGTACCATCACTTTTAGCACCAATCTTTACTCGCATTGCGCTTCCAGAAGTAGGTCCCGATGCTCGAAATACTTCCTCACGACTCATTACCATTTTTACTGGACGGAATGACTTACGGGACAGTGCTAAAGCCAATGGCTCAAGATATACTGTTGTTTTCCCTCCAAATCCCCCCCCTATCTCTGATGGTGTTACTCTAATACTTGATATATCTAACTGCATAACTTCAGAACAATANGCCCTAACCACATATTGTCCTTGTGTACTTGTCCATATAGTTGACTGACCATCTTCTGAAGTACTTGCAACTGTTGCATGGGGTTCAATGTAGCCTTGATGGACAGGCTGTGTTGTAAAATTTCTTTCTATAATAACATCTGCTTGCTCAAAACCTTCTTTAATGTTGCCAGTTTTATAATCTACACGTTTTGCTATATTTGAAGGNTTTTTNGGGGTTGGATCGATACCAACTGTATATAAGTCTTCATGTAGTATTGGAGCGTTAGCCTCCATAGCTGACTCTACATCTATGACATGGGGTAGTATTTCATAGTCAACAGCAATAAGTTCTAATGCTTGTCGAGCAATTTTATCTGAGGTAGCCGCTACTGCTGCAACAGGATGACCTTCAAAAAGGACTTTATCACGAGCCATAATACTTCTTGAAAGATCTTTGAAATTAATCTGGACTTCACCAGCAGGTACCCATTCGGATGGGAGTTCGGCAAAATCTGCCCCTGTAACAATAGCNTTTACTCCAGGCAGACTTTCGGCTTCTTTTAAATCAATAGACTTTATTTTAGCGTGAGCATGTGGGCTTCTTAATACTTTGCCTGTAAGCATTCCTGGAAGTGAAAAGTCGGCACCAAATTTTGCTCTACCAGTTACTTTATCTACACCGTCTGGACGAATGGCACGAGTGCCCACCCATTTATAATCTTTTAGAGCTGTTGCCATATTAATCATCCCTCATTTCTGCAGCTGTATTAAGTACGGAGCGAACAATCTTATCATATCCAGTGCAGCGACAAAGGTTTCCAGCTAGCCAATAGCGAACCTCTTTCTCGCTTGGGTTTGGGTTTTTTTCTAAAAGNGCTTTTGCAGCTATTAGAATNCCNGGAGTNCATATTCCACATTGTAATGCNGCATCTCTCAAGAAATTTCTTTGTAANGGATGCAGTTCATCACCATTTGCCATTCCCTCTATAGTTTCTATGGACTGTCCTTCTGCTTCTGGAGCTAAAATTAAACATGAACAAACCAGTCTATCATTAAANATTANACTACATGCTCCACAATCTCCTGATGAGCANCCTTCTTTACTTCCAGTAAG
The DNA here is from genome assembly GCA_002714015.1 of Gammaproteobacteria bacterium. Lineage (GTDB taxonomy): Bacteria > Pseudomonadota > Alphaproteobacteria > UBA828 > UBA828. The sequence continues at coordinate 7,996 of PAWF01000002.1, read as the reverse complement.
NTTTAATTCATCACGTAGTATATCGAGAAGNGTTTGCTCAACTTCACATAAAAATTCTACAGGTTCACCATTAATTTGTGTTGTTACATGGGTTTTCATTGNTTNCATTTTCCCGCTCTATCATATGCAATTCTAGCAGCACGTTTTGTTAAAACCCCTGCTACTGAAGTGCGATACTCCACTGTTCCTCTTTTATCATCGATAGGATCACATGCTGCGCTNGCAGCNGCTGATANTTTTTCAAGTGTATTATCGTCGAGAGCAGTNCCATNTATAATTTCCTGNGCAGNTTCAACAATTACTTGCTTTGGCGCAACCGCTCCAAGTGCAACTTTNGCTGAGGTGCATAAGCCTGCATNATCAATTGTTATACAAACAGCAGCTCCAACTACGGCTATATCCATTTCAGTTCTAGGAATAAACCTCAGATATGAGTCCCCCCTACCTTTTTTTGCTTTAGCTAGTCGGATACTGACAACAAATTCGTTATTTGCTAATGATGTTTTGCCTGGCGCTGTAATAATATTCTCAATAATTTCTTCACGTTGTCCATTCGGACCAACAATTATACATGATGCGCTAGCTGCTATCATAGCCGGAACACTATCAGCTGCGGGAGAACCATTACATAGATTTCCACCTAATGTTGCTCTACCTTGAATTTGAGTTGAGCCAATAAGATCCATAGCTTCTATGACGCCAGGCCAAGCATTTTTTAGCTCAATGTGTTCATTTAACTGAGCACCTGAAACAGCTGCTCCTACAAGAAAACTATTTCCATCATCCTTAATTTTTATAGTTTCAGGGATATTTTTAATATCTATAATATGATCTGGTCTATTAAAGCCAGATCTTAACTGAACTAAAAGATCAGTACCACCTGCTAGTATAGTTTTTTTATCTTTTGATTTAGATAAAATCTCTACAGCTTCATTTATAGTATTAGGTCTCTCATATATCATTTTATTACTTGCTTTGTTGTCTATCTAATTTTGTAATCTAAATAATTAAATTGTGTAGTTTATTATTTTAAAGACCCTAAACAAAGACTATTGATAATAAATAATTTGGATTATTAGCAGGTTATCCATACAACAGACACAAGTTAACCCCTTTTTTTAATCTTTGTATAATTTTTTGTTTAATTTGTTTCATAAATGTAATTTTAAAATATTCTTATATTACCTTAGATAGGATAATGCTTTACCTAAAAGGAATAATATCATGGTTTCATTTGGTAAAATTGTAGAAGGTAGACTAAGAGAAAACATGATAAAGGACTCAGGACAAAAGTTAAATGATTTGCTCCTAGAATTTGGTGTCATATGCTTGAGAGGCGAGGCTTTATCACCAGATATATTTTTGAATCTTGCAAGGAAATTAGGCAAACCTAAAGTTCAATTATTACGCGAGCATCGGCTTAAAAAGTATCCTGAAATATCTATTATTTCGAATCAGCATANAGACNANCTTGGGGATGGTAAAAAAATTANCCTTGGAGCTTTTTGGCATACTGATGATTCATATTTAGATTGTCCTTCAGCTATTACATTATTACATGCAAATATTATACCTGGGCGCGGACTAGGTGGAACAGAGTTTGCCGATATGAGGAAAGCGTGGCTAGATTTAGACGATAATATGAAAAGCCATATTAATNAAATTCGAGCTTTACANAANTATCAGTCAAGACGTAATGCNTCCNNAGTTCCAAAAAGATCAANGGAAGAGGAAAAAGATACTCCCGATGTAATACACCCAGTNGTAAGAACGCATCCAACTACAGGGNAAAAAGCACTTTATATAAANCCAAACAGAATAGATCATTTGTTAGGATATGAGGAAAGCATAGGGGATAAATTGCTTGATGAATTGATCAAGTTTTGTACCCAGGATAAATTTTTATACAGACATCATTGGGAAGCAGGTGACGTATTAATATGGGATAACCAATGCACAATGCATAGAGTTAAAAATGACTTTAACAATTTGCCGAGAGAGATGATGCGTATTTTGATAGAAGGTAGCAAACCATTTTAGTGAAAGAAATATAAAGAAGGAAATTAAATGCCTGATCAGACCAAAAGTTTGGGGTTTTATGATTATATTATTGTGGGAGCTGGATCGGCAGGCTGTGTACTAGCAAATAGATTAAGTGCCACAAACGATAAAAGTGTTTTACTTCTCGAGGCAGGTGGAAAGGATAATTATTTCTGGGTACACGTACCCATTGGATACCTTTATACTATGAATAATCCAAAAACTGACTGGTGTCTTGAGACAGAATCAGAGTTGGGCCTTAATGGGAGGAGTTTATCTTACCCTAGAGGAAAAGTCCTTGGAGGATGTTCATCTATTAATGGAATGATATATATGCGTGGTCAAAGCAGAGATTATGACCATTGGAGGCAGTTAGGCAATTATGGTTGGAGCTGGGATGACGTTTTACCATATTTTCTTAGATCGGAGGATTATATCCATGGCTCTGATCAGTGGCATGGTGAAGGTGGCGAATGGAGAGTTGAAAATCAACGGTTGTCATGGGAAATTTTATCAGCATTTGAAGAAGCTGCTGTAGAATTTGGAATTCCAAGGACAGATGACTTTAATCGCGGTAATAATCATGGGGTTGGATATTTTCAAGTTAATCAAAAACGAGGAGTTCGTTGGAGTGCATCCAAAGCATTTTTAAATCCTGTCAAACATCGTAAAAATCTAACCATTATTACCAAAGCTCATGCTTCAGCAATAAATTTTAATAATAATAAGCGCGCCTCTAGCGTCAGTTTTGTTAAAGAAGGTTCTTTATATGAGGCTAGCTGTCGTAAAGAAGTTATATTATCATCTGGTGCTATAGGATCACCGCAATTACTCGAAATGTCTGGCGTGGGAAACCCTTCAGTTCTCAATAGTCATGATATAAAAGTTGTACATCCTTTATCTGGTGTAGGAGAAAACCTCCAGGATCATCTGCAAATGAGAATGGTCTATAAAGTTTATGGTGCAAAAACACTAAATGAAATGGCAAATACCTTTTGGGGAAAAGCATCTATGGCAATGCGTTATGCTATATTTAGATCAGGTCCCCTTAGTATGGCACCAAGCCAGATGGGGTGTTTTATTAAATCGGACAAAGACCAAGAAACGCCAAACCTTGAATATCATGTTCAACCCCTTAGCGCGGAGGTTTTGGGCACATCTTTGCATAAATTTCCTGCTGTTACAGCGTCTGTTTGTAATTTGAGACCTCAGAGTCGCGGCTCTGTTCACTTGAAAGACAAGAAGTATGATAGTGCACCTATTATAAAGCCCAATTACTTAAGTTCAGATCATGATAAGATGGTGGCAGTTGATGGCATTAAGATTACACGTCAAATTTGCTCTCAGCCGTCTTTAAAAAAATACAGCCCTATTGAAATAAAACCAGGTTCTGATTTAGAACGGGACGATGAGCTGCTTAAAGCAGCTGGTGATATAGGAACTACAATTTTTCATCCTGTTGGCACATGTAAGATGGGCAATGATCAACAATCCGTTGTTGATGATAGGTTATCTGTGAGAGGCTTATCAGGTTTGCGAGTGGTTGATGCTTCAATTATGCCAACAATTACATCAGGTAATACAAACTCGCCTGTAATTATGATTGCTGAAAAGGCTGCAGATATGATTTTAAAAAATACTTAATCTTTATTTTGGTTGAAATAATTAGAGGACAGCACCGATTTGCCAGGGTACAAACTCTTCCTCACCTATGCCTAATATTTCACTTTTTGATGGGCTTCCAGAGGCAGTATTTAAAATTATATCAAAGATTTTTTTACCCATAGCATCTACATCAACCTTACCCTCTGCAATTTCGCCACAATTTATGTCCATATCTTCTTCCATTGCATTATAAAGATTAGTTGTAGTCGCTAATTTTAGGCTAGGTGATGGTTTGCAGCCAAAGACTGAACCTCTTCCTGTTGTAAAGCAAACTATATTCGCTCCACCTGCAACCATACCCGTTATTGAAACNGGGTCATATCCAGGCGTATCCATAAAAACAAATCCTTTTTTATCTACTTTTTCTCCATAGCGATATACTTCTATAAGATTTGTTGTGCCCCCCTTTGCAGCTGCACCTAAAGATTTTTCTAAGATAGTCGTTATACCTCCATCACGGTTACCNGGTGTTGGGTTATTATCTAGCTCGACACCATTGGTTTTTGCATGATTTTCCCACCATTGAATACGATCAATTAATTTTTTTCCGACTTGTTCAGATGCNGCTCTTCTGACAAGAAGGTGCTCGGCACCGTAGATTTCAGGTGTTTCACCCAAGATTGCTGTTCCTCCATTTGATACTAGAAGATCCACAGCGCGTCCAAGTGCAGGATTAGCAGTAATTCCTGAAAATCCATCTGATCCGCCACATTCAAGACCAAGGATCAAATGACTTGCTGGGACATTGCTACGCTTTACCTGATTTGCCTCTTCGAGCATATCAGAAATTACTTTAATACCTTTNTTAACTGTTGCTGTTGTCCCTCCAGAATCTTGAATAGTCATAAAGCGGCACAATTTATTTTCAACAATTTCTAATTCAGAAAAAAGATCAGATACCTGATTTACTTCACANCCAAGACCTAATAAAAGAAAACCAGCAATGTTAGGATGCTTTGCGTAACCTGCGATAGTCCTTTTAAGATATGAGAAACCTTCTGAGGCTTTTCCCATTCCNCACCCTGTCTGATGACTTAATGCAATNACCCCATTGATGTTATTAAAATCATTTAAAGCATCTAAACGAAAATGATCAGCTATATATCGTGCCACAGTTGCAGAGCAGTTAACTGATGTAATGACTGCCAAATAATTTCTTGTAGCCACACGACCGTCAGGCCTAATAATGCCAGAAAAAGTTGAACGTAAATTGTCAGGTAAATAATCAGTTGGTCTAGATAATTCTCCGATTTCATACTCTCGTTTAAAATCACCAAAACTCATATTATGATTGTGTACATGTTCACCGGCTAGAATTCTAGTTGTAGCAAAACCAATAATCTGATTAAATTTTCTAATTGCTTGNCCTGAACTACAGTCACGGGTAGCTATTTTATGGCCTGCTGGAATTTCTTGCTGAACATATAATTTCTTTTTATTATTAATTACAATTGTCGTATCTTTTTTTATTATTTTTCTTGCAACTACTACATCATCATTAGGATGTAGACGAATTATCATACTAATTTGTGAAGTCGGTTCATTTTTGAGTTTTAGGTTATCTGTCATAGCTAAATATTTTCAAGTTATTTTTTTGTTTTGTTACTAACCTGCTTTGATTTAAGAATNTTAATTATAGNAAGGTCTCTTTCTTCTTCTAAGTTCTTTATAGGNCTATTCTTAGCTGCCTCTTTAANTCCATTTANTATCATATTGCTGGTTGTCTGATCTAATTTAGGTTTACCAAGAGAACTCCAACGTTTTTCCTGACTCTTTCCAAGATGTGATATATAATATTGCATTCCACCTTGCCCACCAGCTAGATGATAAGTTAAGTGTGGACCCATAGCAGCGCTCCGAAGTCCCGGACCATTTACCATAGCTGCGTCAACAGATTCAACATCTGCTATTCCTTCAGATACTAAATGTACTGCTTCTTGCCATAATGCTGCGCTAAGTCGTCCTGCAATATGTCCTATTATTTCTTTATTTAATTTAACCGGGTACTTTCCTAACAATGAATAAAAAGATGATGCCCATTCTAACAATAATTCATCAGTTTTTTCGCCTCCTGAAATTTCAACTAATGGCATAAGGCTTGGAGGGTTGTAAGGATGTCCTGTGAAAAAACGCTCAGCAGTTTTGCAGTATTTTTGTAATGGAGTTATGAGAAGTGAAGATGTGCTGCTGGCGACTGGGACATTTCTATGTAAGTTTAAATCTAAATCTTCAAATATATGTTTTTTAATTTCTGACTTATCTGGTGCACTTTCCTGAACAAAATCAGTTTTATGGATAGCTTCATTAAGAGACTTACATATAATTATTTTACCTTTGTTTTTAAGATTCACATTATTAAGAATTTTTATTGATTTTTGGGCTTTTTTGATTCTCTCAAGAAGGGTATTTCTAGTGTCAGAACAAGGTTCACTTATTTTTACATTTTTACCATAAGCACTAAAAAGAGCTGCCCAACTAGAGCCAATAATACCCCCACCGATTACTGTAATATTTTTTATGTTTTTTGGTTCTTGATATTTAGACATATCATTATAACCTATTTTAAACTGGAACTTTACCCGAGTTATTCACTGAAACTAGAAAGTCTAGATCACAACCTTTTGGAGCTTGTTCAACATGTTCTATAAAGATTTTTTCCCAACCACGTATATTTGCATAAACTTTTGGCTTCCAAGAATTTAATCGTTTCTCTATTTCTTCTTGAGATATAAGAAGATTCAAAGTACGTGCTTCTACGTCTAAGCATATTTGGTCCCCCGTTTCTACAATAGCAAGGTTACCACCTACTGCAGCTTCTGGTGAAACATGTAAAACTATAGTTCCAAATGCTGTGCCACTCATACGTGCATCTGAAATTCTAACCATATCTGTTACTCCAAGCTGTGCAAGTTTTCGAGGTATTGGTAAATACCCAGCTTCAGGCATCCCTGGAGCTCCTTTTGGTCCAGCATTTCTTAAAACTAAGATGTCATTAGCTTCAACATCAAGATCTGGGGAGTCAATGCGATTAGCTAAATCCTCTAAACCATCAAAAACAATTGCCCGACCTGTATGTTTAATTAATTCTTTACTTGCGGCTGATTGCTTAATGATTGCGCCATCAGGTGCCAGATTTCCTTTGAGTACCGCTATACCACCCTCTGGGTAAATTGGATTATCTAGAGTTTTTACTACATTTTGATTCCAGCAAGCAGGGGCCATATCTAATTCTTCTCCTAATTTTCTGCCACTTACAGTTAAGCATTCTAGGTCAAGTAGGGATTCTAGCTCTCGAAATATTGGAATCATTCCTCCTGCATTCTGAAGATCTTCCATATAGTGAATTCCTGAAGGNTTCAAATCTACAAGAACGGGCGTTTCTCTGCTCATTTTATCTATTTTATTATAATCGAGCTCGTATCCAAGACGTCCTGCTATAGCAGCTATGTGAATAAGTGCATTTGTGGACCCACCAATTGCTAGCATTACTCTAATTGCGTTAGTTATTGCAGGTTGATTCATAATATCAGTTGGTCTTATTTNTTTATTGGATAATAAAACTGAATTGAATCCTGTCTCTCTAGCATGTCGAATTCTGTCAGCTTGTACTGCTGGAATTGCTGCACCTCCCATTAACATCATTCCCATAGCTTCCGTCATGCACGCCATAGTACTCGCAGTTCCCATAACCATGCAGGTTCCAGAAGTAGGACAAAGGGAATTTGTAATTTCTTCAATCTCTTTATCAGTAACTTTTCCTGCGCGATAAGCTGCCCAGTAGCGTCTACAATCAGTGCACGCACCCAATCTTTCCCCCTGATAATTCCCTGTCATCATTGGTCCAGTTACTAATATTGTTGCGGGAATATTTGCGCTTGCAGCTGCCATCAGTTGTGCAGGAACGGTCTTATCACAACCTCCAATTAAAACAACTGCGTCTAATGGTTGGCCCTTTATCATCTCCTCTGTATCGAGTGACATTAAGTTTCTGAAATACATGCTGGTTGGACTTACAAAACTTTCTCCTAGAGAAATAGTTGGAAAAACAAGCGGAAGTCCACCGGCTTCAATTATCCCATCACTAACTGCTTTAATAAGTTGAGGAACTGTACCATGGCAGCTTACTAAATCACTATGAGTATTAGTTATTCCAATTATTGGCTTTTCTAAGTCTCTATCTAAATAACCCATCGATTTAGCGAAGGCTTTACGTAAATAAAATGAAAACTCAGCATCTCCATAGTTTGCAAGCCTACTTTTAAGACCACTTTTAATCTTTTTCATAGAATTT
>PAWF01000001.1 GCA_002714015.1 Gammaproteobacteria bacterium | reverse complement strand
TTAGAGACATTTCAACGTCTGATCCTAATGCGTGACTGTTACGCGCATCAGATAGGTTACCGTTATCATTGTCCTCATTGATCATCGCCATTGCGGACTTCCAGTAACCGTTAATACCAACGGAAATTGGCTCAGCAGCGTTTGCAGTAGCAGCACTTCCAACTACGAAGCCAGCTACAGCTATTGCTGTTGTGCCTAGTAATACCTTTTTCATATCTTTCCCTCCTAAGGAGCCCTTATAACATTAGTTAACTATGTCTTTAATTATTATGTTCCACAAAGTGGACTTTTGGCAAAAAGCCTTGTGACATCCAGTAAAGGCTTTACCCACAATGGATGAACACATATACAACCTACTAGAGCAGCGTAGAGGTTCAAGTTCTTCTAAGCAGATATGCAACAATTTTAGAATATTGTTGCAATATTGCATCATTTTCAGCACTAAACCACTGTCTTTCACCTTCTGTAGGGTTTTGCGAGCTGTATATCCTGTGATATGTCTCATGTATATGAGATAACTGATATGATAACTTTTTCCATGTAACAAATATCAAGATCACCAGAATAAATCTCGGATTTTCATAAAAATGCACTACAGATCAGAAGCTAGAATTCTATTATTACTGTTACCAATAATACTATTCACTCTAACAATCGTAGGATGTGGGTCATTGGCAACGGAAGAAGAATTTCCTCAAGGGACAGCAAGAGATAGAGCAAATCCTTTGTTCGGTCAAAGTATTTTTGGCGAGGGGGGTTTGCAACTGTTTGGTGAAGATAGTATTTGGAGTAGTAACGATAATGGTGGAGCAGGTATAGGAGTTAACAGCTTCTTGTGGAGAGCGAGCCTCGATGCTATGTCTTTTATGCCACTATCTTCAGCTGACCCATTCGGTGGNGTAATTATTACAGAATGGTTTGGCCCTCCTGATATAGATGGNGANCGGTTTAAAATGACTGTTTANATTTTAGNTCGTGCATTGAGAGCTGACGCACTAAAAGTGTCCCTATTCCGTCAGATTAAAAGTAAATCTGGAGATTGGACAGATGCAAAAGTTAATCCTGAGACTATTACAAACCTTGAAAATAGGATACTTGAGCGCGCAAGACAGATAAAAACTGCTACAGTTGAAGATTAANTATTTTTACAGCTACTATCTTTAAATAAATTTCTACTTGGTTATTCCCATATTTATACCAGTAAATAAGAAATCTATATAACAATGGACGAAAGATACAATCCACAAGCTATTGAGACCAAGTGGCAAAAAAAATGGTCAGAATCCAAAACTTTTAGTGCGGGTAAAGAGTCTGATAAGCCGGACTATTACGTACTTGAAATGTTTCCCTACCCATCTGGCAGGATCCATATGGGACATGTACGTAATTACACTATGGGAGANGTAGTAGCACGATATAAAAAAGCACGTGGCTTTAATGTTTTACATCCTATGGGTTGGGATGCATTTGGACTTCCTGCTGAAAATGCTGCCATTGAGCGCGGCGTTCACCCGCGTAAGTGGACTTATGAAAATATAGACACTATGCGTGTACAATTACAGCGTCTCGGTCTAGCAATTGATTGGGATAGAGAAATAGCAACATGCCACCCTGAATATTATTCACAACAGCAACATATTTTTCTCGAGTTTTACAAAAATAACCTTGCTTATAGACGNAAATCTTGGGTGAATTGGGATCCAATTGATAATACCGTCCTTGCTAATGAACAAGTTATAGATGGGCGAGGATGGCGATCAGGNGCCACTNTACAAAAAAAANAGCTTTCNCANTGGTTCNTGAGAATAACCGACTACTCTGACGANTTGCTTNAAGGTCTAAATCAACTCGAAAGGTGGCCTGAAAAAGTTCGACTCATGCAACAAAATTGGATAGGAAGATCCAAAGGTGCACAAGTATTTTTTCCAATAAGTGATAGGGATGAGAACTTAGAAGTTTTNACTACTCGCCCTGATACANTATTCGGTGCATCATTTTGTGCTCTTTCACCAAATCATCCCTTATCTGTAGAATTGTCACTAAAAAATCAAGACATAGTAAAATTTATATCTGAATGTAATAGGTTAGGAACTAGTCTTGCTGAGATTGAAAGTGGAGAGAAAAAAGGGATTTTTTCTGGNTTATGGGCTATTCACCCATTCAATTCTNAGATTAAATTGCCAATATACATAGCAAANTTTGTTCTTATGGAGTATGGGACCGGAGCCATTTTTGGATGTCCAGCACATGATCAGCGTGATCTTGATTTTGCAATAAAATATGATCTTCCTATTACCACTGTTGTGTGCCCAAAGAGCGAAGATCCNGATAACTTTTCAGTCGATATCAACGCTTATACAGGAGACGGTATCCTAGTTAATTCTAGTTTTTTAAATGGGCTTGGAATNGAAGAAGGAAAAAATAAAGCTATTGAAGAACTAGAAAAAAAAGATCTCGGCAAAAGTTCTATCACCTACCGTTTAAGAGATTGGGGAATTTCAAGACAACGGTATTGGGGCTGTCCAATACCTATGATTCATTGTCCTAAATGCGGAATAGTACCTGTTCCTAAAAACGAGTTGCCGGTAACTTTACCANNAGATGTTGATTTTGAAAAAGCTGGTAACCCTCTCGCTCATCATCCTACATGGAAATATACTAATTGCCCACAATGTGGCGGAAAAGCTGAGCGTGATACAGACACAATGGATACATTCGTAGATTCATCNTGGTATTTCCTAAGATTTTGTTCACCACGTGTAGATACACCTTTTATCTTGAGTGATATAAATAGATGGATGCCTGTAGCTCAATATATTGGCGGCGTTGAACATGCAATACTTCATTTACTCTACTCCCGATTCTTTACTAGGGCTCTTGAACGCTGCGGGTACTTAAATATTTTGGAACCTTTTAAAGGCTTATTTACTCAGGGTATGGTTTGTCATGAGACCTATAAAGACCATAATGGTCAGTGGTTATATCCAGAAGAAGTGCAAATTGATACCAACAATGCTGCGAAATTAATTTCGACAGGAGAAAATGTTACTATAGGTCGCTCAGAATCTATGAGTAAATCAAAACGGAATGTAGTTGATCCTGAAAGAATTGTAGAAGGGTATGGTGCTGATACAGCAAGGCTATTTATGCTTTCAGACTCACCACCTGATAGGGATTTAGAATGGACAGATTCTGGAGTAAGAGGGGCATGGCGNTATTTAAGTGCTGTATGGAAACTTACTTGGGATATATCACAAATAACACATNCCGATACACAACATAAATNAATTTCTGAGCTAGNGGATGAAGAGCTTCGTCCNATACATTTTGCCATCGAAGCCGTCACAAACGACCTCGAAAAATTCCNTTTTAATCGAGCAGTAGCAAGAATAAGGGAACTTACAAACTATTTACAGACTCTTGATTTAAACTCAATTGATCAAGCTAGCACAGCCCGAATTGGGGCAGCAGTTCTTGTTCAACTTTTATCTCCCATGGCACCTCATTTAGCAGAAGAGTTATGGGTATTATTAAGAAAAGATGATAGCCTTAGTAATACGCCTTGGCCAATAGCTAGCAAGACACTCTTATCCAATGATAAGATTAAGGTAGGAGTTCAGGTTAATGGTAAAAAGCGCGCAGTAATTAGCTTGCCAAAAGATCACGGGGAAGAGTTAGCTCGTTCTCTTTCTCTTAAGGAAGATTCAGTAATTCGAGCTATTGGAAACAAAGAAATAAAGAGAATAATTGTAGTCAAAGGTAAAATTGTGAATATTGTTGTTTGATAATGTTAAAATCTTTGCATATGCATATTTCTTTTAGGCTTATCGTAGTGCCTATTTGTTTTTTAATGGTTATAAGTTCATGTGGATTCGAGCCTGTATACAAAACTAATCCTAGTTCTAATTCCGAAGCATCTTTAAAGGTTTTATTAGGTCAAATTAATATACCTATTATATCTGGGCGTNTAGGACATAAGCTTCGTAACTATCTTATACATGATTTGGGCTCAAACTCTGTAAGTGAAAATCATCTTTATAATTTATTTATTAAGATAGAAACTGATAAGAGCCCTCTGCTTATTCAAGATGATGATAAAGTATCTAGGTATAACCTAAACTTGATAGCTACATTTGTTCTTATAGATACTAATAAGAAATCAACTATTTATGAAGCTCATGCTAGAAGTGTTGGGAGCTTTAATGTTGTATCATCAGAATTTGCTACACTAATGGCTGAAAAAGATGCTGAAAATAGAGCAGCTCGTGAGTTAAGTGCTGAAATAAATAGTCTACTAATAGCTTTTTTCAGCCGTTAATAACTATAAGGCAAATGGTATAAATGAAAATACAGCCAAAACAAGCTGCTCATTTTATCTCCTCNGAATTAATATCCGTTTCTGCNATTCTCATTTATGGACCCAATGAGGGACTAATAAGAGAATATTCAAAAANTGCGAGAAAAACTATTAATGATGATTTNAATGATCCATTNGCTTCCTCTAATATTTCTGGTGAACAATTAAAAGAGTATCCAGGATTATTATTCGATGAAGTCCGTTCAATAGGACTTTCGCAATCTAGAAAGTTAATCCGTGTTTTTGATATAAGTGATAATGTAATACAAGCATTTGATTACCTTTTAGAAGATCATCATAATTTGAAAGACGCATTAGTTGTATGTGAAGCAAGTGATCTAGGACCCAGATCAAAACTTAGAAAACTCTTTGAACAAATTCAAACTATAGCAGCTATTCCCTGCTATGACGATAGTCACCAAGAAATTAGAGTTTATGCAAATCGAATTTTTAAAGAACACAGTATCGAGCTAGATAAAGATTCTATGACCTGGTTGCTAGAGTGTCTTGGTACCGATAGAGCACAAATTTATTCTGAGATAAATAAAATTATTGCCTTTATGGGCAACGATAAAAACATACCTATTCAAGATATAAGATTGTTGATTGGTGACTCTGCTGAAATTGGGCTAGATGAAGTTTGTTATGCAATTGGGGACGGTAATTTAAAGAGATTAGACCGTGCATTATATAAACTTTTCTCCGATGGGGTCTCGCCCATACAAATATTGAGAGCTGTATCCCGACATTTTCTGAGATTACAATCGGTAATTGCGCATAATAAAAACAAGGGTGGCATAAGTGCTGCTGTTAACACATTAAGACCGCCTGTATTTTTTAAAGATAAAAAGTCTTTTTTATCTCAAGCAAATACTTGGACGCCAAACAAAATTGAAGATGTTATATTTTTATTAGCCGAGGCTGAGAAAGGTTGCAAATCTGGGATTGTACCTGCAAAGCCTCTTTGCTCTAGAGCTCTTTTAAATGCGGCTTCCACAGGGCAGCGCCTCCAAAAAGTATAAATTCTACATAAGGATTTTCAAAAGTTCTTCTAACTGTTCCAGACTTTTATACTCAAAAACTACAGAGCCAGATTCTCCCTTTGAAGATATTCTAACTTTTAAGCCGTACTTATTAGTTATATCTTTTTCTATACTAGCAATATTGGGATCTTTCCAAGTTTTTCTGTTGTGATATTTCCCATTAGTTTTTTTCTTTTCTTTTTGAACTAACGCTTCCGTTTGCCTGACATTTAGCTTACGTCTGACAATTATATCTGCTAGCTGGTCTGGGTTTTCAACACCTAAAAGCGCGCGCGCATGACCTACTGTAATTTTTCCATTAACTAGCAACGTTTTTATAGAATCTGTTAGGCCCATCAACCTTAAAGTATTAGCTACATAACTCCTACTTTTACCTACTGATGCTCCTATTTCATCATGTGTATTTCCATATTCTTTAACAAGTCGTTCGTATGCAGCACTTTCCTCTAAAGGGTCCAGGTTTTCACGTTGCAAATTTTCTACTAAAGCAACTTCCATTGCCGCTTTATCATCAAGTTGTCGAATTATTACTGGGACTTCATGTAAACCAGCTATCTGAGCTGCACGCCAGCGCCGTTCACCAGCTATTATCTCGTAAACTTCGTTTTCTTCTTCTGGGCTTTTAGACCTTACGATTAGTGGAAGTACAATTCCTTGAGTTTTTATTGACTTAGCAAGGCTTTCTAACTCTTGTAAGTCGAAATTTTTTCTTGGCTGACTCTTACACGTTACTATATCTTGAATTGGAAGTAATTTATATCCATGTTCTTTTTTTTGTGCGTTAGGTATTTCGGGTACCTCGCCTAGTAATACAGCCAGGCCCTTACCCAATCCTCTTTGTCTTCGACTATTAGAATTTTCTCCACTCATGATGCGCCTACCAAATCACAATTAGACCTTTCTCTTCTTAAAAGCTCGCCTGCCAAGTGCACATATGCCTGAGAGCCTGCACAATGAAAATCGTATAGTAACGCTGGGCGCCCAAACGAAGGTGCCTCTGATATGCGAACATTTCTTGGAATAACTGTATCATAAACTAGATCTCCTAAATGGCTGCGAACATCTTGAGCCACCTGATCAGATAAGTTATTTCGTTTATCAAACATTGTAAGTACTACACCCTGAATTTTTAGTTTAGGGTTAAAAGCTGTTTTTATTTTTTCAACTGCGCCTAACAATTGTGTAAGACCCTCTAATGCAAAGAATTCGCATTGTAGGGGAACCAAAACAGCATCAGCTAGAACCATTGCGTTAACTGTGAGCATCCCAAGGGCGGGGGGACAATCAATTAAGACATAGTCCCAATTAACTAAAATTTTTGCCTCTTCTAATATTTCACTTTCCGATTGACCACTCTCTAATAACGCTTCTCTTAATTTAAATTGCGGAGCGTCTATTTGGATTAACTCGATTTCTAAACCTGCAAGCTCTGGAGTAGATGGCACAATAGCCAGACCCGGGATATCACTTTCTACCTTAACATCTTTCAGGGTTTCTCCATGAAATAATCCATAGCTTCCAGCACCTCGACTTTTTGGCTCTATTCCAAGCCCAGTACTGGCATTGCCTTGAGGATCAAGGTCTAAAATCAAAACGTTTTTTCCTGTTGCAGCGAGTGCAGTAGCAAGATTTATTGCTGTNGTAGTTTTACCAACTCCACCCTTTTGATTTGCTATTGCAATTACTCTACTTGNACCAATTCCCCTGCTAACAATACTATTTAGCCCCTGATCCATTTTGGGAAACCTCGCTCAATATTAAAATTTTTCCGTTCTCTGATGTTTGGCTTTCAAATGTCTTTAGTTTAAAATGCCAATGATGTTTAGCATCTAAAATCTCTTGTTGTGATCTGGCACCTTTTAAGAATATACAACATGTTGTTGAAGAAATCACGGGAAAAACAATATCTAGCAATTTAGGTAATGGCGCTAGAGCACGAGCCACTATTAATGAAGCTTTAGGATAAAGATTTCTTTTAGTCTCTATTGGAAAACGTGCATTAGTTACATGTGCATTAACATTTGTTTGTCTAACAACTTCATTTAAAAAAACACATTTACGGCTATCACTATCAACTAAATGCATATGCTTTAGGCCCATAATAGCCAACACTAGACCTGGGAAACCTGCTCCTGAACCAATATCATAAACAGGTCCAGATTCCAGGTTTTTTGGTATACACCGCATGAGCTGGGCACTATCTAAAAAATGACGCTCCCACAAAGAATCAGTTGTGTTAGAACCAATCAAATTAATTTTCTTCTGCCAATGTTTTAGTAATTCAGCATACAATTGAAATTTAGCTAAGGTTTCACGTGAAACATTAACAGATTTAGCAAAATTTGTAGCTTCAATATTAGACAAATGATTCATTTTTAAACATATTCAAAAAATGTTTTTGTTTCATGTGAAACACCAAAGTTCATAAGGCTTTTAAATAACTCCATCTTTTCGAACATATCCCAATAAGGCTATTAATGCAGCTGGTGGAACTCCAGGTATGCGCGAGGCTGCCCCCATGGTTTCTGGTCGTGCTTGAGAGAGCTTTTCTTTAGCCTCAGTAGATAGGCCTCCAACACAAGAATAGTCTAATGTTGTGGGTATACGTAAACCCTCATCACGCCTGAAAGATTCAATATCTGCTCTTTGACGCTCTAAATAAGTGGCGTAACGTGCTTGTATTTCTAATTGACTCTGCTGCTCTTTTGATAGCTTTGCGACTTCTGGACATAATTCTAATAAACGAGATATAGTCATTTCAGGATAACCTAGCAGATCCCAGACTGTACGTCTTCGCCCATCTAACTTGATGTGAATATTATACTTAGCAAATTCGTTTGGGGTGGCAGAAATATTTTGAAGATATTCCCTTGCCTTTTTTATAGACTCTGCTTTGTCAGAAAAAATACGTGACCTTTCATTGCTTATTAAACCAAAGGAAATACCTTTCTCTGTTAATCTAAGGTCTGCGTTATCTGGCCTTAGTAGTAATCGGTATTCAGCCCTTGAACTAAACATGCGATAAGGTTCAGAAGTACCAAGATTTGTAAGATCGTCTATCATTACACCAGTCAATGAGTCTGAACGATCAAGTACAAATCCTGATTTATCTATATTCTCTGATTGAGAAGTATGTGGTTGTTTGCTGGCAACTAGGGCCGCATTTGCTCCAGCAACTAAGCCTTGTGCTGCAGCTTCTTCATATCCTGTTGTGCCATTTATCTGTCCAGCAAGAAAAAATGCCTGTAGGCGGATGGTTTCGAGCGTTTGCTTGAGCTCTCGGGGATCCACAAAATCATATTCTACTGCATACCCCGGCTGAATAATTTTTGCATTCTCAAGACCTGGTATGCTTCTAACCATTGATTTTTGTGTGTCTCGTGGTAGAGATGTAGAGATACCATTAGGATAAACAGTAGTATCTTGAATACCCTCAGGCTCAAGGAAAATTTGATGTGAAGCCTTATCAGAAAACCTTACTACTTTATCTTCAATTGAAGGACAGTATCTAGGTCCTCTACCTTTGATTGCTCCAGAATACATCGCTGATTTTTTAAGATCAGATAGAATGATTTCATGAGTTTTTTCATTAGTGTGTGTTATGTGACAACAAATCTGATCATTCTTCAATTTACTTGTTAGATAAGAAAATGGTTCAGGTGGATTATCTCCAGCTTGTATTTCTAAAATTTCCCAATTAATTGTGGTGCCATCGATTCTTGGAGGCGTACCTGTTTTTAATCGTCCCATTTTAAAACCTTGAGATTCTAGTGTCTTAGCCATACCAATTGCCGGCTTATCTCCAATACGTCCAGCACCAAACTGTTCTTGTCCTATATAAATCTTACCTCGCAAAAACGTACCTGTGGTCAAAACAACAGCACCTGCTGATATTTTTGATCCATCACTAAGTACTACACCTTTTACACATGATATTTTGCCATGTTTTTCAACAATCAGGTCTTCCACCATTCCAGGTAAAATACTCAGATTTGATTGTTCCACCAAAAGACGTTGAATCGATTCCTTATAAAGCTGCCTGTCTTGTTGGGCTCTAGGTCCGCGTACTGCAGGTCCCTTACTTCTATTTAATACACGGAATTGGATCCCCCCTTGGTCTGCAGCTTTTGCCATAAGACCATCGAGAGCATCTATTTCCCTAACTAAGGTCCCTTTTGCAAGACCACCTATCGCAGGGTTACAAGACATTTCGCCAATAGTTTTTGTATCACTAGTGATAAGTGCAGTATTTGCTCCCATTCTTGCTGCTGCAGAGGCAGCCTCACAGCCGGCATGTCCTCCACCAACTACAATTACATCATACATCTCAAGGTCCCAAAAATACTTTTAAATTCGTTCTTTAGATAATTATTTTCCTATACAAAAATCTCTAAAAACCACATCAAGAATATCCTCCACATCAACTCTTCCGGTAATACGTGCTAATGCGTAAATAGCCAAACGTAAATCTTCGGCTAAAAGCTATATCTGATCAACCTTGAGGGAACGTTTCAAGGCCTCCAAACAATCAGAAGCTGCTTTACGATGTCTCTCTCTTGTTATTAGAGGGTTTTCTCCTATGTCATAGCGATTTTTAACCATTTCTGTCAATTCTTTAGTGAACTCTGATATGCCTATTCCTTTTAGACAAGAAATTACTTTGGGCTGTTGTTTTATTACATTTGATGAAGAAATTTTGACTAAGTCAGATTTGTTTAAAAGTAAAATACTATCGTCATTAATAAGATCTATAATTTCAGAAGGAACTTCAGGCCAGGTTTCTCCATCAAGAATTATTATTCTAATATCAGAGCTCTTTGATTCTATATAAGATCTTTTTATACCTTCTTTTTCGATCTTTCCTGATGCCGAATGTATTCCAGCAGTATCGGAGACACTAACTGGTATACCTTCTAAATCTAAGTTTATCTTAACAACATCCCTAGTAGTTCCTGATATATCGGATACAATTGCTACATCTTTTTTAGCTAATATGTTTAGCAGACTAGATTTTCCAGCATTTGGTGCACCAAGCAAAGCTATTTGAATACCATGACGAATTTTTTGACCGCGATTTTTATCTAAAAGATGTATTTCAATATCAGATACTAACTCCCGTATATTTGAATATACAGACTCATTTATATTTGAGGGTAAAGCCTCGTCAGAAAAATCCATCTCCGCTTCTAAATACGCCGATAATTTTATAAGTTTAACCCTCCATGTCTCATAAAGCTCCTTTAGACCTCCACTCATTTGTCTAAGCGCTTGAAGTCTCTGCGCTTCCGTCTCCGCACTTATAAGATCAGCAATACCTTCAGCCTCTGTTAGATCAACTTTACCATTAATAAATGCACGAGCAGAAAATTCTCCTGGTTCTGCTAACCTTACTCCATTTATAAAATTAAGAGCATTAATCATAGCTTCGCGGACAGATCTACCCCCATGAGTATGAAGTTCAACAATGTCTTCACCTGTAAAAGTTTTTGGACCAGGAAGCCATAAAACAATGCCACGATCAATTCGCTTTCCTGTTTCTGGGTCATGTAGCCACCGAACTGACGCAATACGCGGCAAAGATCTTTTCCCGTGTATTAAATGTTTATATATATAACTAGCCAATTGTCCAGAAATACGAAAGACAGACACTGAGCCCTTACCCGCTGGGGTGAGCTCTGCAAAAATAGTATCACTTTTTCTTTGTAAATAAATACTAAAATCCTATTTAAATCAATAACTTATATATTTATGTGTAACTACATCTATTTATTTTAATATTCAATTTGTTATTTAATCATTAGCTTTATGAAGTTCATTTTGGTTTCTTTTAAGAACTAACCGCTCTACTACTTTACCATTAATTATATGCACGTTGAGTATTTCATCTATATCCTCTCGTGTTTGATAGGTATACCAAACATTATCAGGATAAATAACCATGGTAGGACCAAGTTCGCATCTATCAAGACAACCAGAGGTATTTATTCTAATATTTTCTATTCCAAAAGCTTTAGCCTTTGCTTTCATATAAGCTCGAAGCTTGAAAGCATTCTTTTCGGCACAACAGCCCCTCGGATGTCCTAATTTTCTCTCATTTGTACAACAAAAGATGTGCTTATCATAAAATCCAAAAGAACCATTTTGATTGATCATAAATTACCTCAGCGTATATAAATGGTGTCAATTAAAAGGATTTGAGTTTTATTAAAATTAATATTTCAAAAATCCAAAATATGATCCTGTTTTCGAATTTATCTAAATTATTTGTTAAACACTAATAATTATAATAAATTGAGGGTTTGCAAAAGAAGTTATGTGCAAAGATGTATAAGTTTGAGGTGTATAGATTTTTCTCGTAGCAAAAACCAAGTAGCAACTTAACAACAAAATTTATAAAAAAATCTACACCAACGTTTAATCAAGGTAATAGTTTTTTGAAGCACGATACTCTG
>PAWF01000056.1 GCA_002714015.1 Gammaproteobacteria bacterium | reverse complement strand
TTCATCAATAAGTAAGACAATCAAATGAACATCGGGATAATTTGTAGTTATAGATGATGCAATATTTTGAAGAAGTATTGTTTTACCAGCTTTAGGTGGCGAAACAATAAGACCTCTTTGTCCTTTTCCGATTGGAGAGGCTAGGTCAATTATCCTTGCAGTCAAATCTTCAACGCTTCCTGAGCCCTGCTCAAGCTTGAGTCTTTCTTCAGGAAAGTATGGGGTCAAGTTTTCAAATAATGCTTTGGTTCTTACATTTTCAGGATCCTCGAAATTAATCTCGGATACTTTTAGCATTGCAAAATAGCGTTCATTATCTTTTGGAGGTCTTACCGAACCTGATACAGTATCTCCAGTCCTCAGATTAAATTTTCTAATCTGAGTCGGTGATACGTATACATCATCTGGACCAGCAATATATGAAGTATCAGATGATCTTAAGAAACCAAAGCCATCTTGCAAAATCTCTAATACTCCCTCTCCGAATATTCTTTTATCTTCTGCCGCATGAGCTTTTAAAATGGAAAAGGTTATATCTTGTCTTCTGGCCCTTGATATATTTTCGATACCCATTTCCTCAGCGGTTGCTTGGATCTCGGTTATTGATTTTGTTCTTAAGTCAGGCAAGCTGAGGACATCATCGCCCTCTAGTTCTGATTTTGATATTACGTCATCAGAGGTGAATGTTGCCGCTCTGTCTTGGAAGTCTTTCTTGTGTCTCGGACCTCTTTTTCTTTTATGTTTACCGTTGTTTGGCATTTTTACTTATTTTGGTTAATAAAATCTTGTAGTTGTGATTTTGATGCAGCTCCAATATGTTGGGACTGGACTACTCCATCTTTGATCATAATCAATGTGGGTATACTTCTTATTGAAAACTTCATAGCAGTCTGACTATTATTATCAACGTCGACTTTTACTATCTTTACACTCCCATCAAGCTCTCGGTCCAGCTCCTCAAGAATTGGTGCTATCATCTTGCAGGGCCCACACCATTCAGCCCAAAAATCAACCAGTACAGGTATCTCAGATGAAATCACATCCTTCTCAAATTCTTTGTCTGTAGTATTAGTTATTCCCATATTAAAAAATTGATTATGTATTGATTATTGATTTAATGACTAATATCGAGAAACTTGTTGTTTTCACACCGTGGCCCCGGTTTGATATAGTCATTTCACCTCTTAAAGTTTGATATTGCAAGTTTTTTTACAAAAAATTTTTATATAATATTTTTTGCATTTAAAATCAATGACTTAAAATAGAACTAAATTACAATGAAATCAAAAAATACAGATAAATTACTCATTGATGAGCTGAGGAGAATATCAGTAAATGCTGGTAATGCTATTTTAAAAGAATATAAGTCCGATATTAAAATAGAAAAAAAAGATGATTCTTCGCCAGTCACTAATGCAGATTTAATTTCTAATGAAATTATCAATGAAAGCCTAGAAAGATTAACGCCAGACATCCCAGTAATTTCTGAAGAAAACTCAAATATATCCTATGAAAAAAGAAAGTCATGGGATAGATACTGGTTAATTGATCCACTTGATGGAACTAAGGAGTTTATAAAGAAAAATGGTGAGTTCACAGTCAATATTGCGTTGATAGTTTTCAACGAGGCACAAATTGGCTTAATAAATGCACCAGTTATGAAAAATATATTTTGGGGTCATAAGGAGCATGGTGCTCATATGCAAAATCAAAATGGCACAATCACGAAACTTAAAGTCACAAAAAAAATTGGAAATACCCGAAGGATTGCAATCAGTAGATCTCATAAATCGGGTGATCTAAAAAAATACTTAAGCAAAATAAAGAAATATAAAGAAATTGGAATAGGTAGCTCACTGAAATTCTGTCTTGTTGCGAACGGTGATGCAGACTATTATCCCAGACTTGGTCCAACATCGGAATGGGATACAGCTGCAGGGCAAGCGATTCTTGAATCAGCTGGAGGATCTGTGCTAAAGCTTTCTGGTGAGCCCTTAAAGTACAACCTCAAAGAATCGTTTCTAAATCCATCATTTTTTGCAATTAACGAGAGATTTGATAGTTATGGGCTATTGAAAGAGGTGGCACAGAAATAATTATTTCTCCTGAGGATTGTATCCATCGACTGATTCTACAAACACCCTCTTGATCCCCTCAATATCCTCTTTTTTTGCATAATTCTCAATAACACCCATTGTACTCTCAATCTCTTTCCAACTAAGATGTTTCTCAATTGCTTGCATGATTTTTGGGTGTTCTGTTGGTTTAGATTTGTCATCGATTAGAAGCTCCTCATATAATTTTTCACCAGGTCTTAATCCAGTAAAGACAATTTCTATATCTCCTTCTGGGTTTTGATGATCCTTTACGCTTCTTCCACTCAGTTGAATCATATCTCTCGCCAAGTCTATGACTCTTACAGGCTCACCCATATCGAGGAGGAAAATATCTGCGATACTTCCCATTGAGCCAGCCTGAATTACCAACTGAGCAGACTCTTTCAAAGTCATAAAATATCTGATTATTTCTGGATCAGTTACTGTTACTGGTCCTCCATTCTCTATTTGCTTTCTAAATAATGGAACAACAGACCCTGATGAGCCTAAAACATTGCCAAATCTTACTATGCTAATTCGAGTATTATTTTTTTCATTCGATTTTACTGAAGCTTGGAGTATCATCTCTGCAAATCTTTTTGTTGCGCCCATAATATTAGTCGGACGAACAGCTTTATCAGTCGATATAAAGACAAAGCTCTCAACACCCATGCTCATCGCAGCATTACAACAGGCTAATGTTCCAAAAATATTACATCTAACACCAGCAAAAATATTTTTTTCAACCATTGGAACATGCTTATAGGCAGCTGCATGATAGATCGTATTGATATTATATTTATCAATTATTTGCTCAAGCCTTTCTTGATTCGTAACATTGCCAATAACGGTTATAAGCTTGACATCAAGATCCTCTTCAAAAAGCTCAGATTCAAGCATATATAATGCATATTCACTTATATCAAATAAAACCAAATTTTTAGGGCTTAATTTTATTATTTCTCTACATAATTCTGATCCTATTGATCCACCTGCGCCGGTCACTAGAATGCTCATCCCATCAATATCATGCCTAAGCAAGTTTGGATCCGGTTTTCTAGACTCCCTTTTGAGCAGATCATCTATTTTTACTTTCTTTAAATCAGATATTGATACCCTTCCAGCTGTTACATCTGAAAGTGATGGGAGCATTCTAATTACAATGGGCAAACCTTTTAAGCTTTGAAGCAAATCAGACTTCTGAGATCTTGTCATTGAGGGAATAGCCACTAAAATCTCTTTTACACCTTTCTTGTCTATAATTTTATCTAGACTCTTTCTAGAATAGACCATCAGCCCCTCTATGTAATTGCCATGAATTGCCTTATTGTCATCAATAAAAGCAACAACTTTCATTTCAGGACTATGAAGAAGAGTAGAATTAAGCTGTATTCCTGCACTTCCAGCACCATAAATTAAGACATTATTAGAAGAATGCCCCTTTATCGAGAGCAGCCATCTAGCTATGTATCTAATCCCTCCGA
Organism: Gammaproteobacteria bacterium; assembly: GCA_002714015.1. Taxonomy (GTDB): domain Bacteria; phylum Pseudomonadota; class Alphaproteobacteria; order UBA828; family UBA828. Next base: position 24,952 of record PAWF01000056.1, on the reverse strand, counting down.
TAAAAAAGATAGTCGTTAACCAGTTAATAATCAGGAAGTCATACGGTTTTTCAATTAGGCCGGAGATGACTACAATAATAAACCAAAGCAAAGTGTAAATTGAAACTGCAAAAATTAGCGTGATTAAAGCTCTATAATTTGCATACCTTATAAATGATTGATAAAGACCAAATGAATAGAAGATTGGCAATGCTATAAATGGAGCAATAATTATAAGAAGAAGAGCATCAGTAGAAGCAATATAAATGTCGTTTATCCTTATTGAAAGAGATGCCCAAAAACTAAAGACCAGCATAAAGTAGTCAGTCATCATCACTAATGTATTTTTAGTTCTTCTGCTTAAAGAAAGTAGCTTTTGAACAAAATATAAGTAAGATTTTAATGTATGATTTCGCATTTCTTATAACACTAATCACTCTTTCCAGCTTCAAAATAGAGAGATCCTATAACAATAGGTGAGAAACACAGAAATGCAATCAAAAACCCATATGTTGGATATCTAATACTTAGAATAGATAAGGGTAAAACCCAAAATAAATTGATAAGACCATAGATAGAACATACAAATCTATGCGTTTTAGTTCTTGCAGCTGACTTCTCAGGAAATTTTTTATTTATCTTTTTCATATAAATCTCGCATATCTTCTGATAAGCATGAGTACGATGTGCATCGTACCATTTATCTCCCCTCATAAACCTAACAAGGAGTGTTACAGTAGTATCGACTAGAAACATGCTCCAGATGATTGTCAATGTCCAAAAATATATCCATCCATTTGCAGAAGCAAATATACCAAGTGAGCCCAAAAAGAATCCTAAAAAACTACTGCCTACATCACCCATAAATATTGAAGAGTTTGGAAAGTTAAATATCAAAAAAGCTGATAATCCAGCGCCTAGAATAATTATTGAGTNAAGAANTANTAATTTTTCATCACTTACTNNAGAAAGCTCANTTTCGTATGGNAAAANNAGNACCAAATAACATANAAGAATAAACANTCCTTGAATAGTTGCTAAACCATCAATTCCATCCATNAAATTATAGAGATTTGTNAGCCATACNAAGAANAATATGCCAAAAANTAATAATAAATANTGANCAAANAGACTGAAATTTANAAGATATATTTNAGGAAATTTACTGAAAAAAAGTATCACAACTANTGATGCTAATATTTGTATAACAAAACGGGGNAGTTGNTGTATATCTANNANGTCATCTAAGTATCCAGTGATNCCAATTNCANATGAAGCAANTAAGAAATAATTTANATTATTNACTTCTANACTCTNGATGCTNAATAAAAATAGTAAACTTGTGATTGTTATAAAAANGAAACCAAANCCACCTCCATTNCCNACAGGAATGAAGTGAGAACTTCGCTCNTTAGCTACTGACTTAATATTATTNTTTTCAAGAAATAAGATAATTNCTTTTGTNGATAAGANAGTAAGAAAAAATATTGAAGCAAATAANGCTACNAAATATAAATCATTCATATTTATGGCTGTTTANTTTCATCATATGCCAATATCTTNAGTGCTTCTTTTCTNTTCANGGATCTCTGCTTTCTNGCTAGCAATATNTTTTTTATATTAAATAACACTCGGATATAAGTCGCAATAAAGATTCTAAAGTAACCATTAATATANGCATGCTTAAATTCAGACAATATTTCTCTGGANAGCCAATCTTTCAGTTNATAATTATAAGCNCTAAACTTGACTCTGCCTTCCANCCTTATCTTTATATACTGAAAAATNTTNCCAGTCTTTATTACAGATAAGCCNCCTCCTGCTGTTATTTTTGATGATCCTAAATGGTTNACTACTGANCTNTCNGAAAGTAATAATTTATAGCCCATNGANCTTGCCCTATATGACCAATCATTCTCAGTACCATAAAATTCAAAGTTCTTAGAATCTAGCTTTCCGACTAAATGCCANGCTTNTTCTGAAAACATACANCAAGCCCCNTGGAGAATTTTAAGCTCGCCGGAGTTTGCNGTTATNATCGATTNTCCATCCTCATAAATATTTGCATTCACTGCCCCAACTTTTTCNTNAGAAAANTATATATTGACCATATTCTTCAGCCACNNTTTTTCNACNATAACATCACTNTTTATNGTTAAAAGNAGTGACCCATTTGCCTTGCTAAAACCATAATTTACACCATCATTCCAGCCTATATTCTCNTCCATNAGATAGTNAATAAGAGATTTTTGCTCNGCATANTCTACTAGCATATNTTGATCATNTTTTTCACTATCATTNTCAATAATNATAATTTCATATGNCTGATAGTCTGTNTTAGCAATGATATTTTCTATCGANTTTATGGTTACCTCAGCNGTATTNTAATTNATNATTAAAATGCTAACNAAGGGTGTTGTTTTTTGTGNCTCAAGAGGTGTCATTAATACTCCAAAAAAAACTTAAAGAGATGGGAAATTAAATAAAATTCATCTAAAGGCATTTTACTTTACTGGGTGTAATTATCTATATCAAAGTATGCTATTATTCGATTCATGACNGNATCTCCCAGAATAATCNTAACNGGAGCTAAAGGNTTTNTAGGNNCNAAGNTAAAAAGTTACTTTNANAGTAATGGCCAACCCATTTCTNNACTCACAAGAGATNAACATTCNCTCTTTGANACNTCAAGCCTTAAGGATCTTCTTGTTGATGCAGATANAATCTATCACCTTGCTGGAAGAACAGCAGGAAGTGGGCATAATCCNGGNCGNNCANCTTTATTAAGAAATAATATTGAAGCCACTTTTAANTTNTTAAATGCAATTAAAGAATTTTGCAANAAACCTCCACTNTTAATAAATATGTCTNCAATCCATGTTTATGATAAGTCTGTCNCAGAANTAACNGAAGANTCAAAGCTAGAACCATCTAATATTTATGGAATAACNAAATTATCACAAGAGTATTTAATACGTCAGGCAACAAAAAATGGNCTCNTAAGATCNGTAATNTTTCGNGCCTCTAANATATATGGAGGNGGTCATAGACCATATCATAATTCTGCGATTAGTACTTTNTGCCATAACATAAAGAANAATCTTGCTATAGACCTATATGCCANAGGAAAAGCAACAATTGACCTTATATACATCGATGATGTAATAGATGTNCTAGCAAATATTAGACGNAATTGAAAAACATAACGGNAATATATATAACCTNGCAAGTGGCCAAACANTAACTATTNAAGAGNTAATTGATATATTAAAAAAAATAAGTGGCCAAAAGATAAAAACTAATCTAATNGATGGCNAANAACATNNTTTNAGAATTNTTACNAANAAACTANNAGATGCTTATCCAAATTATNAAAATTNTAATNTNNATGATGGTTTAGAAAANACATATCGAGACCANNTATGAATATAAAAAATAAGAAAGTACTNATTCTGGGTGCAGGCATATCAGGATGCTCAATAGCATGGATCCTGAAACGACTTGGTGCGGATGTAACTCTAGTTGAAAAAGAAGAAGAATGNGGAGGAATNGGGAAAACATATACATTNGATGGATGCAAATATGAATTTGGGCCNCATGTGTTCCATGCTANAAAAGANCACACTATTGCGTTTTATGAAAAATANGGTGTAAGNCCTATTGAATATTATGCAAAGATGTCNGCCGATGACACATTAAANAACCTAATTGACTTTCCNTACTCTGTAGACACAATCTTTCANCTNCCNAGAGAAATAGGAAGATCAGTTGTACAGGAACTATTTGAATCCGAGAAAAAAGATATTGATTACACAAGTTTAGAGTCATATCTGNAATCTGTTGTNGGCGAAACTTTATATAAAAACTTCAATTATGGGTACTCAAAAAAGTTTTGGGGNAAAGATCCNAAAGACATACCAGCAAATGGTGCNGCAACTTGGATTAGCTTANGAACTNATGACAAAAGACTTTTTCTTGAATGGCAAGGATACCCGAAAGGAGATTACAANGACTTTATGGAATGGGTTAAGAAAGACATACCCATGATACAGGCAAATATAAATGGTATAAAAACTGATNGTAATAAAGTATTAGGTGTTGAATCAGATACAGGCTTTCTTACTTCTGATATTTATATTTCAACTATACCTCTAAAAAGCTGCTTTCCAGATATGATAGATGATCTTGAATGGGTAGGTAATGTTCTAGTTGCTATGAAGTTGAAAAATGGACCTGTATTACCCGAAGGANTNGGNGGTGTCTATTTTCCCAATAAATNTGGATTTAAAAGAATGTGTGAGTATCCAGCAATGACAGACTCAGAATATCCTAANCTCAAAAATGGAACNCTGATAGGATTTGAATACAATGTCTTTCCNTGGANAAAAAATGAAATNACTGAACAAGAATANATTGATGAAACAACATCGGCCTGCANAGAACTNTGTGNTCAAGAACCTGTNGCAACNAAATTTCATTATCATANAGATATTTATCCTCTTAGGAATAAAGAGCAGCTATCTAAGTATAAANAGATTGAAAGCAGAGTTGATAACTACCAAAATTTCTTNCTCAATGGTCGATTTGGAAAATTCGTTTATGTAAATATGAATGACTGTATTGANATGTCTTTTGATCTTGCAANCGAAATTACCGGNAAAGATNTANATCAAATATNTAATGAGGTTGACTTGTTCTNATCTTTAAGTCTCTAGAGGATTATATTTATTNCGAAATCTCANANTGAAGGCAATTCNTTATNGCTTAATTCAGATAANNATTTAAACTNCNNATCTTTNTTAGAAATAANAGGNTTANNAATNGGCCAANNAATATTAATCTCTTGGTCATTCCATATNANCCCATTTTCATCANTTGGGTGATAGTATTCCGTACACTGATAAAGNACATCTGCAGANTTNGATAAGACACAAAAACCNTGTGCTATACCNGGTGGAAAATAGACTTGNNTACAATCATTTGNATTGAGCTCTATNGANAAATACTCACCNAAAGTCTTTGAANCTTTTCTTATNTCAACNCCGACATCAAAGATAGTTCCTCTTAGNACTTGNACAATTTTACCTTGNGGCTTCTTNATTTGAAAATGNAGCCCTCTTAANACATCCTTCTTTGAATGAGAAAAATTAAATTGAANAGATTCTTNTGATNTTANTTCGGTTTNGTATCTNCTTTTNCTATAAATTTCAGTGAAAAAACCTCTAGGNTCATCATNCTTNTTNGGTNTTAAAACAATNACTCCCTCAAGATTTGTTTTTTCTAGATCCATNNATTTATTTNTCTTTTGATTTTTCCCAAGGAAACATTGTTTGATTGNCTATTATTGATTCNAGATATTNTGAATANGGAGAATTNGGCATTCTTTTAGCNNTCCTAAGCAAAGCTTCTTCATCTATCCAACCTTTCCTATATGCTATTTCTTCAAGNCAAGAAATCTTTATTCCTTGTCTTTCTTCAAGAGTTTTTACAAANCTCCCCGCTTCTATAAGAGCTTCATGAGTTCCAGTATCTANCCATGCAAATCCTCTACCCANTATCTGAACTTTTAACTGATTAAGTTTTAAATACTCTAAATTAAGATCTGTAATTTCAAGCTCNCCTCTAGCCGAAGGCTTTAGCTCCTTTGCTATATCAACTACTTTATTGTCATAAAAATATAAGCCTGTTGCTGCAAAATTTGTCTTTGGTTCATNCGGNTTCTCCTCAAGNGAAANAACATTGCCATTATTATCTAATTCAATAACACCAAATCTGGAAGGATCGCTGACTGGATATCCNAANATATANGCNCCTTCCTNAATTAANAATGGCTCTTTCAGCATCTGACCAAAGCTTTGACCAAAGAAAATATTATCTCCAAGNATTAAACTTACTGGATCATTATTTATGAAATCTTCTGCTACAAGGAATGCCTGNGCNATTCCCTCTGGTTTTTCTTGAGCTGCATAAGTTATATTAATTCCAAATTCTTCACCATTACCCAACAAACTAGAATACTGAGAATGNTGTTCNGGATTNGTTATTACAAGTATGTCTCTTATTCCAGACAACATTAATACAGAAAGCGGATAATATATCATCGGTTTATCATAGATCGGTAATAGATGCTTAGAAATTGATAAAGTTAGTGGAAATAATCTGGTNTTAGATCCACCTGCTAAAACTATNCCCCTCATTTTTCTGCTCCTTTCAATCCTAATCTATGACCATCATAGCTTTGATTAATTATCTTTTGATACCATGATTCATTCTCTAGATACCAGTTGATTGTTTTTTCAAGACCAGACTCAATGCTCTCTTTTGGTTTCCACCCAAGTTCATTAGAAATCTTNGANCTATCAATTGCATATCTNTGATCATGGCCAGGNCTATCATCAACAAATNTAATTTGATCTTTGAGATCTTTCTTATTACTCCCTTTCTTGATCAGTTCCTGAGAAAGAATCTCACATATGAGTTGAACAAGTTCAATNTTGGTTTTTTCNCATCTNCCNCCAATATTGTATGTTTCCCCTATCTTTCCATTCAATACAACCTCTATTAAAGCATCTGTGTGATCATCCACATATAACCAATCTCTAACTTGCAAACCATTGCCATAAANTGGGAGTGGCTTACCATNAAGNGCATTAATAATCATGAGTGGTATTAGTTTCTCAGGAAATTGNNATGGTCCATAATTATTAGAACAATTGGTTATCACAATNGGCAAGTCATAAGTTCTATTCCATGCTCTCACAAGATGATCNGATGAAGCTTTTGATGATGAATAAGGNGAACTNGGATCATACTTTGTCTCCTCTGTAAAAAANCCCTCAGACCCGAGGCTACCAAAAACTTCGTCAGTGGAAATATGNTGAAACCTAAACTTCTCTGCTTTTCTTATAGGGATNNTTCCCAGATAATTCCTAACTGATTCAAGCAAATTGTAAGTTCCGATAATATTTGTTGAGATAAAAGTGCTAGGATCATCNATNGATCTNTCAACATGGCTTTCAGCGGCAAGATGCATAATATAATCTGGCTNNNAATCTATAATAATCTTGTCAAGGCTTTCTTTATCNACTATATCCATTTGGTGGAATTGATAACCAGATTTAGATTCTACTNATTTGAGATTATCNAGATTCCCAGCATAAGTTAGTTTATCAATATTCAGGACATCACATTGTTCTTTGCCCATAAGGTTTCTTATTAAGGATGATCCAATGAAACCAGCTCCGCCTGTGACTAAATATTTATTCATTAGAAATGATTTCTNTTTGATTCNATTGTTTCTTCNTATANAGCAAATGTATTTTCAAATGTTTTATCAAGAGTGAATCCTTTTTTATATTCTTTCAGAGACTGCTCAGCCATTCTTGATCTTAATTCCTTATCNTTAATAAGCAATTCTAATCTTTCAGATAAAGTTTTAATATCTTTTCTGGGTATTAGATATCCATTAATTCCGTCTCTGACCATTTCANTNACACCTGCNACNTCTGATGCAACTATAGGTAATCCTGAGCGCATTGCTTCAATTATACTCCTTGGNAANCCCTCCCAGTTAGAAATCAGTGTAAATATTTGTGACTCACTAAGAATNGGTGTAACGTCTGCTACTTCGCCAAAAAAATTGACTCTGTCTTCAATGCCANTTTCTGCNGCATATTTCTTTACTGAATCGATAAGAGGGCCNTCACCCAAAAAATCTATNTCCCAATTTAAATGTTTGATNTCACCAAGTGCTNCTATNAGTGTTGGGTGATCTTTTTGTTNATCAAANCTNGCCACCATGCAGATCTTAAGNCTATCTNTNCNAANNTTTGACAANAATTTATCTGATATTTCTGGCATTCCATTNTGNACTCTTTGCATTTTATGCTTATCAGTAATATTTTTTTGNAGAGCTAAATTTAGATCATAATCNGAAACCGTAATAATNTTATTAGTTATTTTCGCCATCAAGNTTTCTACTCTTGCNTAAATNAATTGTTTAAAACCTTNCACCCCTTCAGTAAAAGCCCAACCATGGGCTGTGAAAATGACTGGAATATTCAATAATTTTGANGCTAATCTTCCCANGACNCCAGCTTTTGAAGAATGGGTGGANACNATCTCAGGNCCTATTCTTNTTAAACATATTACTAATTCAATAAGGGCTAAAAGATCGTAAATTGGATTTANTTCCTTNCGNANGAATTTTATTGANAAAACATTATGACCCTCACNTATTAATTGTTTGTAATAAGGACCATCCTCGCCAACTAAAATATAAGCNTCNTGCATTTTCTCATTCATCATCTTTGAGAAATTCTTTACATGTATTTGAACGCCTCCTATGGCATCNGATCTNGTTAAGATATAACAAATTTTCATAATCAANGATCCTCAANNAATGATCATGGATTATTTCTTNGCNGTNACAAAGAAGCCAGAACAGGCTGTNGAGTCACTTTTGAAGTCAATAAGCGAAAGGGGTAGATTGAATANCCTGAGAATCTTGAATAAATTATTATTTCTAAANGATGTTGAAATNAAGTCTAAAATANCATGCAATCGATTNCCCTGGTTACTAATTGATAATTCATCAAAGTCATCNAACAATTCACTCAATGCCATTTTTGTTGGTCTCCAATAATCAAATGGATCTGCATGCATATGAAAGATGAANGGNACTGTAAGAACCATTGAACCTCCTTTCTTGAGNATCCTCTTTATTTCTTTTTTGAATAAAAANGGGTTTTCTAAATGCTCCATNACCTCGATTGCAAAAATGCAATCAAAACTATTATCATCAAAAGGTGCTTCATGGATGTCGCCAATNACATCCGTTAACCCATCATGTGGCTCAATATCAAATCTAACATATTCCTCTANATCCTCAGAAAAAAGATTTCTATAAGGATCCTTGCCTGAACCAACCACTAATACCCTCTTATATTTTTTTAAATTGATCTTTTTAAGATCTTTTTCTACTAANATACGCCTATTNGTTCTGAATAATTTTTTTATCGTCTTCTTTAGTNTTTTCATACTTTTCTCAATCAATCAAACTGTGATTTTNATAGACTGNCTCATAATCTCTAAGCATTCTATCCAGGGTAAACNTATTANGTGCCCTTTGATAACTNTCCTNTAATTGAGTTTCAATTTTTTCATCATTATATTCTATTANTTTCATNACAGAACTTGCTATCCCTTCCGAGTCACCTGTCTNATTTATCAGATCATCATTAATAATCTCTCTNACAATGCCCACATCAGTTGANATAATTGGAATCCCCTGAAGGGCAGATTCTACAATAGTTAGAGAAAAAGATTCACTCCATGATGAACAAATATATATATCCATCATCTCGTAATACTTTCTTATATCTACTTCTTCTTCACCATAGAGNTCTATCTTCTCTGCTAAANCNTTAGNTTTAATAATATTATTGAGATCATNATTCTGTTGATCTATGTTTGAACCAATCATAATAAATCTTGCTGAAGTAATCTCCTNACTCAGTATTTTTGCTGCCTNGATAAAAGTTTNATGACCTTTAATTGGATGCCATCGTCCTATGAATCCAATCACTGGGTTTTNTCTTGATAAAGGGATCTTTGGATTGTATTTAAATCGCTTCTCATCCACACCATTATNAATCACGATTATTTTATTNGCNCTATATCCAAAATCTATATGTTCTCTCATAGTTAGATNAGAGCATGCGATAATTGCATCTGGGATAAAAGATGAAAAATGAGAGCAAAACTTTGCAATAAATATTGAACTNCTTTTATTCTTTTTNGGATGAGCNTGATGAAAAGACCAAATGATCTTTATATTCCTTANGAGCGGTTTAAGAATTATTGTTAAAAAGTCTGCATGATACATCCATGACTGAATCACANTTGGCTTAAATTCCTTTACTGTTTTNAATATTTTTTTAAATGAGGAAAGNAGGCTATAAGCACTTAAATTTAAGCTAATTAGATTAATGCTCTTAGAGGCTGTAATGGNTGCATATGCATTGCCAGTTTTGAGAGAAATNATTAAGTGTTCGTATTTGGGCTTCTCTAAGCTTTTTATTANCTCAANCATCAANCCCTGAGCACCCCCTTTTTCTAGGCTTGAGATAATATGAATTATCTTTATNGGTTTATCNTCCATCAATTANTATNNGNTACTTNCTNAATNATAGTGNGTGGTATCTAANATGGATAAGCGTTGAAACAAAAATNAATGGTATTANGGGNAAAAGNCCAGCTGAAACAAATGCCAATACAATGAGTGAGTATATAAAATAGTAGAAAAGGAACATATCATATAACTCNTTTGTGCGTGATATAACNCTTAATTTTCGGTAGCTATTNATTATATATAAANTAAGAATGCCTATACCGATCAGCCCAAAATCAGCTATAGTCACCAATATAATTCCATGAACATTGGCTATCTCTGCGGCNTTGTTTGGNCCTAAACCAATAATGGGNCTATTNATAAAGGCCTGATAAACATATTTGACCTGNAATAATCTTTCNTAGTTGCTTCCATAGATATTCTCANTGAGNATGNCTTNATCAGGCGNAGNTATAAAATCCCATATAGTATCAAGATTTTCNAAAATTACCTGAANACTNCCCAANCCTCTTGTTGCACNAACAGNNAGNTTTNCNNTNTATNNTAATNGTCCATNATNCANTATAANNAANNCTCATCATAAGCCTCNGTCTGAGTTACATCTTGAACGTANGTNAATATAGAAACTGNAACAANAGCTAAGGTCACAATTGGAATCAANTAACGTTTTTTAACCTGTANAGCGAGCAACGNAACAAAAATCACAAAAAATANAAGNCCNGCNCTAGAATTTTCATAAAATAAAACCGCAAGAGCAAAGAATGCTATCAATGATGCAGAAAACCNATTACTTAGGATTCCNATCCTGATCTGNCTTTGATANAAAAAAGTCANAACCGATATAATCATGAGAGGTATTGCNAGGAAATGCAGTTGATTCCTGCCTANATTTATAATAAANANCTCATTAATAAAAGTAACAATTAAGCCAATGAAGATCACATTTGTGAATGATTTCAAGAACCTTTGATGTATGTCAGAATTACCATCGCTAGAGTCCTGGAGATAGGAAACAAGAACAATGTAAAAAATATAGACCTCAATCATTTGTATGATTTCCTTCAGGGAAGCTGCCAAATCCATATGGATGATCATCATAAATAATAAAGTCATTAAATAACGAAATAAATTTTTATCAGTGGGAATTTTTGATCTAAAAGATAGTCTTCCAAAGTCAAGAAACAAAACAGAAAGCAAAGTCAAATCAAAAATAGTAATCACAAATGGCTTCCTTAGTATCGAGACATAAATGGCCATAGCAAAATAAAGGAACGCTAAGATTTGATATCTTTTAATCATATTGTTGTTCTTATCAAGACCTCAATCTAATCATTGAAAATTAATTAATTTCTGAATATTTCTATTTGTTGGCATCATAAAATATGAGTCTCTTATCTTTTCTGAGTCTATTGTCAGATTATCTTTATCAATTCCGTAAACTGCAGAAACGAAGCCTATCAATTCGTTACTCGAATAACAAACTCTCCAATAATCATGATGAATAGATTTAGGAATAGGATTTTGCAGTATTTGATTTTTTGCTCCTATAATTGCAACAGGAACTCCCATTGCTAATGCCTCCATGCAAGTTGTAGAAGCAGCACTAACCAAGAGATCAGTAGCTTTAACCCATTCAAGAAAGTCACCATCGACAAATTTACAATTTTTACTCTCAACATCATAAAGTGATTGATAAATCTCTGATGATTGAGTTGGATGAACTTTGATGTTGACCCTAATATTATCTATCTTTTCCAATGATGTCTTTGATTCTGCAAGAATAGACAAAATATTTTCTGCCTGATCTTTAAAAATTGGAAGAGCAACTAAGATTGTAAATTCAGAAGTCTTCGAATTTGATCTTTCAATTTGATGAAGATATTTGTATCTCAGCGAAGGTGCGGAAACAATATTTAGATTTTTAGTAAATTCCATAAAATCATCCTTCGTATCCTCCCCTAAGACTGTAATTTGATGAGGAAGAAGCATTTGATCATTTTCATACTCTGAGGGATGAAGATTAACCCTATATGAAGCAGAGTCAATGATTCCGCAGTAGCCTATAATTTTAGTGTTAGGAGAGTTATGTTTAAAGCCATGGATAAGACCTTTGCTTGATAGTTGATTTTCATACCAATCTATTAGGACACTTATTTTTATACCGCTCTGCCTAAGTCTCTTTGAGATTATACAATTTAATAACGACTCAATAATCTTGAAATCAAAAGTTGTCTGCCAATATTCTCTTAGAATCAGTCGTGTGATATTGAAGTCCAGAAATTTGACATCATTAATCGTTTTGACATCAATTCTGAATGGATAAGAAAAAGCATATACATAATCTTTTAGTTTAAAAAAATCAGCTTTTATCAGGAATGATTGCTTTTGCTTTCTTAATCTTTCAAAGATTTTATTGTATGGTTTGGGTCCTCCTGGAAATTGAGGTAGAAAAACTAGCCTGTCTCTTTGCTCCTCTGAAATAAAGTCATTAATGTCAGGAAAATTCCTATCAGAATATTCAGAGTCAAGATTCTTTGATATATATCCCTTAAGTATGTTGGTAGAAAAGAGAATGATCTTTTTGTCATTTAAATGATCAATCTTTACTTTTCGTCTCGCTAGCAGCATGAAAACAACAAAACAAAATGATCTTAGAAAGCTCCTAAATGGTAAGAGTTTTTTGGAAATGTTTCTTAATCTATTCTCATTACAATGAATTATTACCCCACTTTTTTTACAAATCTCAGATTTTTTCAAAACCTCAAATAGCTCTATCTCATCAACAATAATCTTTTTAACTAAACCCGAATCTAATTGCTTTTTAATGAAAGATAATTTGCAACATCTTTCATATAAGGGGCTGAATTCTGGCTCTCTACTAAAAATACTTGTGAAAAATATATCTGTATGAAGATTTTTCTGCTTGGCAAGCTTGCAAAGCATTTGATCAAAATCTTTCCTATGCTTGATTACGCATTCATTAAATTCCTTTGTTTGATGAATGCTAAGATTCTTGAGATCTAAGTTTAATTCTTGCTGATTCACTTATTTAATTTCATTAAAATCATAAATAATTTGTGACTGTGAAGCAGTACATATTTCCATTCCATCTTCCCATTCAGACTTAGAGGAAACAAAAATAAAATCCATTTCATACTCTTTTGCTACTTCATAATCAGTCACAGAGTCGCCGAAATATACTATGGGATATTTAAGTTTCTTTGATTGGATAAGATCTTTCGCATGACTCTTTTTAGCGGTTGGGCTCCCTAAAACCTTTTTAAATAGATTATTGATTCCTCTTTCAATATATATGTTGATCAGCTCTTCCTCATCGCTTCCAGAAATAACATAAATATTGTCTTTTTTTTCCTGAATCTTGCGAATAAAATCTATAACGCCTTCAATTTCTTCAGCTTCTAACATTCCTTTTTTTGCATTTTTTGCATAAATTGATAATGATTCTTCCAGTTCTTTTGAATAATTTTCAAATCCCATTATCTCACTGTAAAAATAATCAATCTTCTCAAATCTAGACACCCCACCATTTTTAACATGATAGTTAATGAAGTCTTTGATTTTATTTCCATCATAGGATTCAACAGATTTAGCAAATGCTTTTGTCTTAGCTTGATTGCTATCTAAGATAACCCCATCATTATCAAAGATGAAGGTATTGTATTTATGAACGATGTCCTTGCAGTACATTTTCTACCTTCTCTATATCCTCAGGATAATCAACTGCAATTGAGGATTGGCTTACCTCAATCATTTTTACCTTGATGCCCATCTCCAGATACCTAAGTATCTCAATATCCTCGATAGCTTCTATCGGGGTTTTTGTAGTATTAGCAGCAAATGANTCTAATGCATGCCTTGGAAAAGCATAAATACAAACTTGCTTATAGGCCTTNATGAACTCATTATTCTTNTTTGCAGGAATTGGCGCCCTACTCATATAGAGNAAATATCCCTCAATATCACATACAACTTTAGGGACGGCAGAACTCTTATAATCATTCTCATCAGANATCTCAGCCATAGCATTAATTATTTNATCTGGATTGTTCAAACTTTCTTCAATCACTTTATGGATATCGTCCGGATCAATAAGTGGCTCGTCGCCTTGAACATTAATATACAAATCAGCATCTAATTGTTGTGAAGCCTCAAAAACTCTATCCGTTCCAGTCAAACAATTTTCACTAGTCATGATTGATCTCATTCCTTCAGCAGAGCAANAATCATTTATTCTTTTGCTATCGGTAGCCACAAAAACATTATCTTCACTNGCTGCTTTAATGCATTGTGACCATACTCTCTTTATCATTGGAATACCNAGTATTGGTGCTAAAGGTTTTCCTTCAAATCGTGANGATTTATACCTTGCTGGAATTANTATCTTACAATCCAGGTTAGATTGAAGGGTCATGTATTGTCCTCTTCTCAAGAGGGTAATTGGTCTTTGTTATAGAAATGATTGGTATGGAGCTTATCGATTTAAAAAGTCTAAAGACTTCTAACATCTCATCTTGCCTTGGATCATAAATCTCAAANCCATCGAATCCTGCAAGATAAATCTTACTTGCATTGCCAGCAATCGATATTGAGAGTGCATAGGCAATTGCCAGTTCAAAAGGTATTACACAATGTGACTTACTTGCCTCCATTAAGCCAGAAGAAATATTGCATCCATAATTTAGAATCTGATTTAGATTCAAACTTTCTTTCATATCNTCTGACANGATATGAAGAGGCAGAATAATATCTTTTTCTTTATTGATTTTNTTATTCAATTCTGTNANGAANCGGACTCTATTCACGATTACATAAGCATCAATAAGCTCTTCAGAAATAGATCTATTCACATTCAATGATAGTGTNAATGTATTCTTCCTTTGNATAAATTGCTCAATTTGATCAGAATTCCTCNTNCCCTCAGGTCCAGCACCAAGAATCAATATATCTCTATCTTTNGCATATCCTGTAGCATTCCAGTCTCCTTTAACTATTTCATCTGAAACCAAAAGAGATTCTGCAATCTCNGNAGTATAGCTGGTAGAGTCTGTCGTGGTGAGTTTTTCCAATGAGCGAAGTATTTGATCGGTGCTATATTTATCTTTCTTATATAGAATCTCTTGAATNTAGGTAGGGTGCACAGAATATCTTGAAGAGACTTCGTAAAGCAAACTNTGTCCCCAGCCATGCTCNCTTCTTAATGATTGGAATTCCTCAACTACNAAAGGGAAGATTGCTTTTGAATCATATCTTTCATCACCATTTTCCTGATTCAACTCCATCATTAGAGACTCTGTAGACGCNTTACCAGCTCCCCTTCCCATACCNAATATTGTGGAATCAAGCCAGGTTGCNCTCTTTTTCATTGCAGCAATAGTNTTTGTAAGAGCTTTNCCNTGATTATTGTGGGCATGAAAGCCAATNTCACCGNTCCAAAACTTAGATGTAAGNTCTATCAGTTTTCCTGTTTTCTCAGTATCTAAATTACCGAAAGAATCTGCTATNTAGAGAACATCAGCAGGAATNTTCCATTGATTCATCTGCTTAACAGTATCTTCAATATCTGATTCACTGCTTTCGCTGATCTTCATTAAATTGATNCATACCTTATAACCTTGTGACTTTANATANTCTACAAGATGTTCTGTATCNCNTGCATCGGCCATGTACGTTGCAAGACGAACAATATCAACTCTNGACTTNTTAGCACTNATGAANCTTNCTTTGAANCGATCTAAATCCTCATTTGAAGTCAAAACNTCGCTTGCATTNACCATCACGGCCACAGAAATTTTTGGATCTATATTTAGTNCANCNANGAATTCTTCNGANCAGAAACCGAANGGACCGCAGTAATCTTTTGATTTAAAGAATCGATAACCTATCTCGATAATATCAACNCNAGATAGAGCGAGAAGTCTTAGATACTTTTCGACNAAATCTTCATTNAAATCCCATTCATTATANTANCCTCCATCTCTGAAAGTACAATCAAGTATNTAGGGAGNATTTTTTTCACTTAAACTCATAATTAATGTCTNGAAACTATCCTCTTAATGAATTCTTTCTGACTATTTTTTANGTCAATATTTCCTTTTNGTGATGTAAGTTTNTTTTTTCTAATTTCTTTTACTATNAAACTTACATTATTGTACAGTTCTTCAATTGAATATGCTGGAAAAACAAGCTCTTGAGGCATGAAAGGACTATTTTCGTGACTATATCTATTGCCTTCGCCCCATAAAATTACATATTTACCTCTGCTCAAAGCTTCTTCAATCGTTGTTGAGAAATTTGCAATCACAACNTCTGCTGAATCNAGNTCTTCTAAAAAAGGNTTATCTAAATCAGTTTTTATGAAGATATTCTGATTTTTGCTTTCAATTAGGTCTTTGTATGTGTTGATCGACATNTCTCCNATTTCCCTNTGTCTAATNANTAAATCAGCATTATCTANTCTATTNAAAACTTGAATTAATTCANATAGAGATTTATNAAATTCATCGGATGTTTCAAAAATCCATGGNCTNAATGAACCCATNCCCTTATAAGTNCTTGCATGCAGNAATCTTATCTTTTCATTTGATGAAATATTGGTGTAATTATTTGGGTANCCCCAGTTTATATGCTCATANTCCAAAACTCTNAGATCTGGATAAAANTTCTTCATTGCATCTTTAGACATNTCAGATTGTACAATCATATAATCTGCAATGGGGCTAGCTAGTATTCCTCTNGCTAAAGACTTCTGTTCTAAATTTATTATCTCATTCTCAGATGAGAGATGAGTTCCATGACTTGCTAAATAAACTGGTGCCTTATGATTCTTTATTGCAAATGCNGAAGCCAAGATCATGGGTGATCTCATCTCATGTGCAANCATGCATAAAGGATTNATATTTTTAATTATTTTAGATATCTGTATTGAGGAACTATTGGCTAATTCAACTCTCTTNATTATCGATTCTTCAAAAGACTTTAATNCTTCCGCTAATCTCTTATCCCGAATATTATTAATNAATTCTCCAAATTCATTTGAATTTTTTGAAATTGAATAAGGAATAATAAANTTTATAAACCTCATTCCTAATAGGATCGAAATTATNGTNCCAAATGATCTTAATAAATCCAATCTAGTGCCCTTAGTTGAAACAAAGCTTATAAAGCTAGCCTGCTTATCAATTTTTAAGATTTCTTTAGAAATCCATGGTGTNCCATAAANAAAGGTTGAAAAAACATAGNTATTTCTTTTTNTTTANTATTTTTGANGAGATNTCGTTTAATTTATTAATTAGGCTAGGAAACCAAGCTTTGTTCGTTCGCATCACAAATGGGTGACCTTTAACTAACCTATTTATCAAGCATAAACATGCATCTTTCTTCTGATCAAAATCTAAAAATTCACCATCATCATATACTTTATATAAAGTTGCATCTGGGATGGTATGAGAAATCAGATGATAGACACTTAATGCAGCATGAATCTGATTAATAAATATTTCTTTTGTGATTAAGGTCATAGAATCAGACTTCTCAATCTCATGAATTAGTTTTGACTCTTGTTCCTTAACAGTTTTTGCAACTATCTCATGCTCTGCATTTGTGAATAATTCATTTGAGCGAATGAAATTATTATCACTATCTTTCAATACGTAGAAGGCATCTGGAGTGAGTGTTACTATAGTTTCTGAATTAATATTTCTTTCTACTAGCAAATTAGAATCAATAGTATCTGCTACAATATAAATCTGTTTTTCTTTCATTGAGTAAAAGAAGATATTTAATTTAGGAACGGATAACAAATTGCCTGAGTTTAGCATAATAGTCAACTGTCTTAATGGAGAGCAGTTTCTCAAAAGATCTCTAGATTCAATCTTCAGACAAACATATGAAGATTGGGAAGTGATTTTCTATGATAATAATAGCTCTGATTCGAGTGCTGAGATAGCTAAGTCATATGGTTCAAAAATAAAATACTTTAGATCAGAAACAACTCATACACTAGGAAAAGCAAGAGATATGGCGATAGGCCTAACAGAAGGTAAATTTATTGCATATCTTGATGTTGATGATCTTTGGCAACCGAATAAACTTGAAATACAAAGATCGTTATTTGATGATTCAATTGATTTTGTTTATACAAATACATTGATCACAGATGATGACGGTAACTCATTTCCTCTTTTCAAATATAGTCAACCAGCAAAAGGAAAAATATTTGGCGATCTTTTAAAAAGCGATTTCATACCAACTTCCTCTATATCTATAAGGAAATCATCAATATCAAAACTAGAAAAAAGATATGATCATAATCTTACACTTGAGTGCGATAGGGATTTCATCTTGAGACTTTCTAGAGTAGGAAGATGTGAATATACAGACGAATGTATGACCGAAAGATTCCTACATGAAAGCAATACAATCTTTCAGGAAAAAGATGCTTCTTTTTATGAACTGGAAGAATTAAAGACCAAGATAGTGAAAATAGCATCAGATGAAAGAAATCATAAAGATTCATTGAATATATTTATAGCAAATATTGATGAAAAAATTGCTAGGTCATATTGGAATAATGGTGAAAAATTAAAGGCTAGAAGAATCTTCAAAAAGCATAGGGAATTAAATAAACATTTAATCCTATATCTCTTAACTTATATACTTCCAAATAGATTGGACATGAGAATGCTGAGTAAGATTATAAGAAAAGTAAGAAGATAAAAAGTCTAATCTGATTTACCAGCTGTAAGGTATAGCCGTATCACTTATATCAAGCGATTCTGACTCTTCTGGGTCATGAGGATGATCAATCAAATTTGCTATTATTGATACATCATTGCTCAATCCTTGAAAGCCATACCAAATCTGAGGCGGAATAGTGATCATCTTATAATTATTTCTACCTAGTTCCGTTTCAAATACCATTTGAGATGTGCCTGAATCTTGTCGTTGATCATATAAAACAAGCTTTATTCTGCCTACTGGCACAACAAATTTTTGTGTGGTTATTTTGTGTTTTTTCCATCCTTTTATGGCGTTCGGCATTACTTCTGAGAAGTATATTTCGCCGAATGTCTCAAAATATTCAGAATCTGATCGGATCATATGTAAAACAGATCCCTTTTCGTTCTCAATTACACTCAAGTTCCTAATGGACATACCTTCTAAAATATCAAGGTTATTTACTCTGCCCATTTCAAACCTTTTTCCTTTGCTTTTTGAGAGTAATCGCTGATCTGTTTTACACTAAATTCGTATAGATCAACTTGATCCTTAAAGTAAGCCTTATACCATTCGCCAGTAAAATTGATCGTTTCCTCAAAACTGAGTATTGCCTTCCAATCAAGCATTGCATGTGCCTTATCACAGTTTAGCTTTAGGAGTCCTGCTTCAGGTTTTGTATTGTCCTCATTGACCTCCCAAGACCCAGAATCCCAATATTTAGAAAATTCTTCTACAAGCCTAAGAACATTTTGGTTTACATCATCGCGTGGCCCAAAATTAAAAGATTCATGATTTAAATCTGTTCTGCTCACCTGCATCATAGCGAGTGTTAAATATCCACTAAGAGGCTCCAAAACATGCTGCCATGGTCTTGTAGCATTGGGAGCACGAATGCTTAAAGTATTATCCTTTGAAAAGGATCTTACGATATCAGGAACTATTCTATCTTTTGCCCAATCACCTCCACCGATAACATTACCAGCCCTAGCAGTTGTGAGCTTTGATAGTTTTTCATTATTCTTGAAATATGAATTAACGTAAGAGTAGAAAATTAACTCTGCACACCCTTTAGAAGAGCTGTAGGGATCTTCGCCTCCAAGAAGATCATCTTCTTTGTAACCCCAAATCCACTCGACATTCCTGTATGCTTTGTCGCTTGTAATCATCACCATCGATTTTACTGAGTCAGACTCTCGAACAGCTTCTAATATATTCATGGAACCAATTGCATTAGTTGTAAAAGTTTCAACTGGATCATCATAAGACCTTCTAACGATTGGTTGTGCTGCTAGATGAAATATTAAATCAGGGTTTTGATCTGCAAGAGCATTCTTAAGGTTATTTAAATCCCTCACATCGCCTCTTATGTCTGTAATTTTTTCAGACAATCTGAGGTCTTCAAATAAAGATGGTTCAGAAGGAACATCTATTGAGTAACCTGTGACCTCAGCTCCAAGATTTAGAAGCCACGTACAGAGCCAGGAACCTTTAAAGCCAGTATGGCCTGTAACTAAAATCTTCTTTCCAGTATAAAAATCATTAAACATGATTATTTATCGTTCCATGTTTTCCATTTTGATGTGCCTGATTCCCATGAATCTTCAAGGCTTAATTTATCCCTAAGAGTATCCATCGGTTGCCAAAATCCATCATGTTTAAAAGCCATCAGCTCCTTATCTGAGGCTAATTTTTCCAGTGGTTCTCTTTCTAAAATTGTTGAGTCATCTTTTAAGTAATTAAATATTTCTTTCCTGAAAACAAAAAAACCTCCGTTTATCCAACCCTCTCCTGTCTGCGGTTTCTCTTTAAACTCTGAAACCATATCCCCATCAAAAAGCATCGTGCCGAATCTTGCAGGTGGTCTTACAGCAGATATAGTTGCTATCTTGTTGTGGCTTTTATGAAATTCAATTAGCTCGGAGATATCTATGTCACTGACACCATCCCCATAAGTCAGCATAAATGATTCCTCATCAATTAAGGCATCCTTTAATCTTAATAATCGGCCACCAGTCATAGACTGACTTCCTGTTTCTTTGAGTAGTATCTTCCAATCTTCTGCAGAAGAGCTCTTCAAGGTATTCTTGTTTGATTTTAGATCGATTTCGATATCGCTTTTGATTGTCTTATAATCCATGAAATATTTCTTGATATAGTCTCCCTTGTATCCAAGTGCAAGAAGAAATTCATTATGCCCGTAATGATAGTAATGTTTCATGATATGCCAAAGAATAGGCATTCCACCTATNTCAACCATAGGCTTTGGCTTCACTACGGTCTCTTCNCTCAACCTAGTTCCAAGCCCTCCACATAAAATCACAGTTTTCAATTGTTTACCCCTAAATCAAATTCTTTTCTTGTAATGCTGTATTGAAAGATCAATNCCCGTTTCAATATCAGTCGAAGGTTGCCATTCTAATATTTTTTTTGCAAGAGTGGTATCTGGATAAAGATCTAGATTCTCATGTTCTCTGATCTTTCTNCCTCCATAAATCACCTTTCCAGTTCCAACTTTNGNTTCAATTTTCTTCACAATATCTATCACTGGAATGCTTCTGCCTGATCCTATGTTTATANTCTTTCCAATCGCTTTCTTTTTAATGGCTGANAACTTGAGTGCATTAACAATATCTGCCACATAACAAAAATCCCTTTTTTGCTGTCCTGAGGATACACTAATCTCTTCTCCAGCGAGTAATGCTCTAATCACATCTGGTATCAACCTCCCTCTACCCTGATAGGGTCCATAGACTATGAATAGCTTTAAAATGGTAGCCGGAAAACTATCAGATTGACTGATTGCTTCAAGCGTATGTGAAATTGCAACCTTTGATGCTGAGTAAGGTGTCTGAGGTGATTCTCGAAGTGTCTCTATTTGTGGGGATTTAAGATTTCCATATTCATCACTAGATCCTGTGTGAACATAACGTTCAATGTTTATTTCACCAAGTGCATTAATGAGATTCAATGTTGAGANATAATGATTCTTGATTACATCAAACCCTTCTTTAAAGAAAGGGCTNTGATTGATNTAGCCTGANACNTTAAAAACATAATCAGGTGCAATCTGCCTTATTATCTNCTTCGTATCAGATTCTGATGAAAGATNATGTATAAGATTTGAGATATTCGCATGATCAAAAGGTAGTTCTGAGTTTGATAAATGCATTACANAAATATGTCCNGCATCATCTTTCAAGCTTTCAACTAAATTTCTTCCAATAAATCCTGTNCCTCCTACAACCAAGACCTTCGAATCATGAAAATATTTATTTACTTCATTCATTATTTCTGACTTTCATGAATTTGATAAAATTTTCGAAATTCACCATCATTTGCCATTAGCTCTTCTAAAGTACCANATTCGCATAATCTTCCATCCTTAAGAAAAACTACCTTGTCAGCAACATCTAGATTATTTAACTTGTGAGTTACAAGAATAATTGTAGATTGACCTTTTATATCTTTTAAGACTTCGTTGATTTGCTTATCAGTTTTTGTGTCCAAACTGCTAGTGGCTTCATCAAGTATTAAAATCGATGGTTTTCTAAAAAGAGCTCTTGCTAANAGCAATCTTTGAACTTGNCCACCTGAAAGATTTGAACCATTCTCACCCACTTGATAGTAAATACCATCTTTGTTCTCTTCCTTAAAATCCTGAAGACGAACCTTNGTCAGTACTGACTGGATTTCAGTAATTAGATTAGGATTTATAGCTGTTTTTGACCCTAACGAAATATTCTCAAGGATTGTGCCGTCTTTTATTGTCACATCTTGGCCCACATATGAAATATTCTCTCTAAATTTCTCGAAGTTAACCGATCCTGATTCATTCTTTTCAAAAAGAATCTTTCCTTTTGACGGCCTTAGAAGCCCTGTAACCAGATCCAATANTGTACTTTTTCCAGAACCTGACTCNCCNATAATCATTATCGTTTCATTTGAATTGATCGCAAATGTAATATCCTTTAAAACAANGTCAGGATGAACATACCAAAAACTNACATCTTGAAATTCAATATCACAGTTAGGCTTTACNANTTGTTCTCCATTATCTTCTCTGTTTTTTATGATTGCATCGATTCTGNTTATCATCANATGATAAGCTGGAATGTCTTTTCTATAGTCTAGGTATCCTTTTTGCGTTCCTTGATATGCAGGCGATAATCGCTGAAAAACTAGCACCAATACTATTAATTCAGAAAAACCCAAATTAAAAGTCTGAAAAAATGCCAAAAGTGTCACCAAAAAGCCAAAACCAAGAATATGTATCCAATAGCCTTGTAACTCTTCACGAATTGTAATGTTAAAGTATTTTTTAGCTGAATCTTTTACTGTGGAGTCTATCGGTTCGAAAATAGAAAAAACAGATGTTGTTTTATATTGTTTCCTATTNGTTTGAAAGTCTGAAACTAATGATGCAAGTCTCAAACTAAGATGATGGAATTCATCAGAGGCTTTCTTAAATCCGATGGAATTTATGTAATTGAGAATAGAGATGCAAAAATAAACAAATAAAGCTAGTAGCGTCACATCAGTGGATATAAAAAGAGCAAGAGATAAATAGGTTGCAAATTGTATCGCCCAAGAAATCAGTCTTATTGCATTCAAATGCACAAAACCGGATAAATCTGCCTGCCTTATGATTGAGTCGCTCATTTCACCAGATTTATCCTTTTTTAGGAATCGCCAATCGGTATAAAGATAATTTTCAAGGACTGAATTCCTTCTTTTGATCACTAATCTCAGTCTAGATTTTTGTGCAATAAGATTGGAAAGCATCTTTACGCCTTCGGCAAAAATAAAAACCAGAAAAACAAATAAAAGTATGCTTTNAAAAGATTTGTCTATTCCAAGAGAGTCNATAAACCANTTTAATGTTTCGTTAGGCAACTCAATGTTANCCATATTATCTTGTGCAGATTCAATTATAGGAACAAGAAGAGGTATNCCAACAAAGGTGAGAATGCTCGANAGCAATTGCATCGTAATTATTGTCTTATACAGAGGTGTAGAAGAAACAATTTTTAGGAAAAATTTCATNGGAATCTATTTATCGTGAACATGCAAAATTATAACCGGTTAATTCAACCTTTTGAAACCAGATTGTGCTATNGGCCCACTAAGAACTTGATCGAGTTTACCTTTTTGAATGGCTTCNCTTATCTGCNAAAATACATCNTTACATGCATCCTTATATTCNTCTACATTTTTCTGATTATGAGCATATGATGCATAAAATCTATTGGATGCCAGAATATTGCGNTCAAGCATNAGNTGAACAAACAAAGTCATCATGGCTTGTCCATCAGGATAATTGAATGAAAAATGGCTCAAAGCAGGTAATCCAGAAACATGTATATCAAGGTCATGTTTAGCTGCACATTCGCTCCAAATTCCTTGTACTTGATTCCCAATTTTGTCTAGATGAGAAGACACGTCCTTTTCAATAAACTTTTCTATAGTGGCTATCGCAGCAGTAGGGCCGATCCTTTCTGTCCAATATGTACTGCTAATAAATGTAGATTGAGCAGCCTGCATTACAGATTCTTTGCCAAGAATCACTGACATCGGATAGCCATTACTTATTGCTTTAGCAAACACTGCAATATCTGGCTCGATCTTGAATTTAAGATGGGCGCCGCCGTTATTTATCCTAAAAGCCGCAGTAATCTCATCAAAAATCAGAACTATTTGGTTTTGATCAGCAAGCTCTCTGATTTCTTCTAAAAAACCTTCTTTTGGAAATTCACTACGAAGAGGNTCCATAACAATTGCGCCAATCTCATCAGGATATTTTTCTAACAATTTCTTAAGTGAATCAATGTCATTGTATTTAAAGGCAAGTGCTGTCCCTTCGAGGCCTTTGGGTACACCGTTTGGTTCTAAACCTGGCAAAAGATGGTCCTCTAATTCACTGGATGAATTCAAATTGGCCGCTAAATACCAATCATGCCATCCGTGATAACCACAGAAAGCAACCCTATCCCTTCTTGAAAAAGCTCTCCCTATCCGAACTGCAAGGGCCATTGCTTCGCCGCCAGATCTTGAATACCTGACCATCGAAGACCAAGGATGAAGCTCAGTCATGAGATCCGCTAG
>PAWF01000055.1 GCA_002714015.1 Gammaproteobacteria bacterium | reverse complement strand
TGTCCGTTATGATAGTCTAAAACTAGTTAATGGAGCTCCACGATTGCCAGCAGGTTATGCATCAATGTTATTAATGGCACTTATTCCACCTCTTTGGTTTTCTGTAATGAATCCCCGCATAAAATGATCAAATAATATGGAATTATGAAATAAGTTTTAGTTACTAAATAGGATAAATCTTTAGGTGTAATATGGCTAAAAGATTACCATTTCTAATTATTTTTTTTCTATTGGCTTTAGTTGGAAATAAAAACTTAGCTTTATCAACGGATTATAGTTTTGATGGGTTTTGGACAGCAAAGTTAGTAATGCTTTGCCAGGGTGACTTCGTCAAAGAATTCAATGCTAAATTATTAATTAAGTCTAGCATCATAAAATTTGAGGCTAGTCGTGGACCAGAAACATATATAATCTCTGGATTTGTGCGTTCAGATGGTCGTATTGAAGAGTTTGCAATTTATCCAATGCAAGGTGTTACGTCGTTATCAGCAATATATAAGTCGCCAGCTGCTAGATTGAAAAAAAATACAGGGAAATTTATTGCTCATTCAAGTCATTTAGAGAGTAATGGGCGCTGTTCTGCTAAAGTTAATTTTAAGAGAGATTAATTTTTTTATTAAGATGTTCTAAATTTATTGCATCTGAAAAATTATTAAAAAGTAATTATACAAAATATTAATGTTTTGAGGATTATGATGCTGGATAGATTTAAAGAAGAGCATGGAGACCCTAAACACCCACTACAGCCACTTACACCAAAAGAAATTCAAAAGGCTGTTATGATTATTCGCTCATCTGAAGAAATCGATGATTCTATGGCATTTGAAATTATCGAACTTATGGAACCAGAAAAATCAGTTGTTAGGGGCTTTTCAAAAGGTGATACAATAAGGCGTAATGTTCGAGTAAATATGTTTCCACGAGATGACATCGGTGTTTATCAAATAATTATAAGTCTTGACAAGAATAGTGTTGAGTCAATTAATCATCTTCCCAAGGCTCGACCTATGATTCAACTCGAGCAATTTATGAAAATTGAGGAAGCAGTTAAGTCATCTCCTAAATTTATTGAATTATGTCATAAAAGAGGTATCACT
Organism: Gammaproteobacteria bacterium; assembly: GCA_002714015.1. GTDB lineage: Bacteria > Pseudomonadota > Alphaproteobacteria > UBA828 > UBA828. The sequence goes on along the minus strand of PAWF01000055.1, from coordinate 24,058 downwards.
GATATGGATCAAGTTTGTGTTGATCCATGGTCTTCTGGTATGTTTGAAATAGATGGGGAGGAGAATCGTCATCTTTCCCATACCTTTGCATGGCAAAAAGTTGGCGGTGCCGAGAATTATTATGCCCATCCTATCGAAGGATTAAATGCAGTCGTTGATCTGAATACTTGGGAAGTAATCAGAGTCGACGACTATGGTCTTATCCCTATTCCTGAAGATAAGTATGAATATTCATCAGTAAGTCAAAAAACTGTTCGACAGGATTTATTACCAATCAATGTTGAACAACCCGAGGGTGTTAGTTTCAAGCTTGATGGTCATCAATTAAAGTGGCACGAGTGGGAATTAGTCATAGGATTTAATGCTCGTGAGTCACTAACCTTGCATGATCTAAGTTATGGGGGGCGACCGGTTATATACAGAGCTTCTGTTGCTGAAATGGTTGTTCCTTATGGCTCTCCAGATGGAGGGCATTTCAGGAAGAATGTTTTTGACATAGGTGAATATGGAATAGGGTATTTAACTAATTCATTGAAACTAGGTTGTGATTGTTTAGGTTCTATACAATACCTTGATGCATGGACCGGAAATATGAACGGAGGTCTAATACATACTGAAAATGCAATTTGTATACATGAAGAAGACAGTGGGATTCTATGGAAGCACTGGGATTTTCGGAGTGATAATGCTGAGGTTCGTCGTTCTAGACGGCTTGTAATTTCTTCTATTGTTACTGTTGGTAATTATGAGTATGGGTTTTATTGGTATCTCTATATGGATGGTGTAATTGAATTCGAAATCAAGGCTACTGGCAGTATAAACACAACTGCTTGTAATCCTGGGAAACCAAGTAAGTATGGAAGGGAGGTTGCGCCTGGTGTTGTTGGGCAGATACATCAACATTTCTTTTGTGCAAGACTTGATATGTCTATTGATGGTGATAAAAATTCAGTTATTGAGGTTAATACTAGGCAGGAGGATTCAGATAAGAACCCTTATGGAAACGCTTTTTTTGAAAATGAGCGTGTTATAGAAACGGAAACAGGGAGGAAATCTAACCCCCAAACCCAAAGGTATTGGAAGTTTATAAACCCAAATAAGCTTAACCATGTGGGGAGTGCAACTGCTTATAAATTAGAACCTAAAAGTTGTATTACTCCATTCTTAAACCCTCAATCTCCATCAGGGAAACGCTCTACGTTTATAAATAATGACTTGTGGTTGAGCGCGTATGACTCAGAAGAACGCTACCCAGCAGGAACTTTTGTTAATCATTCAGATGGTAGTGACGGAATTGCATCATACGTTGAACAGGAAAGATCAATTGAAAATTCTGATATAGTTGCATGGCATGTATTTGGTTTGCACCATCAACCACGACCTGAAGATTTTCCTATTCAGTCTTGTGTAACCTGCGGATTTATACTTATGCCATCCGGGTTTTTTGATTCNAACCCCTGCCTAGATTTACCCTCTNCTTCAAATACAGCTAGTTGCCANGCTAATAAATAAGTAATTTTANGAATAAGCTTATATAAAANTAAATAACGCAAATTTAAATTTTTCAGCAAACACTATTCATTAATNAAAGGCGGTAGTCATGACTTATACTGTTATAGCAAGTAATCCTGATACAAATGAAATTGGTATTGCATCAACTACTATTACTATAAACTTTGGACGAGCATTTCCTGTAACTCGCCATCTAGCACCTGAATTATCAAGTAATGGGATAATTGTAGCTCCAATGGCAACGGTTCATCCACAAAATGGTCATCGTCTATGTGATTTAAGAGATGCTGGAGTNAGTTGGGAAGATATGGAGAAGGAGTTAGAGAAACATGACGAGCATTGGAGTTGGAGGCAAATTGGTGCAGTGACTGCTACAGGAGAAACTTGGGTAAGAACAGGTTCTAATGCATGGGATCATGCAAGCCATGTTGTATCTAATGGGTCAATTGCTATGGGAAATTATATGGATGGACCTGAACCTGTTCAGGCTATGGCTGAGGCATTAGAAGAAAATCGTGGTGAGGCAATGGATGAGCGTTTATTACGAGCTCTTGAAGCGGCNAAGGCTGCAGGGGGACAAGGCACACCCGACATTGGCTCTGTCCCAGAAGCTTGGGCAATGATTCAGACCTTTAATGGTAAACAGCCCTGGCCAGCTGTGGATGTGCGGGTGGATTTTGATGTAGAACCGCTTCCTAAGCTTAGAAGATTGGTAACACAACTTAAGAACATGGATAAAGTTTTGCANACTATGTCATATGATCCATCTAAGACCTTTGACGTGTATGGAGTTGTTTTTGATATGTATAATGCCCAAGTATAAATACGTCTGTTCAAAAGATAGGATATAGNTATAACAAAAGACTAATTTTGTGTTTATTTTATAGATACATCTGAAAACAAAATTGTAACGTATATACTAATGAATTTACTTATAGTTCAAATCGCATACCAACTCACGAAAAGGTTCTAAATAATGAGATTATTAATATGTACATTTTTTCTACTTTTTACTGCTACAAGCGCTTTTGCAGGTGACGCGACTGTTGAGATGTTAAATAAGTCAGGGTCTAAGAAAAACGTTTTTTCTTCTGAGATTGTTTATGTAGATGTGGGGGATACGGTTTTTTGGAAATCAGCCAGTAAAGGACATAATGTCGAGTTTATATCGAAAAGAGGAGTGCCTGAGGGAGTTGGTAAATTTAAATCTAAGGTTTCCAAGGATGCACAATTTACTTTTGAGGTACCCGGGATTTATGCATATTGGTGTACACCTCATAAAGCAATGGGCATGATTGGTTTTGTTGTAGTAGGTGGGAATACAGATAATATAGAGTCAATTAAAAAAGTTAAATGGGTTGGTAAAAAGTCTAAGAAAATTGCTAAAGAACTGATATCTAAAATTGAAGCAGGATAGTAATTTAAAAAATTAAACTTTTAAAAAGAAGCAAACTAAACTTAATTCACCTAAATTATTATTTAATAACTTTTAAAATACGTCGATCTTAGAAATTTGGACCCTTTAATCATTAACCAAATTTCTAAGCGACATGTTTTATTTNATTTTTATGGATAAATGAGTTTAAGAAATCATGAATTACTTAAAAGAGAAGGTAAAGAGAGACACCAGCTCTAAAAGTTTAGAGGTTTTTTTTGATGGAGCATGCCCTGTTTGCTCTCGAGAGATAGCTTTTTACCGTCGTTGTAGGGGCTCTAGCAATATAAACTGGATAGATTTGAGGGAACATCCGAAAAACGAATTAGCTCCTGGCTTATCACGCTCTCAAGCACTTGAGAGATTTACTGCTATTACATCAGATGGAAAACTATTATCTGGAAGCCAAGCATTTATTGAAGTATGGCGGCATCTCCCGTTATTTTGGTTATTTGGAAAAATTTTTGCTATTTACCCTCTAAATTTATTGCTCGAACTTATGTATAGGTTTTATTTGAGAATTAGAACAAAACCAAATAATCCGTAATTAGTTAATATTCTATTAAGCTAACCTTTCTATAATTATTTTAGGGGCTTTATATTTAATTTTATATATATATTAAGTAGTAATTATGTGATCCAAAAGTTTAGTTAGAACGTAAAGGTAATTAGAGTCTGGAAATCTATGAAAAACGCGGGTGATCAAAAAGGTCCACATGCTGAATCTATTTCTACTCCGGATTCTGGTTATGAAATTAACAGTATTGAGGTTGATAAGAAATTGATCGCAGCGATTGCAGATTTAAAGGATAAAAGCGCCTTTCATGAGATTTTTGATAGGTATGCTCCAAAAATCAAATCCTTCGCTTTTAGGCTTGGTTCAGAGGCTAATGCTGCAGAGGATATTGTTCAAGAAACGATGATAGCAGTCTGGCGCCACTCTCATTTATACAATCAATCAAAAGGTAGTGTATCAACTTGGATTTTCACCATAGCCCGTAACAAAAGGTATGATTATTTGAGGCGTAGAATGCGCCCTGAACCTGATCCTATGGATCCAGCTTTTTTGAAACATCAGAATACGCCAGAAGAGGATATGGAAAAGGTTAGAGAAGAGATTACTGTTAGAAAAGCAATCAATAGTTTACCTGATGAGCAGTCTAAGATTGTTAAAATGTCTTTTTATGAAGGAAAAACTCATCAAGTACTCGCTGAAGAACTTAATCTCCCCTTAGGTACTGTTAAATCAAGGATGCGCTTAGCATTAAAAAAAATTAGGGACGAAGTTCAGGAGTTGGTTAATGCCTAATACGAATTTAGACGATCTTATTTTAGCTGAATATGCCTCTGGTACACTTGGGGAAGCCCAGTCTGTATTAGTGGCTTCACATCTAACTCTTTGCCCAGAAAGCAGGAAAAAAGCTGAACTTCTCGATCAAATTGGTGGACTTTATATAAGTGAAGCTGAAAGTTCATCCTTAGCTAGTAATACGTTTGATAAAGTTATAGCCCNCATTGATAATGATAGAGATGCTGACTGTAAACAAGATGAAGATGTTGTCTCTTCAGATTTAGCAATAATACCTAAACCAATACGTGATCGTCTTCCTAATCCACTATCAACTAAAAATTGGAAGCGTCTAGGAAAAAATATTAGTTATGTTGATATTCCAAGTTCTCAACCAAAGACTTCNATGAGGTTGATGAAGTTATCAGCAGGTACAAAAATTCCCGTNCATTCCCATAATGGAAACGAGTATACGATGGTCATCGCCGGTGGATTTTCAGACCATTATGGGAGTTATGAAAGGGGTGACGTAGCAGTGAGAGATGAATCTGACACTCATCAACCTATTGTTGATGATTCTGAAGATTGTATTTGTTTTATTGTTACAGAAGCACCTCTTAAAATAAAAGGTTTAGCTGGTTTTATAATTAGTAAAATTTTAGGTTAATACANCAGTTTTTAAAAATATAATTTTTACCAAGGTACTATTTTTCCATTCCAGTCAAAAAAACCACCCGTAGACTCTAAAGTTAGTTTATTAATTACATCAATCATTTTTAGTGCTGAATCCTCAGCAGAAAAAATATTTTTCTGGTTGCTAGAAAAGGGCCTAGATAAATTAGTATCAACAGTTCCTGGGTGAAGAGCTATACATATTGATTCTGGGTGCGTTCGAGACAACTCTAAAGAAGCAGTTCTAACAAATTGATTTAATGCAGCTTTAGAGGCTCTATACGAGTACCAACCACCTGAAAAATTATCACCAATAGATCCAACACGCGCAGAAAGTGTTACAAAAACAGACCTTCCGCTTCTTGGTAACTTTGGTAATAGGTGTTTCATTATAANTGCAGGACCAATTGCATTAATTCTAAATGAACGTAACAAAAACTCTGTATCAAGGTGTTTTAATTGTTTTTCTGGTTTNTGATGTTCATCGTGAAGAAATCCAGTAGCATCAATTGCAAGTCGAATATCACCTTTTGTGTCAATATCTTCTAATATTTTTATTATTGAATTTTCATCTTCAATATTAAAATTGTTAGGTTCATTACGGCTAAAACCTATCACATTGGAAAAGCTCTTATTGTTTTTAAGTTGCTTAGTTAAAGCTGAGCCAATACCACCTTTTGCTCCAAAAACTAATGCTACGCCNGGGTCATTATAGGATTTATGTGACACCTATTTACCTCTTATTATAGTGGGTCAGAGATATTCACTTAAGAACTAAAGTAAAATTTTCAAATATTTATAGTAAGAATTAAAAATAGGATTAAATAAAAAAATTTTAGTTTTTTGTGATCTATATTCAGAACGATATCGTAAGTAATATTAAAGAATGGAGATTACGATGCAAGATATGTCAAGATATCAAAATGTAAGTTCTGCTGCTCTGCTTCAACTAGAAGCTTTCGCACTCGAACAGTCTGGTGATTCTAAAGATATTGAATTAGCTAACAAACTTCTTTCAGAAGCAGCCGAATTATTAGTAGATTTAGGTCCACAAGGATTTAATGATTTAGGAATCAAAAGTGATAAATTAAAGTGTGGTGAACATGCGTAAGCCAAATACGAGTAGCAGTATTCATACCCTTCTCTTAGATGAAACTAAAGGTGGGATCAGGTCTTTACCTAAAACTGTGAGGTTCCATATTTTACTACTTTTAGCTTGGCCTTTATTTCTAGTTTTAGCTCTNTCCTTCCGTGATCCAATTCAAATGGTTTGGATATTTGCAGTGATCCCAGCTATACTAGGAACCTATGCTGTAGTTAAATTCGGAATACCGCGATTTGAACAAATTCGAAAAAGTTTATAGTCTTTTCTGTAGTTTTTATCGCCATTGAGTTACCCTCCGAATTAGTAAAAAAACAAAGTCGTTATAGATCTGCCGGAGGAAAAATTGTCTAAATATACAAATGTTGTTCGCTTCNTNGTTAAAGAAGGTTGTGAAAAGGCTTTTGAAGATCATTTTNATGAAATGGTTAACTGGGATGGTTTATTACATCGTGTTGTTGCTAAAACTGGTGGATCTAGCTACGTATCCTATGGCCTATGGGAAAGCGAAGATTCAATGGTTAAAGCAAGACCCAAAATGATAAATTTACTAGATGGAGCCAGGCACCTACTTGAAGAAATTTCCCCTGACTTGGGTCTAACGGATCCAGTATCGGGNCCTGTNGTAAATGAATACAATAGAAGTGATAAAAATANTTAGTTATATAATTAAATAAGCTCATCCTTATGCTAGGTGGTATTAATAGTTTGTCTATCCCTGAGAAATTATTNGAAGCCTATAATAATACCACTTATNTTGTTCTATATGCCCCTTCATTTATACTGAGTCTTGGTAGAAAGTCTGAGTCTTTGCTGAGTTTATATAAAGTTTATGATGTAGATTCTTCAGTATTTATAACATCATTTAATCCCAAAAGTGTAATCCAATCATTAAAAGAAAACTCAGTACATATGACGAAGCTAGAAAATGTTTTGAAGGAAGACTACTCTATCTTTCCAGGTATAGCAGTAGATCCTTTAGGAAAGTGGCCTGAAGAAAAAAGCTATCTAGCCCTTGGGGTTACTGAGCATAATGCAAGAAAAATAGGTAGGGCTTTTAACCAAAATGCAGTAGTGTGGTGTGCTAATGATGGAGTCCCAAGGTTATTAACTTGTATTAACTAACAACTAATAAAGATTAAGGTCCAGTCAAAAAGTAAAATAGGCGGGATAACTTGTGTGCTAGATTCATATATATTTTTTGAAGATCAATATTCTAGTGCTACGCGCTACTATACTTCACCGATTGAATTGATAATTGCTAAGGAGCCACATGAGGTTCCAAAAGCATTTAAAGCAATTCAGTCTGCCCTTAGTGCTGGTTATCATGTGGCGGGNAATTTTTCTTATGAATTAGGGTATGTATTAGAGTCTCACCTTCTACATTTATTACCTGAAAACCGTAATTTCCCATTAATTAACATTGGAGTCTTTAACGGTTTTAACTCTGATCAAACCNCAATTTTGACAGGTGATTCTGAATTAACAGGTAAATTTATACCAGATTGGACATTTTCTAGGTATAAAAAAGCATTTGACCAAGTTTTAAGTCATATCTACTCAGGCGAAGTTTATCAGGTAAATCTAACATTTCCTATGCGTTGTAAGACTAAAGAAGATCCTGTTTCTTTATTCAAAAGGTTATGCTTAAAACAGCCTGTCAAATATGCTGGAATAGTGTCTCTTGGTGACCCCGTAATTCTTAGCTTTTCTCCAGAGTTATTTTTTCAACAAGCTAACTCTAAAATTACTATGCGTCCGATGAAAGGAACAATTCAGCGGGGAGAAAACAGTATAGATGATGCTAGGTTAGCTAATGAAATGAAGGCAGATATAAAATCACAGGCAGAAAACTTAATGATCGTTGATCTAATCCGGAATGATCTCAGTCGTGTAAGCGAAGTTGGATCAGTTAAAGTCACTCAATTATACTGTGTAGAATCTTANCCTACTTTACATCAGATGACCTCAACTATCATATCTAAACTAAATTCAGGATTAGGCGTGGATAAATTGTTTAAAAGTTTGTTTCCTTGTGGCTCTGTTACTGGAGCNCCAAAAATAAGAGCAATGGAGTTAATAAAAGGTTTAGAGAGTTGTCCTCGTGATGCATATTGTGGTGCTATTGGTTACATAGAACCTTCAGGCTTAGCGTGCTTTAATGTGGCTATTAGGTCTATAAGTATGTTCAGTGATGGATCAGCTGTATATAATACAGGAAGTGCTATTGTTTCAGACTCATGCCCTTATAAAGAGTACGATGAATGTATATTGAAGGCAAAATTTTTAAATTAAGTGAGGTTACTTAAGTATGATTCGTCACATAGTTTTATTTAGTGCCCGGGACCCTAAAAATATAAGGATAATTAGAGACGGTTTGAGGAATCTAAAGGCAATTCCATCAGCCAACATACTTGAGGTTGAGTATAATAACCAAAAAGATCAGTGGTCTAATGAAGTTGACGTAGTTGTCTATGGTGAATTTAAAAGTGAGAAAGAGCTAGCTGAGTTTAAATCACATAAAATTTATAAAGATACAATTAAGGTAATAAAACCTCTACGTGAATTGCGCATAGCTGTAGATATTGAACCAACTATATAAACGAAAAGAATAAACCTATTATTTAACTAATTTTAATTTTGCTGTGATGGAGCTTGAACTGCTAATCCACAGATACAAATTTATTTAGTCATTAGTTTTTTCTAACTGATTTATGGATAAGTATGAGCTTTAGGGCAGATAGATAAGGTATTTTTTTATGGATAATCTACCACATGTCCAGCAGTCCATCCGCCATCAACAGCAATGTGGGCACCATGCATGTAGTTTGAATCTGAGGAAGCTAGAAAAACAGCTGCCCCTGAAAGACCATCAGCATCCATAAAATATGCACCCGATGGAGTTGCTTTATCAAATGCAGCTTGAAACCCAGGAATTTTACGTCTCTCTGCGTTTAGGTCTGTTGCTGCGCCTCCCGGTGCGAGAGAGTTGATATTAATTTTTAATGGGGCAAGNTCAATACACATAGACCTCGTAAGATTTAATAACCCAGCTTTTGAGGCACAATAGGCTCCGGCATTTATGTGTCCTACTAAACCAAAACTTGATGAAACATTAATTATTTTTCCATAGCTATTTTTTTTCATATTAGGAAGGACGGCCTGAGTCAGAAAAAAACAACTTTTTAAGTTTGTATCTAACTGATTATCCCAATCTTTTTCTGTGGTTTCAGTAATTGATTGAGGTATGAAAATACCAGCATTATTTACTAATATATCAACATTACCAAAACTATCTAAAACTTGATTTACTAGTTTATAACAATCCGAAGTTTTTGAAATGTCTGCTTGAAAGTTATCTGCTATTCCGCCACATGAGCGAATATCTTTAACAACTTTTCTTGCTTTATTCGTTGCATCTTTTGAGACGATTGCAACAGAAGCCCCTTCTTTTGCAAATCTTNTTGCTATAAATTCTCCAAGCCCTCTTGAACTTCCAGTTATGAGCGCAATTTGTCCAGCAAGCTTCATAGTATTCCCCTTAAGGTTTATTTTAATATATTTCTAAGTCAATTTAAAACCTCTACTTCCAAAAACTTTTGNATTACTAATCCTAATTGTTGAGCATCAAGATAAGGTTCATAGTTTGCGCCCTTTATCTTTNCTATTTTTGCATTAGGCTGTAANTCTGCCGACCTTTTCAAATAAGGCTCTAAGACATCATCTGGGGCAGCCATTAGCAAAATTGGGCAAGTTACCTCTTGATATGGTTTAGTAAAGTCATAGTCCCAAACAGCAGAGTAGGTCTGATACCTGCTATAATATGCTCTGACATGATCAATAAATTCTTCATGGTGATTTTGTAAATCTTTATTTGCTCCAAGTTTAGCAAGATAATTCCAGGTATCAATTAGGTAGGAACCATCAGCATTTGGAGATATTGGAGTTGAAAAGGCGGGTCTAAATTCTTCTCTCTCACTGAATGTAAGCGGAAAGGGGCCAATAAGTATCATTGAGGCAATTAGGTCTTTATTAGTTTTTGAAATTTCAACACATATTGCCGCACCTGTATGATGCCCTAATGCATGAAATCTTTTAATGCCTATATTATCTAGTGATTCAAGAAGCCAGCTTGCGTATTGTTCAAAATCTGGCATCCCTTCAGGATCAAAAGAATTACCAAAGCCGGGAGTATCCAATGCATATATTGCATTTTTAATACTTTTCTCTTTCATTAATTTATAAAATGAACGCCCGGAACTTGCCGTTTGGTGGAAACATACAATTGGGATTCCTTCACCANGCTTATAACTATAATGTATTTGTCCGCCTGAAGTGTTGGCATAACTTTTTAAAATTTCCATATCTCATCACCTTAAATATTTAGATCGGCATTATTTTAATACTTAAAGATACACTACAGGTAATAAAGTCTAATAAAATAATATTATGTNTAAGATATANATTTTTATTTTTNAAATTTAGATTCATGATTAGAATCTATATTATTACGATGAAACTTGCTTTTAAACCTTTTAGAATTAACAAAATAATAATCTTGGGTNTTAANAAAGGNTTNGTTATGGCATTAAAAAAAATNACTCATAGTGATAAAGTTGGCTGGGGTATTATTGGTTCAGGGGGGTGGGCAGATCATACTTTTGCCCCTGCTATCAAGTCTGCCCGTGGGGGGCAGTTACGAGCTGTTTTAGCTCCAGATATGAAGGAGGCAATATCATTCTGTAACCGTCATAATATAAAAAATGCTTATTCAGATATTAATAAGTTTCTAGCTGATAATTCCTTTGAAGCTGTATGGATTGCAGCACCAAATCATATGCATAAAAAATTTACTGTTGCAGCTTTAGGNGCGGGTAAACATGTTCTTTGTGANAAACCAATGGCAATAACTGTAGATGATTGCAAAGCTATGATAAATGCCGGTAGAAAAGCTAAACGCGTATTACAAGTTGCATATAACACTCGACATCACCCAAAATTACAAAAATTACGACAACANTGGATTAGTGGCATTTATGGTAGACCCGTCCACGGTAGAGCACATATTTACTATCCTTATCCAGAAGACTTAGGCTACCGTTCACATGGAAAAGCAAAGGGTTGGCATTCTTTTGATAAAAAAGTTGGTGGTTGGGCTTATGCGGATTGCGCAACACATGGCATTGATCAGTTACGGTGGTTTCTNGGTGATGCTGAAAAAGTAATGGCATCACATAATTCAAACCCTAGTTGGGGTTACAGAACACCCGATCATATTGTAACTATGATAGCATTTAAAAATGGTTCTGTAGGTAGTGTCTCTGCATCAACTGGTCTGCAACCTTGGAGACCACGCCTCGAATTTTATGGCGATAAAGGCTATATAGTCATTGATGGTGGCATAATAGGTGAACCTGGATCTATTACAACCAATATTGCTTCTGGAAAAGAACGTAAGATTGTTTTACCTCCTACCAAAACCTATAAACTTCAGATAGAGGCTTTTAGTCGCGCTATTACACATGGGGAAGAATATCCTCTTAAACCAGAAGATGGCTTAGAGAATGTTAGATTAATTAGTCAGGCACGAGGCTGGTAATTAATAATTTATGATTTTCAGGAATTCTAATTTCTAAAACTTATATCTGCGATATAAGATATAATAGCTGGAAAAAATACTCTAAGAGAGGGAAAGAAGTTATCAATGAAATTAGGTTTTCTTACAGCACCTTTTCCTCGCAAGTCATTAATAGAAGTTTCNGAATGGGCTGTTCAAAATAAATTTGAATCTATAGAGATAGCCTGTTGGCCAAAAGATGAGAATAAATCTCATAGACGTTATGCTGGAACATCACATATTGATATTAAAAATATTTCACAGTTAGAAGCATCTGAACTAGCTTTAAAAATCAAAGAAATGGGATTATTNATCTCGGGTTTAGGATACTATCCNAATCCACTCCATCCAGAGCCAAACCATCGATTAATAGTTTTTAATCACTTAAAAAAATTGATTACTTGTGCTTCCTGGATGGGTGTTCCTATTGTTAATACATTTTGTGGGGGAGACTCTAGTCTTACGGTTGATGAAAACTGGATACGTGCTAAACAAATATGGCCAGAATATATTTCTTTTGCACAGGACCATGGAGTTCAGTTGGCTTTTGAGAATTGTCCAATGATTTTTAGTAAAGATGAATGGCCAGCNGGACATAATATTGCATATTCTCCAAATCTTTGGAGAAGGATAATAACAGAGTGGGATGGTGCTGTAGGGATTAATTTTGACCCAAGTCATTTAATTTGGCAGATGATTGATCAAACAAGATTTATTAGGGAATTTGGTTCTAATATTCATCATGTCCATGCAAAAGATTTACGTATTGATAAAAGTGGTATTTATGATTATGGCATTATGTCTGCTGGTATTGGCTGGCAAATACCCTGTGTTACAGGCTTTGGAGATGTAAACTGGAATAATTTTTTTAAAGAACTTGAAAAAGCCAATTATAATGGTGCAGTAATCATCGAACATGAAGATAAAAACTTTGAAGCTAATGATAGATTAATAAAGCAGGGTTTGTTAATTGCCAAAGAAAATTTAGCTCTCTATATTTAGTACTAATATTATAGCTTAATGGATTATCCAAATAATGACAAAAGATAACCTGATAATAAAAAAAGAAAATANGGTTGCTATAATAACTTTTAATAGACCAGACTCTCTAAATGCATTAACTAGAGAAATGTTAGATAATCTTGTCCATATACTTAAGAAGTTGGATATGGACTCTGATGTTAGAGCNGTTGTATTAACTGGTTCTGGACGTGCTTTTTGTGCTGGTGGTGATGTTAAGTCTATGGCTTCAGGTCGAGATGATGGTGTCCCATTAGAGCAACGGACACTTGACCTCCGAAACAGGATGGAGGTATCAAGACTCCTTTATGAATTATCTAAACCTACGATAGCAATGATTTCAGGCCCTGCAGCCGGGGCAGGAATGTCCATTGCTTTGGCGTGTGACCTAAGAATTGCAAGTGAGAATGCACGTTTAGTAACAGCATTTTCTAACGTTGCTTTGTCTGGTGACTTCGGCGGTAGTTGGTTCCTAACAAAGTTAGTTGGTCCAGCTAAGGCAAAGGAGCTATATTTCCTTTCCGAGCCGATATTAGCACCTGAGGCTTTGTCATTAGGTCTATTTAACAGAGTCGTTTCTGAAGTTGACTTAGAGNAAATAACTTTTTTATTAGCAAAACAAATAGCAAATGGTCCTTCAGTNGCCTTGAGCTATATGAAAAAAAATTTGAATGCAGCAAATTCTCAAAGCCTTAATTTANGTTTAGATTTAGAAGCTATACATCACGCCAGTTCTAGTATGACAAAGGACCATCAAGAAGCTACCAAATCATTTGTATCAAAAACAAAACCTAAATTTATTGGTAAGTAATTATTTTAATATGCTATTTGTTTTATAAAATTTTTGTAGATTTACAAAACACTAGTATTATTTTTAAAATATAAATCGATTATCTGGAGTTTGATTTAAAGATTAACTAATTAATTTTCGCAATTTTTATAGGAAATATATAATGACTATTATCTCTGCGCATTATGATGCAGAATCAATTGAATGGAGNCGCGTAATTGATAATAGCTCTGCAGAGCTTAGAGTAGACTTTGAATACAGCTTATTAGGCTATAATATTCAAGCTCAACGATTNGATATGTTGCTAAGATTTCCCCCAGGAGGTCATTGTCGTAGGCANCAACATGTTGCCTCTACGGTAACGTTAGTTTTAGCTGGTGAGCAACACTTGGCTGAGTGGCAAGAGGACGGAACGATCAAGTCAATTGTCCGAAAAAAAGGTGAATATGCCATTTCTGGTTCNGACGCGCTTATTCACGATGAGTGGGGCGGTGAAAAGGGAGGAACAGTTATATATTCATTACATGCACCCAATAATATTTTATTCAGATACTTTGATGAAGANATGAAAAACCCAAGAAATTTAACTATAAATGAATTTATAGAAAGTTGGGAAAATGGAAGTGTCTATGGTGCTAAGAGTTAGCCTCTATTTTGCTTNTCATTTTAACGTTAATAAATAAGTAATAATTTATGAAAGATTCTATAAAATTTTATTTTGTTTGTGTTTCTCCATGGTCTTATTTAGCTTTGAATGAACTCAAAACTATATCTTTACGCCATAACTGTAATGTTATTTTTAAACCAATTGATGTTGTTCAACTATGGAAACAGACAGGTGCTGGTAAGGCATTAAATGATAGGCCGAAAATTTTATTATCTTATAGGTTATTTGAGTTAGAAAGATGGAAACTATGGCGAGATCTTGAATTTAATTCACAACCTAAATATCACCCCGTTTCATATAATTTATCTTCTTCAGTAATAGTTTNTGGGATTGAATTNGGTATTAACCCGTTTGAAATTACTAAAGCCCTAATGAGGGGGTGTTGGGTAGATGAAAAAAACATTAGCGATCATAATGACGTAAGCTCTATAATTCAGAGTTTAGACTTAGATACAAAAACAATTATGGATAATGCTACCTCAGAAAATGTCAAGGAAGTGATCTCTCAAAATACACAAGAAGCATTTTCTGATGGTATTTGGAGTGTNCCATCATTTGTTGTTAATAATGAGCCTTTCTTTGGTCAAGATCGCCTTGAAATGATTGACTGGCATCTTTCTTTACAAAGTTCATAATCATGAGTCGGAATATAGTACGCTATAACACTTTTAAACCATAACTAATTATTTTATCATTTAGGTCTTATCCGAGCGCCAGTAATTTTCTCATAAGTTAAAGCTAAAGATGACATATCAGANTCTATACCATACTCACTGATTGTTCTTTCCAGTATTGACATAGCAAGATTAGCCATTGGTGTATCTGTATGGTGTCTTTGAGCGATTGAGAGTGCTGTCTTACTATCTTTTTTCATCAAGCCAGTTGCAAAACCTTGGTGCATCTTACCGCTCAAAATATTGTCGGGAATTGTAATTTCAGTTGTATAATTTCTACCAGAACTTTTTTGTAATATTTCAATAGCTCTTCCAGGTTCTATTCCATCATTTATTAGTATTGAGGTGATTTCGAATGTAGCTAGGCGGCATATTAAGTTAAGTAAATTATTGCCAGCTTTAATTGCGTGTCCAGAACCTAATGAGCCAGCATGGAATACATTATTACTTATTGCGTATAAAATTGGTTCTATTCGTTTAAGTTGTATATGCGATGCTCCAACTATAATGGATATTGTTCCGGCATTAGCAGCCTTGGGNCCGCCGCTAACTGGAGCATCAACAATTTCTATATCTAGTTTAGATAATTCTATAGATATATCCCTTGTGATCATAGGGTCTCCGCTAGTCATGTCTATAATAATACTTCCAGGTTTTAAATAACGGGTAAGACCATTTTTNCCAATTAGTAACTCTTTAACTTCTATAGATGATGGTAGGCATGTAATTATAACAGAGCAATTTTTACCAAGGTCTTCTATGCTTTGTGATGGAGAAATGAAATCACTTTTTAAATTAGCCATTTTATCAATTTCACGGTCGAAAACCTTAATATGGATTTTACTTCCCAGCTGTTTTGCTAATGGAAGACCCATGTTTCCAAGTCCTATAAAACCAATATTTACCATATGTTTTACCTAAAATTTNTTTATAGTCAGTTTAAANTTTCCTTATAANTCGGATATNGTCTCCAAAGCATTCCAATCAANAGAGTAGGTTCCATCTGGATTCATAGGTTGTATGCAAACATGGTCAGCTCCAGCACTAAAATGTTCTTTTATACGATCACAAACCTGATTTTTTGAACCCCAAGCAACCATTGAGTCTAAAAATCTATTGCTCCCTTGACCAGATAAATCATCTTCATTGAACCCAAGGCTTATCCAATTGTTACGATAATTAGGCCAGTTAATATAAGTATCAAGCATTTTAGCTGCAGACTCTCGAGCTACGGATGCTTCATTTGTAAGGCAGACCTTTTGTTCAACACATAACCATTTGTTTGGACCAAGGATAGCCCTAGTTCTTTCTGTATGTTCGGGTGTTACGAGGTATGGATGCGCACCTTTAGTTTTTTCTCCAGCAAGCGCAGTCATCTTAGGTCCTAGAGCTGCTAAAATTATATTTCGATCTGGTCTATCTATCGTTAGTTGTGTTTTATCTATCATATCAAGATAATTACGCATTGTACTAACTGGTTTTCTTTGGTAGCTGTGTCCACGAAAGTCCTCTACAAGAGGAATATGTGATACACCTAGTCCAAGTATAAACCTATCACCGTATAATTTATGTAGTGTGTCGTGGCCCGCAGCTGCCGAAACAGCATCTCGAGCGTATATATTTGCTATTCCACTTGCAACATTTAGCTTTGAAGTCTGTGATAAAATAAAACTTCCAAAACTAAATGATTCATAACCCAGCCCTTCAGGGTACCAAAATGTATCAAAATTAAGTTTTTCGATCCCTATAGATAAATCAATTATTTCTTTCTGGCTTAAATAATCTGGAGTATACCATACACCTAGTCTACCAATGTTTTGCATTATATAATTCTCCTTAAAAAATAATTTGAATTTTTTAATAATTATTCTACCTTGACTCCATACAGATCTTCTGCATTTTGATATGAAACTCTCTTGGCAACCTCTGGTGGGAGTTGTGTCACAAAATGTCTATAATTATATACAATCTCTTTATACTTTTCCCATCTATGAGTCTTGTGTGCGTCTGTGGCGAACATTAAACGGTCTGAGTAATCAATTATTAATTTAAGCCATGAAGATCTTATTTTCCCATTTTTATTTAAAAAACCCTGCCCAAGCAACATTGATTTATTTGAGTCACTATAACCTTTTTTATCCTGTTCTTTCTTTGAGATTGTCATATATACATTAGGGTGTTTAGAGAGGATTAACCGAACTTGTTTTGGATGACCGAATGCCATGTGAGGGATTATGAAAGTTATTTCTGGAAACCTTGTGTAAAGTTCTGAAAACTTAGGCCAATCCCGATCCCAGTTATATACTTCCCAGTGTGTCATTACAGGAACTTTTATTTTTTTTAATAAATTAAAAAATTTAAGATTATTTGGAGCAAGTGGGTCTACATACCTTTCCCCTGGCAAGGTTTGTTCACCATGTGATTTGTCGCCATGTGTGTATAGAATCTCACCAATAAATTTATAATTATTCTTTTGGATACTTGCTATGGTTCTATTTATATATTTAGATGTAAGGTCATCTTTTAAAAGAAAATACTTTGGTGCACCTAAGATAATTAGCCCGGGAAACTTTTCTCTTAGTTTCAATATTTCATTTTCATTTTCTCCTAGATACTTTCTACTACGTGCAAATAATGCTAATTTTGAAACCTTTGCTTGTTGAACCTTATTAATTGCGGACATAAATCCTTGTTTTTCATCTAGCTGTGCCATAGCGTCAAATATTGGACCATCATATCCTCTGCATTCAGTTGCTATAAATGCTGAAAACACTAAACTAGTGATGAATAAATAGGTCCTGTTAATTATAATATTTTTAATGCAAACCTTAATTAAATGTTTAATTGAGTTCATAATTCTAATTCCTACAGAATATTTTTTTGAGGAAAACTGAAAATGATTATAGTAGCGGTAGTATTTGAATTCTCTCCTGGTGGATTTGATAAAATTAAAGAAGAAATATTGGATGCAGTAAATAATTCAAGAAAAGAGCCGGGTGCACAAATATATGATTGGGCAATTGATATTACAAATGAGAATCGTGCAACTATTTTTGAGGTTTGGGACGATCAAGATGATCTTGATAAACATTTCACTTATCCTTATATGGATAAGCTTGTTGAAGTTCTAAGTCAGGCTAGTATTAGAGGTGATATCAAAGATTATTCAGCAGAAATATACGAGGTAAGTGGGAAACGAGATATGGGATTTGTACTTCCAGAACCAGAAAATCACTAGATATATAGTTCTTTAATCATAGATAAATTAATAATAATTATTATTTTAGTCAGCTTAAAGAAATGAGTTAGATAATATATTTACGGTTTGCAATAAGCCATGTATAAGCATGTTGTTTGAACCCAGAGCTTAAGTTGATACCCGCTAACATAAATAGTTAGGGGGTTTTTTCATAGTAGTTTTTGTATATTTTATATGTTTTCCAAACCGGTATTTCATTTATATGAAACTTAGAAATTGGCAGCAAGAGGTTATTGATAGCTTTCCAACTACAATTAGAAAGCATAAGCGATTTATCTTAAAGGCTCCTACGGGAGCAGGGAAAACTGTTTTAGCTAGTGAGCTTATAGAGCGTTTCTATAAAAATAAGAAAGTAATTGTTCTTTGCCATAGACTAGTTTTATTAGAACAACTTGAGGCTGCTTTAAGCAAAAAACATTCTGTACGTAAACTCAAGTTATCTGATACAAGTTTTGCCTTTGATGATTGTGATATATTATTATCCACAAATATGCGAGCTAAAGAAATTTTAGATGCTGCCGTACCAGCAGCGGATCTTATCATTGTAGACGAAGCTCATAGGGTATCTCCAAATGGTAATTCTTATAAAAGAGTTATTGATTTATTCCTTGAGGCAGGAAAACCTAACGCACAGTTTATAGGCTTAACTGCGTCACCGGAGCGAAGGACAGCGGATCAAAGGGATCAACTTAATCTTGCGTTTGATGCAATCATTGACTGTGCCAATATTGAAGACCTAATTAATGAAAAAGTTTTGGTTAAGCCAGTTTATAGAGCACATTTTGTGCATGACCTTAATCTTGCAAAAATAGATATCACTTCTGGTGATTTCCCTGTCAGTACACTTTCTGATGCTATAATTAAGTCTTCTATGATTGATTGTGCGATGTGGAGCTACAAAGATGAACGAGATAAAGTTTCTCCTAAGCCAATCTCTGCTTGGTTTTGTTCTGATGTTAAAGTTGCTGAAGTAACCCTTAATAAAATCAGAGATGCGGGTATAAGTGCAGAAATAGTTACTGCAGCTACACCTATAAAGGAACGTATGCAACTTTTGTCTCTACATGAGAGTGGTGAATTAGAAGCTATGGTATCTGTTGGGGTGCTTACGGAGGGCTGGGATAATCCGCATTGCAATATTATTGTTCACTTAAGACCAACTCTTTCTAAAGTACTATGGGGGCAATCAGTTGGAAGAGGCCTAAGAGCTGCTTCACAAAAGGATAAGTGCATTATAATTGATGTTAGCTCAAACTGGAGCACGTTTGGTCCAGTGGAGAAACTAAAATGGAGTTTATGGAGTACTCGAGGGTCACACTTACAGTTCATGAATCGTTTCAATTGGATTGGCGAGCAGCAAGATGGAGAAGATGCGGAAGACACTTACTTGTTATGTAAAAATGAACTTCCAGATAAAATGCGATGTTCCCATATTTACAAAAAAAATGCTTATGCTGATGATACTTGTCCAGCCTGTGGAAGTTACGCAGCAGTAGATATATATAAGGAGCAAAAATTAGCAAATACTGTTAATGAACAGGCTCTACATCGAGTATTTTTTGACAGAGTACCCAAGGCATACGAGAGAATGGATCCCTCAACTTGGCAAACATTAGGTGATACTACATGGCGGACTGCATCGGATAAAGAAAAGGTATTTCTATCTTTTTGTATGGCTTTTTCTAATGTATCTGGTGATGAGACTAACTCAGAAACTGAATACTGGGATGCCGCACTAGCAACAGAGGTCTTTATACGTAATTACTTAGTTAAAAATAAAATTATCATAAAAAAACAAGAAAACTTTGACTTATCTCTAATTGCAGATGGTATGCTTGCAGGTCGACTCATAAGACCCTTACAAACTCATTATGGTATATCATTGTGTGGAGCAGTTTTTATGAGTGCATCAGACTCTGAAAAAGAAAGAAAATATCAGAAAGCTGTTAGAGTTGCCGAAAGATTATCAATGCTTGGTTGCTCTTCTCGTGATAATTTACCTTATTTTAATGCCTCAGAAATAGCTGCTTAATCTAAGAATAAATTTTTAAGGTCTAGTAAATGGTTTTTGTAATTGATTTATATTACTCTTTTCGTAGTCCTTATTGTTATTTTCTCAATGATCGTCTAAGTAACCTTGAAAAAGACTGGGATGTAAAAATTAATTTACGGCCTGTTTATCCATTGGCAATTCGTGACCCAGAGTTTTTTTTAAGGTCTGACCCTTTAAGGCGTGCCTATCATATTTTAGACTCTAAACGTGTGGCAGAATACTTAAATATACCTTATCGCCGCCCTATCCCTGATCCAGTTGTTTCAGATCTTGAGAATGATACATTTTCTGAAGATCAACCCTTTATAACCCCTGTTACCCGATTAGCTGCTGCTGCTTCGCTTAATGGTGATGGTTTTAAATTTGCTAACTCAGTTATGAAGATGATGTGGGATGGTTCAACTGATAATTGGCATGAGAATAAACATCTTGAAAAAGCAACAGAAACTGCAGGTTTAAATTGGCAAACCCTCTGTGGTATTATTAAAAATAATTGGAAAGAATTAGATAAAAATATTTCAATAAATCAGGAAGAACAACGTGCCGCTGGGCATTGGGGGGTTCCATTGATGGTTTTGGATGGAGAGCCATTTTATGGTCAAGACCGATTTTTGGAACTACATTCAAGAATGATTAATAAGGGTTTACAACGTAGAGAATAACCTGCTTATTTTCTCCTATATACTTATAATTCCCATTATACATTTTTGATAAAAGGAAATTTACAAATGTCAGACGGGAAAACAAACCTGCAGGTAGATCCAGATACATTATGTGACATTTATACAAACATGCGAAGAATACGCATATTTGAAGAAACAGCTATTACTCTATTTGAGAGAGGAGAAATAAAGGGAACTGCGCACAGTTATATGGGCGAAGAAGCTATAGCTGCATCCGTGTGTGGTGTTTTGAATAACCAAGATTTTATCGCAAGTTATCATAGAGGGCATGGTCATTGCATCGCAAAAGGAGCCAGTTTAGATCTAATGATGGCTGAATTAATGGGTAAACAGAGCGGTTATTGTCAGGGTCTTGGGGGGTCGATGCATATAGCAGATATGAATCTTAATATAGTTGGTGCAAATGGAATTGTTGGTGCTGCAATGCCATTATCAACTGGTGCTGCATTAGCCTCTAAACTTCGAAATAGTGATCAGGTTGCTGTAGCCTTTTTTGGTGATGGAGCTTCTAATCAGGGCATATTCCATGAGTCAATGAATCTGGCTGCTGTATGGAATTTACCATTAATATTTGTATGTGAAAATAATCAATACGCTTTAAGTACTCCTTACAAGAATACAACTGCTGTTTCTCAAATAGCAACAAGAGCCTCTAGCTATGAGATTCCTGGTATAACAATTGATGGGAATGATGCAGTTGAGGTTTATCTTGTTTTTAGGGATGCTGCTGAACGTGCTCGCATGGGCCAAGGTCCTACTCTTATAGAGGCAATGACCTATCGTTGGGGGCAACATTCTATGCGGGCTAATCTTCGTGATCCAAGACCCGAAGATGAATTCCAAAAGTGGAAGGATCGAGATCCACTAATAATATTAGAGGATAAATTATTGTTTGAGAAAATTCTCTCTAAAGATGATTTAAAAAATATTGATCAAAAAGTATCAGAGGATATCAAACAAGCTGTAGAGTTTGCTCGGCAAAGTCCTGAGCCAGACTTTACATCAATGTTATCATCAGTTTATGTCCCACATAAAAATACTGTTGAACCTATGAATAAAGGCAGCAGAGAACTTTCATATGTTGAAGCACTTAATGAGGCAATGTTGCAGGAAATGGAAAGGGATAATGAAGTTTTCTTAATGGGTGAAGATGTTGGTAAAACTGGTGGTATATTTCAAGTTTCTAAAGGACTGTATGACCGCTTTGGGTCAGAAAGAGTTCGTGACACTCCAATTTCTGAGGCAACCTTTACAGGTTGTGGTGTTGGTGCTGCAATCGCAGGAATGAGACCAATTGTAGAAATTCAAATTTTTGATTTTGTTGCATTGGCTATGGATATGCTTGTAAATCAGGCTGCAAAGTTTAGATTCATGTTAGGAGGTAAACCAAGTGTTCCTCTTGTAGTCAGAGGACCTCAGGGTGGCGGAGTACGTTTAGCTGCCCAGCATAGTCAAAGTCTTGAGGCTTGGTTTACTCATGTGCCTGGATTGGTTGTAGTTGCTCCATCTACCCCCTATGATGCAAAAGGTTTGCTCGTTTCTTCAATAAGAGATGACAATCCAGTAATCTTTCTAGAGCAAAAGATGCTGTATCTAGGTAAGCCAGGTCCAGTTCCTGAAGAGCTTTATGCAATTCCCCTTGGCAAGGCAGATGTAAAGAGGCAGGGGACAGATATCACTATTCTTGCAATCGCAGGGATGTTGCCAAGAGCCTTAAATGCTGCATCTATGTTAGAACGTGAAGGAATTAGTGCTGAGGTTATTGATCCGCGTACGCTTCAGCCTCTGGACAAGGACACTATTATTGCTTCTGTTAAAAAAACAAATAGACTATTGATTGTTCATGAGGCATGGGTGCAAGGTGGTTTTGGAGCTGAAATTTCTGCAATGGTGATGGAGCTTGCATTTGATTACCTTGATGCCCCAGTAGCCCGTTTAGGAGCCCCTCACACTCCCATGCCTTATAATGATAATTTAGAGCGTTCTGTAATTCCTTCACAGGATAGAATATTACAAGAGGCAAAGAAAGTTATGGGGTATAATATTAAGTAATTAAATGAATTTAATATCTTTACAAATTTCTGAATATACGGGTTGACGTTGTAATAAACCATTATAATTAAAAATCTCTACTGTTGAATTAAAAGCTTGTTCTGTTATTTGTATTGGACCACCCCAGCAATCAGTTTTTTTATATTGATCAATACAAGTAGACAAAACATCTTGAGGTAAGTCGGGGAAAAAGGGTTTTTCTATACTTGATATTTCAATTGCCGAATGTTCATTTATAAAATTTCGCGCTTTTGAATAGGCGTTAATGAAGGCAAAACATTTATCCCCTTCAAGCCATACCTTTCTTGCTGCAAGACTAGAGAATGCACATACGCCTACTTGCGCTCCTACATTGGCAACAACATACCCATAACCATCAGCCTCTAATTGTTGAGGTGCAGGTCCTTGTTGCTGAATATAATCTCCGTGCCCTATTCTAAATGATTGGTCCATATCTAAATCTGGAAGAGGATTAATTTTTTCAATTTTATTAAAATCAATTCCTGCTTTTTTACAAGCATACTTAAACATTGCTAAGGGTTGCCCTCCAGGTTGTAGAATCATTTTAGAACCCTCTAGATTATGCCATTTAAAATTAGTTTGTTGTTTTCTGGATGTAATAAAAAAACCATCCATTTGGTTAATTTGTGCAAAGTGAGAAACCTTAGAATTATGTTTAGAGCCTGAAGGACCAAAACCCTGACTAACTGCTGATTGAATAATGTCTACTGATCCATTTGCAAGTGCTAGTGTAGCGTCTGAAGGAGAAGAAGCTATTGACCACTCGGGTATAAAACCTTCTTCTTGGAGAAAATTTCCGGCAATAGCGATAATTAGTGGTGAATAGAAAGCAGAGAAACGACTAAACTGAATGTGGATTTTTTCCATGTACAGGCTTCCTTTTCTTTTATAGATTCTAATTTTTAACTTATAAATTCCCTATTATGTGGAGCAGTAAAGTCTAAGGATGGACCTATTGGAATTATACCTGTCGGGTTTATGCTAGCATGACTCCCATAATAATGATTTCTAATATGATCAATTTCAACAGTATTACTAACCCCATTCTGTTGATACAGTTCCTTTACGTATGAAAACATATTAGGAAATTCTATTAATCTTTTTAGGTTACACTTAAAGTGACCAACATAGGCAATATCAAAGCGAACTAATGTCGTAAATAACCTCCAGTCTGCTTCTGTAATTGTATTTCCAAGTAAGTATCTATTTTTTG
>PAWF01000054.1 GCA_002714015.1 Gammaproteobacteria bacterium | reverse complement strand
GGTCAGGATGCAGTAAACGTAGCTAAAAACTTTTCAGACTCTCTAAATATATCTGGCATTATTTTAACACGTATTGATGGAGATGGCAGAGGCGGTGCCGCTTTGAGCATGCGAGCTATTACAGGCTGCCCAATTAAATTTATAGGTAATGGCGAAGGCATGGATTCTATCGAGCCATTTCACCCAGAACGTATTGCAAATCGAATACTAGGAATGGGTGATGTTGTCTCATTGGTTGAAAAAGCTAAGGCAGCAATGGATACAAAAGAGGCTGAAAAACTAGCCAGAAAGGTTAAAAAAGGAAAAGGCTTTGATTTAAACGATATGGCTACACAGCTCACTCAAATGCGAAAGATGGGAGGGATGGACGGTCTAATGGGTATGCTTCCAGGTGTAAGTAAAGTAAAAAAACAATTAGCTCAAGTAAATGTTGATGATCGGTCTATTGCTCACCTTCAAGCTATAATTTCATCTATGACACCTGATGAACGAGCAAACCCCAAGTTACTTAATGGATCACGCAAAAGACGAATAGCTAATGGGTCAGGAACGTCTGTGCAAGAAATAAACCGCTTGTTAAAACAATTTAAACAAATGAATTTAATGATGAAACGTGTTGGTAAATTGGGAGAAAAAGGTTTAGCCCGCCAAGGTTTACAGGGGTTAATGCCCCCCATGCAATAGAAAAATTGTACTAAATTTAGATTAATATAAGTTATACAAAATTTAAGGAGATAAATTTTATGGCACTGAAAATTAGGCTATCTCGAGCCGGAGCAAAAAAACGCCCCTACTACAGAATAGTTCTGGCTGATTCACGTAGCCCACGTGATGGCAGATATATAGAAAGACTAGGCAGCTATGATCCTATGTTACCAAAAAATAGCGATGATAGAGTCAAAATAGATGAAGAGCGAGTAAAACATTGGCTTAGTAAAGGAGCAAAGCCAACAGACCGGGTTGCACGATTTTTAGCTAACGCCAAGATAATTGATGCACCTCAAATACCTGAACAGACTAAGAAGTCTCAGCCAAAACAAAAAACACTNGATCGAATCGCAGAACGTGAAGAAAAAGCTAAAGCTGCTGCTGAGGCTGCTGAGGCAGAACGTGAAGAAAAAGCTAAAGCTGCTGCTGAGGCTGCTGAAANTCAAGAAAACACTGATCAAGCTCAAGATGATGATNTAGAAAGCATTGATTCAAAAATTAATTCAGATAGCTCTGATTCAGAAACTAAGGAGCCGGCTAGTGATGCAGCCGATGATGNAAGTGACACAAAAACAGATAACAAANCTGACTGATACGCTATTACTTGTNGGAACAATAGGTAGCTCCCATGGCTTAAATGGNCTAGTAAAGCTTACAAGTTTNATGACAAAACCATCTGATATTGCAAATTTTGATTTGCTGCAAGATGACTCCGGTCGAACTGTAAAGATAGAACTTACTGGGAAAAAGTCAGGTGGGGCTCTTGTGGCACAACTAGAGGGTGTGAAAAGTAGAGAAGAAGCATTAGCAATGAAAGGTAAAAAACTTTTTGCGCATAGAAACGCTTTACCAGAAACCATGCCTGAAGAATGGTATTGTGTAGATCTAATCGGACTAAAAGTTTTTAATAATAAGAATAAGTATATTGGAAAAGTACACACAATAGAAGATCATGGTGCAGGTGATATAGTCGAAGTTATACTTGAAAATGGTGAATTATTATCTATACCGTTCACACGCCATTCAGTTCCAAGTGTAGACATACTTAGCGGCCAAATAACGGTTGTTATTCCAACAGCAAGTAACCCCGTAGGCAATGATAAATCAGAGCTTAATTTGGAGAATAGAAAGTGACTAAAACCTCTAAAACATGGGAAGCTCGTGTGCTAACGTTATTTCCTAATATGTTTCCTGGCATACTGGGAGATGCTGCAGCTGGGCGTGGGATTGAAAACGGCTTATGGTCCCTTAAAACNATAAACATTCGGGACTTTGCAACAGATCAGCACNGTACTGTTGACGACCANCCATTCGGTGGTGGACCTGGCATGGTAATGCGTGCTGATATTCTTGCTAGTGCAATTGATAAAGTTCATCCGAAANATACAGGTGAGCCGATTATTTATNTNTCACCACGCGGACGACTTCTTACGCAAGAGCGTGTAAAAAGACTATCAAGTGNGNCAGGAATAACCATAATATGTGGAAGGTTTGAAGGAATTGACGAACGTATACTTAATGCCCGTGGGATAGAAGAAATAAGTGTTGGAGATTATATTTTATCAGGTGGAGAACCAGCNGCTCAAATACTCTTAGACTCATGTGTGCGGCTCATACCTGGGATCATTGGAAAAACTGATTCCCTAATTGAGGAAAGTTTTGAGAATGGACTGTTAGAATATCCACATTATACACGACCACGAGATTTTGAAGGGCAAAACGTACCAGAAGTTCTGTTATCAGGAGATCACGAACGAATTCGATATTGGAGAAACCAACAGTCCGAAATAATCACTCAGAACAGGCGGACTGANTTGTGGGATAAATATCTTAAACTTTCACGTTCTAATCGAAGAGGACAAGGTTATGAACATAATTGAGAATATTGATAAATCATCTATTGAGAAAAGCACCTCTGACGAAAACATTCCTAGCTTCGCTCCAGGAGATACTCTTCGTGTTCACGTTAAGGTTATAGAGGGAGAGAGAGAAAGGATTCAAGTGTTTGAGGGAGTATGTATTGCCCGAAAAAATAGAAGTATAAATTCTTCTTTTACAGTAAGAAAAATTTCATACGGAGAGGGGGTTGAGAGANTTTTCCCNTTATATTCNCCGANATTAGATAAAATCGAAGTAACTAAAAGAGGTGATGTNAGGCGTGCTAAATTATATTATTTAAGNGGTAGACGAGGAAAGTCAGCACGAATTGCAGAACGACGTGATGATAAGCGTGTTCAAAATGCAAAAGCTGCAGATATTTCAAATAATACTAATAAATCAAAAACTGATAACAAAGAGTCCAAAAAAATCGATTAAAAATAAAGATTAGTCTAAATTGAAAGTTTAAACCTTTATAGAATTATACTTCTACGAGGCCGCCAATGGTAGATTTTTCAAATTCAAGCCCAAAAACATTGTTTGATAAGATTTGGGATAACCATGTCGTTATGGAGAACGATGACGGTACATCTTTAATATACATTGATATGCACCTGACACATGAAGTTACCAGTTGGACGGGTTTTGAATACCTTCGTGACACAAATAAAACTGTTAGGAGAACTGATAAAACTCTAGCAGTTCCAGATCATTCTATACCTACTCTCAACCAGGCTAATGGTATTAAAGATCCGATAGCTAGAGAGCAGGTGGAAGCACTNGTGAANAATACAAAAGATTTTGATATTCCATATATTCCACTTTTAGATATTCGACAAGGTATCGTTCATGTAATTGGACCTGAACAGGGTGTTACTCAACCTGGTTCAACATTAGTTTGTGGAGATAGCCATACGGCAACACACGGNGCATTTGGATGTCTTGCCTTTGGAATAGGCTCAAGCGAAGTTGGTCATGTANTAGCAACACAAACNCTTATTCAACGCCGNCCAAAGAATATGAAAATAGAGCTTATTGGAGANACTAAACAAGGAATTACAGGAAAAGATATAGTTTTGTCTATAATTGGGGAAATTGGAACAGCCGGTGGTACTGGTCATGTTGTNGAATATACTGGTCGTGCAATAAAAAANCTTTCAATGGAAGGTAGAATGACACTATGTAATATGACCATTGANGGTGGTGCTCGAGCTGGTTTAGTAGCACCTGATGAAAAGACATTTGCATATTTAAAAGGTAGGGATTATTCCCCTAATGGAGATGACTGGAATAAAGCAAAAGAATTCTGGACATCTTTAAAAACAGATATGGATGCAACTTTTGATAAAACCATCAAAATTGATGCAACCAATNTTGCCCCGCAAGTAACTTGGGGCACTAGCCCAGAAAATGTTTCACCAATAACTGGCAACGTACCAGACCCAAAACTAATAGAAGATGATCANGCTAGAGATAGTGCTTATGAAGCTCTCAGTTATATGAATTTAGAGCCCGGGCAAGCGATAAAAGATATCAATATTGACAGAGTATTTATAGGGTCCTGCACTAATAGTAGAATAGAGGATATGAGGGCTGCAGCTAAAGTTGCTAAGGGACGAAAAGTTTCTAATGGCGTATCAGCAATGGTAGTACCCGGGTCTGGATTAGTAAAAGCCCAAGCTGAAAAAGAAGGGCTAGATAAGATATTTCAGGATGCGGGATTTGAATGGCGAGAACCAGGCTGCTCAATGTGTATTGCTATGAACGACGACCGTCTCGAACCTGGTGAGCGTTGCGCATCAACTTCAAATCGTAATTTCAAGGGGAGACAAGGACGTGGGGGGAGAACCCACTTGGTTAGCCCTGCGATGGCTGCTGCTGCTGCTATAAATGGGCATTTTGTTGATGTCCGTGATCTAATTGCTTAAAATTTAGGAATGAACTAATGAAAAAATTTACTTCCTTAAGCGGTCCTGCCGCAGCGATAGACAAAATTAATATTGATACAGATCAAATTATTCCAAAACAGTATCTTACATCAATAACCAAAAACGGATTGGGTAAAGGACTCTTCCATGATTTTCGTTACGATATGGATGATTGCGAGTTACCCACTTTTATTCTTAATAAAGATCCTTGGAAAAAAGCAAAAATACTAATAGCAGGGGAAAACTTTGGCTGTGGTTCTAGTCGTGAGCATGCTCCTTGGTCACTAAATGATTTTGGTATCCGTTGTATAATTGCTCCATCATTTGCAGATATCTTTTTCAATAATTGTGGAAAAAATGGTATATTACTAATTTCTCTTTCTCATAAAGATGTCAATTTATTAATGTCTGAAGCACAAAATCCTAAAACTTGCATTATAACTGTTGATCTTTTTGAACAAACAATCATCCGATCAAATTCATCTAAAATTTCTTTTGATATTGATGACAGTCTAAAACATCGCCTTCTAAATGGTCTCGATGATATAGAAAATACTCTTATGCAAGCTGACTCTATAGCAGCCTTTGAAAAGCAACAGCAACAAACTCTACCTTGGTTATACAATAATAAGGTCAGATAANGGCTATGGGAAACAAACAAATACTTTTATTATCTGGAGACGGAATTGGACCAGAAGTAATGTATCAAGTTGAGCGAGTTATGGATTGGCTCGCAAAAAAAACAGATTTCTCTTATTTAGCTAAAAGTAAATTAGTAGGAGGCGCCTCCTACGATATTTATAAAACTCCACTTACAGATGAAGTTCTTGCAGATGCCTTAAATGCTGACGCGATATTATTTGGTGCGGTTGGAGGACCTAAATGGGATAATGTTGATCGTGNATTGAGACCTGAGGTAGGACTTCTTAAACTTAGAAAAGAACTNGATTTATATGCCAATTTAAGACCCGCAATAGTTTTTGATGCTCTTGCCGATGCTTCAACTTTACGAACAGAATTAGTTCTGGGTCTTAATTTAATGATTGTACGTGAACTTACAGCTGGTTGTTATTTTGGAGAACCAAGAGGGATAGATGAATTAGCAGATGGCACACGCCGAGGATATGACACTGAGNTTTACACTCAAAATGAAATTGAGCGTGTAACTAGGGTTGCATTNGAGCTTGCACAAAAACGNAAAGGACNCATACATTCAGTAGAGAAATCAAACGTTATGGAGTCAGGAATTTTTTGGCGTGAAACTGTTACAGCACTTCATAAAAAAGAAGGAACAAATATTACTCTCGAGCATATGTATGCAGACAATTGTGCAATGCAACTTGTTAGAGAGCCAAAGCAGTTTGATGTTATAGTAACTAATAATCTTTTTGGTGATATTTTGTCTGATTGTGCAGCTATGCTTACAGGATCCCTTGGGATGCTTCCATCAGCGTCTTTAGGCGAGAAAAATTCTAATGGCTTCAGGCGGGCACTTTATGAGCCAGTTCATGGCTCAGCGCCAGATATTGCAGGTAAAGGGCTAGCAAACCCTATTGCAATGTTCCTAAGCTTTGCGATGATGCTTCGCTATAGCTTTAGTGATAATAATAACGCATCTCTTGTTGAAAATGCTGTGCAAAATACCTTAAAAAATAATCTTCGCACCAAAGATATTATGCAANAAGGAAAGGTATTATTATCAACTGAAGAACTAGGAANCTCTGTTCTTGAAGAATTAAATAAATTGGTNTGATTTAAATTTAATAATGAAAGATAAGCCTAACTATGGGTTATAAGGTTGCAATTGTTGGGGCTACAGGAAATGTAGGCCGAGAATTATTAAATATTCTTTATGAGAGACGCTTTCCGTCTGATGAAGTCATCGCTTTAGCTTCACGGGATTCTGAAGGTAAGGAAATCTCTTTTGGCGAGGATTTAACTTTAAAGGTACGTTCACTNGATAGTTTTGANTTTACAGGAATAGATATAGCCCTTTTTTCTCCAGGTGCTTCAGTTTCTAAAATTTACGCACCNAAAGCAGCAAACTCTGGTACTATTGTCATTGATAATTCATCACAATTCAGNTTGGATGAAGACATCCCATTGGTTATACCAGAAGTGAATCCTGACTCAATCTCCAAATATAGCGAGCGCAATATAATAGCTAATCCTAACTGCTCCACTATACAAATGCTTCTGGCTCTTAAACCGCTGCACAATTATAGTCCTATAAAAAGAGTGATTGTTTCTACCTATCAATCAACATCAGGAGCTGGCAAAAAATGTATGGATGAGTTATTTGATCATACTCGCTGTTTGTATATGAATGAGCATAAAGACCCCGAGAATTTTCCTAAGCGTATAGCATTTAATGTTATACCACAGATTGATAAATTTTTATCTGATGGGTCTACGAAAGAAGAAACAAAAATGGTCATGGAAACAAAGAAAATTCTTGACCCAGAGATTTTAGTTTCAGCTACATGCGTTAGAGTTCCTACTTTTATTGGTNATGCTGAGTCAATTAATGTAGAGTTTCATGATCAGTTGAGTGAAGAGCAAGCAGTCGAAATTTTAGGTGATGCCCCAGGAATTACAATTTTAGATGACCGTAAAGATGGTTGCTATGCAACACCATTGGATTGTGTTGGAGAAGATACAACATTTGTATCTCGAGTCCGACAAGACACTACTGTTTCATATGGAATAAATATGTGGGTAGTTTCTGATAATTTAAGAAAAGGAGCTGCGCTAAACGCTGTCCAGATTGCAGAGGAATTAACTTCTAAATATCTTGGAAATGCTAAAGTAGGACCGAACATAAACCGAGATGGAAAAAGAATCCATTAGGAAAGCATTGAAAGTTAGCAAACCTGTTTTAAGTTCTGNAGATGCTGAAAAAGTCAGTGATCTCTTCAAAAAAGCAGTTGCCCTACATCAACAGGGCGAACTAGAACAAGCGATTATTGGCTATCAAAAAGTTATTATTGCCGCCCCTAGATTTGCCAAGGCATATAATAACTTGGGTGTTGCACTTAAAGCTAAAGAGCTTTTTCTGTCTGCAATTCCTGCCTATGAAAAATCATTAGCACTTAATCCTAACGATGCAGGAACTCTCTCTAATATGGGGAATGCCCTTCGTGCAATTGGGAGACTTGAAGATGCTGAGATAGCTCATCGTAAAGCTCTTAAGGCTGATCCCGAGTATCTGGAAGCCACTTATAATCTTGGCTTGGTCCTTAAGGATATGGGAAANTTCCAAGANGCCCTTAGATGCTTAGATAAAGTGATTATCCAAAAGCCTGAACATGCTGAAGCACATTGGGATAGATCACTAACTTATCTGCAGTCAGGAGACCTTATAAGTGGATTTAAGGAATACGAGTGGCGTTGGAAATTAGAAAGAAATAAACCACGTGAGTTTTCCGTTCCATTATGGCAAGGCAACTCACTTGATGGCAAAACGCTTCTAGTACATTGCGAACAAGGTATTGGAGATAGTATCCAGTTTTTTCGATATGTTTCGTTACTTAAAAGATATAACGGAAAGGTGGTTTTAGAATGCCAAAAACCACTTGTAAATTTACTCCAGAATATGAATAGCTGCGATCAAGTTGTTGCAAGGGGGGACAAACTACCTAAATTTAATTTGCATGTTCCACTTTTAAGCTTGCCAAGAATAATGAAAACTACATTAACTAGTATTCCAAATAATGTTCCCTATATATCATCCTCACATAAATATGAATCTGTTTTTAAAAAGTTAGTTACAGGCCCCAATAATTGGTTAAAAGTTGGTCTATGCTGGGCAGGTAAGCCAAGTCAGGGTAATGATCGTAACCGTAGTTGTGGGATAGAGCCATTTCTTAAAATTCTTGGTAAAAAAAACGTAATTTTTTATAGCTTACAAGTTGGACCAAGAGCAGCAGATATTAAGAAATTTGGAGCAACCGGNTTAATTCGCGATTTATCGCCTAATTTAAAAGATTTTGCCCATACAGCAGCTGCAATTAGTAATTTAGATCTAATTATTTCAGTGGATACATCAGTTGCACATTTGNCCGGTGCTATGAATAAACAAGTATGGATTCCCCTTTGTTTTACTGGTGATTGGCGTTACCTTCATAGAAAAACAGAAACAACATGGTATCCCAGTGCTCGATTGATCCAACAAAAACATTTTGGCAACNGGGAAACTGTTTTTTCGGAAGTAAATGCTGAGTTGCAAAATTATAAAAATTTGTTTTAATTTAAGACTTTAATAGTAAATTTTTTTTATTATTTCAATTAAAGTAGCAAAGCTATCTTTGCAAACGTTGACGCTAACCTAATAGCACCTTATATGATTGCTATACTGCTAAGCATCAATTCATGTGGCACATACGGGGTGCAAGCTATATGACCGATAAAAATCGACCTTTGTCGCCTCACCTACAGGTGTATAGGCCGCANTTAACATCGGTGTTATCCATTTTCCATCGTCTATCTGGGATTACATTAGCAGGTGGTGCTGCTATGCTTGCCTGCTGGCTTCTTACAGCAGCNGCTGGTCCAGAATACTACCAATGGTCAGGTTGGTTTTTATCCTCATGGATAGGTATTGGTCTATTAGTAATTTGGTCTTGGACCCTATTTTACCACCTATCTAACGGCATAAGACATCTTTTCTGGGATATAGGGCTTGGTTTCTCTCTAAAAGCNACTTATGCNTCAGGAATNGCAGTAATTATATCCTCAGTCTTGCTTACAGCAATTTCATGGGGTTTGGGTATCTCAATGTATTGTTTAAGGTAGTAAGAATGGAATCTAAGATGCAAAGTCCTCTTGCACGCGTGCGCCATCTAGGATCGGCAAAAGAAGGCGTTAACCACTGGTGGTGGCAAAGAATTACTGCTGTGATGCTAATTCCGTTAGCACTCTGGTTTGTAGCTTCATTGTGGATGATTGTTATATCTGGAGCTAGCTACGAAGATTTAGTTGTTTGGATAAGCGGACCGGTATCTGCAGCATTAATGTTAGTNTTTCTTGGTGCGATGTTTCTACACCTAAAACTTGGTCTACAAGTAGTTATAGAGGACTATGTTCATACTAAGTGGTTAAAGTGGGNCCTAATAACTATACTTTTAATAGTAACAATATTGCTTTTCACAGTTTCCATTTATTCCGTTATCGCGCTTTCCCTGAGAGGATAATTATGCCCACGTATCCAATAATAGAACATAATTATGATGCCGTAGTAGTTGGTGCAGGTGGTGCTGGTCTCCGTACTGCCCTTGGTCTTGTTGAGGGAGGCCTTAAAACTGCCTGTATTTCAAAGTTGTTTCCAACACGCAGCCATACAGTTGCTGCCCAAGGGGGTATTTCTGCAGCACTGGGTAATATGGGTGAAGATGACTGGCGATGGCATATGTATGATACTGTGAAAGGTTCAGATTGGCTCGGTGATCAAGATGCAATTGAGTTTATGTGCAAGGAAGCCCCAAAGGCAGTCGTAGAACTTGAGCATTACGGTGTTCCATTTTCAAGAACTGAGGAAGGTAAAATATATCAACGTGCTTTTGGAGGCATGACAACACATTTTGGGGAAGGACAGGCCATAAGAACCTGTGCAGCAGCAGATAGAACTGGGCATGCTATTCTCCATACACTTTATCAGCAGGCTCTTAAGCATGAAGCAGCTTTTTTTATTGAATATTTTGCCTTAGACCTTGTCATGGATGCAGATGGTTCTTGTCGCGGGGTAATTGCCTGGAATTTGGAGGATGGAACATTCCACCTTTTTAGAGCTCACATCGTGATTCTAGCTACTGGAGGCTATGGTAGATCTTATTTCTCAGCAACCTCAGCCCATACGTGCACAGGAGATGGAAATGCCATGGTTCTCCGAGCAGGGTTACCTCTTCAAGATATGGAATTTATTCAATTNCACCCAACAGGTATATATGGTGCTGGCTGTCTGATTACTGAGGGGGTTAGAGGTGAAGGGGGTTATCTACTTAATTCAGAAGGCGAGCGATTTATGGAGCGTTACGCCCCATCTGCAAAAGATCTTGCCTCACGAGACGTAGTTTCTCGGTCGATGACTATTGAAATAAGAGAAGGTCGAGGTGTAGGCAAGGACAAAGACCATATTTTTCTTAAGCTTGATCATCTAGGAGCAGATGTACTTCAGCAACGCTTACCGGGAATTACTGAAACTGCAAAAATCTTTGCCGGCGTCGATGCCTCAAAAGAGCCGATACCTGTTATACCTACAGTCCACTACAATATGGGGGGTATACCAGGCAACTATCATGGTGAGATGGTAACGGTAAAGGATGGTGATCCTAATGTTTTAGTTCCAGGATTGATGGCAGCAGGTGAAGCAGCTTGTTTATCTGTGCATGGGGCAAACAGATTAGGTTCTAACTCACTTCTTGACCTAGTCGTCTTTGGAAAAGCTGCTGCGGAAAAGGCGCTCATGAATGTAACTCCTGGAGCACCACATGCCCCTCTTCCAAAAGGTACACTTGATAAAACTTTAAGTTGGTTTGATAATCTTCGTAACTCTGGTGGAAATGAGTCTGCAGCATCAATTCGTCTTGATTTACAACGAACGATGCAGACACATGCAGGGGTTTTTCGTACTGGCGATATTATGGAACAAGGTGTTAGTAAATTAGAAAATATCTGGGATCGCTTTAATGGTAACTTAGGTATCTCGGACCGGTCTTTAATATGGAACTCTGACCTTATAGAAACTATAGAACTGGACAACTTACTTCGACAGTCATCAGTTACTTTGCATGGAGCCGTAGTTCGTGAAGAAAGTAGGGGAGCACATGCCCGGGAAGATTTCCCTGACCGAGATGATGCGAAGTGGATGAAGCACACCGTTGCATGGATAGACGATGATGGAAAATCAGTAACTATAGACTATAGACCCGTACACATGGAGACACTCTCCAATGAAGTACAGGCAATACCACCAAAAGCACGTGTATATTAGGCTGAAGGATTTTATAAATGGCTCAACTAGCCCTTCCCAAAAACTCAAAGATTAGCAAGGGAGCACATCACAGCTCACCCACTAAATCTGATAATACTAAGCGCTTTAAAATNTACCGCTATGACCNTGACAAGCCTGACAANCCTCGAACAGAGACATATGACNTAGATATGGATANTTGTGGNCCCATGGTTTTNGATGGNCTTATAAAAATTAAAAATGAAATAGATTCAACTTTAACATTCAGGAGATCCTGTAGAGAAGGAATTTGTGGGTCTTGCGCGATGAATATAGATGGAACCAATACACTTGCATGCACTAAGCCTATTGATGAAATGCGAGGAGATGTAAAAATTTTTCCTCTTCCGCACATGCCGGTCATTAAAGATTTAGTTCCAGATTTATCTACTTTCTACGCACAGTATGAATCTATAAAACCCTGGATGCAGACTGAGACTGCAGCTCCCGCTAGTGAAGAACGCTTGCAAAGTCAAGAAGATAGGGCAAAAATTGATGGATTATATGAGTGCATTTTATGTGCATGCTGCTCTACGAGTTGTCCTAGCTATTGGTGGAACGGAGATAGATACTTAGGACCTGCAATCCTTCTACAAGCCTATCGCTGGCTGGTTGATAGTCGTGATGAATCAACGGGAGAACGACTAGACAACTTAGAAGATCCATTTCGTCTTTATCGATGCCATACAATAATGAATTGTACTCGTACATGCCCAAAGAACCTCAACCCAGCAAAAGCTATAGGTGAAATAAAAAAAATGATGCTAATGCGACGTTAAATTTAATCATGGGTATAAAAATCTAGTATTTTTTATAAGAGAATGTATTGCGATTTTATCAAAAATGTTACTTACCTATTTTTTATAAACCNAAGTCTGAATAAACTTCGGAACTACAAAACTGATATAGGATTAGTTAGTAANCTTGATATAACAAAATAATACCTAAATAATTTAAGTGGAGCTGCAAACTATGAAACGTAATAAAATTGCATTAATCGGTGCTGGAAATATTGGTGGAACGTTGGCTCACCTTGCAGGCCTGAAAGAGTTAGGCGATGTCGTGATGTATGATATTGCAAAGGGCACCCCCCAAGGAAAGGCACTAGATATTGCAGAAAGCTCACCAGTTGACGGCTTTGACGCTAACTTTGTCGGGGCTAATTCATATGCAGCCATAAAGAACTCAGATGTGGTTATCGTTACGGCAGGAGNGCCGAGAAAACCTGGTATGAGTCGCGATGATTTGCTTAGTATAAATACTGATGTAATGAGACAAGTAGGAAAAGGAATAAAAAAATACTGCCCAAAAGCTTTTGTTATTTGTATCACTAACCCTTTAGATGCAATGGTCTGGGCCTTACAAAAAACAAGTAATATCCCAAAAAAGAAAATTGTAGGTATGGCTGGGGTTTTAGATTCAGCACGCTTTAGGTTTTTTATTGCTGAAGAACTTGGTGTATCCGTTCAGGATGTTACAGCTTTTGTCCTAGGCGGTCATGGAGATACAATGGTTCCACTACCAAGGTATTCAGCAGTTGGGGGAGTCCCTCTGCCAGATCTTGTTAAAATGGGGTGGTTAAAACAAAATAAACTAGATGATATAATACAACGTACCCGTGATGGAGGAGCTGAAATTGTAGGTCTGTTGAAAACTGGTTCAGCTTTTTACGCCCCTGCAGCAGCAGCTATTCAAATGGCTGAATCCTATATCAAAAATCAAAAGAGGATTATACCATGTGCCGCACACTTGACAGGGCAATATGGTGTAAATGGTTTATTTATTGGTGTTCCAGCAATAATTGGCGGTTCAGGAGTTGAAAAGATCATTGAAATAAATTTAGATAGATCCGAAAAAGCTGAATTTAGACGCTCGGTAAAATCTGTTAATCGCCTTGTTAAGGACATTAAACTTTAATATAAAAACTTAATCTACCACCTTTGGCTACGATAATTACATAACAAAAAATTAATGCTATAAAACACCTCAACCCATAACAGTTTAAATTGCATTGGTCCTGTCAATATGAATATACACGAATACCAAGCTAAGCAGATTCTGACAAAATTTGGTGTTAACACACCAAAAGGTATTGCAGTATTATCATCTGATGACATTCCTAAAACAATAAGTGATATGGGTGGTCCAGTTTGGGTTGTCAAAGCACAAATTCATGCAGGTGGTCGAGGTAAAGCTGGTGGAGTAAAAATCTGCAAAAGTTATGAAGAAGCTATAAGTGAAGCTGAACAAATGTTC
This sequence comes from Gammaproteobacteria bacterium, assembly GCA_002714015.1. GTDB lineage: Bacteria > Pseudomonadota > Alphaproteobacteria > UBA828 > UBA828. Next base: position 46,615 of record PAWF01000054.1, on the reverse strand, counting down.
GGAAAAGTTCTAGTTACCCACCAAACAACATCTGCAGGGAAAGAAGTTAGTAGGATTTATGTGGAAGAAGGCTGTGATATAGGTAGTGAATTTTATCTTGGTTGCGTAGTTGATAGAGCCACCGGTCAAATAACTATTATGGCATCTCGCGAAGGTGGGGTCGATATTGAGGAAGTTGCTGCTAAAAATCCAGAGAAAATAATAAATGTTAAAATAGATCCTGCTTCTGGATATCAGGCATTTCACNGGCGTAGGATCGCATACTCTCTTGGACTATCTGGATCAGAAGTTAAAGAATGTGTGGCACTTATAAGTAAAATTTACACAGCATTCTCTGATATTGATGCGAGTGTACTTGAAATAAATCCGCTGGTTTTGACTAAGGATAAAAAACTAATAGCCCTAGATGCAAAGATAAATTTTGATGATAATGCTCTATTCCGGCAGCCAGAGATTAAAGCTATGCAAGATGAAACAGAGGAAGAGCCTGCTGAACTTGAGGCTGCAAAACATGACCTTAATTACATTAAGCTAGATGGAACCATTGGTTGTATGGTTAACGGAGCAGGTTTAGCTATGGCCACAATGGATATCATTAAGCTTAGTGGAGGAGAGCCAGCAAATTTTCTAGATGTTGGAGGGGGTGCTTCCCGTGAGAAAGTTTCTGAAGCATTTAAAATTATTCTTTCAGACAAGTCTGTAAAAGGGATTCTTGTTAATATATTTGGTGGTATTATGCGTTGTGATGTTATAGCAGAAGGAATTATTGCAGCAGTACATGAAGTTAAAATTGATGTCCCTCTTGTGGTGCGATTAGAGGGTACTAATGTTGAAGAAGGTAAAAATAAACTTAATGCATCAGGAATAGATGTGATTTCTGCAGATGACCTCGGCGATGCAGCAAAAAAAATTGTCCAAGAAACTCTTCGAGTATAAGTCATGTCAGTAATTGTNAACAAAAATACCCGAGTGATCTGCCAAGGTTTNACAGGNTCCCAAGGAACCTTTCACTCTGAACAGGCCATTAATTATGGAACCAAAGTCGTTGGTGGTGTAACTCCGGGTAAGGGTGGAAAGAAACATTTAGATTTACCAATATTCAATACAGTTGCTGAGGCCAAATCAGCAACAGACGCTGATGCAAGTGTTATTTTTGTACCACCTCCATTTGCAGCTGACGCAATTTTAGAAGCAGTTGATGCAGAAATCCCAATAGTTGTATGCATTACAGAAGGTATACCTGTTCTAGATATGATAAAGGTAAAACGTGCACTGTCAGGATCAAAAACCCGCTTGATAGGACCTAACTGCCCTGGAATCATAACTCCAGATGAATGTAAAATTGGCATAATGCCAGGTCATATTCACCAACCGGGTAGAATTGGTATTGTTTCACGCTCAGGAACCCTCACATATGAAGCTGTAGGACAAACTACAGCTGTTGGGCTTGGACAATCAACATGTATTGGTATTGGTGGAGACCCAGTCAATGGAACTAACTTTATTGACTGCTTGGAACTTTTTTTATCTGACCCAGATACAGACGCTATAATTATGATTGGTGAAATAGGGGGTTCTGCAGAGGAAGAAGGCTCAGAATATCTTAAAAGACAGAAAAAAAAGAAACCCGTTGTTGGATTTATTGCAGGTCGCACTGCACCACCCGGAAGAAGAATGGGGCATGCTGGTGCTATTGTTGCAGGAGGCAAAGGTGGGGCAGATGATAAAATAGAGGCTATGAAACAAGCGGGAATAGTTGTAGCAGAGTCTCCTGCATCACTTGGAACCACAATGCTTACTCTTCTTAATAATTAAATTTCAAATTCCTCAACCTTAATTAACNAAGATATATTAAATGGTCTCATCAGTAGATAAATCATCCCTATTGTTTGCTTCAAATAGTGAATTTATTGAGGATTTGTATATAAAGTTTTTACAAAACCCAACATCTGTCAATGAAGATTGGCAAGAGTTTTTTCAAAAAATCAATTCTGAAGATCAGTTATATAAGAGTTCCTATACAAACTCTGTAACTCCGTTTAGAGATAAAGCTCCTCTTCCTAATACAAAGTTAAATGAATCTAAGGCAACTAGTCAGTCAACTACATCTGCTATACAAAGCACTACTCTAGATTCCATACGTGCACTAATGCTAATTCGTGCCTATAGAGTTCGTGGACACTTAATAGCTAAACTAGATCCACTTGAGCTTGAGGATAATAAACAACACCCAGAACTTGATCCAATGACATATGGCTTTTGTAAAGATGATTATGATCGTCCTATTTTTGTTGACGGGGTCTTAGGTTTACAATGGGCTACAATAAGAGAGATGCTTGAAGTAGTTCATGAAACATATTGTGATCAAATCGGAATAGAATTTATGCATATTCAGGAGCCAGAAGAAAAATCTTGGATACAGCAAGAAGTAGAAAAATCACGTAACAAGGCAAATATAGAAAAAGAAGACAAAATCTCTATTTTACATGACCTCACAGAAGCGGAAGGTTTTGAGCATTTCCTAGATTTAAAATATAAGGGATCAAAGCGTTTTTCTCTCGAAGGCTCTGAGAGCACTATCCCTGCCTTAGAAACAATTATTAAAACTGCAGGTTTATATAATGTTCAAGAATTAGTAATTGGAATGGCTCATCGTGGCCGCTTGAATGTACTAACAAGTATTATGGAAAAATCTTATGCAGCTGTTTTTAGAGAATTTCAAGAAGCTTCAGGAGAACCTGGAGAAGTGCTGGGTTCTGGTGATGTAAAATACCATCTTGGTGCATCTGCAGATCGCAAACTTTCAGCTGACCATAAAATTCATATATCACTTAGCCCAAACCCATCTCACCTTGAAGCTGTTAATCCTGTTGTTCTAGGTAAGGTTCGTGCAAAACAGACTATGAAAGGCAATTCAGACAGACTTGAGGTTATGGGGATCTTATTACATGGAGATGCGGCATTTTCTGGTCAGGGATTAGTTTCAGAGACCTTTGAGTTATCAGCTCTAAAGGGCTATAGAACAAGTGGAACTATACACCTAGTAATTAATAACCAAATTGGATTCACTACCAGTCCATCTCTTGCTCGATCATCGCCTTATTGCTCAGACATAGCTAAATCCGTACAAGCACCAATTTTCCATGTTAATGGTGATAATCCTGACGCTGTGTTTAAAGTCTGTAGGCTTGCAGTCGATTACCGTCAACGCTTTAGCCGTGATGTTGTCATTGATATTTTTTGCTACAGACGACATGGTCATAATGAAACTGATGAGCCAGCATTTACTCAGCCAATAATGTACAAAGCAATAAAGAATCGACCTACNACACGCCAATTATATTCAAAGCAATTAATTAAAGAAGGACATTTATCTAAAGCAGAATCAGATCAAATTGCTGCTGATTTTCGTGTCCGCTTAGAAGCTGATTATAAAATATCTATGGACTATACTGGAGATAAGGCTGATTGGCTGGAAGGTGAATGGGCAGGAATGGAAGTTCCTCCCTCTCAGTATCGACCTGGTGAAACAGCTACTTTGGAGAGTAATCTTAAGATATTAGGAGATACTATTTGTTCTGTACCCAAAGAATTTATTGTACACCCAAGATTAAAGAAATTGTTAGAAAAGCGTCGCGAGTCCATTANNCAGGGTTTAAAGATAGATTGGGCAACTGGTGAAGCACTCGCATTTGGCTCTTTACTCCTTGAAGGCAACCCTGTTCGTCTATCCGGTCAAGATGTTAGCCGAGGTACATTTTCACAGCGACATGCTGCATTATTTGATCAAAAAACAGAAGAAAGGTTTATTCCNCTAAATAATATTAGTAAAGGGCAGTCAGAAATTGAGCTTGTGGATAGTATGCTCTCAGAAGCTGGTGTGCTTGGGTTTGAATATGGATATTCAATAACAGACCCAAACACACTTATAATTTGGGAGGCACAGTTTGGTGACTTTGCTAATGGTGCTCAAGTGATTATAGACCAATTTGTTGCTTCAGGTGAAAGCAAATGGCTCAGAATGTCTGGTCTAGTAATGCTATTACCTCACGGTTACGAAGGTCAAGGACCGGAACACAGTTCCGCTCGGCTTGAACGATATTTACAGCTTTTTGGAAATGATAATATTCAAGTTGTTAATTGCACAACTCCAGCAAATTATTTTCATGTATTAAGANGACAAATGCGCCGTAAGTTTAGGAAGCCATTGATAATTATGTCTCCAAAATCTTTACTNNGACATAANCAATGCATATCAAAAATAGAANACTTTGGTAAAGGAACACGCTTTCACCGTATTTTTCCTGATACATCTATTTCATCAAATACTTCAAAAATAAAGCGAGTAGTTTTGTGCTCTGGGAAAATTTATTACGACCTTAACGATGAAAGACAAAAACAACAGAAAACGGATATAGCATTAATTAGGCTTGAACAAATAGCACCTTTCCCCTATAGCAGTTTAACGGATGAATTATCAAAATATCAGGATGCAGAGGTAATTTGGTGCCAAGAAGAGCCTCATAATATGGGCGCGTGGTCATTCGTTTATCCTAAAATTAATAATATACTTCAAAGTCTATTCGGTAATACTAAAAGTGTTAGTTATATAGGTCGCGAAGAATCTGCTTCTACGGCTACTGGTTATTTGAAAGTACATATTAAGGAACATAAAAGTATTATTTCAAATGCGATAAACTAGCTATTGAGTCATCTTGTATAAACTATTAATTGACCAATAACTTCTGAAGGATCTAAGCATGGCTATCAGTATTATTGTTCCAGCACTTGGTGAATCAGTAACAGAGGCGACTGTCTCAAAATGGCTTAAAAATCTTGGAGAACCGGTTATTCAAGATGAGCCCTTGTGTGAACTCGAAACAGATAAAGTCGCAATTGAAATATATGCTCCCAAAGATGGAATTCTTTCAGAGGTTTTAGCTGCAGAAGGCTCTAATGTGGAGGTAGGAGGACTACTAGGTTATCTAACCCCAGCTAATAAAGAATCTTCAGTTAAAAATAAAATTTCTAAGGGTAAGTTTCATAAAGAGGTTCTAATAGAGGATACAAGTGACCTAATCAATCAAGAACAAATTACCCCTCAATACAATAAAACTAGTGAATTAGATTTATCTCCAGCTGTTCGTAAACTGATCTTAGAGTCTGGGATAGATACGGGAACACTTATTGGTAGTGGGAAAAACGGAAGGATTACTAAAGGTGACGTTATATCAGCCATTAATGTTCAGAAAATAAAAGAGCATCAACCTAAGTCTGAAAATGTAACTTCTGATAAANATCACCCAACGGAAACAACTATTAAAAGTAAACGAGAAGATCGAGTAAAAATGTCACGCTTACGTCAGCGAATAGCTGATCGTTTAAAGACAGCTCAAAATACTTCAGCAATACTTACTACTTTTAATGAAGTCGATATGACAAATGTTATAGATTGTAGAAAAAAATATAGAGAAATATTTGAGCGAAAATTTGGTGTCCCATTAGGGTTCATGTCATTCTTTGTTAAGGCATCTGTCATAGCTCTAAAGGAACAACCTATTGTTAATGCTGAAGTCGACGAGGATGAAATAATTTATAAAAATTATTGGGATATTGGCGTCGCNATTAGTACGCCTAAAGGNCTTATTGTTCCTGTTTTAAGAAACGCTGACAAAATGGATTTTGCAGAAATNGAGNTGCAAATATCNAACTTGGGAGACCAAGCACGAGAAGGAAAACTCTCAATAGAAAGTATGCTAGGAGGTACTTTTACAATATCCAATGGAGGAATATTCGGGTCTATGTTATCAACACCAATTTTAAATCCTCCACAATCTGCNATTCTTGGNATGCACAAAATTCAGAACCGTCCTTTTGTAGTTAACTNTAATGANATAAAAATTCGNCCAATAATGTATTTAGCATTATCCTATGATCATCGAATCATAGATGGTAAGGAAGCGGTCACGTTTCTCAACAGNATAAAGGATTACATTGAAANTCCAGAACGTATGTTATTTGGTTTATGACGGATTGATTAAATTTANACTGCACAACTTATNTTATAACGGAATTATAAAATGGCGAATAAAGACTACGACATCATTGTAATTGGTTCGGGCCCTGGAGGTTACGTGGCTGCTATTCGTGCAGCTCAACTAGGTTTTTCTGTTGCTTGCATAGAACAGGAGAAAACCNTAGGTGGCACATGTCTAAACGTAGGGTGCATCCCATCTAAAGCATTACTCCACGCATCAGAAGAATATTCAAATATTCAAAAAGGAATCGAAAAATACGGGATAAATGTAGAAGGGNTGTCCTTAGATCTAGACACAATGATGGAGCATAAAAATAGTGTTGTTTCACAACTAACTAATGGTATCCGTATGCTCTTTGAAAAAAATAAGGTTGAGCATATCGAAGGGAAAGGGAAAATATTAGGTGTAGGTATAGTTCAGGTGCAAAGCCCTGATGGTAAAGAAACTTCTATATCCACTTCTCATATAATTATTGCAACAGGTAGTAAACCTTCAAACGTCTCAGGATTACATGTTGACGGTAGAAAAATAGTTTCCTCTACAGGTGGTCTTAAATTTGAAAAAGTTCCTGATCACTTAGTCGTAGTAGGTGCAGGATACATCGGACTAGAATTAGGCTCTGTTTGGAAAAGATTGGGTTCAAAAGTGACTGTTATCGAATATCTTAATGANATAACCCCTGGTCTTGANAAAGAAATTTCTCAACAATTCCAACGCTTNCTGAAACGCCAAAAAATAAAATTTAAGCTAAATACTAAGGTAATANCGTCTGAAATAAGTGATGAAGGTNTAAATTTATCTCTTGAAAATAGAGATACNGACTCTAGTAGNTCAATAGNAGCAGACAAAGTTTTAGTNGCAGCTGGTAGAAAACCGTATACCACTGATCTNGGTCTAGAGGCNCTTGAAATAAAAACTAATGATGCGGGCTTTATACTTATTGACGAAAAATTTAGAACGAATGTTGATGGTATATATGCTATTGGAGATGTTGTTCCTGGACCCATGCTTGCTCACAAAGCAGAAGAAGAAGGCGTTGCTTTAGCGGAGATTATTGCAGGTGAAAAACCTCACGTTAATTATAATACTATTCCAAGTGTAATATATACTTATCCAGAAGTAGCTTCTGTTGGAAAAACAGAAGAACAGGTACTTAGTGAAACAAAAGAATATAAAGTTGGCACCTTTCCTTTCACAGCAAATGGAAGAGCTAGAGCAATTTCATCTACTGAGGGATTCGTAAAAATTATAGCATGCTCAAAAACAGATGCAGTTTTAGGTGTTCATATTATTGGTCCAGATGCAGGCACACTCATAGCAGAGGCAGTAATAGCAATGGAGTTTGGAGGGTCCGCTGAGGATATCGCCCGCACATGCCATGCCCATCCGGCTCTAAACGAGGCAATAAAAGAAGCTGCTCTAGCAGTAGATGATAGAGCCATCCATTTCTAAATGTTTTATTATTACTAAAAACCTAGAGTATTTATAATCTATGTGTTTTTTATTTGGAACGCGGATGAGAAGTGCTGTATGTCTTTATAAGTGCAGTAGCATCAACATCAGTATATCTCTGTGTTGTTGATAAACTAGTATGACCCAAGAGCTCTTGGATAGATCTCAAATCCCCTCCATTTTGCAGTAAATGAGTGGCAAAGCTATGGCGCAAAGAGTGTGGTGTAGCATTCTCAGGCAATCCAAGTTTTTGCCTTAATGCCGCTATACGTTTTTGTATAATACGTGGGCTAAGTATACCTCCGCGGCTACCGCGAAATAGAGGTTCGTTAGCTACTAACTTTTTAGGGTATGACCTTATGTATGACTTTACCGTTGACTGTACTATTGGTAATGATGGAATAATGCGATCTTTTCCACCTTTTCCTTTTATACGTAACTGAGATACGTCCTCAACTTCAGACCTTTTTAAGGCAAGTGCCTCACTAATGCGTAGACCACAACCATATAATAAAATTAATACAGCTACATCTCTATTAATCTGCCAATCTATAACTTTGCTATCGCTATCAGAACTAATGGCTTGAATAAGGCTTGATACTGCGTCCTCATCAAGAGGTCTAGGGACTGACCTAGGTATACGAGGGCTCTTTATAGAAGAAAGAGAAACCTTTCCTGGATGTCCCTCAAACTCAAGTCTATCAAAAAAACTTCTTAATGATGATAATGCTCTTGCAGTAGATGTTTTTGCAGAATGATTGTTTGCTCGGTATGCTAACCAACTTCTAAAATCTGACAATTGCAAACTAGTTAGATCTACAAGCTTAGGATCGTGCCCAAAGTAAGATCCTAAAAAACACATAAACCCTGAGATATCTCTTAAATATGCATCAACAGAATGTTTTGACATCTGTTTTTCTTTGCACAACCAACGGTGCCAAAGCTCTATAAAAGGAGTAACATCTCTAGCTACCGCAAACCTGACTCCACCAATGTAATTGTTAGCTTTAGTATTTTTTTCTAACAATAGGCTATCTTCTTTCTTATCATATGATTTTTTGTCCTGTCTTTTCCCAATCTGATAAAAACGAAGAGAGACCCTTCTCCGTTAAAGGGTGACTTACAAGTGCCTTTAAAACACTAGGTGGCACAGTAACTACATCAGAGCCAATTTTTGCAGCCTCAACAACATGGCTTGGGCTTCTNACAGANGCAACCAAAACCTCAGTGAACAATGTATCNGGATAATTATTATAAATTGTTACAATATCCTCAATTAAACCCATTCCATCACTCGATATGTCATCTAAACGACCAACAAATGGAGAAATAAACTTAGCTCCTGCCTTGGCCGCCAAAAGAGCCTGGGAAGGCGAAAAACATAATGTTACATTGACATCTATTCCCTGTGAAGAAAGTGCCTTACAGGCCTTGAGACCGTCCCAAGTTAGGGGAACCTTCACACATACATTGGGCGCTATGTTACTTAGCTTTTCACCTTCAGAAATCATCAGTTTATAATTTGTCGCAGTTACCTCTGCACTAACTGGACCATCAACTAGAGAGCATATAGTCTCTATAGTTTTTATAAAATTTTTGCCAGTTTTTGCGATTAGAGATGGATTAGTAGTCACACCATCAAGTAANCCAGTTTCTGAGAGTTCCTGNATTTCCTCAATATTTGCCGTGTCCACAAAAAATTTCATGAATTCCTCATTTCAAAATGTTTTTCATTTTAAATACCCTACTAAANNATTTAAAGAGGGGCGTTACTGCTTCGAGTCNACGTGTTATTTTAGCGAATGGAATCAATAGATGCTACATCTCATAATACTACTAGAGTGATTCGCTCCTGCGAAGACCGTGTTGCAGTATTACTTGCGATTCCTGTTGATGATTTATATGAATATTCTGTTCCGCAAGGTCTTAGTGTCAAAGAAGGCTCTATAGTAAGTATACCATTAGGCAACAGAAAATCTATCGGGGTTGTCTGGGGACCTTCAGATAATAACNTGCCAATTGAAAAGTTAAAACCGATAGAAAAAGTTTTAGACTTTCCAATAATCAAAAAAAACCTTCGAAATCTAGTAGATTGGGCAGCTTCTTACACACTCTCAAAGAGAGGTGCAGTATTAAAAATGATTCTAAATACATCTGCTCTGAAAAATAGTCAAAAAAGACAAAAATTTTATAAATTAACTAATAAAACTCCAGAGAGAATGACCAAAGCCCGAAAACAAGTTATCGAGTCTTTTGCCCTTGATAAACTAAAATCAGCATCTGAAATATCTAGAACATCTGGAACAAGTATTGCTGTAATTAATGGACTAGAAAAGCTTGGTTGCCTAGAGGCAGTTATGCTTCCTAAACCTCAATTATTTGAAATACCCAAACCTTCTACAAATCTACAAAATTTATCTAATTCTCAAAGAAAAGCTGCTGAAAACCTAATAAAATCTGTTCAAGAAAATTCTTTTTCTGTAACTCTTCTTGAGGGTGTTACAGGGTCTGGTAAAACTGAAGTATACTTTGAAGCTCTTGCGTCAGCAATAACTTCTGGGAAACAATCTTTGATACTCCTTCCAGAAATTGCTCTATCAACACAATGGTTAACACGTTTTGAAGAACGTTTTGGAGTTAAACCAGGAGTTTGGCACTCAGATATAAGCCAGCACCATCGAAGTGCCACTTGGCGTGCTGCAGCTGAGGGAACAATTTCAATAATTGTTGGCGCAAGATCTGCACTTTGGCTTCCATTTTCGGACCTTGGTCTGATAATAGTTGATGAAGAACATGATCCTGGATTTAAACAGGAAGAAGGTGTCATTTATCATGCTAGAGATATGGCTGTTGCAAGAGGGAAGATCGAGTCGGCACCAGTAGTTTTAGTATCAGCTACCCCTTCTCTCGAAACACTACGAAACGTGAAAAATGGGCGATATAATTATTGCTATATACCAGATAGATTTGGTCAAGCAAAAATGCCTCAGATCGAGGCTATTGATATGCGACAACTGAATTTACCCAATAATACATGGTTATCTACACCACTTCGTGAAGCCATAAAAAAAACACTTAATAACGGCTGCCAAGCGGCATTATTTCTAAATCGTAGGGGATATGCTCCTTTAACAATCTGTAGAGCTTGTGGATATCGCTTAGAATGCCCTAATTGCTCAGCCTGGCTAGTTGAACATCGCAGTAAAAACACTCTAAATTGTCACCATTGTGGGTATATAGAATTACGTCAAAATAAATGTAAAAAGTGCGGAGAAACTGGAAAATTATCGCCATGTGGTCCAGGTGTAGAAAGGTTGGCTGAAGAAGTAAAATCTCTCTTCCCAGATGCCAAAATAGATATAGCTACAAGTGACACCATGGTAAGCCCCAAAATAGCTGAAAATTTAATAAATAATATAGAGTCACTTCAGACAAACATTATTATTGGAACTCAGGTTATTGCTAAAGGGCATCATTTTCCTATGCTTACTCTAATTGGTGTAGTTGATGCTGATCTTGGGTTAATAGGGACTGACCTAAGAGCTGCTGAGCATACCTACCAACTACTTAATCAAGTCTCTGGTCGAGCTGGTCGAGCTAAACACTCTGGCCATGTTATGCTTCAAACTCATATGCCAGAACATCCCGTAATGAATGCTTTAATTAATGGAGAACGCGAAGTATTTCTCAGAGAAGAAGCTGCTGCGCGTGAAAAATATTTTTTGCCCCCATATGGGCGTTTAGTTGCACTAATATTTTCGGGAACTGTCGAAGTCAATGTATTGGATACTTCAAGGCTTTTTGCATCTATAGCCCGCTCTAATATGGCAAATAACCCTGAAATATCTATACTAGGTCCTGCCCCAGCATTTCTTTCATTTTTAAGAGGAAAATACAGATACCGCGTTTTGATAAAAGGAGCCCAAAACTGTTATCTTCAGAAGCCTATTAAGACCTGCTTGACTAAACTTGGAAAAACTCCTGGTGTTAGAGTTCAAGTTGATGTAGACCCGCACTCTTTCTTATAATCTGCTTACTAATAATGCAGCTTAAAAAATAAAAACATTTCCTTATCAGAGTTAGTTGCGCGGAAAGTATCAGTATGCTACCTATCCCCTGTCTTAGGAGTACGTTGTGCAACTTTGATTTTACAAATAGTAAGATTTCAGACCTAATTTCTCGCCTAATTCATAATGGCGTGACAAAGGGAGACGGAATTAAGTGACTGCCCAAACAACAGGCTTAAGTAATATTGCCGAGCGGTACGCAACTGCACTTTTCGAATTGACGCTTGAACGCGGCGAGTTGGAAGTAGTGCTCTCTAATCTTGAATCGTTAGGAAACCTCTTATCCTCTTCAGAGGACCTTGACCGATTGACTAGAAGCCCTGTAATTAGTAGGAAAGATCAAGGGGCTGCGATAGATGCAGTATGTGAAAGTCTTCAACTTTCAATTCTTGTAAGAAATTTTTTGGCAGTAATGGCCAAAAAAAGACGCCTTTTTGTAATTACAGCAGTCATCGCAACATTTCGTCATAAAGTAGCAGATCATAAAGGCGAGGTTGCAGCTGAAGTCACGTCTGCTCACCCTTTAAAGCCCGAGCANGAATCAGCAGTTCGTGAGGCGCTTAAAGATGTTGTAGGACGTGACGTAGCACTCGAGAAAAAAGTAGATCCGTCTATTATTGGCGGACTTATTATTATGGTTGGTTCTAGAATGATAGATAATTCGATACGTACCAAGCTGACGAATATAGAGCTTGCGATGAAAGGGACTTGACGATGGATATTGGAGCAGCCGAAGTATCGGCAATTCTGAAACAGCAAATCGCCGATTTTGGCACAGAAGCTGATGTTGCTGAAGTTGGACAGGTGTTATCAGTTGGTGATGGAGTAGCACGTGTTCATGGGCTAGACAATGTCCAAGCCGGAGAAATGGTGGAATTTCCGGGCGGTATCAAAGGAATGGCCTTAAACTTAGAAACAGATAATGTTGGTGTTGTGATTTTTGGTGAAGATAGGGATATCAAAGAAGGTGATGTTGTAAAAAGAACTGGGGCTATTGTTGAGGTGCCGGTTGGAAAAAGCTTACTGGGTCGTGTGGTGGATGCACTAGGCAACCCAATAGACGGCAAGGGTGCAATTGAAAGTGAAGAACGTAAGCGNGTAGATGTAAAAGCACCAGGAATTATTCCTCGACAATCAGTTAATGAGCCTATGCAGACAGGGCTTAAAGCTTGTGACGCACTTGTTCCAGTCGGANGAGGTCAAAGAGANCTAATAATTGGCGACCGACAAACTGGNAAAACTGCAGTAGCGGTTGATACAATTATCAACCAAAAATCAGTTAATGCTAGTGGGGATGAATCAAAGAAATTATACTGTATTTACGTAGCAGTAGGACAAAAACGCTCTACAGTTGCTCAATTAGTTAAAACGCTTGAGGAGCAGGGCGCTATGGAATACTCCATCGTAGTCTCTGCTACTGCTTCAGAACCAGCTCCTCTTCAATTTTTAGCTCCATACACAGGATGCACTATGGGTGAATATTTCCGTGATAATGGGATGCACGCACTTATTATATACGATGACTTATCTAAACAAGCTGTAGCCTATCGCCAGATGTCTCTATTGCTTAGGCGTCCCCCTGGTCGTGAGGCATACCCCGGAGATGTATTTTATTTGCATTCTAGGCTTTTAGAGCGTGCTGCAAAGATGAATGAGAGTCAAGGCTCAGGGTCTTTAACCGCCTTACCAGTAATAGAGACACAAGCAGGAGACGTTTCAGCTTATATTCCAACAAACGTCATATCAATTACTGATGGTCAAATATTCCTTGAAACAGAACTTTTCTACCAAGGCATTAGACCAGCTATCAACGTTGGGCTATCAGTTAGTAGAGTTGGTTCCGCAGCTCAAATAAAAGCTATGAAATCTGTTGCTGGAACAATCAAATTAGAGCTTGCTCAATATAGAGAAATGGCGGCTTTTGCCCAGTTTGGCTCAGATCTTGATGCCGCCACACAAAGACTATTAGCTCGTGGCGCAAGACTAACTGAATTGCTAAAACAAGGACAATATCAACCTCTCCCTGTAGAAGAGCAGGTAGTGGCCATCTTTGCGGGAGTTCGCGGATACTTGGATGGAATAGAAACAACTGACGTTACAAGATTTGAACAAGCTTACCTAAGTGAAGCACGCTCTAGTGCTCCTGAAGTATTAGCTGATATTAAGAATACTGGAGCACTTAGTGAACAAAGTGAAAAAACACTCAGTGAAATTCTAGACAAATTTGTTAAGTCCTTTACATAATTTTACTCCAATCGAAATAATATACCATGGCTAGTCTTAAATCACTCCGTCTTAGAATCAATAGCGTGAAACAAACGCAAAAGATTACTTCTGCTATGAAGCTAGTCGCCGCCTCTAAGTTGCGAAGAGCCCAAGAAGCTGCAGAAGCTGCCAGACCTTATGCCGAAAGAATGGAAAGAATGCTTGGGAGTTTAGCAATGGCTATGGCAGGTCGAGAAGACGCCCCGCGCCTATTAGCGGGAACTGGCGATGACCAAACCTATCTATTATTAGTTTGCACGGCAGATAGGGGTCTTTGTGGAGGCTTCAATAGTTCTATAGTTCGCGGAGTTAGGCTTAAAGTTCAAGAGCTACAAAATTCCGGAAAAAAGGTCAAAATATATACTGTAGGAAGAAAAGGACGAGAACAATTACGCAGGGAATTTGGTGAGTTAATTATTGAACATAAACAAGGAATAGGTCGTCGTGGACCCGAGTTTTCAGAAGCTGAAGTTATAGGAGAACAAATAACATCAATGTTTGAAGATGGTCAATTTGATGTTTGTACCGTAGTATATAACCGCTTTCAATCAGTAATGAGTCAAATAGTGACTTTTCAACAACTTATCCCCTTTACATCAGAACAGGACAAAAATAAGGATGAAGGAGAGTTAGAGACTTCGGATTCAGCCTATGACTTTGAACCAGATGAAACGCTAATTCTTGAGGATATCCTCCCACGAAACCTTGGAGTTCAAGTTTTTAGGGCCCTCTTAGAAAATGCTGCAAGTGAGCAGGGCGCAAGAATGAGTGCGATGGATAATGCAACACGAAACGCCGGTGAAATGATAGAAAAAGTAACTTTAGAGTATAATAGGTCACGTCAAGCACAAATTACCAAGGAACTAATTGAAATTGTCTCAGGTGCTGAAGCGCTTTAACTAAATATTAAAATGCACCTAAGATGGAAAATAAAAAAATAGAGCAACAGGAATACGACAATGGCTAGTAAAAATATAATCGGTAAAATAAGCCAAGTCATGGGCGCGGTGGTAGATGTTCAATTTGATGGAGATCTTCCAGCGATTCTTAATGCACTTCACGTAGAAAACCAAGGCAACAGGTTAGTCCTTGAGGTGGCCCAGCATTTAGGCGAAAACACTGTTAGATGTATAGCAATGGATACTACTGAGGGATTGGTCCGAGGTTCAGAAGCAGTAGATACAGGAGCAGGTATCTCAGTGCCAGTAGGACCTGAAATGCTTGGACGAATTATTAATGTCGTTGGTGAACCAATTGACGAGCGGGGGCCGGTAAATACTCAACAAACATTACCTATACATGCTCCAGCACCTGAATTTGTAGATCAATCTACAGAATCAGAAATGCTTGTAACTGGGATCAAGGTAGTTGACCTTTTAGCACCATATGCAAAAGGAGGGAAAATCGGACTTTTTGGCGGTGCTTGCGTTGGAAAAACAGTTCTGATTATGGAATTAATTAATAATATTGCTAAAGCTCACGGTGGATACTCAGTTTTTGCTGGAGTTGGCGAAAGAACCCGTGAAGGTAATGATCTATATCATGAAATGATAGAATCAGGAGTTATAGATCTAGAAGGTGACTCATCTAAAGTTGCCTTAGTTTACGGGCAAATGAACGAACCTCCTGGTGCTCGTGCCCGTGTAGGTCTTACTGGGCTAACTCAAGCTGAGTATTTTCGTGATGCTGAGGGTCAAGATGTTTTATTATTTGTAGACAACATATTTCGTTTTACCCAAGCTGGCTCTGAGGTATCTGCCTTACTCGGTCGTATACCATCGGCTGTAGGCTATCAACCAACTCTAGCTACAGATATGGGTACTCTGCAAGAAAGAATTACTTCAACTCAAAAGGGCTCAATTACATCAGTACAAGCGATTTATGTTCCAGCAGATGATTTGACAGACCCAGCACCTGCAACATCCTTTTCACATTTAGATGCAACAACAGTGCTATCGCGTCAGATTGCGGAATTAGGTATTTATCCTGCAGTAGACCCTTTAGATTCAACTTCTCGTATGCTTGACCCAAGAATAATTGGTGATGAACATTATGAAGTTGCACGAGAGGTACAAAGAGTTTTACAAACATACAAATCATTGCAAGACATTATTGCAATACTTGGAATGGATGAACTCTCTGAAGAAGATAAGCTGACAGTATCTAGAGCAAGAAAAATTCAGCGTTTTCTTTCCCAACCATTCTTTGTTGCAGAAGTCTTCACCGGTTCGCCAGGTAAGCTAGTTGATATTAAAGATACAATATCTGGCTTTAAAGCAATTTGTAATGGTGAATACGATGACCTTCCAGAGGCAGCATTTTATATGGTTGGTGGTATCGATGAAGTAATTGAGAAAGCTAAACAAATGGCGGCCGAAGCAGCTTAGTAAATCCTCTGGGAGAGCAAAATGGCTGATACTATTCAATTTGAGTTAGTTGCACCTGAAAACCTCATTTTTACAGGAGATGTAGAACTTGTTGTAGTACCTGGTTCAGAAGGAGATTTTGGAGTTCTACCGGGACATGCAAATGTTATTTCTACAGTTCGACCAGGCATAGTTGAAATTCATGAAGCTGGCGAGGTAAAAGAACGCTATTTTGTAGCTGGTGGCTATGCTGAAGTTACTGCAGAGAGGTGCACAATCTTATCAACTGAAGCATTACCATTCTCTGACTTAGATGAAGATATTGCTAAAAAAAGAATTGAAGAGGCTGAAGCTGACATCAAGAAAGCAGATACAGATGCTGAACGAGATCGTAGTGAAAACTCATTAAATATTGCTCGAGCAATGCTAGAAAATGCTCAAAATTAACTAATTTTGTGAATTATTCACCTTTTTTTTACACTTTAGTGCTTTTAAGTCGTAGATACACTTGTCGTACTCACAACTTTTCCTATAATCCGCTCCCTATATCTTTGCTAATAAAAGGTCCTGGCAGAAAAACAGGTTTTTTTTACGTTTGCTTTTAAAATCTGTGAGATAATAGGTGGAAGCAGATGGAACATTGGACATTAGATGACATATGTTGGAACGATTTTGATGAGTCACTAGTAGACCCTAACATCGTTACCGTAGTCAAAGCAGCAAGTATGGTTGAATACCATAGTGAAGACTATGGAGACTATCTCTGTAGTGTTTTTTCTGAAGATCAGAGTTTTTGTCAGGCAGCACGCCAATGGGCAAAAGAAGAAGTGCAACATGGAAAAGCCCTTAAACGTTACGCAGAAATGGCTGACCCTGATTTCGATTTTGATTCCACCTTTGCTAGATTTATAAAAAATCATCAAATTAAAACTGATGCAGATGAATCTATTCGTGGTTCTCGATGTAGTGAATTAGTTGCCCGCTGCATAGTAGAGGTAGGTACATCGGCNTACTATAGTGCCTTAAGNGACTCAACATCAGAACCAGTTCTTCGCGCAATTTGTAAAAACATAGCTGCAGATGAATTTCGTCATTANAAACTCTTCTATAATAATATGAAGAAATATCAAAAATCTGANAAAGTTGGACTATTNTCTCGCCTNATCACCGCAACTCTTCGCCTAGCTGAGGCACAAGATGACGAACTTGCATATGCCTATTATTGTGCATCAAATACATCTGATCCCTACGTTCGCTCCACTTTTACAAGTGCGTATGCAAAACAAGTATTTCCCTTATACCGTTATGAACACGTCAGNCGTGGTCTNGGCATGACTATGAAAGCTGTGGGNGTTAGACCACAAGGGCATATTGGTAAGCTTGTTACATTTGTTGGCTGGTCTGCTTTTCNCGGTTATACCAGACACTTAGAAAAAAAAGCAGCTTAAATAACAAAAACACTCTGGATTAATGATTTATAATTAATAAANCTAGTCTACGTAGTTAAATAGAAAGCTTTTCAATACCTTTCATCTTTATATTCAACAGTATTTCAGAAAATTCTTCAAAGACTATCNCGTAAATTGATTTTTTAAAATCGACTATCTGATCAGATAATTTTTCTGGNCTCATCCAACACCATGAAGCAAATTCAGGATTCTTGGTATTNACTTCGATTTCAGAATCAGAGNCATTAAACTTAAATGCAAACCAACGTTGTTTCTGTCCAATAAACTTGCCCCCCATTACTCTCTTTGCCAAATTATCTGGAAAATCGTATGAGAGCCAATCTTTAGATACAGCAACAACTGATACCATATGAGACTTTATACTAGTCTCTTCTTCGAGTTCACGATATGCAGCTGATAAAGTTTCCTCTCCATAATCAATACCTCCCTGAGGCATTTGCCAAACATCTAAAGCCATATCTATGCGCCGCCCAGCGAATACGTCCCCATTAGCATTAATTAAAACTATCCCGACACCTTTTCTATACAAGATTCACCACTTAGTATTTATTTGTAGCTGATAAAAGTTTAAAGCCACGAAGAAGATCTAANGCCCTAAGAAGCTGATAATCTTCAGCCTTTATATTCTGATTGTTTATTTTGGANGTTCTANTCTCTTCATCANCAGTTACTTTTGTTTTNTCTTCATCTATAGNAATAGTTTTAATTGCCTCTAGACTCCCACGCAAATCTGACTCTCGCTGACTAGCCTCAGATAGCTTTTCTATACGTGCAGGCTCCACAATAATATCAGGATCAATTCCTTTTGCCTGAATCGACTTTCCAGAAGGAGTAAAATAGCGCGCTGTAGTAAGGCGAATTGCTCCCTCCTCCTTAAGCGGTATAATAGTTTGCACTGACCCCTTACCAAAAGAGCGCGTGCCAAGAATTACNCCCCTCTTATGATCTTGTATAGCNCCTGCAACTATTTCCGAGGCTGAAGCTGACCCTCCATTAATTAATACTACTATCGGAAGACCATTAGATAAGTCTCCTTCTCGAGCATTAAATCTCTGAATACTATCACTACGCCTGCCCCTAGTTGATACAATTTCACCTTTATCAAGAAAGCTATCTGCAACTGAAATTGCTTGATCTAGAAGACCGCCTGGATTATTTCGTAAATCAAGAACTAACCCTAACAATAGCTCACCTTGCGATTGTTGAATTAGGCTTAGAGACTTTTTAAGATCATCAGTGGTTCTTTCTGAGAAAGAGGTGATTCTAACATATGCAATATCAGTTCCCTCAAGGCGAGTTTTTACAGANCCAATCTTAATTTTNTCTCTTANAATTGTGAGGTCAAATGCAGCGTCTGAGCCAGGTCTTTGTATAGTTAAAATAATTTTTGTATTAATTAAACCACGCATTAAATCGACTGCCTCACTAAGTGACATGCCTAAAATAGGCTCTCCATCTAAATGGGTGATAAAATCTCCAGCTTTTACTCCTGCTCTATATGCAGGAGTATCATCGATTGGAGCTATTACCTTNACGAATCCTTTTTCCATTGTAACTTCAATTCCNAGCCCACCGAATTCACCTCGAGTTTGGANTCGCATTTCNTNTAAATTNTTTGGATTTAAATACTTTGAATGAGGATCAAGAGAATTTAACATACCATTGATAGCTGCTTCTATTAAATCAGCGTGATCTTCCTCTTCAACATAATCACTTTGGACCTTTTCAAATACATCACCAAACAATTCTAGTTGTTTATATGTATCAGCGTTTAATATTTTAGGTGCGAAAGCCAAAGTAAGAAATATTAAAACTATAATCGGACTAATAAACATAATGATAAAATTTCTTCGCATAATCTCACTCAATTAAAGATGGAAAATAATGATTAAAAAANATTCACGTTTATAAAGTTTANGTTTTGCTTAAAACTNTTAGTTTTTAGAAGTTAAAATCAATATCAGACACATACTTTAGTAATTGATTAATACTGGTTTCAGCTTTCATTTTAGTGACTAAATTTCAAATACTAGTGTTTCAACCATTTCAAGAATAATTATGAGTTGAATAAAAGTTAGATATGATAGTCTTGTTTTCAAGACATTATCAATAGAACTTAAGCATCTATGAGAGAAGTTCCCGTCATTTCTTGAGGCTGATATAATCCTAATAATTCTATAATTGTAGGTGCGATATCACATAATGAACCGCAAGACCTAACGGATATTTTCTTTTTGTTTTCGCTTACTATTACGAAGGGAACAGGGTTTCTAGTATGAGAAGTGTGTGGTTCTCCAACACTATTTGACATTTCTTCAACATTTCCATGATCAGCAGTAATTAATAGAGCACCACTTGTATCTACTATTGCTTTCAAAAGTACACCCAGGCATTTATCCACAGCTTCGACTGCTAAGGTAGCTGCTGCTAAATCCCCTGTATGCCCAACCATATCTGCGTTTGCAAAATTTACTGCAATAAAATCAAATTTATTATTTCTGATACAATGATTGAGTTTTTCGGCAACCTCGAACGCAGACATTTCCGGCTGAAGATCATATGTTGCTACGTTAGGAGAAGGGATTAANATTCGTTCTTCGCCATAAAATTCATTCTCCTCTCCTCCATTAAAGAAAAAAGTTACGTGGGCATATTTTTCTGTTTCAGCAATTCTTAACTGCTTTAAGCCAGCACATGCTATAACTTCACCTAAAACATTTGATATAGCAATTGGATGAAACATATTATCCATTACCTTATCTAATTCTGACGAGTAACTGCACATACCAAGTACTGAACTAAATTTAGGGATATAGTCGCGTGAAAAATGACTAAAGTCTGGCATCACTAGAGCTGTAGCAATCTCTCTAACACGATCAGCACGAAAATTTGCTATTAGCAAGCCATCTCCATCTTTAATACCATTGTAACCACCTAAAGCAATGGGCTCTATAAATTCATCTGATACGCCTGATGCATACATTTTAGAGATGTGATCATTAGCATCTGAGCTTGTATGATTTTCTTTGTTTCCATGCACTAAAACACTCCATGCTTTAAATACACGTTCCCATCGATTATCTCTATCCATTGTCCAGTAACGACCAGTTATACTAGCAATAGTCACTCCTTTTAACCCGCTAATACTTATCTTAAATTTTCTGATATATTCAACNGCTGAATAAGGTGGTGTATCCCTTCCATCAAGAATTACATGTACACATACTTGAATATTTTTAGATTCTAAAATCTTACAAATCTCTACAATGTGATTTTGGTGGCTATGCACTCCACCGGGAGACAGTAATCCCAATAAATGACATGTACCATTTTTTTCCTTAATTTTAGAAATATGGTCTTTTAATTGAAGGTTATTATAAAGCTGCTTCTCTTTTATAGCATTATCTATNCGAGGTAGGTCCTGAAGCACAACTCTACCTGAACCCATACTCATGTGCCCAACTTCTGAATTTCCCATTTGACCCTCTGGAAGTCCTACAGCAAGTCCAGAAGTCAATAATTCCCCATTTGGATAATTTTTAAGTATTTTATCCCAAACAGGTGTTTTTGCATTTGAAATAGCATTATACCTATTCTTAGGAGCGTTTCCCCAGCCATCGAGGACACATAATATCACAGGTCCTGAAGCTGTTTGGGTCATATTTCTATTCCTATATTTTCTAAATTGAANGGCTAATTAGATAAACTATGATTNTATTTCTAAAAACTTAACATCAGCACAATGAAACAGCTACTACGAAGTAATAACTCTTTGGGTGAAAAAAAATTTATAGTCTGTGGTAAGGGTGATTATTAATAATACTTGCAGCACGCCAAAGCTGTTCAGCTAACATTGCCCTAACCAGCATATGAGGCCATGTCATACTGCTAAGTGAAAGTATTAGGTTAGCTTTTTCCAGTACATTTCGGTGTAGTCCATCTGCTCCACCAATTATAAATGCCAGTTCTCGGTCCCCAATATCACGCCAATTTCTCAAGTTATCTGCAAACTCTACACTGGTGAATGCTTTACCAGATTGATCAAGAACAACTACTTTTGCTTTATCTGGTAAAGCCGAAATAAGCTTTATGCCTTCTTGGTTTTTTCTTTGTGATACTTGCAGCTTTGCACCTTCTTGTATTTCTAACAATCTAACTTCCCAAGAAAGACGTTTAGTGTAAGTATTAAATAAATCTTGATTAGGACCTCTACGCCACTTACCAACAGAAATAATCGTTATCCGCAAACTGGCATTTGAAGTTTTTGAGCGTTTTGAATACATGGAAAATTTTATTTATTAGCAATAGGTGTCTTATCTGAAGGCATCTCTGCTAGCCACATTTTTTCCAAATTATAGAAAATTCTTACCTCTGGTCTAAACAAATGTACTATAACATCACCCGCATCCATAAGGACCCAGTCTCCAGTCTCCTCTCCTTCTACTGATACTGATTTTAAACCAATTAATTTAAATAGGTCACGTAATTTTGATGCAAAAGCTCCAAGCTGCCGTTGCGAATTTCCAGTAGCTAAGATCATATAATCAGCAATAGATGACTTACCAGATAAGTTTATTGTTACGACATCCTCCGCTTTTGCATCTTCAAGTACTACTTGTATTGAATTACAAACAACATGGGCTTCTTTACTTGTCATAGCTAATTTTTCTGTATTTAACATAACTTTGTAATCCCATTAATTAGATATGTATTTTTTAGCTTTAATATTCTTGCCTGAATACCGAATAAAAGTAGAAGACATTGCATTAAGCGGACAAAAAATATAGACCCAAGATGGTGGATGCATATCAACCAAGAGCTCCGCCTCACGATCTGGGCGTCTGTAACGATCAAATTTCTTTGCTGTCTTAGAAACGGATAATTGGTTGGCATATGGCCATCGATCAAATATTGCTATTGGAACCANATTAAAAATNTTTGACCAATTTTTCCAATTACTCATTTCAGGAAGTAAGTCTGCTCCCATTAGCCAAATAAATCGGGTATTTGGATATTGTAGTTTTAATTTCTCTAGTGTTTCCGAAGTGTAACACGTACCTATTTTATTTTCTAAATCACATACACGAATCCTTGGATCATATTTAATAGAGTTAGCATGAGACATCCTATTATTATAAGAAGCCATTCCTAATTTTGACTTTAGAGGGTTTTGAGGNGAAACAAGCCACCAAACCTGATCCAAACCCAAGCGNTTAAGAGCTTGCTTACTAATATGTAAATGCCCTGAATGTGCNGGATTAAAAGATCCTCCTANAAGNCCCACACGCAGNCCTCTGCGACGGGTTTTTTTTATGTTATTTATAACCGGTCGATTTACTGATCTAACTATGGGTAAAANTCTAGTCAGGGGCGCACCTGACCGCTACCACGGACCTTATATTTATATGTTGTCAGTTGTTCTACTCCAACAGGNCCACGTGCATGTAGTTTTCCAGTAGAAATCCCTATTTCAGCTCCCATACCAAACTCTCCGCCATCAGCGAATTGTGTTGAGGTGTTATGCATAACTATACCACTATCAACTTCGTTCATAAATTTAGCAGCTGCTGATGAATTTTCAGTTACGATACTATCTGTATGGTGTGAGCCAAAGTGATTTATGTGATCAATAGCCTCTTCTATATTTTCTACCACTTTTACGGATAANACTGAGTCAAGATATTCTGTTTCCCAGTCCGTATTGGTTGCAGCTAAAAGTCGTGGTTCAACATTACAAGCAGCTTTATCACCTCGCAGCTCACATTTTGCATTGACTAAAGGTTCAAGAATTTTAGGTAAATGCTCTATAATTTTAGAATCAATTAAAAGAGTTTCAGTCGCACCACAAATTCCTGGTCTACGCATTTTTGCATTAAATAATAAATCTTCTGCCATATTTATATCTGCGCTAGAGTGAATATATGTATGACATATACCCTCTAAATGGGCCAACACAGGTATACGNCTTTCAGAAAAAATACGTTCAATTAANGATCTTCCCCCNCTTGGAATTACAAGGTCCACTTTCTTTTCCATTCCAAGAAGTAATCCGACAGCATCACGGTCTGCTGTAGGTATTAGCTGAATGCANCCCTCAGGAAGCTTNGCCAAACGTAAGCCATCATGCATACATGAAACAATAGCTTTTGATGAATTAAGACTCTCTGACCCACCTCTTAATATTGCCGCATTTNCTGACATAAGACATAAAGCTCCGGCATCCGCTGTTACATTTGGTCNTGATTCATAAATTATCGCTATAACTCCTATAGGAACAGCTACTCTTTCAATTATTAAGCCATTGGGTCGCTTTTTATTTTCTAGTATTTTTCCTATAGGGTCATCCAAATCAGCAATAGTTGCTAACCCTTGTGACATAGAAAAAATTCTATTTTCATCTAGTTTGAGTCTATCAAGCATAGAATCTGGAAGATTTTCAGATTCTGCATTTTTCATATCTATCTCGTTAGCAATCTGAATTTTATTGCAGCTTGATGAGATCTCATCAGCCATCGCCCTTAGAGCAGCTCTTCTAGTTTCAAATTTAGAAATAGCTAACTTACTTCCAGCATTTATCGCTGACTCCCCAATTGCAGCCATGATGCTAGATAAATCTTTATTTTTATTAGTGATACTTAAACTCATTTTATTTCTCATTTTCCAAAACAAGGTCATCACGATGAATCATCTCATCCCGACCAGAATAACCAAGTATTTTCTCAATTGCAGTAGTCTTATGACCTATAATTTTCGTCGCATCAGCAGCTGAATATGCTACGAGACCACGACCAACTTTATTACCGTTTAAGTCTAAAACCAATACAGAATCGCCTCTTTCAAAATTTCCTTCTACGACTTTAACCCCAGCTGGCAAAAGGCTCTTACCCCTGTCCAATGCATCAACCGCACCATTATCTACTACAAGTTCACCCCTGGGTTGAAGTACACTAAAAATCCAGTGTTTTCTGGCACTAATAGGTGATCTTTTTGCCATAAACCAAGTCGAACGCCCACCAGAAAGTAACCTCTGCAGGGGCTTACGCCCTTTTCCGCTAGTTATTACCATATTACAGCCGGCAGCTGTAGCAGCTCTTGCAGCAATAAGCTTAGTTACCATTCCTCCTGATGAATCTGATGAAATAGTGCTGCCCGCCATTGCCTCTATTTCAGGAGTAATTCTTTGTACAACTGGAATCCATTCAGCCTTTTTATCAGAGTTTGGATCAGCGGAGTAAAGACCATCTATATCCGATGAAAGTAAAATAAGCACATCTGCTGACATCATCGCAGCAACTCCAGCTGCTAAGCGGTCATTGTCCCCAAATCGTATCTCAGTAGTAGCTATAGTGTCATTTTCATTAATTACTGGGATTGCATTTAATTGCAAAAGTGTTGTTATTGTATTTCGAGCGTTCAGATACCTTCTACGGCTATCCATGTCATCAATAGTCAGTAGTACCTGAGCTGCTATAAGCCCTGAAGCCTGAAGAGCTGATGCATATGCATGGGCAAGCCTAACCTGACCACTCGCAGCAGCAGCTTGGCTTTCCTCTAGGCGCAATCTATCACTTCCTAAACCCAAATCACGGCGACCTGCAGCAATTGCTCCAGAGGTTACAATTATGATTTCAGACCCAGATTCGCTCATAGTTTTTAGGTCTTCGGCAAGTAATCTGAGCCAATCAACGCGGATATTTCCATTTTCAGGATCTACTAATAAAGTAGAGCCAATTTTTACAATTATTCTTTTAGCATCATTTAGAAGTTTTAAGTTCATGCTGGCCTCACCAAGGGGTCATAAGTCATATTTACAGTATCTGTTACCCCTTCATCTTCCTTCAAAAGAAGATCACTTACATTCCTCAGTAGAGTTTTCACACCCTTACCTGTGGCACTTGAAATCAATATTGGTCTTTGTCCTGTTATACTTGCTAGTTCATCAGATTTCTTTTGAAGATTTAAATGATCAAGAGCATCAACTTTAGCTAAACATACAAGCTCAATTTTTTTATTAACACCATGTCCGTATGCACTAAGTTCATCTCGAATTGTTTGGTAAGACTCTGCTACATTCTCAGCAGTACAATCAATTAAATGTAAAATTACATTGCAACGCTCAACATGCCCTAAAAATTGCCCACCTAATCCAGTCCCTTTATGTGCACCTTGAATTAAACCAGGCAAATCTGCGATCACAAATTCTTTATCATCTATTTCAACTACACCTAACTGAGGAGAAAGTGTGGTAAAAGGGTAGTCTGAAATTTTTGGTCGTGCTCTGCTAGAAACAGATAAAAGGGTTGATTTCCCCGCATTAGGTAAACCTACGAGACCAACATCAGCGAGAAGTTTTAATTGTAAAACAAGATTAGCTGATATTCCTGACTCTCCTGGTTCTGTACGTCTGGGAGCACGATTTGTTGAAGATTTGAAAGATGCATTTCCTATACCTCCTCGACCGCCCTCAGCCAGAATTACTTTTTCACCAGCGTTTGTGAGATCGGCAATTAAGGAATTATCATCTGAGTTAATTATCTGGGTTCCTATTGGAACGAAAAGAATAATATCCTCACTATCTGCCCCAGTTTTATTAGAGCCTTCTCCATTATGACCCCGTTTAGACTTAAAGTGCTGCTTATAACGATAATCTATTAGTGTATTTAACCCTTCAACACATTCTGCTATTACAGAGCCACCACGACCACCGTTACCTCCGTCAGGACCACCTCGAGGAACGTTTCTTGCACGCCTGAAGCTAAGGCACCCATTGCCTCCTGCACCACTTTCAATATAAATTTTTACACGATCTATAAACTGCATGCTATTCGTTCCACTTCACTATAGTCGAAGCTTACGATGGACCATATTATTCTTAATTAGGCTCTGAAAAATAAAAGGGAGCTGTTTACTGCTCCCTTAATTAGTTAGCAGTGGCAATTCTTTTCATAAATTAGTGGTAACAGAAACTATTGTCTTATTACCACTTTTTTTTCTAAAACTTACCCGACCATCAACTAGTGAAAAAAGAGTATGATCTTTCCCAATACCTACATTTTCTCCTGGGTGCCACTTTGTACCTCTTTGGCGAGCTATTATATTCCCCGGCACAACAATCTCTCCACCATATTTTTTAATTCCAAGTCGTCGCCCTGCTGAGTCGCGACCATTTCTTGAGCTGCCTCCTGCTTTTTTATGCGCCATTCTAAACTACTCCTTATCTTGTGACTTTTTGGGAGACTTTTTAGCAGGCTTATCACCACTTGAAGATTTCTTTTTTAGTGTTTTTTTCTCTGTGGCATTACTGGACTTAGCCTGCTTTTTTGTTGTTTTCTTCTCAGNATCATCACTCGTCTTAGCCTGCTTTTTGGGACTAGAAACTTTTTTAGAAGACTTCGACTTATCAGTTTTATCAATTGCCTTTTTACTATCTGCTTTTTTTACTTNAGTGACTTTTTGTNAAGTCTTATTTTGTGATGTTTTAGACTTTACTTTTTTATTGTCAGATTNTTGATCTGTTTTCTTNGTAGGGTTTTTCTTTTTACCAGTAGGTTTTTGTCCGACATCCAAGATTTCTTCAATTCTCAAAACTGTCAAATACTGACGATGACCACGAGTCTTACGATGGTTTTTTCTTCTTTTCTTTTTAAATATTATGACTTTATCATCACGAATATTTTCCAAAACTGACGCTAAGACCCTTGCCCCTGTAACGTTTGGATTACCAATAGTGAATTTATCAGCATTCCCGATTGCCAATACCTCAGTCAGTTCAATATTCTTTCCAGCTTCCGCGTCAGCTCGACGTTCTATTTTTATAACGTCGTTNGGAGATACGCGGTACTGCTTACCACCGGTTTTGATGACAGCAAACATAAATTTCATCCAAATTAGAAATGTCTACATAGATTAGTAGAACTAATTAAATCATGTGACCTATATACACTAGATTTGGTCAGGCGCGCACTATACCTCTCCATAACCCCCTGTCAACGCCCACAAACANNAGATAAGTTCTTATCTTATNAACTTTTGCCACTAATAGCGATGAAACAACCATTAAGCTGCTTGTCGCTCACCATACCTTGGTTTAAATAGAGCTAAAATATTTGATGGAGGGGTGCCAGAGTGGTTGAATGGGGCGGTCTCGAAAACCGTTGTGCGCAAAGCGTACCGAGGGTTCGAATCCCTCTCCCTCCGCCAAAATACTTTTTCATATCATTAAGAAATNATATATTTAATACATGCAAATCCANAAAGGTTAAATTTTATTATTTTATAAGTAATTGATAAATAACATCTTTATATATACTTAGAGAAATATAAATTAACCTCTGGAGTAAATAATGACACTTAAACGCTACCTTACTGAAATGGGAATGGGTGTAGACGTCCACGGTAAAAACTATACTAAAGCAGCTACACGCGCTGTATCAGATGCTATTAGACACTCAAGTATAAATTTTTTTAGTGCAATTGGCAAAACACCAGATGAAATGAAAATTACTGTAAAAATTGGAGCCCCAGAACCTGAGTTAGTAAATAAAGATGATGTTGCCAAAGCNCTCCCTTTTGGAAAAATAAATGTAGAAATTACAAAGGGAGGCTTAGAAATTCAAAATGAGTTTGGTGAAGATGCTATAATTATAGCCAACGCTGCAGTTATAGTGTTTTTTGAGGAATAATAAATATTTAATATTTCTTCATAAGTCATTATTATAATTAACTTTTATATATTCTATTCGCCTTTATAAAGTAAATATTAATAGGGTTTAAGGTATCATTTTCTAATTTTTTACCATAATCTCTATATTAATATTTATGGAGTTAGAAAAGTGGCAAGCGCCCTACCTTCACAATTTTTGATTAATGAATTCTTTATTAATCAATATCTAACAACCGTAGAAGAAAATTTTACGGCAATATTTCCAAATGTGCCTTCTGATAGTGAAGTTTATCTGGAAACAGTCGATTCCATACGTAGAGCTATCCCTATTCTTGGTAAGTCTAATGCTGCGTATCATGATATTGAGCATACATTTTATGTTTTTTCCTGTGGTCTAGAAATTATCAAGGGAAAGCATATAGTTGATGGAAACATTAGTCTTGAAAACTGGTGCCATTTTGTAATCGGACTTTTGCTACATGATGTAGGTTACATAAGAAATATTTTATCTGGTGATAAAGAAAACGAACAAATAATAGACACAGATGGCAATACAATTGATTTATCAGAAGAAGCCACTGATGCAGCTCTAACTAATTATCATGTTTTTCGCGGACAGGCTTTTGCAAGTCAGTTTTTACATGAGTATAAATTCCTTAACATAGAAAAAATAAATAAATTAATAGCTGGAACTACATTTCCAATCCCAGAAAATTTTTCTCCTGATGAATTTGCTCATTTGGTTCAAGCGGCAGACCTAATTGGGCAAATGGGGGACCTCTATTACACTTCCAAAATTTCAGCTTTGTATGACGAATTTAAAGAAAATAATACTACTGAAAAGCTTAAACTTACGTCACCTGCTGATCTCCTCTCAACCTACCCCAGTTTTTTTTGGCACGTAGTGTATCCCAACGTAAATGATATTTTTAAATATCTAGAAGCACATGAATCTGGAAGACTCTGGATGACAAGCTTGGTTAACCAAGTATTTGCCCAAGAAAATGTGTCTATCTTAGGAAGTAAATCAAAAAGATTATTTCAAGAACTTGTAAGAGCTAAACAGTTTGCTGTAAACCATGATGAGCGCTTAGGGTTAATTACCGAAATATTAATGAAATACTTTAATTGCCAAATTGGTCATGTTTATTCCACGAATAAGAGTGGTGATATGATGGAGTCATCAGGAATTTGGAAGCTAACTTCTGAAGAATTTGATAATTTTAAAGAAGTTTCAAATTCTATAAAGTTTTCTAAGGGTATGGGCATGCCCGGACATGCATGGGAGACAGAAGAAGTACAGTGGATATCTGACCTTGGGCAACGTAACCCAAAAGAATTCCCAAGGGCAACCATGTGTAAAGAGTTAGGAATTAAATTTGCATTTGGTATACCAATATCCTCTAGTGGAAGATGTCGTGATGTTCTGGAAATTTTTTCCCAACAGTCAATTAGCCCCACTAAAAGTGATCAAATGTTTATTAAGATGATTGCAAACGCAATAAACGATTAATTATAGAATTTAGTGGTGTAATAATGAAAGATCTAAGACAGATATATGCTTCAGAAAGTATAGATAAAGTTAATATTAGATTGCTTGAAGCAGGTTATGACAAAACCATGTCTGAAAAACTGGGCTCTCTGTGGAATATTCTTTCTAAAGATATTCTTGAGCAAAACAGTCTTTTTTTTAACTACCAATACTCTCTATTTACAAATGAGATACTCACAAATCTTTTGATAGGTCATAATTCCTTTAAATCTGCTATTAGTGAAAGAAATGCCGGGATGCTTTTTGCTGCACTCATGTCAATAAATGCATCCAGGAGAGTTGGAAGCAACTTAATTCCAGATGATTTGGATATAATTATATCAGGCTCAAATAGAGATACAAAATTTATTTATGACGCCGAAAATCTTGGAAAATTTGAAACGCGTGTTGACCATATTATAGAAAAACTAAGAGATACCGCATTAGTAACAAATAAACAATTTTGTCAGGATTTAGCAAGAGGATGCAACTTATTTAATATACGTGTTACTGCAAACGAAGAATTCACAGGTCTTGTACGTGCGAGCTTAGTTCTTGGAGTTTATGCTTTTCCNGGACTTACCTCACGTATTAATGTTCTACGTAAAGATATTTGTCATGGCTGGCCAGATATTTTTCAGGATTCTTTANAAAATAAAGATTTTTGCCAATATCTTATAGACCATTTTTGGCTTAAATTATATCCATATATATCTGATGGTGTTATTTTATTGGATCAGGTAAAAAATGACTTTCTTGGTCAACAGTTGACGTATAACCTTCATAGTTTGGATTTAATAACTAAAAAAAGTTAAATAGCATCCGCTAATTCTATACAAATTATTTTATAAAATTCTTTGGATAAGTTATTAAATAATATGTTCATGAGGGTTACCGTTAAGTATAAATTCCAAAACAAAATTTATTTCTATAGNCTTTTAATGATTAANTANTTCTATACTTAAAAATATGGATTCATCGGGATAGTTATATGGCGATTATAACAACTTTGCCCAACGCAATTAATTGTGGGGTAAAAGATGGGCAGAAGATAGCTCTAGAAGGGTTTACACACCTTATACCCTTTGCAGCAGGTCATGAGATAATTCGGCAGAATAAAAAAAACTTAACTCTAATTCGTATGACTCCAGATATTATATATGATCAAATGATTGGGATGGGTTGTGCACAAAAAGTAGTGTTTAGTTGGGCTGGAAATCCAGGTGTTGGTTCGTTGCATAGACTTCGTGATGCTATAGAGCTTGGATGGCCAAATCCTATTGAAATTGAGGAATATAGCCATGCGGCAATGGCAAATGCATTCGTAGCTGGAGCTGAAGGTCTTTCATTAGCAATTTTCAAAGGTTATCTGGGCGATGATTTAGGAAAACTTTCTCCGGCTGTAAAAGAAATAAATTGTCCATTTTCTGGCAATAAACTAGCTGCAGTTCCTGCAATAAACCCAGATGTAGGGATTATTCATGCTCAAAAAGCAGACCTTAACGGTAATGTATTAATTGAGGGAATTGTTGGAGTNCAAAAAGAAGTGGTT
This sequence comes from Gammaproteobacteria bacterium, assembly GCA_002714015.1. Classification (GTDB taxonomy): domain Bacteria; phylum Pseudomonadota; class Alphaproteobacteria; order UBA828; family UBA828. The sequence continues at coordinate 15,212 of PAWF01000054.1, read as the reverse complement.
TTATCTTCAGATTGCTCAATAGTAACAGTAGAAGAAATAGTTAATAACCTTGAAACCCATGTAAACGCAGTTGTAATTCCTGGGTGGGCAATCGACTATATAGCAAAAGTTCCTTTTGGGGCTCAACCATCATATACCTTTGGTTATTATAAAAGAGATAATCAATTCTATACTGCTTGGGATAAAATTTCACGTGATAGAGAAACTTTNCTATCTTGGTCAAAAGAAAATATTGTTAATCNAACAATACCCGTGAAATTGGAATCGTAATATGTACAAAGTTGAATATTCAACAGATGAAATGATGACTATTGCAGCTTCTAGAACTCTTAAGAATGAGCAGGTTTGTTTTGTAGGCATCGGTCTGCCCAGTGCTGCAGCTAATCTTGCTCGTGTAACCCGCGCTCCTGATTTAGTATTAATATATGAATCAGGGACATTACAAACTGAACCAGATATTTTACCATTGTCTATAGGAGACAGCGAACTTAGTGAGAATGCTCTCACAAATATTTCAGTTCCTGAGATGTTTCGATACTGGCTACAGGGCGGTCATATAAACCTAGGTTTTTTGGGTGCTGCACAAATTGATCGCTTTGCTAATATTAATTCTACAGTCATTGGTAATTATGAAAATCCAAATGTTAGATTGCCTGGTGCTGGTGGGGCAACAGAAATAGCTACTCATTGTGGGGAAATACTAATTATAATTAGACAGTCAAAAAGAAGCTTTGTAGAAAAAGTAGATTTTATTACATCATTTGGACATGGTAATGGTGGTAGTGATAGAAAAAACTTAGGTATCAATACCAAAGGACCTACTAAGGTAATTACTGATCTATGTATTTTAGAACCCCACAAACCCTCATTTGAACTCGTTGTCACAGCTATGCACCCGGGTGTTAGTCGTGAGCAAGTATTAGATTCTACAGGATGGCCAATTCGTTTTGCAGATAAAGTTGATGTAACAAATCCTCCAACCGANCCAGAACTTTCTGCTCTAAGGAAACTTCAAAATAAATCTTTAGAAGCTCAAACTTCAAAAGGAATTGAAAAATGACTTTTTAAGGTTTTTATTTTTAAGTTATTGAGATGCTAAGGTGTTAAGTTCATGTAAAACTGAATATGAAAAATATTTTCATAATACTGTGTTAGAATATACAGCAGAGCCTGAGGAAAAAATATGACAGATTTAGGGACAATCCAAAAAATATTACGCTATGCTGTTAAATCAATGGGAGGAGAGCTTCTTAATGAAGCNAAAATAATAGAAGGTGGTATTCTTGGTGATCGAGGATATGCACTCATAGACCAGTCAAATGGTAAAGTAGTTAGTGCAAAAATGCCGAAACTTTGGGGCAGCCTATTAGAATTACAGGCAGAATTTGAGACTCCACCTCTTACTAGCGAAACTTTACCTGCTGTGGTGATTAGATGGTCAGACGGAACATTGGTCTCTAGCAATGACGAAACAGTAAATGATAGATTATCACAAATGGTGGGTCGCAAAGTAAANCTTACTAATATCCGCCCAGAAAATATTAGCCTTGAACGCCTAGATCCATTGGAGGAAGAAGAAACTATTTTAGATATTGGTGATATTATGATGGAAGGTCGTTTTTCTGATTATGCGGCCATTCATTTGGTAACAACTTCTTCAATTAATAAGCTCCATTCAATAGACCCTGAACGCTCATACGCTCCGGGTAGGTTCAGACCAAACCTTATTATTGATACTGAAAAGTTCGGTGAAGGATTTATTGAAAATGATTGGGTTGGAAAAATCATTCGTTTAGGATCAGATGTAAGGCTAAAAATTACAGATCCAACACCACGTTGTGCAATCCCAACCTTAGCACAGCAAGGTGGAATAGGAAAAGACCCTAAAGTCCTTAAAACAATAGTAAAACATAACAGTCAACCAGTACCAGTTCTTGATAATGAGGTGCTACCTTGTGTCGGTGTGTATGGATTTGTTTTAAAATCAGGGCAAATTAAAACAAACGATACTATCTCGATTGAGTATTAACATCACTTAAACATAGCTAAGAAATAAATATGACAAAAATAAATTCAGCTGCCACCCCCATCAAGTCTAATTGGCCAGAAGAGGTACATGATGTCTTTAAGAAACTTGATATAGATCAAGTATGTCATGTCCCAGATGCCGGACACGCCAAGCTTATAAAGCTCTGCCAGTCAGACAAAAATATAATTTGCACTACCCTAACTTCAGAGGAAGAAGGCGTGGCTATGCTTCTTGGGTCATGGCTTGGGGGCAAAAGGGGAGCTTTATTGATGCAATCAAGCGGAGTTGGTAATGTTATCAATATGCTAGGTCTTTCTCGCNCCTGCCGTTATCCAGTTCTAATGCTAATAACGATGAGAGGCGAATGGGGTGAGTTTAACCCCTGGCAAAACCCTATGGGACAAGCTTGTCGTCCAGTTCTTGAAGCTATTGGAGCTAAGGTTTTTGATATNAATACTTCATCCGAAGTAGCTGATACTGTCACAGCTGCTTCGGCACTAGCTTTTAATGCTCAACAAGCAGTTGCGGTTATTTTCTCCCAAAAATTTTTAGGTGCAAAAACTTTTACAGAGGAAACAGCAAAGTAATGGCTGAGAATAAAAAACTGAGTCGGCGTGATGTAGTGGCAAACTTATTAAAAAATAGGCAAGATGCACTTATTGTAACTGGATTAGGTGGAACTTGTTGGGATGTAACCGCTGCTGGGGACTCACCATTAAACTTCCCAATGTGGGGAGGAATGGGAGGGTCATCAATGGTCGGTCTAGGGCTTAGTCTTGCTCAGCCAAGTAGAACTACTCTGGTAATCACTGGTGATGGTGAAATGCTTATGGGACTAGGAAGTCTTGCAACTATAAGTGCAATGAAGCCTAAAAATCTCAGTATAGTTGTAATTGATAATGAACATTACGGTGAAACAGGAATGCAGAAAACTCATACTGGAATGGGCACAGATATAGCTGAAATTGGTAGGGCAGCAGGATTTCCTTATGCTGAGATTATATATAATAATATCGATTTAAATAAGTTTTCTGCTCGCATTCATTTATCAGAAGGACCAATTCTAGGTGTAATAAAGGTTTCGATAGCTGAAGACCCACTAGTTATGCCCCCAAAAGACGGTGCTTATCTAAAAGATAGGTTTCGAGATGCCTTATTAGTAGACCCAAACCAATAATAATTTTATCTCCTTAAATACTCGTATATTAAGAATATTTTTAGGCGAAATTAATACCTGACCTACCAGTTTTTAAATGCCTCAATCATNTCTACATGATTTTGTCTAGACTCCTCAGGCGTAACGCCAAATGTTGGGCAATAAAGTATTAGGTTGTCAATTAGACCCTCAAAAGCCTTGGCTTGCTCTAAAACTTCATCCTGAGTACCAGCCAATGCTAATTTATCAACCATATCCTCACTAACTGCGCCTAACATTCCGTTAAAATCATTTTTAGAAAACATTGTACGGATTATATTTTTTTGTTCTGTAAAACCGGCTGGGTCAAGCACTATATCAAAATATGGTAAAGTAGAATAAAAAGCGATTGAATGTTTTGCTAGTGCACGTGCAACTGAACGTTTTTTATTAACTGCACAAACCTTAAGTGTTGCAATTTCAAATTCTTTCGCATCTCGACCTGATTTTTTTAGACCAGCCTCTAAATTAGGTAAAACAATATTTTCAAAATACTGTGGGGTATTTAGGAGGTTTCCAATTATACCTTCTGCTANTTCTCCTGCGAGACTAACCATATTTTCCCTCACAGCTGCCAAATAAATTGGCACTGAAGGATAAGGAGCGGGGATAAAACGAGTATATTCAATTACCTTAACCATTTCCCCTTCGAAGGTTATGGGACTATCAATTGTTGCAGTCCACATTTTCCGAATACATTCAATATATTCTCGCATTCTTTTTACGGGTCTTTCGAACTTTAGACCATGCCAATTCTCATTCCATAAAGGTGGTGCTGTACCCAGACCTAAAACAAAATTATTGTCNGTTAATTCAGCCATTGTCATAGCTGCAGTTTCAGTATGCATAGGAGGTCTGGCAAATGTCGCTACACCAGTACCAAGTGAGATCCCATTTGTTACATTTGAAATTGCTGCTAAAGGCACAAATGCATCCCTTCCTAACTCAGTTGACCATATACTTTTAGCACCTGCTTCCTCTGCTTTTTGGGAAAATTTTAATATTTCTGCAAGACTGAGGTTATCACCAGTAAAAACTAGACTCCAAACTAAATTACCTCGAGAAATCATTACTAAATCCTAACAAAATTATAATACTTTATAATTTCTTATCCTGGTGAAGCACCATTTATACGTCCAGCTAAGACACTTTGATGCCATGATACGAGCTTCCATCTTTCACCATNATGATGAAAAGTTATAGTAAAACCCATAAATCTTTGTCTAAACCCACTGTCTTTAGGCTTTCCGCGGAATGTTGAAAAACCGCTGATNTGTCCTGTGGAACCCCAAACCTTATAATTAACCTCTCTTGGAATCCATTCAAAAAATTCCCACATTCCAATACCTCCACCCATTGCATGAAAGTTAATATGGTCAACGAAGTCTGCTTTATTCATTCTCCATGGATAGTCTTCATCTAATGTCTCAGACTCATCATCAAAATATCCAAAAAACTTATCTAAATCTCCTTGGTTTAATGCATTTGACCAACTATTGAATGTATCTTTTAGACCATCTATATTTACTGAGTTTGTCACCCTAATACTCCCATATGTTATAGTAGAATGAAGCCTTTATCTAATTTTTAGCAAAATAGGGCATAATTTCTTCTGCAAAGGCTTCAATTTTATCAACTGTTGCTTCACAACTATCTTGTAAAAAATTAAATAAAATAGATTTTACTCCAATTTTTTCATATGCCTTGATATCTTCTATAATATCATCTGCATTACCTGTAAAAGCTTTCCTAGAACCGTCATCAAGCTTAATTGCCTCACAAACTCCACAACTACTGATTGCCCAAAAAGCAAGATTTATTGACTCAGTTAACCGCCCTTCTTTTTCTGCAATTTCATATAGTTTGTTTACCCCATTTTGAAATCGTTTTGCAGTATCAAAAGGTGTTTTTGGATTAGCATCGGATGGAAACCAAGCCTGTCCACGCCGAACAACCCTTCGCATAGCAGGAACTGACTCACCGCCTATCCATATTGGTATATGTGGTTTCTGTATAGGCTTTGGAGCAAACATTAAATCATTAAATGACCTATATTGACCGTTAAATTCTGGGTTATCTTTTGTCCATAATTCAGTATATATATCAATATATTCATCCGTTACCTTACCACGCTCTTCAAATGGAGGACTACCAACTGCTTTAAACTCCTCCGGCATCCAGCCAACTCCGCATCCAAGTATAACTCGCCCGCCAGACAAATCATCAATTGTAGAAGCAAGTTTTGCTGTCAACATCGGCTCTCGATAAGGAACAACAATTACTGAAGTCATTAATTTAATTTTTTCTGTACGAGCGGCAACGTATGACATCAAGGCAAATGGTTCGAGAAAAGTCCCATCAGAAATTGTAGCAAAAGTAGCATCTCCAGATTTAGAATAGGGATAGTTTGGAGCTATGGTTCTGGGCATAACCACATGATCAGGAATGGCTAAAATATCAAAGCCTGCTTGTTCTCCAGCTGCAGAAATTTTTAATATGTCTTCAACTCTTGCCATTGCTCCACCATTGGGAATAGGAAAACCAAATTGCATTTTTTAAACCTTTCTTTAACTTAGAGTCTAAATATTTTGATATTTTTATATAGGACTAATTATTCACAGAAGTTTTAACAATAGTATTATTTAAAGAGGCCAAACAACTAAAATTAGGGGTGTGGCTACAGCAACTATTATAATCTCTAGCGGCAAACCCATTCTCCAATAATCTAAAAAGCGGTATGCACCAGGTCCCATAACTAGGGTATTATTTTGATGTCCAATTGGTGTAAGGAAGGCACAGCTAGCTCCGATNGCTACTGCCATTAAAAATGCATCCGGATTTACACCTAAATTCTGTGCAAGATTCATTGCAATTGGAGCCATTATTACAGCTGTAGCTGCGTTATTTACTATATCTGATAGAGTCATTGTGACTACTAGTACAATAATTAATACAACTACGGGTGATANACCTGATCCAATATCTAAAATAACGTCAGCAATCAACTCTGTGGTTCCAGAAGTCTGTAAAGCACCTCCAACTGGAATCATAGACCCAAGCAAAACAATTACAGGCCAGTTTACTGACTCATAGGCCTCTTTTAGTGATATTGAACGGAGAGCTAACATTGAAACAGCAGCTAAACCTAGAGAAATGGGTGCACTAATCAGTCCAGTCGAGGTTGCTATTATAGCAGCTATAAAAATAGCAATTGAAGCCCATGCTCGTTCCGGAAAATTTATGCGAACTCCTCTCTGTGCAAGTGGCAAACAACCAATCTGCGACAAAGTTGCTAACATCCGCTCCTCAGAGCCATGCAACAGAAGAACATCTCCTGCACGCAGTCTTGCTCGACCAAGGCGTGCACGAGAAGATGAGCCCTCACGTGACAAAGCCAAGAGATTTACTCCAAATCTACTCCTTAATTTGACACCCAAAGCTGTTCTATTTTCAATCATACCTCCTGGGCTAACTACAGCTTCTATTAATGTCTGCTCACCCAAATTTAAATCATCCGTAACTTTGGATCCTGTACCAACTAAATCCAAATCAAGTTTTGAAATTAATTTGTCTATATCCTCACCTGAAACCTCTATGATTAAAATATCTTCTATTCCTAAGCGACCCTGCCAACTCATGACAGGTTCACGATTTTCTCCTCTGATTATACCTATAAATTTAGCTCCATACTTTTCAAATGAATCTGTCACTACACGACGCCCCTTACCAAGAACAGGAGAATTTTCCTTGGCACGGAATTCTGTCATATAGGCGGCAACCTCAAATAAATCTGAACTATTAGAATTATNTCTCTGTTTTTTTGGTAATAATCGCCATCCAAAAAAAACAACAAANAAAAAACCAACTAATGCTACCGGCCCTCCAACTGGNGCAAAATCAAACATTCTGAATGGCTCACCTGAAATAGAAGAACGGAATGTCGCAATNATAATATTTGGTGGCGTACCAATCAAAGTTACCAGACCACCCAGAATTGAAGCAAAGGCAATTGGCATGAGTATTAAAGATGGGGAACGCTTAGCTTGTTTTGCAGTTTTTATTGCAACAGGCATCAACATCGCTAAGGCGCCTACATTATTCATAAATGCCGACAGAATTGATGCTAAGCCTCCCAATATGCCGATATGATTTCCAGGAGTATGATTAGATAAAGAAGCTAAACGGCTGGTTAAAACGTCAATAAAGCCAGAGCTAGAAAGTGTCCTACTAATTATTAAAACAGCTCCAACAGTAATAACTGCCGGATGCCCGAATCCTAAAAAAGCTTCATCAGGTGGAATTAGTCCTAAAACTACCGAAACCATTAGCACAGCAAATGCAACTAGGTCGTAGCGCCATCGGCCCCATACAAAAAATACTAGAGCACCACCTAAAACTGAGCATATGGCCAGTTGTTCGTAATTCATGAGTCCATATAAAGTAACTTAAGATACTTCAACAATAGACTCCTAAAGAGATACTTAAAACTCTAAAATGTTTTTGATTAANATCATCTTTATTATCAAAATTTAATTAAGGTTGATTCTGACCTCGACGTATAATGAAGGTGAAAACCCCTCTATCTTCACTTTGTTCAATCAACTCATGTCCTGCTTGCTCACAAAATACGCCAAAATCCATCACTGAAGCAGCGTCTGTTGCTACAACTTTTAAAGTTGATAGAGGTGGGAGAGCTTTTAACACTTTCCTAGCTCGGAGCACGGGCAAAGGGCACATAAGCCCTGTAGTATCAAGAAATGTTTCTACCATCCTAAGCAACCACAAACATTGGGATTTAATTTCTAAGCTTTTATACCTATACAGTCTAAAATTATTCTTGCTAGACCTTATTTTTCTCAACTAATTATAAACCAATAATCAACCATATTCTCCGCAAATTATTTTTTAGATTAATATGGCGGAGGGACGGGGATTCGAACCCCGGTTACCTTGCGGTAAACACGCTTTCCAAGCGTGCGCCTTAAGCCACTCGGCCACCCCTCCTATAATTATAATATATACTAGGTTATATAGGTTCCGCAAAAGTCGAAATTATTGTTAATTTTGTTTCATCTATAACAAGATAACCCTGACTATCAACGTATTAATCATCTAATATATCTCAAGGATAATATGAAATTAATATCTTGGTTTAGTTTAGTATTTTTGATTTTAGCAGCATTCACCTGGGGTTATGAAGTTTATATTGCAACTTTAAACTGGCATTATGAGCTATTAAGCGGTGGAGAGCTATGGGCAAAAATACATATAAATAGCCTGGTTGGCTTCCAAGCGTTAGTTGAGAAATATACTTGGCAATGGCTCTGGTGGGAGTTTTTATTTCCTATACTTACTCTCCCAGCTTGGACTCTACCCCTTATTTTAGGATTATCAGCACTAATAATTAGATTTAAAATAAGATTGGATTTAAGCAAAAGGCACTAATAATATCATTTATTCTTTATCCATTTTTAGTGCTGCAAGAAAAGCTTCTTGGGGAATTTCAACATTACCTATTTGTCTCATTCTTTTTTTTCCGCGCTTTTGTCTATCTAATAACTTACGCTTTCGACTTACATCTCCACAATAACATTTTGCTGTTACATCTTTTCTTAATGCACTAACTGTTTCTCTTGCAACAACTTTACCGCCAATTGCTGCCTGAATTGCAATCTTAAAAAGTTGTCGGGGCACGAGGCTTTTAAGTCTTTGGCATAGTGCACGACCTCTAGATTCAGCATAGTTTCTATGCACAATCATTGCCAAAGCATCAACACTCTCACCATTAATTAAGATATTTAGCTTAACTAAGTCACTCTTCTGGTAAGAATCAATTTGATAATCAAAGCTCGCATAACCTCGGGACGCAGATTTCAAGCGATCATAAAAATCAAAAACGACTTCATTCAAAGGCAAGCTATATACAACCATTGCTCTATTACCTGCATAAGTTAAGTCTATTTGATTTCCTCTTTTCTCTTCACAAAGAGATAATACAGGACCTAGATACTCATCAGGTACTAATATAGTTGCCTTGATCCAAGGCTCCTCAATTACTTTTATACGAGTGGGGTCAGGCATATCAGCTGGATTATGTAATTCAACAGCCTCACCTGTAGTTAAGTTGAGCTTGTAAATTACTGATGGCGCTGTAGCAACAAGTTCAAGTCCAAATTCACGTTCAAGACGTTCCTGAACAATTTCCAAATGCAGTAACCCAAGAAAACCGCATCGGAACCCGAAACCAAGTGCTGGAGAAGACTCAGCATCAAACACAAAACTTGAATCATTAAGGCGTAATCTAGACAAACTTTCTCTTAGCCTATCATATTCTGCTCTATCTGAGGGAAAAAGCCCACAAAAAACAACAGGTTGAGTTGGCTGAAAGCCAGGTAATGCTTCTTGAGCAGGGTTTTTTTCATCTGTAATTGTATCTCCCACTTCACAATCTGAGACATCTTTAATGCTTGCTGTAATAAATCCTATTTCACCAGCACTTAGGGTATCTACATCAATTGTCTTTGGGGTAAAAATACCAACTTTTTCAATATTATGACGGTTACCAGAAGACATCATTCGGATATTCATACCTTTAGTAATTATACCATCCACAATTCTAACTAATATTACGACACCAAGATATGCATCATACCAACTATCTACCAGCATTGCCTTTAGTGGGGCATTTGTGTCTCCTCTAGGTGCTGGCAACTTTGCAACCAACGCCTCAAGTACAGCCTTCATTCCCTGTCCAGTTTTTGCTGAAATGGGCAAAGCATTAGAAGAATCAATCCCAATTACTTCCTCTATTTGCTTTACTATACGATCTGGCTCAGCGGATGGAAGATCAATCTTATTTAGTACAGGTATAATCTCATGATCAGAATCAATTGCTAAATAAGTATTAGCAAGAGTTTGCGCTTCCACGCCCTGAGTTGCATCAACCACTAATAAAGACCCCTCACAAGCAGCCAGAGACCTACTGACTTCATATGCAAAGTCAACATGACCTGGGGTATCTAATAAATTTAGAATATATTCAATTCCATTTTCTGATTTGTATTTAAGACGAACTGTCTGTGCTTTTATAGTAATTCCACGCTCTCGCTCTAAATCCATGGAGTCAAGAACCTGACTTCTCATTTCTCTATCTTCTAAGCCACCACACACCTGGATTAGCCTATCTGCTAAAGTAGACTTACCGTGGTCAATATGCGCTACAATCGAGAAATTTCGAATATGAGAAAGATCAGTCATTTTTTTAGCAAATTCACGCTAAGCTGTGGATGACAAATATATAGATCAAGTTCTTAAAATTCCTCCCGTATGACGATGAACATTATCAACTATTTTCTTTACTACTGAATCAATGTCCTCATCTAGAAAAGTTTTATCTTTAGGCTGTAGCCTAATTGTTATACCTATAGACTTGAAACCAGTTTCTATCCCTGGACCAGAGTAAAGGTCGAAAACCATAACATCAGTTATTAGATCTTTCTCAACCCCTCTAGTTGCTCTTATAACTTCTTGAGCAGGAATCTCCTCTTTTATAATAAATGCAAAATCTCTCTCTACCGCTTGATAATCTGATGCATTTAAAGCTGGACGAGTTGTTCCTGACTTAGCTCTTGGTGCAGGAATAGAGTCTATAAAAGCTTCAAACCCAACCAAGGGTCCTTGGAGATCAAACTCTGACAAAATTGTGGGATGTATTTCTCCAAAAAAACCAAGAATTTTTGAACCTAGTCTAAACTCTCCAGATCGCCCTGGGTGATACCACTCTGGAGAAGATTGGCTGATTTGAATTTTATTAACTGGTGCCCCCGCAGCCTCTAAAGCTGCTACAGAATCAGCCTTAGCATCAAAAGTATCAACTTTACGTAAATCACCTTGCCAGTGACGTGCTTCGAAATTCCCTCCTCTAATCCCACTTGCAACATATCTTTGCGCTTCTGGCGCATCACCTTCAAACTGAGGCCCAATCTCAAAAAACCCGATATCCGTATAACCACGGTCTGAATTACGTTTATAAGACTCAATTAGATTTGGAAGGATTGATGGTCTCATTGCATCTAATTCTGCGCTGATTGGATTTGCAAGAACTAGCTCATCAGATACACCACCAAATTTTGAAGCTATAGCTTTTGACATAAACGAATATGTCAAAGTCTCTAAAAGCCCACGACTTGCGAGAGCTCTTCGTGCTCGGCTAACTCTTTTTTCCATAAGAGGCAATTTTGCAACTATATTAACCTTACTTCTTGGAAGAGAAATTGTAGGTATTTTTTCATATCCATAAACTCTGAGGACTTCTTCAACTAGATCTGCTTCACCTTCAACATCAGCACGCCATGATGGAGGAACTACAACAAACCCTTTTTCCTTTTGTTTATACTCAAACCCTAAAGCGTTAAGTATTGCAAAATTATCTGAATTTTTAAGTTTTAGCCCACCAAGGGAATAAATTTTTTGTGGGTTATAACTTATTTCACGCTCCCAGATAGGCTCCGAACCTACAACATTAATTTCGCTAGCCACACCCCCACAAAACTCCAAAACCATCTTAGTAGCTAATTCCATTCCGTCCTTAGCAAACGCTGGGTCAACACCCCTTTCGAATCGGTATCTTGCATCGCTATCAATGCCTAATTTACGCCCTGTAGTTGCTGTTCTAACCGGATCAAAAATAGCTATTTCTAGCAAAATATTCTCCGTAATCTCAATACAGCCTGTTTTTTCTCCACCAATCACACCTGCTAAACTAACCACACCTCCTGAGTCTTGAATGACTGTCATCTCATCCTCAAGTTTATAAGACTTTTCATTTAAGGCATCAAAAGATTGAGTTCCAGACATAATTCTCACTGACAACTCATTTCCTTTTAATCTGTCAGCATCAAATGCATGAGTTGGTCGATTACGGTCAAAGGTTATATAATTTGTAATATCTACAATTGCTGAAATTGGTCTTAGACCGATAGCCATCAATCTCTTCTGAAGCCATTCCGGGCTTTGTTTGTTTTTTACCCCCCTAATATAACGTGTTATGAATAAAGGGCATGCTTTACTTTGTTTTTCTGAAAGGTCTAGTTTAACTCTAATTGGACTCCTAAAACTTCCCTCTACTTTTTCAATTATGGGTGTACACACTCTACCTAAGCCAGATGCTGCTAGATCTCTGGCTATACCCGCCACACCTAAACAATCGGCACGATTTGGGGTAATAGCAATATCTATAATTGGATCATCTAAACCTAAAATTTTTGAAACATTTTCTCCAATAATAGAATCGGCAGGTAATTCAATTATACCTTCATGTTGATCCGACAAAGTTAACTCTAACTCTGAGCAGAGCATGCCATTACTCTCAATTCCGCGTATTTTGGTTTTCTTTAGTTCAGCACCAGTTCCAGGAATAGTCACTCCAGATGGAGCAAAAACACCTTTTATTCCATTTCTGGCATTCGGAGCACCACAAACAACTTGGACTATTTCTCCTCCTGTATTAACCCTGCATATTTTTAATCTATCTGCATTTGGGTGAGGAACAGCTTCCACTATAATCCCAACAACAAAATTTTTTAGCTCTTCTCCAGGGTCATTGACGTTTTCTACTTCTAGACCCAATGAAGTAAGCTTATCTGTAATTTCTACAAGGTCAGCATTAGTCTCTAGGTGGTCCCTAAGCCATGACAAAGGAAATTTCATCGGCTGAGTCCCGATAATAAAGAAGGGATATCAAGGGAACCAAACCCATAATGCCTTAACCACCTTATATCTGAGTCAAAAAATGCCCGAAGATCTGGAATACCATATTTCAGCATTGCTGCTCTTTCAACACCAAGACCAAAAGCAAATCCTTGATATCTATCTGAGTTAACACCGGATGCCTCTAATACTTTTGGGTTTACCATTCCACACCCTAATATTTCCATCCAATCTTCCCCACCACCTAGCTTTAGTTGACCAGCATTACGTGAACAACCAATATCCATTTCTGCAGATGGCTCTGTAAAAGGGAAGTAACTGGGACGAAAACGTAAAGGTAAATCTTGAACCTCAAAAAATGCTTTTACAAAATCAGCTAAACAGCCTTTAAGGTGTCCTAAATGAGTTTTCTCATCAATTACTAAGCCCTCAATTTGATGAAACATTGGCGTGTGAGTTATATCGTAATCTTTACGATAGGTTCTCCCTGGAGCGATTATTCTAAAAGGTGGATGACCCGCAATCATTGTCCGAACTTGCACAGGGGAAGTATGCGTACGTAAAAGTTTTTTATCGCTTTTTTGTCCTTCACCTAGATAAAACGTATCATGCATTTGACGAGCCGGGTGCTCAGGAGGAATATTTAAGGCTGTAAAGTTATAAAAATCCTCTTCTATTTCAGGTCCTGAAGCAATTACAAACCCCATATCACAGAAGATTGTAATCATTTCTTCAATCACCTGACTTACAGGATGAATAGAACCCATACTATCTGCTCGTGAAGGTAAAGTTACATCTATTGATTCTTTTTCAAGCTTAGCGTTTAAAGCGGCTGACTCAAATTGTCTTTTTCTTATCTCAATTAGAGTAATAATTTCTTTCTTAAAATTATTTAATTCACTGCCAATATTTCGGCGTTCTTCATCTCCAATTTTACTAAGTTCTTTCATTAACTCTGTCAGCTTACCTTTTTTCCCTAAGGCGCTAACCCGAGCAACCTCAAGCTCTGCAAGGCTAGATGCATTTTTAATTTCAGAGATTATGTTATCCCGCAAACCAGAAAGCTCATGCTGCACTGGGCAACTCCTATAAGAGAGCTAACCTTTTGTGGGCAATGCCCACCAACGGATCAGGCTCATTTATGAATTCTTACCAAGTGCTTTTAGCGCCTGGTCTACAACAGCCTTGAAAGCACCTGGTTCATGAACAGCTAGGTCTGCTAAGACCTTCCGATCGAGGGGTATACCAGCCGCATCAAGACCATGGATAAACTGGGAGTAAGTCATTCCATTAAGTCGAGCAGCAGCATTAATCCTTTGAATCCAGAGAGCTCTAAAATTTCTTTTTTTCTGTCGTCGATCACGGTAGGCATATTCCATGCCTTTTTCGACTCTCTCTATAGCGGTTCTAAAATTTGTTCTTGCTCGCCCACGATAGCCTCGTGCCTTCTTAAGCACTTTCTTATGTCGAGCATGTGTAGTCGTTCCTCTTTTTACACGCGCCATTTCTAATCTCCCTTACAAATACGGCATCCAGCCGCGCACTAGCTGTGCATCACAGTCACGCATAATAGAGGAGCCGAGCTGACTTCTCTTACGCTTTTTAGGTTGCTTGGAAAGATTGTGGCGGTGATTTGCGTGGCGTCTACGAATTTTCCCGCCGCCAGTCAGAGCAAATCTTTTCTTTGCACTTCTTTTAGTTTTCATCTTAGGCATTTTGCTCTCTTTTTTTGTTGCTATCAATTTTAATGATTGGGCATGCCTATAGCCTCGTCATCAGTAAGATGGGGTTTTTAATAGTTTGTGAGCAATATTGCAAGGCCAGTTGGCTATAGTTTTTGAAGATAATAATTATTTAACGTGGACAAAGCACCATAATCATCTGTTTACCCTCAGTTCTAGGCATCAGTTCAACTTTTCCAACGCGCTCCATATCCTCACGAACCCGTTTCAAAACTTGGGTTCCTAGCTCCTGATGAACCATCTCCCTACCTCTAAAACGCATAGTGATTTTTACCTTATCACCTTCTTCCAAAAACCGCTGAATACTTCTTAATTTGACTTGATAGTCAGCTTCATCAATGCCAGGACGGAATTTCATTTCCTTGACTTCGATTACTTTTTGTTTTTTACGGGCTTGGGCTGCTTTTTTCTGTGCCTGATACTTGTACTTTCCATAGTCCAGAATCTTGCAAACTGGCGGGTTCGCAAGAGGCGATATTTCTACTAAGTCAAGACCAGCTGCACTAGCAAGCTCTATTCCACGATCTACGCTAACTAC
>PAWF01000053.1 GCA_002714015.1 Gammaproteobacteria bacterium | reverse complement strand
TGGAAGAGGTCCGCGTTTCTTTCGAATTTTCGCTCTTAAAGCTTTTGTTTTAGTATGATCAATTGTCATTTTTGCTTTGTTAATAACTACTCCATGCACATCTTTGGCCACTTTGAGTGAAACCATTCCGTCGAATACGCTCTCTAATACATCTTCTGGAGTTCGTTTTAAGGGATCGCCTCGTCCCCCACCTCCAGTAGAAAGGCCCACCCACATTTCATCTTCACCAACAATAAGTTGAGACTTTGCAGAGTAAAATATCCGATGACCGGTCTTTTTATTTTCTTTATAATTGCCACCGCCTATCCCTGGCGTTCCGCCAGTTGCTCCATATGGCGGATTAATTTGACCGTCACCAAAAGTATTGCACTCCATAGAGCCACTGCTAGGAACAATTTTAAGCAAAACACCTGGGCCACCTATATCTTCGCCCACGCCCATTGAGTCAACGGCAATTTCCTGATGTTCAAAAATCATTGGGTAAAGTTTTTCACTTAACTCAACACTGATGATCTTCTGCCCAGCAAGGGCTGCTGGACCTAAACCGACCGGCCAGCCATCAGCACCAACTCCTGCGCCTAGTCCTGGTGATGCGTTGAACACCATGCTACCCCATTCACGAGCCTCACCAGAACGTGTATCAGTGCCAACAAACATAGGGACACAATGGATTGCAGGCATTCCACCAAATGCACGTTCGGGCATAGCTTCTGCCAATGCTCTCCAGACTGCAATTTGCATAGTATCGCCTGGACAAATAGTTGCTGTTGCTGTTGAAGTAGGATAGGTGGCATTACAGACGGTCCCCTCAGGTGCACTGGCTTCTATGTGCTTTAAGCATCCATAATTGTGAGGAATAGATGGATCCATCATGGACATAATCGGTGTACCTGCTGCAGCTTCCATCACTCCAATCGTACTATTATTAGATCCTGGACCCTGGGCTGCTGAACCCGAGAAATCAACATATGCCATATCCCCTTTGATAGTAACCTTTGCGTGAATATGGATATTAATAGTGCCCTTACCATCACTATCTAACCAGGCATCCCCATGATATTCACCGTCCGGCATAGCTCGAATTTCAGCGGCTGTACGCTTATCCGCGTAATCAAAAATAGCTTCTGTATATCTTTCTAAGTCTGCAACTCCATACTTATCTAGGAGTTCCAAAATTCTCTTTTGTCCGGTCCATATAGACCCTAACTGAGCCATTAGATCCCCATATAACCAGTCCTTAAAACGAATGTTTGCAAGATACATACGAATGACATCTTCTTGCGGAACCCCCTTTTTATAGAATTTAATTGGGGGTAACTGCAGACCCTCCTGCCACACATCTGTTGCTGCGGCAGGCACACTTGTAGGCACATAGGCACCGCAATCAAGTTGATGCCCCTTAGTTACGCTCCAGAATAAATGCTTACCTTTGTAAAAAACCGGACAAGCAGTTACAAAATCTCCAACATGCGTATTGCCGCTATATGGGTCATTACAAACAATTACATCACCTTCGTGAATATCACCTTCAAAGGCCTTTGCAATCTCTTTTAAAACAACGTGCAAAGAGTTTGTGTGAACGGGCAGTGCGTCAAACATACAAACTTGGCGATGCTGAACATCGTAAATAGCGCAAGAAAAATCATGAGATATAGAAATGATTGATGACCAGGCTGTCCGCTCCATGGTGCTACTCATTTCAGTTGCAATGGTATTAAAGCGATTTAAAATTACGGAAAATGTAATGGGATCAATAGCTTTTCCATTGTTTTTATTTTTTTTCACAGACTTTTTCTGCTTTTGACTCGAAGACTTTAATCTTCTTTTTGCAACCATGAAATCTCTCCTGTTCTTGCTTGATGTCACACTTTGGCGGGTGTGAACACCACTACCATATCATTTGGACCTTCAATTACTTTATAACCGTATGAGTTTTTTCGAGGGATATAGAAAGCAGCGCCCTTGGAAATAACTTGGGTTTCACCGTCAATAGTCAATTCAGCCTTTCCACTCAAAATATACACGATCTCATCATGATCAGGGTAAACACAATTTTGATCATTATAGCCTTCTTGCAAAGTAGAAATATTAAATGACATATTTTCTGAACCATGTTCACGCCTAACTAAACGGCGACTTATAACAGAAGAATCTTCATAGATTTGCGCATCATCAAGATGCATTACCTTAATATTGCTCATTCTTAATCTCCTCATCTAGAATCAACAGAACCTGTATTAATCCTATTAGACCTACCTCCATCTACATCGAATATAGCTGAAGTAACATAGGATGCCTTATCGGAACATAACCATAAAACCATATCTGCTATTTCTTCAGGCTGGCCCATTCTCTTAAGCATTGATCCAGTCTTAGCAATTTCGTTCGCTTTTTCAACTCCAATAGAATTCTCCCAGATATCCGTCAAAACAAAGCCAGGACGGACGCAATTAACTCTAATCCCATGATCAGCATACTCATGAGCTAATCCCTTGGTCATAGAATCAACCGCCCCTTTGGTTGCTGCATAGACCACGTCTCCGGGTAACCCACCATATCTTGATGAAATTGATCCAACATTTACAATGTTACCACCAACGCCATTAATTTTTTTTGACATTCTTTTGACAGCTTCTCGAGCAATTATAAAAAGTCCTATAACATTCGTGTCAAAAAGGTTTCGAAGCCCTTCTGTTTTCATTTCTGGAATTAATGTTTCATAGTCTATCGCAGCATTATTGACGATATCAGTTACTGGACCAAGTTCTGCGTCTACAGTTTCTAACATTGCTAAAATATCTTCTTCTTTACCCATATTTGCCTTAACTGCAATCGCTCTCTGACCTTCTTTTTTAATATCTTCCACAACTTCATCTGCCTTATCTTGGGCACTAACATAATTTACAGCAACATCATATCCGGCTTTGCCTGCCGTTCTACAAATAGCAGCTCCAATACCTCGACTACCGCCCGTAACCAGAATAATTTTTGACATAATTACCCACCATAATTTCTATTAAAAGTATATTACACATTGGCTAACTGATGCGACATCCTTTGGTTTTGAATCCTTGGAAACAATACCTTTTTCCTGAACTACATTGAGCAATTGATAATCGATTGCGCTTCTTAAAACTTTAAAACCAAAATGTTCATATACAGAAAGAGGTTGTCCACCCATGAATCCCATAACAGCACGGCTCTCTGGAGTAGCTTTAGCAGCAACTCCACTAAATCCATATTTCTTAGCCCAGAGCAACAGATGTTCTAACATTGCTTTGCCTATACCTTTGCCATGATATTTAATATCACGAGCATCTGTCTCATCAAGTTGACCAACATGATAACAATAAATCGAAAGTGTGCCGCTACGCAAGTTAGGGGCATTTGGATTAAAGTCACCCCAATATAATGGATCCCATAATCCTTTAGGTGAACGTGTTTGAGGGTCATACAAACGAAACTGTAATTGTGCGATATGCTGTGTTTCATCAAATACTAAGATAGCAGCAGAACCAAGTTTTTTGATACGTGAATAGATCTCTAGTTCAGTACCCTGACAATTTACAGGTACACTTCCAACGTCATTTTTGTTCATCGGACGAAATTTAAGTCGATTTAGCAAATTAATTAATTCCTATTAATTTATTCATTATTCGTAAATTTCGTACATTTAATTTAACAGTATATTTTTGTTATATACCAGTATTTATTAAAATTAATTATTTAAGACTAGATTATATTGAAAGAGTCGATAAAGTTAATTCAAATAAAAAACTAACTTGCAAATAATAATAAAATAACATGTTTTTTTAATAGGAATTGTAAGGGAGCATAAATGATGAAATTACCAAATATTATGGGTAAAGTTTTACCCGCCATAGCTGGTGCTGCTGCTCTTTTAGTAGCAAGTACGGCTATTGATAAACAAGCATCTGCTGCAGAAACCCTAGATGTTGGAGCAATCCAACCCCTAGCTGGAGATTGTGGACAGTGGGGTATTCCAATCGTTAGAGGAATGCAATACTGGGCGGATACACTTAATGCTGATGGGGGTCTATTAGCAGGAGATGGCAAACGCTATATGATCAATCTAAAGACATATGACAATGTTTGCTACATTCCAGGTGAAGAGCTTAAGGCTGGAAGAAAAGCTATTCTTGATGACAATATCAAGTTCATGCTGCAAACCTTCACTCCCGGAAGTCGACAAGCAATTGCTCAAATGACTACAGATAATCATGTTTTAACAACATCATATGGTGCAGGCTACCTTAGCAAGGATCATCCTTATCTAAACGGTGGTATTACTGGTTCTCCAGCTGCCTATATGCTTATCGCAAGTCGGGCAATAGATGCAAACCCTGATGTTAAGCGTGTAGCAATCATAACATCTGACCAATCATTTGGATTAGCAGCAAAGGCATATTTTGAAGCTGGAGTAGCCGCTCATCCTCATGTTGAAATTGTATATAACGAGAGTTATGCTCCAGATGCTACTAAGGATATGCTAGGTTTATTAACTCCACTAATGGCATCTAAACCCGATATGGTTTGCCAACTTGGTTGGGTACCAGCACAATATGCTTCTGCGATCGAAACGATGGAGCAGATGGGTTTTAAAGGTGTACATTGCGCTGAAGGCTTTACGTTCCCTATGATTTTAGAACGTGTTCCAGCAGAGCAGTTAGCAGGTAGAACATATTTTGGCTATGCATTCGAAGCCTCTGAGCCAACCTTTAGTGCCATGGGACATGGACTGTATAAATGGTATGTCGAAAAATACGGAGTTGAGGAATGGTCTCCTTATGCACCTATTGGCTATGCTTCTATGATGACACTAGAAGCTGGCATACGTATGTCACCAAGTATAGATTCTAAGGTAGTTATGGAAACACTCTATGCTGCCGATGTTGTTGACCACCCATTATTTGGCCCTTCAAAATGGGGTGGAGAAGAAATTTATGGTGCAAACCATCATCTTCTAACTCCATTGCCGATTTATAATTTAGGTCCTGATGGAAATGTTGTCCTTGATCACGTTGTTGATCACGCTGCATGGTGGGCAAAGAATAAGGACGCTGCATTACCAAGAATCGATGCAGGCGGACAAGTTTTTAAATAATAAGTCCACTTTAATTTAGCTAGGGCGGGAGACATCTAAGTAAGTTTAGGTGTCTTCCGTCAGAGCGTTTAAAGTCTTAATTTATTATATATTAGCTTGGTTACATTTTTATAAAGATTTAATGTGACAACAATGGCTAATTTATAAGCACAAGAGGCTGATAGATTCTACAATGCAAGTTTTAGCCAACATAATCTTCTTAAGTAGCTTTTATGTCTCCTTCGCGGTGGGATTAGCGTTAGTATTTGGCGTGATGCGCACAATAAACTTTGCGCATGGTGAGTTTTATATGCTTGGCGGCTATGCACTTTGGCTGCTTTCAGGTGTTCTCTCTAATACTATACCTGATGGAGCAACTTTTATTGTTGCAATGCTTGTTGGTGCTGGCGTTGTGGGAATTTTAGGGATGCTTGTTCAGTTAACGTTATTTGAACGGCTCAAAGAGCAACCCTTCTCCATTTTTATGGCTACTCTGGGACTCTCATACGTATTACAAGTCGTCGTAGTGAAAACTATTGGACCCATGGGGCGTTCTGTCCCAGCAATTTTCCCAGGTTTCATTATGTTTGAAGGCGCAATTTTGCCCATCCAGAGAATTGTAGTTCTTGGCTTTACAGCATTGATGATGGCCGGACTTTGGTATTTCTTAATGCGTACCGACCTAGGCCGCGCAGTAAGAGCAACTGCCCAGAATAAAACCGGAGCAATGCTCCAGGGTATAAGCATGGGTAAAATTGCATTAACCACTATGTTTGTTGGCTCTGCACTTGCAGCAATTTCCGGAACTTTAATGGGTAGTGTGTTAATGATTGGACCCTTTATGGGTGGAGAGGCACTTTGGCGTGCTTTTATAATCATTATTGTAGGCGGTATAGGGAGTCTATCGGGAACAGTAGTAGCAGCACTATTGTTTGGACTAATTGACACTTTAATGACCACATTTGGTGCTGGAAAATTTACAGCAATGGTTGATGCAATAATTATGCTACTCGTACTCAGTTTCATGCCAAATGGTCTTTTGGGTGCTCGGGAATGACAATCCCTCAATTCATAACCTCTACACCAAAGCCCTTTGTGTACGCAATTATAGGCACGATCATAGCTACTCCTCTGCTGGTAGCTTTACCCCACGCGCTGCCATCTTATTGGAAAAGCGTTCTGGTAATATTTGCTTTAAATACTATTATGATTATGGGCTACCGTGTGATTACTACAATGGGAGGATGGTCTTTTTCTCATGTAGCAACAGCTGGTCTCGGGGCATATACTACTGCTATCTTAATGACTCTTGAAACACCATGGTCATTCTGGGCAACTCTATTTTTAGGTGCTGGGATTTCTGGTTTATTTGCTCTAATAATAGCATATCCAGTTCTAAGAACGCGACATTATTACTTTTTTCTAAGTACGTTCGCTGCTGGTGAAGCCTTGCGACAGGGATATATTCAATTCAAAGGTATCACGGGGGGTGGTTTTGGAATTTCATTTATACCAAGACCTGAGGGGTTCTGGGGAATTGATTTTAATACAACAACAGGTTTCTATTATCTTGTTCTCGCAATCGCACTGATCATTTGGCTTTTACTATACCGTTTTGATCTTTCTAGAGTAGGAAGAACAATTAAGGCAGTAGCAGCAAATGAAGAATTATCAGAATCCATTGGTATAAATACTTGGGGTCACAGAACCCTGCCTTTTGTGTTAGGGTCAGTAATTGCAGGATTCGCAGGGGCATTATCAGCCAATTTTAATGGAGCAATAAATCCTTTGGATTTTGGATCCATTCTTATGTTCAAGTTAGTTGCTGCTGCAATTGTAGGAGGAGTATCAACGTTCTTTGGCCCAATTATTGGACTTCTTTACCTAACAGCCTTAGAAGAAATATTCCGTGCCTTTGCAGAATGGGTTCCTCTTTTGTGGGGTGCAAGTGTTATTGCAGTACTCATGATATGGTCCGGGGGATTGGAAATGGCAGTCTTAAAGTTACTAGCACTGCTAAGATCAATCTTATTTAATAGAGCTAAAAACTCTAGGGCTAAGAAAATCGGGTAGCCATCATATGACAATTCTTGAAGTGAACAATATCGCAAAAAGGTTTGG
Source organism: Gammaproteobacteria bacterium (assembly GCA_002714015.1). GTDB lineage: Bacteria > Pseudomonadota > Alphaproteobacteria > UBA828 > UBA828. The sequence continues at coordinate 21,495 of PAWF01000053.1, read as the reverse complement.
CAAACTAGTTGCTGTCAAAGACATATCTATGGCAATTCCAGAAGGTCAGATCAGAGGGCTTATAGGACCTAATGGATCAGGCAAAACAACTACTTTCCATCTCATAAGTGGTTTTTTAAAGCCAACTTCAGGAGAAGTTTTGTTTAAAGGTCAACCCATAACAGGAAAAACACCCAATAGGATTGCAAAAAGGGGATTGGTCAGAACATTTCAACTTACAAGCGTCTACAGAGATATGTCAGTTCGCCAAAATGTCCACATGGGTCACCATATACACGCCAATAAAAAGTCAGTGGAAATTTCAAACAACACGAAGCTCCCGAGCATCAGTTCAATTGAAGATAGTACTTCTTGGATTCTTGAGCATATGAATCTATCGGACGAGGCTGATACCCCAGCAAGAATGCTTCCTGCAGGTATGCAAAGAGTTCTTTCAATAGCAACCGCATTAGCAGTTCGACCTAATTTGCTAATGCTTGATGAACCTCTAGCAGGGCTTAATCCAACAGAGAAAAGTAATGTTGCACAGAAAATCTCTGGTTTAAGTGATTTTGGGATTACTATCTTGTTAGTTGAGCACGACGTTCGATCAGTCCTTAGTATTTGCGATAAAATAACTGTCATTAATTTTGGGGAAAAAATTGCTGAAGGTACTGCTGATGAAATAACTAAACACCCTGCTGTAATTGAAGCCTATTTGGGAAAATCTGAGGGTCATAATGCTTGAAATTAAACAACTTGAAGTAAAGTATGATCTGATCTCCGCTCTAAGAGAGGTATCTGTTAGTGCTTCAGAGAATACTATAACGACAATTGTTGGTAGTAATGGAGCAGGTAAAACAACCCTCTTAAAAACCATTTCAGGTCTTTTAAGGCCTGCTTCCGGAGAAATTCGTTTCTTAGGAAACAGAATAGATAATGCTTCACCCTCAAAAATTGTAAAAATGGGTATTTCCCAAGTCCCAGAAGGACGAGAATTATTTCCTCGTATAAGCGTTTACGATAATCTTATGGTTGGAGCATATCTTCGTTCAGATAAGAAAGGTATTAATAGAGATCTGGACAGGATCTATCACCACTTCCCAATTTTGAAAGACCGAAGGCGACAACTTGCTCGAAATTTAAGTGGTGGTGAGCAACAAATGTTAGCTTTTGGAAGGGCACTAATGTCTGGACCTAAAATGTTACTTCTAGACGAACCTTCTATTGGGCTTGCACCTGTAATAGAACAAAAAATCATGGAAACAATCAGTACTCTTACACAAGAAGAAGATGTCGGAGTTGTATTGGTCGAACAGAACGCAGCATTAGCATTAAGTATAGCCTCCTATGGATACGTTCTTGAACAAGGGTCGCTTGCCCTTAAGGGCCCCGCCGAAGATCTTATCAAAGATGATAGTGTAAGAGCAGCATATTTGGGACTTTAGGGAAACCTAAAAATGGGAAACAACCTCTTTGATCTTTCAGGAAGAAATGCCATTGTAACTGGTTCAACAAAAGGTATTGGAAAAGCTATTGCATCTGCCTTGGCACAACATGGAGCTCGCGTTGTAATTTCAAGCCGTGATGAGAGCCGCGTCAGCAGTGTAGTTGAAGAATTATGTTCAGATGGACTAGAGGTGATAGGAATACCATGCAACGTTGGTCGAAAAACTGAACTAGAAAAATTGGTTTATGAGACGAATCAACGTTGGGGTGATGTAGATATAGCAATAGGAAATGCTGCAATAAACCCCCACTATGGCTCCTCACTCGATATCCCCGACGAAATTTTTTCAAAAACTATGGCATCAAATATTCAATCAAATCTGTGGTTAGCACAGCTTGTAGCCCCGGGGATGCGAAAAAAACAAGATGGTTCCATAATTTTTGTTTCATCTATAGGAGGTTTTTTCGGATCAGAAGTTATAGGAACCTATTGTGTTTCAAAAGCTGGAGATTTCCAACTTGCCAGAAATCTTGCCGTTGAACTTGGACCAGACAATATACGTGTAAACTGCATTGCCCCTGGCCTAGTAAAAACTGACTTTGCTAAAAAACTCTGGGAGGACCCTGAAGCAAGCAAAGTTAGAATTCAACGAACTCCTCTTAGACGCCTAGGAGATCCCGAAGACCTAGCTGGAATCGCTATTTACCTTGCATCTGATGCTGGGAAATGGACTACGGGACAAACAATATCAGTTGATGGAGGAGTAACTATCTCAAAATAAATTAGTAGATATATTTTTATTTAGAATCAAGTTTCAAAACTTCACAAACATAAGACTTGTGAGGAACCGAGCCCCCAAGCGGGTCAACAAAATCACACCCAATAGCTGAATTTAAATTAGCTGAAATTTCTCCACGCACTGGTAATTCATCACGATCAAGCGCCTCACACCTTTGCCACCAACCATGTGTGGCTGATACAACATTCGGATCTAAATAGTCTGAAAATTTTGCCCTTGCACGCAACTTTCCATGAGGCGTTTCTATGCAGATCCAATCATTTTCTTGGATTCCTCTTAATTCCGCTGTTGAAGGATGTAACTCAACCAGAGGATCTAGCTCCATACGCCGTAGTGATTCTTCTCCACGATTTTGACTTTGTAGAAAATGTGGGGATTTACCTGATGTTAAAATGAGAGGGTATGTTTTTTTAGAAATATTTGGTGTACCTATGCTTACCATCGGTTCAATATATTTAGGCAGCGGAGAATAACCATGTTTCAGGAAAAGCTCGGAGTAAATCTCAACTTTTTTAGTATGTGTATCAAAACCTCTGGGTAATCCATGAACAGACTCTGCGTATTTCCTGTATCTTGTTGAAAGGTTAAGGTTAATGCCCCTAGGATTCTCTTTTAAATCTTTTAATTCTATTCCACTAGGCTCTATAAAATGCTGTATGCCTTGTTCAAAATTTCCTCCCCAAAACTTTTCAGAGAACCCAAGTCTCTTGGCTAATTCTAAAACGATCCAAATATCTGAGCGTGACTCACCCAGAGGGGACAAAACACTCTTTCGAAACTGTACAAGTCCTGAAGCTTCCTGATCAACAACAAAATCTGTAGATATCCCCTCTCTTTCCCATGGGGAACAAACCGGCAAAAATATATCCGCATAAGAAGAAGTAGGGTTTCCAAACATGTCTATGTGAACCATAAATTCTAGTGACTTAAAGGCTTCTTCACCTGTTCCTGTATCGGCATGTGAGAAAAGAAAATTTTTTCCAAAATTTATTAGAGCACGAATTGGATAAGGACTAGAATGAAGAATCCCGTTATAAAGTGAATCTGAATTAATCCATCCCTCTTGCTCTGGACCTAATGGTCTGTCCAAATATCCAAGAGCTTTCCTTTTCTGAGTAAGAGATATTTCATTACCACCAGAAATATCGTTTGTTTTTGTAGTTTCTAATATCACATTCCCGCCAGGATTATCAAAATGACCTGTGAGTGAATACAATATTGCAATGGCCCTATTGGTTTGAGATGCATTTGTATGCATCTCAAGCCCAGCCCACATATAGATTGATAGTGCCTTTGAGTTACGTATCATTTCGCTCAAGTTAATGATCTCACTCTCCTTCAGTTGTGTTAATTGAGCAACATATTTAGGAGAGTATTCAGCACATAAATCAGCATATAAAGAAAATGCGGGGGAACACACTAATTGACCATTATGCGAATTAAAGGTGTATCTGCCACTAAGAGAAAAATTTATATCATTAGCTAAATATATACCTTGCTGAGAGTCATAAACCACATGTTTATTGTTTTCCAAGTCCCAGGCGACAAATTCTCGGCTGGATCCATCAGAATATAAATCTTGAGTAGTCAAAAACCGCCCATTATCCTCACGTACTAGAAAAGGACCGTTTGTCCATTGTCTAACAAAATCCATATCGAATTGTTTTTGCTGAATGAGGATGTTTGCTAAACATAGAGCTAAAGCACCGTCGGTTCCTGGTTTTATTCTTAACCAACTGTCTGCCTTTACAGCAAGACCAACACGTCGAGGGTCAATAACTACAAGTTTTGCTCCCCGTGCTTTTGCATCGGCTACACGTTTGGCATGTGCTAACCATGTCGTACTAGGATTATGCCCCCATAAAATAATACAATCTGAATTCTTATGCTCTGGCATCGGCAACGGGACACCAAATGTATATGGGAAAACCATATCACGTGAAAAACCACAAAGTTCCATAGCAATAGCCGCATTTGGGCTCCCAAAAACCCGACGAAAACGCTCAACCCACGCATAACCGTCATTCATTGAGGTTCCTGCTGGGGTAGTAATACCAAAGCTAACTGATTCAGCACCTGACTCTTCAGCAATTGTATTTAGGTGCGTCACGATTGTATCTAATGCTTCATCCCACGATATCCTGATCCATCCAGGGTCTTTGTCTCCCTTTGGTCGCGATCGCTTCATTGGATACAAAATTCGGTCTTTATTGTATATTTTCTCGGGTGCTGCTTTTCCTTTTGCACAAAGGGCTGAACCTGTCGGATGACTTGGATCTGGTTTAACAGAGATTAGTATCCCGTCCTTAATTTCTGAAATACAACCGCATCGTGACCAGCATAGGGCACAGAATCCCTGGATTTGATCATTTAATTTATTCTCCATCAGAACCCCGCTATTTTGATAAAGAGAAAAATATTGCCTAGAATATCTAAAAATCGCTGCTACTATAATTTTTTTATATTATGATCGTTATTAATTGTTATTACTAGAAGCTCATATTTAATAATTAATAGCTATACTAGGAGAAGTAATTGGTTGGAATCAAAGAATTCGGAGCCTATTTACCTCGCCGAAGGTTACAACGTAGCGTAATGGCTGAGGCTAATTCCTGGTTTGATAAATCTCTTAAAAGTCTTTCTAAAGGCGAGAGAACTATGTGTAACTGGGATGAAGATTCCATTACAATGGGAGTTGAAGCAGCGCAAGACCTTGAAAATTTACCTAATAAAACAAGAGCCATTATTCTAGCTTCTACAACTTTACCATTTGCCGTCCGTCAAAACGCCGGAATTGTTGCAGAAGCTCTAAATTTTTCAGAAGACATTAGAACTATGGACGTAGCAGGGAGTCTGCGTGCTGCAACAACATCTCTTGTAACAGCCTTAGATATTGCATCCGCACAAAATGGAGATGTCTTACTAATAGCCTCTGATAATCGGAAAGCAAGGGCAGGAAGTCAAATGGAGATGATTTCTGGAGATGGCGCTGCAGCTTTTGTTATAAGCCAAGATAACCCGGGGTTGAAGTTTCTTGGTTCTACATCAATAAACGATGATTTTATTGATCATTTTAGAGCAAGCGGAGATGATTACGATTATACTTGGGAAGATAGGTGGATCCGACAGGAAGGCTGGCTTAAAACAGTTCCCAAAGCTATTAATATGGCACTCATGAAAGTTGGAGTAGATGGTTCTCAAATAGATTACCTTATAGTGCCATGCCAATATGGGCGTGTAGCTGAGTCTATAGCCAAGATGTGCAATATTTCGCCAGATTCTGTTGTTAATACTATGCTGGGCAGTATAGGTATATGCGGAACCGCACATCCCCTCTTAATGCTTACATCTATACTTTCAAAAGCTACTCCAGGACAAAAAATATTAATAACAGGCTTTGGTCAAGGGTGTGATGCGTTAATTTTTGAAGTTACAACCAATATAACAAATTCTAAGCCCAATCGCGGTATTGAAGGCTGGTTAAATAGAAAAGTAGAAGAAAAAAATTATGAAAAATTTCTTACATTCAATGGTGTTATAAACAGGGAGTTTGGCAAAAGAGCTGAGCTAGACAGACCCCCGGCTCTGACCGCACAATATAGAAATAAAGAAGGGGTTACAGGTTTTAAGGGCGGGCGCTGCAAGAAATGTGGAACTATACAGTACCCTAAATCAATATATTGTGTTAACCCTAACTGTGGAGCAAAAGACACACAAGAATCATATTCTATGTCAACGACACCAGCACGAGTAAAAACTTATACAGCCGATCATCTTGTGTTTTCTATGGAACCCCCAGCATATTTTGGTCTCATAGAATTTGAGGGTGGAGGACGCATGATGGTAGAATTTACAGACTTAGACCCTGAAACTTTTGACGTTGGCGTCAAGACAATGATGCATTTTAGAATTAAACATTTAGATGAAAACAGAGGTATGCGACAATATTTTTGGAAAGCATCACCGGAATAAGCTAATAAATCGCGGAGAATTAAAATGGCTAACGGCATCAGAGATAAAGTTGCGATATTAGGAATGGGTTGCTCAAAGTTTGGCGAACGATGGGAGTCTGAACCTTCTGACTTGATGTCGGAAGCTTATGAAGAATGTCTAACAGATTCGGGCATAGATAGTTCGCAGATTGATGCTGCATGGCTAAGTACGGCTTTTGACGCCGTCAATGTAGGGCCTAGTGCCATACCCTTATCAACTGCACTTAGACTAAAATATATTCCTGTTACACATGTTGAAAATATGTGCGCAAGCGGAACAGAAGCATTTAGAGGTGCATGTTACGCCGTTGCTTCTGGAACAGCAGATTTCGCTCTTGCTCTTGGCGTTGAAAAACTAAAAGACACAGGATATGGCGGCTTACCTGCCCGTGGGCGAGGCGTAACTAACGATTTATATGCACCAACGGTTTCAGCTCCAGGCGCTTTTGCCCAACTCGCAGCAGGATATAGGGGAGCACATAGAGTCGACAAAAATGAACTTAAACGAGCTATGGCGCATGTTTCAGTCAAAAGCCATGCAAATGGTGTTAACAACCCAAAGGCACATCTCAGGCGAGAAATTACACATGAGCAAGCGATTAATGCACCTATAGTCGCCGAACCCATTGGTCTTTTTGACTGCTGTGGCGTAAGTGACGGTGCTGCATGTGCAATAGTTACCACACCAGAAATAGCCATGAGTCTCGGAAAAACCAATATTGTTTCAGTTAAAGCATTACAACTAAGCGTATCCAACGGTGAGGAGTCAGGTTTTGATGGTTGGAATGGAGCTCACATCAAAACTACAAGAATTGCAGCTAAAAGAGCATATTCTGAGGCTGGGATAACAAATCCTCGAAAGGAAATAAGTGCCACAGAGGTTCACGATTGTTTCTCAATTACTGAATTGGTAACAATGGAAGATCTTGACCTAGCAGATGAAGGGGAAGCTTGGAAAGCTGTCCTGGACGGCAGGTATGATGCTGATGGAAAAATACCTTGCCAAATTGATGGCGGCTTAAAATGTTTCGGTCACCCCATTGGAGCCTCTGGTCTTCGCATGCTCTATGAAATGTTTCTCCAGTTCCAAGGTCGTGCAGGTGACCGGCAGATAAACAACATGAAATATGGACTAACTCATAACTTGGGTGGACATCCAGTTCAAAACGTCTCCAGCGTAGCAATCATTGGTCACTACAACGGTTAATAAGAAAGACTATTTTTGGTCTGCACCTCACAAGTCTCGATATCTAAAAATGGAATCAAAGGAGGCTAACTATTGAACTATAAGCAACTAATGGCTTTTGATATACCCGATATTCATCAAGAGTATTCTGTATTTGATACTATTAGGTATGCGTTATCGGTAGGGATAGGCCAAGATCAACTTGACCCTTGGCAGCTGCAGTTTGCAAACGAGTCAAATGGTCCTGCCGTCATTCCTTCTTTTTGTACCGTTCTTGGCCACCCTGGTTTTTGGTTAGGAGATCCCCGCACTTCAGTAAACGCAACTAAGCTTGTACATGCCGCCCAAGAAATTAAAATTGAAAACTCTATCCCAAGTTCTGGAACCGTGATAGGGAAAACACAAATCAAGGATGTGGTAGATAAAGGCTCCGCCAAAGGGGCTCTTTTATATTTAGAAAAAAAACTATTGGATAAAATCAGTGGCAATCTCTTAGCAACTGAAAGAAGAACTATTATGTTGCGTGGTGATGGAGGTTATGATGGGCCTTCTGGAGTCATTCCATCAGCACCCCCTGGACCTTCTGGTTCACCTCTGGCATCTTTCACAATACAAACTCGCCCCGAGCAAGCATTATTGTATCGCCTGAATGGAGACCCTAATCCTTTACATATTGACCCAGATATAGCCAAGGCAGCTGGATTCGAAAAACCAATACTCCACGGACTTTGTACTTTTGGAATTGCTTGTCAGGCCATTTTACAAACTATCCTTAATAGTGATTTATCAAAATTTGGAGGGATGTCAGCCCGCTTCTCTGCTCCAGTCTTTCCAGGAGATACAATTTTGATTGAGTCATGGGAAAATGGAGCTTTTCAAGCTACAGCTATTGAAAGAGATAAAATTGTACTCAGCAACGGATTCGTTACCCGAAAATAGCTCAAGAATAAAATACAATCGATAATGTGTTTTTAAAAGTTGGAAACTAAAGTAATTGCTAAGGAGAAAAGCTGTGAATAATGGAAAAGTTGCGATTGTTTCTGGTGCTGGTGGTGGTATTGGGAGAGAAATAGCATTAACACTTGCAAAAACAGGTGCTTCAATTGTTATAAATGATATTGGAGTATCCGTGACTGGAGAAGGTGGCTCGTCTAGCCCTGCAGAAGAAACTAAAAATTTAATAGAGAAAATGGGTGGTCACTCAGTAATTGATACGAATAGTGTAGATAACTGGGAAGGTGCAAGTGCTATAGTCGAAACTGCAATAAGTGAATATGGACAAATTGATATAGTAATAAATAATGCTGGAATATTGAGGGATACCATTTTCCATAAAATGACCCCAGAACAATGGCTGTCTGTAATTGGGGTTCATTTAAATGGCAGTTTTTTTCTGAGCCGTGCAGCAGCTGAACATTTTCGTAAACAAGAATCTGGGGCCTTTGTTCATATGACCAGCACCTCAGGGCTTATTGGAAACTTTGGACAAGCTAACTACGCTGCAGCAAAATTAGGCATCTGTGCTTTGTCAAAATCCATAGCGCTAGATATGAAAAGATTTAATGTAAGATCTAATGCTATAGCGCCTTTTGCATGGAGCAGAATGACTAATGAAATACCAGCAGAAACTGATGAACAAAAAGAAAGGGTAGCCCGATTAAAAAAAATGACGCCTGCAAAAAATGCTCCCCTAGCAGCATTTCTTGCTTCTGAAGATGCTAACAAAGTAACTGGTCAAGTTTTCGCAGTAAGACATAATGAGATCTTTCTATTTGACCCCTATGAGCCTATTCGTAGTGTTCATCGAAGTGAAGGATGGGATGTTGAGTCTATAGGAGAACAAGCTATACCGGCATTAGAAGCACATTTTGCTCCCCTAACTCGCTCAGCAGATATATTCAGCTGGGATCCTATTTAAGCTATTTAAAGTTGGTTCAGAGGTTGATAAATGGAAATAGGCCTATACGCTAATACACATGGTCTAGGTAAAAAAGTGGGTGAAGCTTTTGTTCTTCAACATACACCTTTTGATGAAATATCTGCCATTGAAATAGCACAATTAGCTGAAAGCAAATTATTTCATTCGATTTGGTTTCCCGATCATGTATGCATGCCTATTAATTCCGGCAGTACCCACCCGTCAGGAGAGCGACCATATCAACCAATGCACAATATTTTAGACGGAGCTGTCCTGATGGGGGCATTAGCTGCAGCGACCTCACGTATAAAACTTGGCACTGCCGTTCTAATTGCTCCTTATAGGCACCCACTCTCTGATGCCAGGCAATTTATGACGATTGACCAGCTATCTAACGGAAGATTATTGCTCGGAGTTGGGTCTGGGTGGTTAAAAGAAGAATTTGACGCTCTTAATATTAACTATAAAACACGCAATGAAAAAACTAGCGAATGTATAGAGATCTACAAAAATTGTTGGTCTGATAAGTCTATTAATTTTTCAGGTTTGCATTATCGTTTTAATAATATTTCTATGGATCCTAAACCAATACAGTCACCAAGACCTCCTATTCTATATGGAGGCAATACTCCATTTGGAGCTCGCAAAGCAATTGAAAACTGCGATGGATTATATCCACTTTTTTTTGATCAACAATTTAACCCGGCCCTATATAAACCATTACAAGATATAATTCGTCGTGAAGCTGATAAAATAAAACGTAATCTCAGTGATTTTTATATGATTGCTGCTGCTTGGGCACACATAAAAAATGGGAATAAATCTTTAGGGAAAAGCTCCAATAGGCATACACTTACAGGAAGTGTTAACCAAATCATTGACCACTTAGCAGAGCTCGCCGATGAAGGATATTCTTTAGTAACATGTATGCTAATGTGTCCATCTGGCTCAATAAATGAATTAAAAGATCAAATTCAAGAATTTGGTGAAGAGATTATACCTAATGTAAAAACAGTGACACCAAAGGGTGAATGGAAACCATTAAAATAATTTAAAAATTGTAGGGTAATATGAAAATTGCAGTTGATGTTGGCGGTACCTTTACAGACATAGTAGCAGTCAGTGATGGAGAAGTCTTTGTTGGAAAGACTCCCACTACACCCAAAAACATCAGTCAGGGTTTTCTAAAAGCAGTTAAAATGGCCACAAATTCATTTCAAGATGTAGATGAAATTGTTCATGGCACTACTGTAGTATTGAATTCTCTTCTAGTTGGTCAAGGACCCCAAACAGCCCTAATTACGACTAAAGGTTTTCGTGATGTTCTGGAAATAATGCGAGCAGATCGTAAAGACTTATTTGACTTAAGCCAAACCAAGCCTAAACCTCTAATCCCAAGAGATCGATGCCTAGAGCTTGATGAACGGATATCAGCGAGTGGAGAAATTATATTCCCGTTAGACTCCTCAGAAATCATCGCAATAATTACAAAACTAAAACAACTGAAAATTGAATCAGTTGCTATCTGCTTATTGTTTTCTTTCCTTGACCCCTCTCATGAAATTCTTGTTGGCAAAGCAATTGCTAATGAAATACCAGGAATCAGCATTTCACTCTCTCATGAGGTCTTACCTTTGTATCGTGAATATGAAAGAACTTCTACAACAGTCGTCAATGCTTCTGCTCAGCCCATTATGAAACATTACATATCTGAAGTCGTTCCCAAGCTGCAATCAGAATCTTTTCAAGGAGATTTCTATGTAATGCAATCAAATGGAGGTCTGGCTTCTCCTAATGAGACAATAGATAGGCCTGTTTATTCACTCTTCTCCGGACCTGCGGGAGGTGTTATTGCCGCAGCTGAATTTGGTAGAAGGCATGGATTCTCTAATCTACTAAGTTTGGACATGGGTGGGACAAGCACAGATGTCGCAGCCGTAACAGATGCAAAGCCAGACCTCACGATAGGCATAGAAATTGGTGGATATCCAATTGCCATCCCATCTCTGGATATTATTTCTGTAGGAGCTGGTGGAGGAAGTATTGCTTCAGTAGATCCTGGTGGAGGATTAGAGGTGGGTCCTAAATCATCAGGGGCAATGCCAGGCCCAGCTTGCTATGGTAACTCAGGAACAGATGCTACAGTTACAGATGCCGCTGTTACTATCGGTAGATATAATGCCGATATACCATTAGGTGGGACTATAAAAATACAAAAGGACCTTGCTGAAAAAAGTATTGAAGACATATCAAAAAAACTCAAAATGAATACCCATGAAACTGCTTGGGGTATTATATCACTTGTAAATGCAAATATGGCCAATGCTGTTAGGGAAGTTTCCGTCGAGCGAGGACGCGACCCAAGAGACTATGTTTTGTTTGCAAGTGGAGGTGGTGGACCAGCTCATGGCTGGGATGTTGCAAAAGAGCTGGGCATTAAAAAGGTACTAATTCCCCCCTTTCCGGGAGCAGCATCTGCTCACGGAATGTTGGTCAGTGAAATACGTATAGATTCAATAAGAACAGTCCACAGACCACTCTTAGATCTTACAGTTAAATTTTTAAAAACCCTATTTTTAGAACTTTCTGATGAGGCTTATAACCGCTTACCAGAAACTGTCAGGAAAGAGCATATAAAATATAGTTACAAGCTTGACCTAAGATACAAAGGACAAACTTATGAACTAGGGGTTCCAGTTCATATAGATGATATTCAAGTTATATCGATAGCTAATTTATTTCATGAGCTGCACAATAACCGTTATGGACATGCTTTCCCAGAAGGTCCTATCGAGCTTGTACACGCAAGGGCATCTGCAACAGCACCAAGAAAGGTTATACCTAAAACAATACCCCAATGGATAACCGACTACCGCACAGAATCGCGTCCTGTTTTTTGGGGCCCCAAGGAAGGTTGGATCAAAACTCCGACCTTAAGCAGGGAGGAAATGCAAAAGTCAGGAAAATTAGAAGGCCCTGCAATAGTACAGCAGAACGACTCAACAATTGTTATTCCACCTAAAGCAGGTGCATCTGTATTAAATGATGGATGTATAATACTAGAATGTTTAAATAATAAAGCTGCGGAATCGATATTATGAACGAAAAAGTAGACCCTATTACAGTCGGCATAATACGAAGCCACCTTGTATCAATAGCTCGTGAAATGGGTGTAACTCTAAGGCAAACAGCTTACTCAAACATTTTTAATGAAGGGTCGGATTTTTCATGTGGTGTCTTCGATAGCAGTGGGCGTTTATGGGCACAAGGAGAATTTTTACCTATTCACCTAGGAGCACTTCAATTTGCTGTAAGAGAAGCAATAGAAGAAGTTGGTATCTCTTCTTTTGAGGAAGGTGATGCAGTTTTGTTGAATGACCCATATCGCGGAGGTACACATCTACCTGACCTGACCGCAATAACTCCAATTTTCTTCTCGGGGGAAATAATCGCTTTTGCAGCAAACCGCGCTCATCACGCTGATATAGGTGGAACAGTCCCTGGAAGTTTTTACAGTGAAGCACGAGAAAACTTTCAGGAAGGATTGCGAATACCGCCTGTTCGATTTGTTAGAAGAGGAAAAATAGATCAAGATTTAAAAGAAATAATTTTAAATAATGTCCGTGTTCCTCGGGAAATGAGTGGCGATCTAGAAGCCCAATTCTCCTCTAACCGAACAGCAGTAAAACGTACAATAAATCTTTGTGAACGATATTCTCTACAAACTCTTCAATATGCTGCCAAAGAAATATGTAATCAATCTGAAAAAAGGATGCTTAGTAAAATTAAAGATTGGCCTAACGGTACCTGGTTCGCTGAGGATTATCTTGATAATGATGGAATTAATAACAAACCTATAAAAATTCACGTAGCACTTACTGTGGCAGATGATAAATTAGAGTTTGACTTTAGTGGCTCAGACAAACAAGTGACGGGTCCAGTAAATTCTGTAAGAGGGATGACTGCCTCAGCCACTTACCTAGCGGTTCAAGCTGCTGTTGACCCAACCATACCTGCAAATGATGGTGCGTACCGCCCAATAAATATCTTCGCTCCAGAAGGATGTGTGCTTAATCCAAAATTTCCAGCTCCATGTACCGGAGGTAATGAAACATCACATCGTATAGTTAATGTTATTCAAAAAGCTTTTGCGGAATTACCTTATGGTCCTATAGTTATTTCAGGAGATCACGGCTCGTCTAATAACTTACTAATCTCAACTACAAGTGGTCCAAATCAAGAACCAAATGTATTTTATTCATATCCAGAAGGAGGTTGGGGAGCACTTGATAAAAAAGATGGAGAAAATGCACTTTTTTCAATTGTTGGGAATTGCAAGAATATGCCAGCTGAAGCCCTAGAACTTTCATTACCTATAAGATTACTAAAGTACGAGCTAAGGCAGGATACCGGGGGTGCTGGACGCCATCGAGGAGGATTAGGAACACACCGAGACTATGAAATACTAGCAGATTCTGCATCACTTTCTTTTGTAGCTGATCGTTGCATATACGGGGCAAATGGTCTTGATGGTGGAAAAGAGGGTGGGGTTGGTGCTTACTTTGTTAATCGCGGCAAAGGTTCAGAGCTCGCTTCTCCAAAATTTGTATCCAAAGGCACCCAAATTTCATTGAAAAAAGGAGATATTGTTAGCCAATGTACAGCTGGTGGTGGTGGATACGGGAAACCAGAAGAACGTAATGATTATGATATTAAAAGAGACTTGGTATTAGGTTATATCTCAAGAGAAGAAGCTATTGATACTTATGGAATAAATTTAGAAAATATCCAGAACACTAAACCTTCATAAAAAAACTATCCCACTTAAAGTTTCCGTATGTTTATAATTTTATGTTATCTTTTATTATAATGTAGTGGCAGACTTATAAAATTAACTACCAAATAATTTCGATTGAATATCTTTTAGTTAACATTGGGAGATTAAACTGATGAAAATTGGATTTATGCTACCTATGTTCGGTGTTATGGCAACTCATGAAAACATGATCCGCATGGCACACTTTGCTGAAGACAAAGGATTTGAATCAGTATGGTCACCCGACCATATTGTAATGCCAACAAAAATTGAAACCCCCTACCCTTATACAAAATCTGCTGATTATATAGCAGATCCTAAAGGTGCACACCTGGAACCCTTCACAAGTTTAGCATTTATAGCTGGACATACTAAAAATGTACGACTTGGGTTTACGGTGCTTATTGCACCCTACCGTAACCCGATAGAAACAGCTAAACAGATGGCCTCTCTTGACGTCTTATCAAATGGTCGATTAATTGTAGGTACGGGAGCAGGTTGGTTAAATGAGGAGTTTGAAGCTTTAAACCTTTCTCCTAAACAAAAATGGCCTCGTACAGACGAGTATATAAGAATATGGAAAGAACTTTGGACAGCTGAAGAACCACATTTTGAAGGAGATTATTTTAGCTTTTCCAACGTCCAATGTCGCCCCCAACCACTACAAAAACCTCACCCTCCCATTACTATAGGTGGTAATGGAAACTCATGTTTCAGGCGTGTAGTCAACTTAGCTGACGGTTGGCAAGTTGTTTCAGAGGGTCCAGACTTTACATATAGCAAGGGAGGTAATCTAGAAAGTTCCCTAGCAGTCCTACACAAGATGTCTGAAGAAAACGGTAGAGATCCAAAAACAATAGAAATAACTGTTGTTGTAATAGCCGGGACTCCTGAAGGTGTTATTAGAGACATACCAAGATATGAGGAACTTGGGGTGACCCGGTTAATTTTAGACTTTCCATCTTTTGTTTCAGATATTCAAGAAATGGAAGATATGCTTAATGTAATAGCGTCAGGAACACCACTCAATAATTAAAAACGAAACCTATTCTTATTAAAATAATTAAGAATTAAAGTCTTATAAGGAATTTTTATGTGCGATTGATGTATAAAAGTTTTTATTATTTTCTAGCTTTGGGATTGTTTTTTTTCATTCCTACCAATCTAATGGCCGCCACAGTAGAACCTTGTCCAAATGAGACAAATACACGTTGGCATGCATGTTTTGGTTATTACACCTATGATGATAATTCAGAATATGCCGGAGAGTGGGAGAATAATGTCCCCAATGGACAAGGCACATATAAAAAACCAAATGGCTTTGTTTATGTAGGCGAATTTTCTAATGGAAACTTTAATGGTTTAGGCACTGCTACATGGCCTGATGGATCAAGATATATTGGCAGTTGGAAAGATGGCAAATTTAATGGAAATGGATCACTCTTTTCACCCACTGGTGAAACTAAGACAGGTTTATGGAGTGAGGGTAAGTTTCAAGAACAAAAGAATTCAGTTAAGCCTTTAGAACCTCATAATTCTGTAATAGATAATAAAGATCACTCATCCGAAATAAATGTTGATACAGAGATAACTAATCCATCCTTTATAACTGCTTCTGAGGTGAAAACTGACAAACCTCAACAAGCAATTAGAAAAGCCCTAAATATAATAAGAGAACACGGAACAACTATAGATTTTCAAAATCCAATTTATCTTGATGGTTCTCCCGATAGGGAGATCGTTGCAAAAACTAAAAACGTCAAATTTTTTGAGACTTTATTCAATACAATGGAAGTTGATTTTGTAAAGGATAGAGAAACTTGGGAGTATAAAATAATTTTTCCTGATGAAATACAGGTAGTGGGAAATGAAACAGCTGAAATTACTAGCAGCTCAATAGATGAGATAAGTGTAAATGGTATTTTTCTTGAGGAAGGTCTTAAACCAATCAAACTAGAAATCCTAGCTAGAGAATTAGACATACAGGCTAAAGAAGGGTTTTTAGCATTTAAAAAACTAGAAGTTGAACAAGAATTTGATCATAGGGTCTCAAGACAATCTTATTTCCACAGTGCTAATCTCGAGGACTTTAGCTTTGAGTCTCCGGAGGTAGAGATATTCATAGAAGATTTTTCATTACAGTCTGAAATGAATTTTGAAAATACAGATATAAGTTTAAATATGGAAAACTGGCCACCTTTTATTCCAAACTTTGACTACACTGCATACTTCTCATTGGTTTCAATGGCCTCTCAACTTGATGAAGAATTATCTTTAAAAAATGTAAACATAGAGACATCCGAAGGTGATATTCAGTTTGAACGGCTTTTAATTTCTGGTAGGTCAGTTCCACAGCGCAATAAAATTAATCGCATAGATATGTCGGGAAAAATTGAGAAGTTCATTCTAGCTGGATTCGAAGATATTCCTGAAACTGCATTACCATATATTCCAAATCTTTTGAGATTTGACATTACAGCTCAAGCAAAAAATATAGATTATTCAGGCGAACTGACATTTGAGGATATATTTATAGATTCAGGACCATTACAAGACTTAATAAGTTTTAAAATTGCGAAGTTTCTTGTCTCAAGTGAGAAGTTTTCAATTGATATAAAGGGAAATCTAAAACCTGAACCTTCTAGTAGTACTGGAATAATAGGAAACCTAGAAATAAATATTGATGGTCTAAATGGTGTAATTTCTGAGTTCCAATCAAACCCCAGTCCTGAGATGATGCCTGCTTTACCTATTTTATTGATGCTACGTGGGCTCTCAAATTCTGATCCTCAAGAAAATTCACGGAACTCATCGGATTCTTATACTATCGAAATAAACTCTAATAGTATCATGGTAAATGGCACAGACTTGTCTGATCTAATACCCCAATAAAGTGATTCACCATGGGTAAGGTGTTCCATCATAATTAATGAATTCTCCAGTCTTTGGAGGAGTATATTCGCTTATAACTTTACGCATTCCGGATATACTATCATCAATCTCTATAGGTGCAGCATTAGTTCCCATATCTGTTTTAACCCAACCTGGGTGGAATGAAAGAGTTCGGATGTCGTGTTCTTTTAAATCAATTGAAAGACCTTTAACTAATAAGTTTAGAGCAGCCTTTGATGATCTGTAAGGGTAAAACCCTCCTTCTGTAAGGCTTGTGATCGAGGACATGTGGGTTGATATGAATACAATTAAACGATTCTGAGATTGAGAAACTTGATTCACAAATGCCTCGCATACTCTAAAAGGTCCAAGAACATTTACCCTTAATGTTTCTTCCCAAGATTCGTAATCCACGCTGCCAAAGGCACCTTTCATTGGTTCCTCAAATTTAGTACCAAGAATGCCAGCGTTATTGATCAAATAGTCAATACTACAGTCATTTAATTCTTTGGAGACCGATAAAATCTCTTTTGGTTTTGAAACATCCATTTGATATAAGGTAGTTCTGCCATGGGAAGAGGTAGCTAACCGTTTTAATTCCTCAGCAGTTTCAGGGTTACGGCAACATGCAATCACCTCGGCTCCATCATTTTGATATTGACGAACAAATTCTAATCCAAGTCCACGATTAGCTCCCGTAATCAATACTGTTGTCATTGCATTCTCCATTACCTAAAACAATTAATGACGATAGATATATTTAACATATAAAAACAATTGCTCAAATATACTAGTTAGCCTAATTTTCCTGTTTTTAGATATATTATTGTTTTATAAATATAAGCATTTATAAGGACAACCTGCCATATGGCAAAATGGAGTCGGCTATGGAAATTGGAATTTATGCAAATACTCATGGGAATAGCTACAGAGATGACACTAATATGTATTTGCGAAACTCTCCTCTCGAACAAACCCAGCCNTTAAAGGTAGCTTGCGCAGCTGAAGCTGCAGGTTTTCACTCAATCTGGTATCCAGATCATGTATCAATGCCAATAGGNTCTGAAAGTTTCCACACTGCAAATCAATCTGGTCAGAGAGCATATCAACCATATCACAATATGCTTGATGCAGCCGTTGTTATGGGCGCAGTAGCCCAATTAACAAAACGAATTCGACTAGGCACCAGTGTACTGATTTCTCCATATCGACACCCACTCTCAGATGCTCGTCAATTTATGACCGTAGATCAGCTTTCCAATGGGAGGTTAATGCTTGGAGTTGGTGCTGGATGGATGAAGGAGGAATTTGATTCTGTTGGAATTNAACATTCAGAACGAAACGAGAGATTNGTAGAATGTATAGAAATCTATAAAAGGGCATGGACTCAGAGTGATGTATCTTTTCCTGGAGATTTTTATAATTTCAAAAATATCTCTATGGACCCAAAACCTATTCAACAACCTACTCCACCCATTTTTCTAGGTGCTAATACTCCTGCTGGAGCTAGACGTTCTGCGCGTTACTGTGATGGACTTTACTCACTGTTCCTTGATAGTCATGTTCAATTTAATAGATTTAACGCCTTGCAAGATATAATCAAATTAGAGCGTGAAAACTTGGGAAAAGGAATACATGACTTCCAAATGATAGGAGCTGCCACAGCACANATANCTGACAAAGATCAGGAAGAGGCAACAAGGAAACCAAGAAGAAACTGNGGNGGAACTGCTGATCAAATTTTGNATGATCTTAATGAGTATGCAAATGCNGGATATTCAATGATTATCTGTATGCTCCAATGCAAAACTGATTCCCTTTCTGAACAGATTGAGCAAATACAAAGGTTCGGNGAGGAAATTATTCCAATTGCTAAAACCTTCCAACCAGCAGGAGATTGGAAGAAAGTGGAGTAATTATTTTAGATTTAAAAAACATTATTTTTAAGCCAAATAACAAGTTATCTAAAGCTAAGCTTTAGTTACTTATTTAACTTTTAGTAANGATATTATCGGCACATCGCCCAAGGCTTTCCGTCCTTTGAGNTCCGTGAGCTCAACTAAAAATGCACACCCAACTACTTTGGCTCCACTTTTTTCAATTAGCCTAACACTTGCAGCNGCTGTTCCACCTGTTGCTAATAAATCATCAACTAAAATTACTTTAGTATTTTTTTCTAAAATACCTGATTGAATCTCTAACTCATCATTACGATATTCTAAAGCATATTTTTCAGTAATGGTTTTACCNGGTAATTTTCCTTTTTTTCTTACCATCAAAAATCCAAGATTNATTTTTGCTGACAACCCTACNCCAACTAAAAACCCACGTGCATCTATTCCTGCAACAACATCTGGTCCTAGGGGAAGGACTTCTTCCTTAAGAGTATTCATCGCATAATTCCATGCAAGCGTAGATCTTACCAATGGTGCAATGTCATAAAATAGAATTCCAGGTTTTGGAAAATCTGGAATCTCTCCAATATACTCACGTAAGTTCATTAATTATTACTTTATATTAAAAAATTATTAAAAAAAATTTAACAAATTCGAATAAAGATTATGGCTCTATAATAGATTATATATCTATTCTGTAGCTATCTTAAGGTAATTTATAACCGCATCTCTTTCCTTTATANTTTTAATTCCCCAGAATGCCATTTTGTTACCTGGTATATATTCNTTCGGATTTGCAATATANTTATCAATTGTGGTTTCATCCCAAATAATCTTGGAATTTATTAGAGCTTTTGAGTATTTATATCCAGCTACTTTTCCTGCTCTCCTACCAAAAACACCATATAAACTAGGACCAACTTTATTATTAGAAATATCCCCAAGGGCATGACAAGAACTACATTTTTTTAATAAATCAATACCTGTTTCCAAATTATTATCAGCTAGCACACCANGACTAGGGGNAGAAAAGTAAACAGATAAAATTAAAGATATATAAATTATAANTTTCATAGAAACAACAAATAGAATTATTAACTAAAAGNCAACTAAGAATACTTTTATAAAAAAAATAAGTTCATCTTTGAGTCCAATTCAATCCCAAAATTTTTAATCGTCATTCTTAAAGTTCGAAAATAATATTTAGTTGTCCTAATATAAGAAAATAATAATCGCACANNCNCANATACCGAGTATTTTTACTATGTTTAANATTTCTTTTTTTTCTAATAATCGCCTGAACTTACTAATTATTGCTGGTGTNGCNGGTGCATTATTNGCAAGTTTTTCTGGTGAAGAATTTTCATCAGCTCCATATCCNCCTTTAATATTAGTCCCAGAAGGAAAATTCATTTATGGATCTTCTAAAGCTGAACGTGAAAATGCTGAAGTCTTAGATAGAAATTTTAACTCTAATGAGATTATTAATAATCTTTATAAGTATGACACAGAACCAGATAGAACAGAAATTCATTTAGATAGTTTTTTAATCATGTCAACAACAGTAACTATTAGTCAATATGCCGCATTTATTGACGATACTAAATACAAAGTCCCACAAATGGACGACATTCCATCTACTATGTATCAGCCTGAAAACACTTCAAATGATCTTGATCTATATATTTGGAAAAATAACACGCCTCCTCAAGATCGTGATAATCATCCCGTAGTATTAGTATCTTGGACTGACGCTGAAAAATATGCTGAGTGGCTTTCTAAGAAAACTGGTAGAAATTTTCGCTTGCCAACTGCGATAGAATTGGAAAAAGCTGCAAGAGGGGTGAACGGAGCAAATTTCCCATGGGGTATGATTTACGACCCAAAGCTTCTAAATAGTGCAGATTTAGGACCAAATGATACTACTCCCGTAGGGCAATACCCCGAAGGAGCAAGCCCCTATGGTCTTCTCGATACGGCAGGGCAAGTATTTGAATGGACTAAAACAAGTTTAGAGAAAAATAGCTATATTATTAAAGGGGGTGCATGGAACAATTATGGATGCGGAGTTTGCCGTCCTGCTGCCCAACAATCTATGAGTAAAAGTGATAAAAATATATTAACTGGATTCAGACTGATTGATATTGGGCCTCGTTGAATTGATGTTATAATATTCTTTGTTGCTATATTTCAAGATTATCTAAATAGGTAAGTGATTCTTCACAGTAATTAGAATTTGTATCAGCACAATAATCACAGAAATCAACACAGCAATCTCCATAGTCAGCACAGACTTCATCACAATAACACATACCTGCAGAGCCACCACAATATCCATCACAGGAGTCTTCAGGCGTGAAATAACAATCTTCAGGGCAAGTGAATTCATCTTCATCATTTTGTTCATCACAGATTCCATCGCCACAGTAAGACTCAGTGCCATCATCATTGTCATCGCAATCCCCACCATCAAAATTAAACTCTTCACACATAAAATTAACTCCCCATCCACCATCATCACAGATTCCATCGCCAAGCCATGACTCATAGAAACTTTCAATACATTGA
>PAWF01000052.1 GCA_002714015.1 Gammaproteobacteria bacterium | reverse complement strand
GTTTTGCGTTTAAAGCCTCAATGGCTGACTCAGGGGCAAGCGGACCCAATGACATGCGAGCAGGGTTGCCTGGCAACATGCGTACTAGCGCAAAAGTAATAAAGGATATTAAGAGCACTTGCGGTATCAAAAATAGTAAGCGGCGCCCAATGTATAGAAGTATGCGCATAAATGCCAACCAGGTTAGAGTGGAATAGCGGCGTACATATTGTACGCCGCCACTGCACTAATTTTTGCGTCTAATAACGAAACAAATTATTCCGCAATAGACATTTCATTAACGTGATAATACTGAGTTGTATACCAACGGAAGCCGCTGACTGCTCTGGATAAGCCTACAGCAAAATACTGCTCACCAATCCATCCTAGTGGAGCAAGATCATGTATGTGCTCCTGAATCCCAGCATGACATTCGATCCGAGCTGCTGGATCAACAACACCTTCACACTTCTTGAGTGTTGCATCCACCTTCTCATCACTGAAGTTATGATAATTAACCAAAGCATTTGTTGGCCAAACCAACTTTAATGCATAGTTAATATCTGGTTGAATAGGCATATCTGTCCAGAGACCCAAAGAAGCCTTTTTACTCATGATAAGGTCTGAATGGGCTGCAACTGGTAGTTTTTTAAGTGTTAGGTTAATACCAGCTGCCTTAAAAGCACTCTGTAACAATATAGCTATGGACTCTTGTGTTGCTTCAGCTGCGCTAAATGCAAATTCGGCATCGAACCCGTCAGCAAATCCAGCCTCAGCAAGCAGAGCTTTAGCCTTCTCTATATTATAGTCATACTTCAACCATTCATCATATCCAGGATATGTGCTAGGCATAACACCCTGCCAAACATTCATCATCCCGTGATAAATATTACCAGCAATTGCTTTACGGTCGATCAAGTGGTTAATAGCCCTACGAACTTTAACGTTATCATAAGGTGGTAAGGTATTATTAATAACTACCCACATTGACTGGTTTCCACGTACTGCAACACCCCGAGCTTTGTCTGAAGAATCTAGTGACAAAATTTCATCAGGAGTTAGACCTTCAGCCATATGAACTTTACCTTGCTGTAATAAGGCAACACGATTTGCTGATTCTGGAACTACGAGATATATAATCTTCTTAATTTCCGGAGCTCCGCGCCAGTATTGCTCATTAGACTCCATAACAACGCGTTTTCCAGGAGACCATTCTGTAATTTTATAAGCTCCAAATCCACCGCCGTTAGTAGCAACCCATTTATCAGCCCAAGGATCGTCCTCAGTTGCGTGTTTCATAACCTCTGTTGAATCTAGAAAAGCATCATAATAGTTTGTAAACCGCTTACAAGCTAAAGGCATTCCAGCGGAAGATGTAATTTCTACGGTATGACTATCTATTTTTGCATACCCACCAGATTCAGGGGGGTTAATGGTCTGACCTGGCAAGTTAAGTAGAAACTCCAAGAAATTGTTTATTGCTCCTGTAGCCTTGCCACGCTCAATTCTCCATAGCATATCGTCAGCTGTAAACTCGTTTCCCCATGGGGAGATTACACCCTTACGAAGATGATATACAGCGCGTTTTCCGTCTGCATCTAAATCACATTTTTCAATAATTCCTGGCACTAGTTTTTGTGCTCCGAAATAATCAGGATATGCAAAACCCGAAATAGTTGAAGGATCCCAACCGTCTCCAGTTTTGAAGGGAAAGTCGACCCATTCCCAGCTCATTCCGTCTTCCATGACCTGCGCACCCATACTCCAAGTTGTAGGGCTTACGTGTTTATCTAGGTCAATACCCTGTGGCAAACCACCAATGGCTATGACCATTGTGTCCTTGCCTGCCTCCGCTTTATCTACCGACATATATGTGCCGACTAAGATAGCGAAAACTGCTGTAGCCTTTAATAGACTACTAAATGTCTTTTTAATAGACATCACCCAGTCTCCCTCCATTATAGATCTTCTAAGATCTACATTGTTAATATTTCCTTTCACTCTTGTATAAGCAAAAGTGAGTTTAGTAATAATTGTTAATAAGATTGTCATTGTATGCACAAACAAACAAGAGACATTTTTTACGCTATATAGATTTTTTTACAAATTTTATGAATTAATACTCTATTTTTCTTTTTTCTATTAAGAATTTTTCTTAAATTGTCCATAGTTTACTAAAAATACCCCTAAAAACATCAAAACAACTGCCCCCCATATGAAAATACTTGGTTTTTCTCCAAAAATTACCACCCCCCAACCAATACTTGATAGCACGATCACGTAATTAGAAGGTGTAAAAAAGACTGGACCAGCATTACGTACAATTTCAAGAAACATCCACCATATTGTCAAATTTATCAAAACTGCTGTGATAAGGGCATAATTACCAAGCATTATTTGTGCCGGAGGAACCCATAAGTCGCCAGAAATAAGCATTATAGGGAGCATAATTAAGGCACCGCCTAACAAAATACCTGACGAAAGTGCTAATGAAGATACTCGGGGAGGCCTTATAATTGCTGCAAAAACATTGGTAGCTGCAAAACATATTGGAGCTAAAAGAGCAACTAAAAGCCAACTAGCCATGGAAGGGTCTGGAAGACTGGTATCTGGTAAATATACAAGTAAGACACTCCCAAAACCAATAAGTATTCCTATTACCCTAATCCAAGCAAATTGTTCAATTTTCAGTAATGTTGAGAAGATATAGGTAAAAACAGGTGACATTACTACAACAAGTCCAATAACACCCGCTGGTAGTTTTGAGGCGTAGAAGGTTAGTAATGCTAATGGTGCTGCAATTCCAGTGGTGCCCATCACTAAAAATACTAATAAGCTCTTAAATCCTATTCTTGGAAACTCACGTAAACAGATACATAAAAAAAGTAATAATGCGCCTGAAATTAGGGAGTACCAAAAAATATAGGAAAAAACAGGAACTCCACTATCCACAGCCCACTGATTGGCTATAAAGTGCATTCCATAGATTATACCATTAAGGAAAAGTAGGATTATTAGCCAAGGTTTACCGGGGCTTATAGAAGATTTAAATTGCCGTGATTCTTCGTTCATAAGTTATAAGTTTCTTTACTCCTGAATATGTACTCATGAGTAAATAAAATAATTATAGTTAGATAATTGCAAGCTAATATCATCTTTAGAATATTTAAAAGTAAATATGATCACTTTGCTAAAATAGTGATGCAGCAAGTAGCCTCTTCTACTCCATAAATTCCTCCGCCATTTTCTGCAATTGCAAAACGTGCATTTTGAACTTGCCTATCTTCACATTCTCCTCGCAATTGATTAGTTAATTCATAAATTTGACCCAGCCCTGTAGCTCCAATTGGGTGCCCCTTAGACTCTAACCCTCCAGATGGATTGATCGGGATACTACCACCAAGAGTAGTTTGGCCAGTTTCAGCTAAATTACCCCCCTCACCAAAATCACATAGTCCAAGGCATTCAGACTGTGTGATTTCTCCCATAGCTGTCGCATCATGAACTTCTGCAAGATCAATATCCTTTGGACCAATACCAGCGATTTCATAAGCTCGCAATGCAGCCCTCCTAGTTATGTGATTATCTAAATCAGTTGCTTCCCTTTTGATGCCCGTACCCATTGTAGAGGCTAGCACTTGAATTCCTCGTCCACTATCAAATCTACTAAGAGAGTCTTTAGAACATAAAATAGCTGCTGCACCACCATCTGATATTGGCGAACACATCGGAAGTGTTAAGGGCCATGAGATTAACCTTGCATCAAGAATTTCCTCAATACTGGCCTCAAATTTAAACTGAGATTTATTATTCATGGTTGAGTGCCAGTGATTTTTTGAGGAGACGGCTGCAAGCTGTCGCTGAGTTAATCCAAACATTTTCATATGTTGTTTAGCAAAACAAGCATAAATATCCATGAAAGGACTACGCTGTTGATTAGAAAAAGTTTCTTCAGGAGGAGGCTCCACTCCCTCACCTAACTTTTCAAGGGCTGCAAATTCTTCATCTCTTCTGTGTACATCTATTGCACCGTCAAAAATTTCAAAAGACTTTGCTTTATCTTCTGAATACATTTTGTCNACACCAACTGCCAAAGCAACATCTACTATTCCAGCCTTAATAGCTGTATAAGCTCCATTAAATGCTGTTGAAGCACTTGCACATGCATTCTCNACGTTTGTCATTGGTATGCCTTCAAAACCCATGTTTCTTAGCGCTACCTCACCAGGAACCAGATACTGACCTTCTAGGACTCCTTGTGTTGTATTAGAAAACCATGCAGCTTCGATATCTTTAAGATTAGCTCCTGCATCGGATANAGCATCTTCTGTGGCCTCTCGAGTCAAATCTTTTACTGATTTCTCGAAAAACTTTCCAAATGGCGTCATTCCAACACCAACAAGGTACACATCAGACATAAAATCTACTCCCGTATTTTATCAAATAGGAAACCAATTCTTTTTTTTCTTAATTTTAATATTACTCCTGAATGTATATAACATCTAGTAATCTCAATTAATTGACTAAAAAAATAAAAAAACACTATTCTATGTTAATAAGGCTTTTACTTATAAAAATAACATTAAGCGAGAGGGTATAATTTGCTCAATCAGCGGGTAANTGAAATTTTCGGAGATACAAGTTGGACGTTTGCCCTTCTTCTAGTTGGGGCAGCCCTTGTTGCTTATATAATAGTTAGGTTTGCGGCCGTACCTTTAATTTACAGAGCAATATCTCGCACGCCCAGTCAATGGGATGATCTAATTGTTAAGCGCGGGGTGTTTAAGCTCACAGCGTTTTTAGCGCCAGCAATAATTCTTTATGTTGGAGCAGCCTATTACCCAGAACTTTTAGGGTTAGGGCGTAGAATAATTCTTGCCTTCATCTTTCTGATTTTAACCTTGATGCTTGGCCGCTTGTTAACAGCAGCAATGGATATCTACCAGCTCTATCCTGTATCAGCTGAAAGACCAATTAAAGGCTATGTCCAACTAGGTAAACTTTTAGTCTACTTATTAGGGGCAATAATTATTGTAAGTATCCTTGTAGATCGTTCACCATGGGGNATTTTAGGGGGTCTTGGAGCAATAACAGCCGTACTTTTACTCGTTTTCCGCGATACTATACTTTCGTTAATAGCAAGCATTCAATTAGTTTCAAACGATCTAGTTCGTAAAGGTGACTGGATTGAAATGCAGCAATTTGGTGTCGACGGGGAAGTTGTAGATATGGCGCTACACTCCGTTAAAGTGAGAAATTGGGATAACACCTATGTCTCAATACCAACATATAAAATNATGGAGAACTCATTCAAAAACTGGCGTGGCATGAGCGACTCTGGGGGGCGGAGGATTAAACGAAGTCTGCTAATTGATCAAGCTAGTGTGAAATTTTGTAATGAGCAAATGATGGAAAGATTTAAAACTTTTAAAAGATTAGAATCTTATCTCAGTTCAAAACAAAAGGAGCTTTCAGAAGCAAATTCTNATCTAGATGAAAATGAAATTGCAGCATTGCCTATAAACCGCAGAGCATTAACAAATCTTGGAACCTTTCGAGCATATTGTGAAGCCTATATTANGGAAAGTGAATGCTTTCGAGAAGATATGACTTTAATGGTTCGTCAACGTGCACCGTCAGCAGAGGGTTTACCTCTTGAAATTTACGCCTTTACCAATGATACCAATTGGGTTCGATACGAAGGCATACAATCAGACTTAATTGATCACCTCTTGAGTGTTCTNCCTTTCTTTGAACTTCGAGTATTTCAAAACCCAACTGGTGCAGATTTTAATATTGGCTTTGGTCCCAGACCAAATAAACTAAAGAATATTAATTCTGATTTAAACACATAGACCCGGTTATATAGCTAAGGCACAAATAAATTACTAGAATCTTATTTCAAAAAATCGGTTTGGCGAAGGTTAGCAATGAAATTTTTTAAAACCTATTTTGGTTGTGGCACAATACGCAGATATGGCTTGGGCGAATCCCATCCGTCTGGATATTTTTCTCTAGCAACTTCATCGCTAACTGCAGGAACTATTATAACATTTTCACCATGTTTCCAGTTTACAGGAGTAGCAACCTGGTGTTTGGCAGTTAACTGGCAAGAGTCAAGAAGACGTAAAACTTCATCAAAATTGCGTCCAGTGCTCATAGGGTAGGTTAACATAGCTTTAATTTTCTTATCTGGACCAACAATAAATACAGATCGAACTGTAGCGTTAGTAGCAGCAGTACGTCCTTCAAAATTTCCTGACTCATCTTCAGGCAACATGTCATAAGCTTTAGCGACCTTTAAATCTGTATCGCCAATAAGTGGATAATTTACTGCTGCTCCTTGTGTTTCTTCTATATCCCCAACCCAACGCTCGTGTTCAGATACAGGATCAATACTTAAGCCGATTATCTTACAGTTTCGTTTTTGAAACTCTGGTTTTAATTTAGCCATATAACCAAGCTCAGTAGTACAAACAGGAGTAAAATCTTTTGGGTGAGAAAAAAGAATGGCCCAACCCTCACCAATCCAATCATGAAAGGTTATTGTGCCTTCAGTAGTATCAGCTGTGAAATTTGGCGCTTCAGCGTTGATTCTAAGTGTCATATGGGCCTCCATCTTCTGAAATTACAAGCTACATCTAATCATGTTACAAAATGATTAAAAAAAAATATTCTCGTGTATTTTGGTTTTCTATATACATTCATAAGCATAGTCAAATACATCTGTATCTCTATAAAAGCGATATACAGATAGGACATATGACTATCAAGATATGAATATAAAACTTCAGTAGAACTAGAGTTACTATGTTTTTGAAGATTTTTTAATAATTAAGAAAATTTATTTGCTGTTGCATTCACTTTCGGTCCTCTAAGCTATTGTTATAAGTTAGGAAAATGGTGCCCAGGGACAGAATTGAACTGCCGACACAGGGATTTTCAGTCCCTTGCTCTACCAACTGAGCTACCTGGGCTTAACCTAGCTGCCAACCTAACAGATAGGATAATAGAATTTTATGGCAACATTAATTAACTTAGATTTTTCCTATGAGGTAAAGATATTAAGTTTGAAT
Source organism: Gammaproteobacteria bacterium (assembly GCA_002714015.1). GTDB lineage: Bacteria > Pseudomonadota > Alphaproteobacteria > UBA828 > UBA828. The sequence continues at coordinate 42,790 of PAWF01000052.1, read as the reverse complement.
ATAAAATTTAATAGTCACTCAAAGTCTTCCTATGAAGTATATTAAATTCATAACCGTCAGCAAAATTTTTACCTAATATTCAACTATCATAGTCGTTTATAGCTCTAACTTCATACTTTTCCAAGCTGAATTCAAACAATAGTCCACTATATTTTTCTCAACAAACCTAGTCACTACTTCCAAATAAAAACTACCATGACCTGAGGAGTTTACCAGGAGATGGAATATCAATATATTGCTTACCATTAAATACCATTTGTCCATTTACCCATACACCTCTAACCCCTATTGGATCTCTTAACATTCTAGTCTCACCATTTGGCAAATCGTTAACTCTATGTAATGGTCCAATATCAACCTTGTCCTTATCAAATAACAATAAGTCCGCAAACATACCTGGGCTTAAACGACCACGGTCTCGAATGCTAAATAAATCTGCAGGTAGGCTAGTAAGGCGTCTAATCGCATCTTCTAAAGGCATCACATTTTTTTCTCTTACCCAATGCCCAAGCAAATGAAGACCATATCCTGCATCACACATATATCTAAGATGTGCGCCTGCATCTGAAAGGCTTATAAGGCCAGCATCATGTTTAAGAAAATTACCAACAACACTCTCGTCAGAATTTAAAAGTGCTGCATTAAATACTGTTTCAAGAGCTTCATCTAAGGCTAAATCTAAGATTGCATCAACCGGGTGTATGCCATTAAGTTCACTTAGTTCACGAATTGTTAGACCTTCAAATTTAAGGTTTCTTTCCTTTACCACGTGAGCAATACTAACCTTTGACCAATCACCATAGAAGATTTTTCCACGTGTGGGTGATAAAAGTTCTCTTTTGAATTTATCCCTGAAATCAGAAGAGCCAAGGTCTTTAAATAAACTTTCTTTATCTTTTTCAGCAAGTGATTTCCATGATTCCAGTGGTTGGAAAGGAAATGCTGATAGTAGAGAAAAGTCCATAGAAAGTGGNTGACAAGATACTTGAGCCCATAGTTTTACACCATGGCTTTGGGCTTCCAGTGCACCCTCTAACATTCCCTTTGCGCGATCAGGAAAGGCTTCGTTATGAAGAGCAGCTGTCATCATCACCACGCAATTATTTTTTGATGCTAGCTCTTCAAGAAAAGAAATATCAACATGCGGACCAACTGTTAGTTGAAAAACACCCCTTCCCACCTCTCCAAGAACACCAACCAAATTGCGAAATTCTTCTTTACAAGCCAATCGAGAAGGCATAGGCACACCGTTCGCTCCGTTGTGATTTAATGAACTTGAGCTAGAAAATCCCATAGCCCCATGAGCCATAGCCTCTTTAACCATTCGTCGCATAATGCTAATCTCATCTGAGGTAGCTTCACGTTCTGAAGCCTCGCTTCCTAGAACAGCAGTTCTGACGGCCGAATGACCGACAAAGCAAGCAACATTTGGATAAGTACCTTTATATTCAAGCATTCCTAAATAGTCTTTAAAACTCTCAAAGCTCCAATCAATTCCAGCTTCTAAAGCTGAAATTGACATGCCCTCTACTTCTGCAAGGTTTCTTGATATTGTATTACGCTGCTCTGGTGGACACGGTGCGATACTGAAGCCACAATTTCCTATAACAACCGTAGTAGTACCCAAAGCAGGAGATGGACTAGCAAATTTATCCCAAGTTAATTGAGCATCGTAATGGGTATGAACATCAACAAATCCTGGGGAGAGAATAAGACCATCTGCTTCAATTACGTCTTTAGCTNGACCCTTAATATTACCTATTTCTNTTACTTTATCACCTANAATGGCNACATCAGCTGGAAAAAGCNTTTTNCCTGTTCCATCAGCAATATGAGCCCCACGAATTAACGTATCGATCATTTCGTCCACCCAATCTAAATAAGAACTAAATGCTACTAATCGCTAAGTAAGAATTTACGCGTCCATTATACTAAATAGATTCCAATAAGTTGCTATATTATGAATATGCGAATACAAACATTTGATAGTCGTTACAAAATACTTTGAGGTATATGTTGATATTACTTTGTATTCAACACCCAGTATTCTTATTAAGAAAAAGTGACACATTATGAGGGCATTGTTTTTATGTTTTATAGCAATAGTTTTTGCAAGCTTTTGCNACATAGACCAAAANGTTTTGGCAGATAACAAANTAAAAATAATNACGCCTCCTGGAGCGCCATCTATAGTATCCGGGTTTAAAAGCGCAATAGGAGTCAATTTTAAACCTAGGAATANGCTCCATCAAGGTATAGATATATTAGGTGATGATGGTCAGCCAATAATTGCTGTNGCATCGGGANAAGTTTTAGAGGCATCAGTTGAAAAATGTTGGGGACCGACAGTTGCTATTGATCATGGCAAGGGGCTAGATGGTAAAAAGCTTATTGCGCTCTATGGACATCTTGGGGAAATGTTTGTCAAGGCAGGGGATATCGTCAAACGGGGACAATTAATTGGCAACCTAGGTGACAATCACTTCCAGTTTAGATGTATAGCAAAAGTAAGACATTTACATTTTCAAATTGGACGAGAATTTCGTCCCCCAAATGAACGAAGTGGCCATTGGGGTCATAGTTACTATCTTAAAGATGGTATGAATGGCATTAACCCTCACCTTTATTGGGCAGATGGGAAAGGAATAATTACTTGCTTTAAAGCTGGGCAATCCTACTCTAATGGCTCAATAACATATCCAGTCCCATGCAATAAATAAGCTTTAAGATAACTGTGAATGTTTAGGGATATAACTTATATAAAATGATGAACNATGTATAAAACATANAAAANNAGTAANATACNTCCGGCTACTCTACCTAATCGCCAACCAATCAATACCGGAATCAATACTAAACATGTAATGCCCAAAAGCACCCAAATATCCAAATGAGCAATTACATTAGGTATTGGCGCTGGGTGAACTAGAACAACTGCACCCAAAATTCCTAATAAATTAAATAAGCTAGACCCAAGTATATTTCCAAGGGCTACATCTCCATGGCGCTTTATTGCTGAGATCACAGAAGTTGCAAGTTCAGGCAAACTAGTTCCTAAAGCTACTACAGTAAGTCCAATTACAGCCTCAGAAATACCAACAGCACGTGCCATTGTCGTACCGCTTTCAACCAAAAAATGTGCCCCAAAAATTACACCTGTAATACCTATAATCAAAAAGCAACTTGATACCCATAAAGGCTTTGTATTTATATCACTACTACGATTTTCTAAATAATCATTAATATCACTAGCCTTCAGAGTTGCTTCTCTTCTTTCTTTCCAATATCCGTAGCCTACATGGCATACAAGTAATAAAATCATTATTGCACCTGCATACCTCGGTATAATATCTGCAAATGCTAAACCAGTTACTGCCGCAGTAGAAACGAGTAGTGTTATGGAGTCACGCCTTACTACTTTAGGTCCAACCACGATTGGACGGAGAGCTGCTGTAACTCCTAAAATTAAAAGTAGATTGGCTAAATTTGAGCCAAGAACATTACCAATTGCAATATCTACTACTCCTCGAGCAGCAGCCCCTATACTAACAACTAACTCAGGCGCTGAGGTACCAAAAGCTACAAAAGTAGCACCAATAAGAAGGGGTGATACACCAAGTTTTTGAGCAAACGCTACAGCACCACGCACTAATAGCTCTCCACCTAAAAACAGAAGAAATATACCACCAAAAAATTCAGTCCAAGTCAGTGCACTAATTGTCATCTGCCNTGAACCTCAAAATTATCATGTGATAAACTNGCATTTTCTTTAATTNAGAAATTTGCATTNAACCAGTTAGAAATTGAGTTGGACTCTGAAAANAGTTCTACCACAATTGGGTTTGCATATATAGTTACTGACGCTGAACCCGAGGCAACCTCTCTTCTTGCTTGGCACAATAATTGATGNGCAGTAATCTCTGGCCTCCATATTCGTGAAAGCCATGGAAATTNAATNTCTTGTTTTGTCACTGAATGTAATAATGATTGACCTATCCTTCTTCTTGTTACTTCTAATAAGCCCCCATTAGTAATTCCAAGTACATCAAATTGTATTCGATCTTTTGCTAACTCAGACTTCATTAAATTACACAGTTTGTTAGTTTCTTTTTTTCCATAAGCCAAAGGCAAATCAATTGTAATAAGACCTGCAAGATTTCGTCTGATAATTTCTGCTGCAGAAACAGTTATGGCTTCATAGCATGCAGTTTTAGGAGAATTTATTTTTTTCTTTACGCCAGAGTCTACGTCAATAGTTGTACAAGCATTAGTCTCTTCAATGATCAACTTTCCACCTGAAGGCAATGAAACATATGGCTCTAAAGACTTGGACCATTGACTATTAAGGTCATACCTCTCAAAAAGGTCTACCTCAGGTGAGAATTTTAACCATTTTTTAATATTTTGACTATATATGAAATCTCTATTTATGAAGTTGTCATAAACTTGTGCATCATCAAACCAAATATTTTTATCCTCTTCTGCAAACTCCCTAAAAATGCGACCTACCAAGCCTCCAGAAGAAAATAAAAGCTGCTGACTTGATGAAGTTGCTGCTTTAAATTCAGTTTCTTGCGCACAAGCAACTAACATTCTAGCTTCTTCCTTTAGAATATCATAATTAGCAGCATTAGATAATCTCCGCGCTATGAATGCACCTTTTGGTCTATGAATTTCATCTAATATTTCCATTAATTTGTTTTTTGATTTTGGATCATCAATGTTACGACTTACTCTATCGGTTTTACCGTGTGGTTCATAAATTAAATATCGGCCTGTAAAAATAGGACGGTCTGTTAAAAGAGGGTTTTTTTCTCCAAAATTATCACGTACTACTTGGACAGGAAGATAAATTCCAGGGTCTACCTTACCTTTCAACATAGCGATTCTGGATTCACCTAAAGATACAAATACGGCTTCATGACCAGGGACTGGTCTAATGACCTTAGCTAACCATATGTCACCTACCATACTTTCTCTACCAACGGTCTCAGCGTGTAAAACAGTGGCATGACCATATGAATTAACAACTGCAATATATTTTGCAAATGGTGTAGACGATATGAATACCTCTCCTAAAACTGACACAGCTTAAAACTCTGATTTAGTTGAGGCCTTGCCATGAGCTGGTTTCCATTTCCAACCTAGCCCTTCTAATAAATTCTTAGTTTCATATAACGGTAAACCAACAACATTTGTATAAGAGCCATTTATCCAATCTATAAAGCTACCAGCGACACCCTGTATTGCATAACCTCCTGCTTTTCCTTCCCACTCATAGGTCCCTAAATAGACTTCTAACTCTCTATTACTCAGCCTTTTAAACTTAACTCGTGTTGTAACTAATCGAGTTGATAACCTACCTAATGGTGAAATTACAGCGACACCTGTTATAACTTGATGTCGACGACCAGATAATTGGATCATACACTCTCGTGCAATTTCAATGGAATCAGCTTTTGGAAAAATTTTTGTTCCTGCAGTCACAACAGTATCAGCTCCAATTATAAAGGCTCTAGGCTCTAGCTTAGAAATAGCCAAACATTTCTCCTTAGCTAGCCTAGCGGCATATAAACGTGGTGATTCATTACGAAAAGCTGACTCATCAATATTTGCTGGCATTATAGAATCTGCCTTAATACCCATTTGTAATAAAAGCTGTTTCCTTCTAGAGGAAGCAGAGGCAAGTACAAGACGGTTTACATCAGATAATGACTCAAAGATGGTCCGGTTATTAGAATTTGATTTACCCATCACAAATACCGAAAAAACAAAGTAAACAAAAAAACAATATCAAACTGTATTTAATAATACGGCCTGCTAAATCACCCTATATTATTGGTGCAGAACAACCAAAACGTTTATATAACTTACTTGATAACTCATCACGTATTTGGCGAAATGCAGCAAGTTGGACTTCTCGGCTACCGTCAATGATAGATGGATCCATAGTATGCCAGAACTCTACTTCACAATCATTGCCTCGAGTCATTTCAATCGCCTTATGTTGAGCTTCTGGAGATAGTGAGATAACTATGTCATATGTTTCTGCTGTAAGGTCTTCAAAGATTTTGGGGTTATGATTTGAAATATCAATACCAATTTCTTTCATTACAGCAATTGCAAAAGGATCAATCATACCCAAACGAACCCCAACTGAATCAACTAAGAATCTATTACCTGCAATTAGATTCATTAAAGCTTCAGCAATAGGAGAACGTACTGCATTCCAAGTACATGCAAATAATATACGTTTAAGTTTATTATTCACAATAACATTCACCCGCGCATTTGAAAGACGTATAAAAGCGTAAATATACGACGAGCAGTATCTTCATCTAGCTCAACTTTATGCTTTAGAGCGTCACGTAATAATTCAGAACCTTCATTATGAAGTCCTCTTCGACCCATATCTATTGCCTCTATTCGGGAGGGCTTAGCTGCTCGAATTGCCTCCATATATGCATTGCAAATTTGTGCATAGTCTTTCATTAGGGAACGAAATGGAGACATAGGAATATTTACAGGATCAATACAAACGCCTTCAGGGTCCTTAAGGTTAATAATAAGTCTGTTATCAACTGCATTTAATATTGCAGAATAAGGACCTGGGGGAGCACCAATTGGAGAAAAACTATTAGATTCTGATAAATCATATATAGCTACTTTTCTCTCATGTTCAACATCAGGGCTTGGATGTCGCCCTATAGAACTGCCCAAAGCAATTTCAGCAATGAATTGGGTTCTTCCACAATCATCACCTTTCATGGACTTAATCCAATTTATTTCTTATTCGAACTGAAACAGATAACGCATGAGCTTCTAAGCCTTCTGCCTCAGCCAACCTAATAGCTACAGGACCAACTGAGGCTAGACTATTTGCATCACAACGAACGACACTAGTCCGTTTCATAAAATCTAGAACAGAAAGCCCGGATGAAAAACGCGCACTTCTTGATGTTGGCAATACATGATTTGTTCCTGCAACATAATCACCAATTGCCTCAGGAGTGTACCTCCCAAGGAATATTGCGCCAGCATTAGTGATTTGACTTGCTATAACATCTGGATTTTCTAAAGCTATTTCTAAGTGCTCTGGAGCTATCTGGTTAACTAACTCTGGTGCATCATTTTCTATTGATGAAACTAAAATTATTGCACCATGTTTTTTCCAACTTGATGATGCTATCTCGCAACGGTTCAATGATTGTAAGTAGATAGAAATTTCCTTTTCCACATCATCTGCAAATTGCTCATCATCAGTTATGAGTATAGATTGCGCAGATTGGTCATGTTCAGCTTGGGATAGGAGGTCCGCNGCAATCCATGACGGNTCATTTAAATTATCTGCAATCACTAGAATTTCAGATGGACCTGCAATCATGTCGATCCCAACATCACCAAAAACTTTCTGCTTAGCTGTTGCAACCCATATATTTCCAGGTCCAACGATTTTATCAACTGGCNTTATACTCTCAGTACCATATGCCAATGCTGCAATCGCTTGAGCCCCTCCTATTCGCCAAATTTCGTCAACTCCTGAAATTTCTGCAGCNGCAGCCACAGCTGGGTTGAGTTCACCATCCNGTGTAGGAACTACCATTACAACACGTAAAACTCCTGCCACCTTGGCNGGTAAAGCGTTCATGAGTACTGANGAAGGATAGGATGCTGTNCCACCAGGAACATATAAACCTACTGAGCTAATTGGATTCCATACAGCTGAGAGACTAACACCCAATTCATCATTTAATTCAGTATTAGATGGTTTTTGCTCTTCATGAAAAGTGCGAATCCGGTCGGCTGCAAACCTCAAAGCATCCAATATATCGCTACTACAACTCCGGCTTGCCTTCTTCCTATCCGATTCACTGATCCGCAGATCAGAGGCAGAGTTAACATTAAATCCATCATATTTAGATGTAAGTGCACATAAAGAAGAATCGCCACCCGAACGAACTTCTGCAATTATTCTTGTTACATCATGATCCACATTACTGGGTACACGTTGTTTATCTCTTATTAATGATTTCAAGGAAGAATTTAGACCATCCAAACCATAATTAAATCTTCTGACCATCAACTGCCTCCCTAAATCTTTGGATCCAGGAGCTAACTTCATCTGCACGTGTTTTCATAGNAGCACGATTTACTACTAAACGAGAAGTTACATCTGAAATATGTTCTATTTCAACTAAGCCNTTTGCTTTAAGTGTTTCTCCCGTATGTGTTAAATCAACAATCCTTCGGCAAAGNCCTAACTTTGGNGCAAGTTCCATAGCACCATTAAGTTTTATACACTCAGCCTGCACACCGCGCGCTGCAAAGTGACGCTTTGTCAAACGAGGATATTTTGTTGCAACACGAACGTGGCTCCATTGTGATGGGTCATCAGCGGAGAATTCTTCTAGCTCGGCAATAACCAAACGGCAACGAGCTATCCCTAAATCCAATGGAANATACAATTCATCATAATCAAATTCCATTAGAACATCAGCTCCAGCGATACCAATATGAGCAGCACCAAAAGCTACAAAAGTAGCAACATCAAAGGAACGAACTCGAATAACACTCAGCCCNGGTATATTTGTAGAAAANTGCAACTGGCGAGCACCTTCATCTAGGAANGTTGGCTCTACAGTNATACCTACTATATCAAGAACGGGCATAAGCTCTTTAAGTATACGCCCTTTTGGGATAGCTAGAACAATATCCTCTTTATCTACCATCGTAATTACTCTCAGTTGGTAAANTATATTGACATACAAAAATTATCTTACTTTTTATCATCCGCAAAACTAACCTTAACTTGACTATCAATTGGAGATTCTAGATCTTCCATCCTCACGTCTAGCTTGTCTACATCTAGATAAATTTCTCCACCACTCGAAAAAATTAAATGTACTTTAATTTTTCCCATATCCTTTCGCGCCTTAACAGTAACTAATTCAAGAAGTTTATTTTCATTTTTAAGATCTATCCCACGAACACGCACCTGTTCGACTGATTCTACTCGAAGGGCAGTTCTTATTTGTTTTAGTTGTACATATTCATGTGTTGCCTGNTGACTAGCTGCATCTTCCCAAGTGTACCTGACAAGAATAGCTGCAAAACGATACTCTTTAGAGTCGAATTCCATTTCTCCATAGCAACTCATAGCACCTTGTATACATGCACCTATAACATTTAGCTCTTCTATTTCTGTAGCACGCATTCTCAATAAAGAGCCTTGAATTTTTTTATTTTTCATCGCTAAACACTTTCGCGAACTATTATTGCACCTAACACGGATAAGCTTTCTTCAATTCTTTCATAACCTCGGTCTATATGATGCACCCTACTCACAGTTGTCTCACCTTCAGCAACTAGTCCTGCAATAACAAGAGATGACGAGGCTCTTAAATCTGTAGCCATTAAAGGAGCACCACGTAATCCTTTTACACCACGAACTATTGCAGTTGGACCTTTTATATTTATATCAGCACCCAGACGNATAAGCTCAGGAACATGCATAAAGCGGTTTTCAAAAATTGTTTCTGTAATTACAGAGGGTCCTTCAGCTATAGTCATAAGAGCCATAGCTTGCGCCTGTAAATCTGTCGGGAATCCTGGGTAGGTATTAGTAGCGATATCACTTGCNAATATTCTCTTAGAAGCTGAAATCTCTATACCTCTTGGTGTTATATGTGTATCCACCCCTGCTTGCTCAAGCATTTTTAGTGGTGCTTCAAGATGCTCAGAAAAAACGCCAAGAAGTTCTACATTCCCCGAAGTAATTGCCGCAGCGATAGCATATGTGCCTGCTTCTACTCTATCTGGGATTACNGAGTGACTTGCNCCATGTAAGCTTTTTCTTCCCTCAATCTTGAGCTCGCTAGTCCCAACACCTTGGATATNCGCACCCATCTTAATCAAACAATTTGATAAATCTNCTACCTCAGGCTCACGTGCAGCATTCTTAATCACTGTTAAACCGTCCGCGAGCACNCCAGCCATCANTAAATTCTCANTAGCTCCTACGGACGGGAAAGGTAGAGACAAACTCGCNCCACGCAAACCACTAGATGCCTTTGCTTCAACATAACCNTCCACTAGTGTTATTTCTGCTCCCAATTGGGATAGTCCAGATAAATGAATGTCCACAGGGCGCGTTCCAATCGCACATCCACCCGGTAAAGATACACGGGCGCTNCCCTCTCTTGCTAAAAGAGGACCGAGAACAAGAATTGACGCTCGCATTTTNCTTACTANGTCATATTCTGCNGTTGTATTACTAATTCTTNCCGCATTAAGACTAACGCGCCTATCATCGGCTGAACTTGGCNTTGACCTATTGACNTGGACTCCATGACTATTAAGTAAAGCAGTCATTGTTTGAATATCTGCAAGATAAGGCAAATTATCTAATATNAGGTGCTCTTCTGTTAGCATTGCTGATACCATCAAGGGCAATGCGGCATTCTTTGCACCACGGATTTGCACTTTACCGGATAGCCGATGACCACCCTGTATTCTAATAATTTCCATCGCTGTTTCCTGCACAGCAGTTCATAAAACGATTACGTTACACCTAAAAATTAAAGCTTAGGAAGAGTAACCCCAACCTGACCTTGATACTTACCCGACCTATCAGCATAACTTACTTCGCATAGCGCATCTGCCTTTAAGAAAATAAACTGGCATGCCCCCTCATTAGCATAAATTTTAGCCGGTAAGGGGGTAGTATTTGAAAATTCAAGAGTCACATGACCTTCCCATTCTGGCTCTAGGGGAGTTACATTAACAATTATTCCACACCTTGCATATGTTGATTTTCCTAAGCAGATGACGAGAATATCTCTTGGCACACGGAAATATTCAACTGTCCTTGCAAGAGCAAAACTATTTGGAGGGATAACACAAACATCGCCTGAGCGTTCAACAAAACTTTCTGTTGAAAATTTTTTGGGGTCAACTAAAGCAGAGTCAACGTTTGTAAAAATCTTAAATTCCTCCGAAACACGAGCATCATAGCCGTAGGAAGATACTCCATACGATATACAATTTTTACGTTTTTGTGTTTCAATGAATGGCTCAATCATTCCTTTAGAATGAGCCATTTCACGTATCCAACTATCAGGCATAACAGCCATTACAAATACCTCCAAGGCTTTACGCGCAACATATGCCAACATGCAAGGAGCGACAAGCTTACTAGTGCAAAATCATCAATAGAAAAGAAGATTTAGCAATTACCATCATAAAATTAACCCTAAAACGGTGCATTAAAACTAAATTAAGCAACTCACTCATTAAAATAGTAATGTAAAATTATTATCTGGCGATTACTTAATTATGTTTTTTTTGTTTCCTCAAACTTCTTAAGGTCATTTTGTGCACGTTTTTGTTCTTTTCTTCTAAGCAGATTTACTCTTAACGCTTGCGATAGGCGGTCTTGCCGGACAGAATTATTTGACTTGTTACTAACATTCTTTGTTTTCTCATTCGTCATAGTTGCCCCACACTAGGCTTTTAAAGTATGTTTGAAAAACTCTGTGCCGCCGTAGCTCAGGGGTAGAGCGCGCCCTTGGTAAGGGCGAGGCCGTAAGTTCAATTCTTACCGGCGGCACCACCATCTAGTTCTCCTGGATTACCAGCAAGCATACGAATAGCAGATATACCAACTGGTCCACCAGAGAATTCATCCATTGCATCCAAAAGAGCTAACCAAAAATAGTCTGCAGATGCACAATCAGTTAGTATATCGTAAGTTGTAGCAAGGCCCACATCATGTCGAGTAATAATACAATTTAGACGAGCAATATTTGTCTGAGCTACTGCACCATCTGGAAAAAACTGGGGTCTCAAGTCAACTGCACAAACTTTTGCTAACATAGAAGGGGCATGGGTACCAGTGATTTTTAGCCAACAATTAGTATCTGAGCGCGGGACTAAATACACACCATCTACCTGTATTGAATACCATGTAGTATTTAATTCATTTACAAGGTTATCATTACCTAAAATATTGCCAACGACAACAAACTCACTTGGAGATAACCTTAGAATTCGAGCTTTTGTATCCTGTAAATATGAAAAATTTGATTCATCATCAAATTTACAATTTTGGGAAGAAAGCCAATGAGAAGCTTGCCAACCTTTAAAGCCTGTTCTAGACAAGTGACTAAGATCTGCTATCCCCATCTGGTGTGCTAATTTAACTTCGTTTACTGAACTCTTTCCATAGTTCATAGGCACTGCAAAGCCGTTTTCTTCCATAAATTCACCACCAGATTTATCATGCGTACGATATAGGAAGCTACGTTTGTTAAATGACGAAGGCTTTATAGGATTCACCATATTTAAATCTCCTGCCTCTTACCATCGGGATCATAAAATGGGAGTTCTACTACCTGTGCTTGAACTATATCACCCTCATCAACTCGTATTTCTACAATTGTTCCAGGATCAGATTGGTTTGGTGAAACATACGCTAGAGCCACATACTTTCTCAAGGCAGAAGAATATCCAATAGATGTAATACGTCCTGAAATTTGCGACCCATCAATAACCAAATGACACTCTTTAGGTATTGCCCCATCAGAGTCAATAATTTCTAAACCTACAAGTTTACGAATAAGCGGCTTACCTTCCAACATTGATACAGATTTAAGCCCAACATAGAATGGCTTCTTTCGGGCTATTGCCCAAGCCATATCAGCTTCTACTGGATGTGTAAGACCATCAGTATCTTGGGAGATAATTATGTGTCCCTTTTCTAATCTCAGGAGACGCTGCGCTTCAACACCAAATGGGCGTATTCTTTCTTCTTGTCCCTCAGCCATAATAGCATCCCAAAGAGCCTCACCCTGGTGTGCAGGGACATGTAACTCATATCCTAGCTCACCAACAAACCCAACTCTTAACATTCGTGCAGGAATACCTGCGACATGTCCTTCTCTAACACCCATGTAAGGAAAACCATCTGGAGATAAATCAACGTCTTCACATAGACGCTCAAGAACAATACGACTTTTTGGACCAGCAATATTCACACCTGCATAAGAAGCAGTAATATTTGTTATATCAACTTGCAATCTCCACTGCGCATTAAACCAAAGCATTTGCCTGTAAACAGACTCTACTCCACCTGTTGTAGCAGTAACGTAAAAATGGTTTTCAGACAATCTACAGGCCACGCCATCGTCCACTATTACACCAGCTAAATCTGTCATCAAAACATAACGAGCTTTACCAATAGGTTGTTTTAAATATGCAAATGTATACATTCGGTTAAGAAACTCTGCTGCATCTGGACCACGTATATCCAAACCACCTAGTGTAGATACATCGACTAAACCAACGTTATTCCTAACATTGCTGGCCTCTTCCTGTATCAATTGTTCACGCCTTGCTGGTGGACCATAGTATTCAGGGCGAAGCCAAATGCCCGCAGGCATCATTTTTGCACCTGCTTCTATATGCCGGTGATGCATAGCTGTATATCTAACAGGTTCAAAAACCCGACCCGCTAAATGCCCGATAGTTACCTGAGCATTCGGCGGTCTTGCTGTAATCATCCCAACGCCGTCAAGGCTAAGACCTGTATGCTTTGCTGCTAAACGCATAGCAGACAATGCGGAATGTCTTCCCTGTGATGGTCCCATACCATTAGTTGTGAAACGCTTAAGGTGCTCAATATGCTGATACCCCTCCTCTAACGCCACCTCAAGATCACGAATCTGAAGGTCCTCATCAAAATCAACAAATTCCTTGCCTTTTGGATGACTAAAAATTGGCCAAGGATGCATTTGTGAAGCATCAGGAATTTTTAGTTTAGCTGGTTCAGCCCTGTCATGATTAATACCTGCTGCTCTTGCAGCTAAATTACCAGCTCTAGAACCGTCACCAGCTGCAGCTTCAATGGAAGTATGACCAACAATACCTCCTGCTGCGATAACATTTGTAGGTAAATTTGATATCGTAGCACTTCCTGTTAGAGGGTCATAAACTAACTTTCCACCAGCTTGCCTAATAATTGGAGCTGCAGGGAACCAGCCCGCACTCATTACAACAAGGTCACATGCAAAAGAGTCAATTTCATTCGCACATTTTCCCTGTCCTACTATTCTTGCTACACGTAACTCTGATACACGTGAGCCTCGATTATTCGCTATTGCCTCCCAAGGAGTTCTTCCTAAAAGGATTGGTATCTGCCTCCTGCGAACTTCTGTAGATAATCTACCTTCATTAACTTCAGACCGAAGATCTATAACTGCAGCTACTTCTACACCTGCATCTAAAAGATCAAGAGCCACGCCATAACCACGATCATCAGAGGTAGCTACTACAGCACGCTCACCTGGCTTTACCCCCCACAAATTGATTAATTTTTGAGCTGCTGAGCCGAGCATAATCCCAGGCAAATCATTATTACGAAATACTATCGGTTGCTCCCAGCATCCAGTGGCTACCACCAAAGACTTAGAACGGAGTTTTATCAATCGATTTTCTCGGGTGACTGCTAACCAATTATCTGTATACCATCCAATAACAGATGAAGAATCAAGCAAGCGGATTTTGTTCTGTTGCTTGACCTCGCTCATCAGCCTATCTCTTATTAAGATATCTGCGTCACCAGATGGATCACTACGGCCCCAATTTAAGGAACCACCAGCAGCCTGGTCATCATCTACTACCAATACATTAGCACCTGCAGAAGCAGCTTCTAACGCAGCAGATAAACCAGATACTCCCGCTCCTACTACTGCAACATCATAGAATAAATATTCTTTGTCATAATATCCATGACCTGAGCTAGGGTTTAAAATGCCAAGACCAGCCACCTTTCTTATAAGATTAGCCCAAATTGGCCATGCCCAACGCGGATTATAAAAGGCCTTATAATAAAAACCTGCTGGCAAAAAGCGTCCAAATTTTCCAATTACACTCAGTCTGTCCTTAGACAATGATCCCCAGTAATTTTGACCACTAACATTAAGTCCATCGCTGATCATTACTCTCTCTGCAAACCGGTTTGGTGAGTCACCAACTTGAACAAGGGTATTCGCATCTAGTGTTGAAAGACTAATTACACCGCGTGGACGATGATATTTAAATGAACGAGAGAGTATTGTTTGCCCTGAAGCAAGTAAAGCACTTGCTACAGTATCGCCCTTGTACCCAACAATAGAACGACCTTCAAACTTAAATTTGAAAGACTTTTCACGATCAATAAATCTTCCTGCTGGAGATGGCAAACGACTTGACATTATACACCGCCTCCTGGTTTCTCTNTNATTNNCGCTGTCTCGGTCGNCTTTTTATTTGNGCTCCCGTTATTATTTTTTGAAGGTTCTTCTGGTCTCTTAAACTCAACCCTTTCTTTAAAAATTTCAGAAGGATCAAAAGTTCTTGATATTTCATCAAGCGCAGTATCACGTTCAGCTATAAACCAGTATGCAGTAGGAATATGACACCACCATTCACGTACTTTTCCTGAGATATTTTTCTCGATAAAGACATATGAAGCCCACTCATCTTCAGAAATAAAATGAGGGTTTGGGTGAGGATCAACGTCTCCTCCATAAACAAATTCTTGAGCATTACGAGGTCCGTTAAGTGGACAATTAATAATTTTCATATTTTATAAGGACTCCGCTTTTAATGGCCTACAGATGCCGCCCCTTTTTCACCCACAAGGTCAAAGGTCCGAAATCTGTCTAGGGCAAATGGAGCTAGAATTTCAGGAGTTTTACCTGTTGCTAAAGTCTCAGCCATTCTTTTTCCGGATACACAAGTAGCTTTAAATCCCCAAGTGCCCCACCCTGCATCAATGTAATAATTTTGAACAGGAGTCTCTCCCATCACAGGTGAAAAATCAGGAGTCATATCTGCTAATCCTGCCCATTGTCTTAGAACAGGTAATTCTGCCATGAAAGGGAAAAGCTCAAGTATATGTCCCATCAAACCCTCCATAAAATCTAGGCTAGATGAGGTTTGATATCTAGGATAAGGGTCAGTGGCCCCTCCCATCACAAACTCCCCACGATCAGATTGAGAGATGTAAACATGTAACGAACCTGAAACAATAATTGGATCCAACAATGGCTTAACAGGTGTAGAAACGCATGCTTGTAAGGGTATTGAACGAATTGGGAGATCAAAACCAGCAAGTCGGGATACCTCAGAAGAATGGCCAGCGACTGCTTGTAATACTTTTCCACAACCTATTCTGCCATTATTTGTATCAACGGATATAACTTTTCCATTTTCAATATTTATTCCTGTTACTTCGGTATTTTGGTGAATTTCTACACCTAACTCTGCAGCCCTCCCAGCATATCCCCATGCTACAGCATCATGACGGGCTATTGCCCCAGGTGGATGATAAAGAGCACCCAAAACAGGATATCTCACCTCATCTGAAAGGTTGAGTTGAGGTACCATTTGGGCTAAATCATCGCGATAAACCACCTCTGAATTCACACCTAGATGCTTATTTACCTCAGCACGCCAACGAGATGTCCTTATCGCCGAATCTGTATGCGCAAGAGTGAAATGACCCCGTTCTGAGTATAGAATATTATAATCTAATTCTTGGCTAAGGCTTTTGTAGAGACTGACACTTTCATCGTAAAATTCAACGCCTTCTGGAGTAAGATAATTTGACCTAATTATAGCCGTATTCCGCCCTGTATTCCCGCCTCCTAACCAGCTTTTTTCGAGTACGGCAACACTTGTTATTCCCCAATCTCTTGCTAGGTAATAAGCAGCTGCTAAACCATGCCCACCACCCCCTATGATAATAACATCATAAGAAGGCTTAAGGTCTCTGCTTTCTTTAATGAACTGCTTCGGTTGGAAGCGTGGATTGAGGCCGTATTTTAAAAGGCCAAAGACCATATTAAAAACCTTACTGCAGCCATAGACTGCTCCCTATAAGAAATTATACCTTAACAATCAAGCGTGTTATCACGTTCCCACTGAGAAAGGTGTTTTGCGTAGTCTAACCATTCCTGCATCTTTAATTTTGTATATGAATTGACAAATGAATTCCCTAAACCTTGTCTGACTATCTTGTCTTTATCTGTTAAGCGAATTGCATCAAGTAGATTTAAAGGCAGCTTATCTACTCCCTTTATATTTTGCCCTTCTGTAAACATGTCTATATCGTATCGTTTACCGGGAGAACGCTTTGATTTCACACCCTCCAGACCTGCCATCAAGATTGCTGCCTGCATAAGGTAAGGGTTTGCTGAACCATCCATCATTCTTAACTCAAAACGACCAGGACCTGGTATACGNGCCATNGTGGTTCTGTTGTTTCCTCCAAAGGTAATAGAATTTGGTGACCAAGTTGCNCCAGANACAGTAGTACCTGCATTCAANCGCTTATAACTATTAACTGTTGGATTAAAAATAGAAGAAAGTCCAGCTGCTGATTTTATAACCCCACCTAAAAATTGGTAGGATAGCTTGGACATACCCAGCTCTCCTTTNGGGTCCTCAAAAAGATTTTTCTTCCTAGATTTATCCCAAACTGACACGTGCGTGTGGCAACCATTTCCTGTAAGGTGCTCAAAAGGCTTTGGCATAAAAGTAGCTCTTAAGCCATGCTTCTCAGCAATTGACTTAACCATGAATTTAAAAAACACATGCCTATCAGAAGATGTCAGGGNATCTGAATAATGAAAATTCATTTCGAATTGACCGTTTGCATCTTCATGATCATTTTGNTATGGAGCCCAACCTAGCTTNTCCATACAATCACAAATCTCCGAGATAACCTCATACCTTCGCATTAGAGCCGTTTGNTCATAACAGGGCTTTGATTGAGTNTCCCGTCCATCAGAAATACCAGAACCATCTTCATTNATAATAAAATATTCTGCCTCGACTCCAGTTTGCATGTAATAGCCTTGCTTAGTTGCCTTTGCTATTTGATTTTTTAAAACTACCCGTGGTGTATCCACCATCGGCTGCCCGTCCATCCAGCAGTCTCCTGCTAACCAACCCACTTCTGTTTTCCATGGTAGCTGTATAAGGCTATCTGGGTCAGGCATAACCAACATGTCAGGGTGAGCGGGAGTAGAATCAAGCCACGCTGCAAAAGCTGCNAATCCAGCACCGTCTTTNTGCATCTGCTTAATGGCTGATGCCGGTACTAGCTTTGCCCGCAAAACCCCAAAATAATCTACAAAGCTTATTAAAAAGTATTTGATTTTTTTCTGCTTAGCTACCTGCGCCAAATTAACAGCCATGGTTTCTCAGCTCCCCGCCCAAAATACTATAACAACTTGTTACGTGTTATTACTTTGAAAAAAAATGGTTACGTAATAGTAGTTAAAACTAATAATACCTCTAAACTAACACAATGTGTCCATACCAGCAGATAGGAGCGAAAAAGACTCGAAACTAACTAAAGGCTCAAACACTCTAACATAGCAGTTGGCATGGTCAATTCTCATGAACAATATTTTCCCCTCATGAAAGCTTATATGTGGTCCGAGTTTCAAAATTCAAATTAATATTTTTCTATCTTATATTCATTAAGACAGAAGATATAAATTTTATGGGTATAAGTTCTCAACATACCAATCAGAGCCAACCTCCGAACGCCTATATACCTNTCTANTATGTAAACGGTGGGCACCGGCTTCCCAAAATTCAATTACTTCCGGTCTAACAAGGTAACCAGACCAAAAATTTGGCCTNGGAATATCTTTCATTTGAAATTTNTCGTTATAAAACTTAAATCGGTCTTCTAACTCTTTTTTTTTCTCAAGGGTTTGAGATTGAATTGAGGCCCATGCTCCGATTTGGCTGTCCCTATCACGCGAAGCAAAATATCTATCAGCTTCCTCATCAATTACTTGGGTTGCAACCCCCTCCACTCGAACTTGNTTTTGCAAAGGCATCCAGTGAAAGCANAGTGCAACGTTAGGGTTAATAGCAATATCATTACCCTTATGGCTTTTTAAATTAGTGTAAAATACAAANCCAGACTCATCNAATTTTTTNAGTAGAACTATTCTAACCGAAGGTTTGCCATCTNAATTAACAGTTGCCAGAGAAACAGANGTGGGNTCCAATAACCCACAGGTTTGNGCCTCTTCAAACCAATGAGCAAAGANTTGCAGTGGTTTAGNGCTAAACTCTAACAAAATTTATCTCTCAGCTAGTTAACTTCTAAATAATTCTATTTCACAAAATAACAAATCGTCGCTTTACGCTGNAAACTTAGTAATATAATTTACNTTATAGCATTCATATTTTGGCTATTTTTTTATTATTACAATATAATTATTACAATATAATTATTACAATATATAAGTGCAAAATCATGCGTAGAGGAGCATCTTATGGGAAAAACTANATTTATAAGAGCAGGTATATTCTCTTTAGGGCTAATCTCTTTAGCTTCATTAACTAGTTGTCTCCAAAATGAAGGGGTTGGGTCAAAAGAACAATTTGGCACCATCGGTGGAGCAGTAATAGGCGGACTCCTTGGCGCNCAAATTGGCGACGGAAGTGGACAATTAGCCGCTGTTGCTGCTGGTACTCTTCTAGGTGCTTTTATCGGAAACGATATAGGTGCTTCTTTAGATAAAGCTGATCAATTATACGCAGAAAAAACAGCTCAANAGTCACTAGAAAGCGCTCCTACAGGAGAAACTTCATCATGGGCAAACCCTGACAACGGGCATCAAGGAACATTTACTCCTACAGACACATATTATGTAGATGATTATACGCCATGCAGGGAATATCANCAAACAGTAANCATTGGAGGGAAGACAGAAACAGCTTACGGAACTGCCTGCCGTGATGCNAATGGAGATTGGCGTATAAAGTCGTAAAATGATCTATTTTCTGATAAGGGCTTCAATNTAATCATCTTATTTGCGCATGCTCTAGTTTTGTGTACGATATACTGTATATTTATTTGCATAACTCGAGTAGCTACTAAACCTTATTTTTTGTGTTATCAGAGGTGTTTCTATGACTCAACAGACGTCCCTTCTTTCTGGTAAAAGGGGCCTCATTATGGGTGTCGCTAACGATCGCTCTATTGCTTGGGGTGCTGCTAATATGCTGCATAACCATGGCGCTGAACTAGCCTTCACTTATCAAGGTGAGGCATTAGAAAAGCGAGTACGCCCACTAGCTGAAAAAGTAGGCAGTGATACTGTGCTGCCATGCGACGTATCTGAAAAGACCTCACTAATANATACTTTTTCTTTTTTATCTAAGAAGTGGGGAGAAATAGACTTTGTTATACACGCAATTGCTTTCTCAGATAAAGAGGAGCTCAAAGGGCGNTANTTAGATACNACACGAGAAAATTTTAATAGTACTATGGAGATAAGNTGNTACTCTTTTACCGAAGTTTGCCAACATGCTGTNCCACTAATGAAAAATGGNGGCAGCCTTATAACTATGTCCTATTATGGTGCTGAAAAGTGGATGCCCCATTANAATGTAATGGGAGTGGCAAAAGCTGCATTGGAGGCAAGTGTAACATACTTGGCAGCTGACCTTGGNTCTGAAAATATAAGGGTAAATGCTATATCCGCAGGTCCTATAAAGACATTAGCAGCTTCAGGAATTGGAGACTTTAGATACATTTTAAAATGGAATGAGCTAAACTCACCCCTTAGAAGAAATGTTACAATTGATGAGGTTGGTGGTGCCGCAGTTTATTTAATTTCTGATTTAAGCTCAGGTGTAACAGGTGAACTGCATCATGTTGACTGCGGCTACAATATTGTTGGAATGAAACACCCCGATGCACCAGATATATCAATTGTTTAAAAACCAAACAATGTTACCTTTTAGTTCATATTGAATTTATAAATTAAGAAATGGCATAAAATGTCCCACAATACTTTTGGGCATATATTTAGATTTACTTCCTGGGGGGAAAGCCATGGAACAGCCCTTGGTTGTGTAGTTGATGGATGCCCACCAAATATACCATTATCCGAATCCGACATCCAACCTTGGCTAGATCGTCGGAAACCAGGTAAATCAAAATTTGTTACGCAGCGAAAAGAGTCTGATTTAGTACAAATTGTCTCAGGAACTTTTGATGGCAAGACNACCGGTACTCCTATATCTTTAATAATNAAAAATGAAGATGCCCGTTCNAAAGATTATGGCTCTATTNCTGATAAATATAGACCTGGTCACGCTGACATAGCCTATGACATGAAATATGGAATTAGAGATCACCGGGGGGGCGGAAGATCCTCTGCCAGAGAGACCGCAGCTCGAGTAGCTGCAGGGGCAATAGCAAGAAAAGTAATAGGAAGTTCAATCTCTATTAGAGGGGCTGTTGTTCAAATAGGCTCTGAGGTCATCAACCANTCTAACTGGGATTGGGGGGTGGTGGAAAATAACCATTTTTTCTGCCCCGATAAATATGCCGCAACTGTTTGGGAAAAATACCTAACAGATATAAGAAAACGGGGATCATCTGTAGGAGCAATAATTGAAATAAAGGTCGATGGTGTTCCTGCTGGCTTAGGAGAGCCGGTATATGGAAAACTCGATGCAGAAATTGCTAGTGCTATTATGAGCATAAATGCAGTAAAAGCTGTGGAAATTGGTGCAGGGTTTTCTGCAGGCACCATGGAAGGCCCTGATAATGCAGATGAAATAAGAATGGACAACCAAGGACCAAAATTTCTTACTAATAATGCAGGGGGTATTTTAGGAGGGATTTCAACGGGTCAAAGTATTTTTTGCCGATTCGCAGTAAAGCCAACAAGTTCATTTCTAATCCCTCGCAAAACTATCACAAACTCAGGCGAAGAAGTAGAAATTGAAACTAAGGGAAGACATGACCCATGTGTCGGGATAAGAGCAGTACCAATTGCGGAGGCAATGGTCAGTTGCGTTCTTGCCGACCACATACTCCGTGACAGAGCACAAATTGGAGTAAGAAAATGACTAAGAGTAGNAAAAAAAANTNAACCTCACGACACAAANAAAATGAGATTTGTGGTTTTCCTTTACCAAAAGAGTCTAAATTGCCAAAGGAAATAAGGATGGTTTTTACTAAGTGCTCAGAAAAGCTTGGGTTCGTTCCGAACGTTTTCAAGGCTTATACATTAAGACCAAAAAAATTTGAATATTTTAGAAGCTACAACAGTGAATTAATGGTCGGTGAAAGTGGACTCTCAAAATTAGAACGCGAAATAATAGCAGTGGTTGTTTCATCAGCAAACCGCTGCCACTACTGCATAATAGCCCATAGTGCTGCAGTTCGACAATTATCTAAAAATATTGAGCTAGGTGATACCGTTGCAGTAAACTACCGACTAGCTAAACTAAATAAACGCCAGAAAGCTATGTGCNACTTTGCTTGGAAGCTTACAACAGAGCCGCATATTGTAGGAGAAAAAGATAGGAACGAGCTAAAAAAGAATGGCTTCTCTATGGAGGAGATTTTTGACATTGTTGAGGTAATAGGCTTCTACAATATGAGTAATCGACTTGCGTCAGGTTTGAGTATTATCCCAAATAATGAATATTATTCTTTAGGAAGATAGCTTATTCGGAGCATCATGATAACATGATAGGTCTGATAACGAACCACCTATATTTTTTCGTCAGATTCAACAAGAAATTTAATTGGTTCTTTTTTTAAAAGTCTTACAACATTACGTGTGCCTCGACGTGCTGCAGATTCACTAGCTCCTGATATCTGTGCAGAATTGTGAGGGGAACCTATAACATTTTTTAAAGATAAAAAATCATACTTAGTTTCAAAACGTCCATGAATAAAGGGCTCAGACCACCAAGCGTCTAAACAAGCATAGAAATGTGGGTTTAATAATAAATGCTCAAAAAGTGCTTTCTGGTTAATTATTGCTCCACGTGCAAGGTTTAACAAAATTGCATCTTTCTTCATTACAGCTAGTTCTTTTTTACCAATTATATTAACAGTAGATTTATTTAATGAAATCGTTAGGACAACTAAGTCACATTTTGGTAAAAATGTTTTTAGATCGCTAAGATTTCCAGTATGTGAAACTCTTGAATCATCAACATAACCAGTTCTATTTATTGCAAATATTTTACATTTAAATGGCTCTAGGAGCTCAAGAAGAGCTTGACCAATCCCACCAAAACCAACTATGGCCACTGATAAACCATGTAAAGAACGAGTAGGGCTCCATTGATCAAAATACCCCATCTTCATTTTCANCTCTCTTTCTCGTAAATCTTTTGCGGAAGACAATAAAAGAGCTAACCCATGTTCGGCCATAGCAATAGAAAAGGCACCACGATTGGATGCAATTGGAACTTCTTNNGGTATTTTCTCAAAGGGAACAAAGTCCACACCTGCAGATAAGGCCTGTATAAGACTCATGTGGCTCATTAACTCCCATTCTGGGGATAAGATTTCATTATGTAGCTTTAGACCTATTAAAGCAGTAGCAGATTTAATAACGCTTGATCGAGAAGCATTATCTTTACATCTTTCTAACCAAAGAACCTCAGCAAATGGAGCTAATTCCTCTTCTATAGCTAAACGTATAGTTTTTGAGGGGTTTTGAATTGAAATTGCAACTTTAGGCTTTTCAAAATTCACAATCTTTACACCATTTAAAATTTACGAAAAATTCTTTATCCGACTAATAATTATTATACTTCGCTCCAATAAGGTATTCACTATTTCCACTAGCTCCTCTTATTGGACTTTCCACCAGACCAAAAACTTGCCAGCCGGGTAGACTGGATAACCAGTTCTTAATATTATCACATGCAAGAGTTCTATCGGACGCTTTCCTGACAACCCCTCCCTTCCCTACATTTTTTGGACCCAATTCAAATTGTGGTTTAATTAAAGCAATTAACCAACACGAATCATGAGCAAATCTGAGTGGTAAAGGTAAAATGGTTTTCAAACTAATAAAACTTACATCGCATACGATTGCTCCAACGGTCTCAGGTATTAAATTTTTTTTAAGGTTTCGCGCATTGGTACGCTCCATAACAATAACGCGCGAATCATCACGCAATTTTTGTGCTAGCTGCCCATAGCCCACATCTACTGAATAAACTTTTCTAGCACCATAATATAATAGAACATCTGTAAACCCACCTGTTGAAGCACCAATATCAATACANATTTCNGTATTTGGTGATANACCAAAATGTTTTAGTCCNTAGGCAAGTTTAATTCCGCCTCTACCTACCCANGGATGAGGNGGTCCACGGACATCAAGGGGTTGTGATGAATCAATAAATTCACCAGCTTTTTCTATTCGTTTTTGATTAGAGAATACTTTACCGGCCATAATAAGTGCTGCCGCCTTAGTACGGTTATCTGCCAACTTCCTCTTAACTAACGCTAGATCAGCTCTGCTTTTATCATTAGAATATTTAGAACTAGAATTACTCAATTTATTACTTTTCTCGATCGACAATATACTGCGCAACATCTTTTAATAAAACTGAACGCTCTCCAAATACCTTCAAAGAAGATTTTGCTTCCGATACTAATTTTTCTGCGCGTTGCCGTGCCCCCTGAACACCCAAAAGGCTTACAAATGTTGCCTTGCCCGCAACGGCATCCTTTCCTGCAGCTTTACCCATTGTTTTTTCATCACCTTCATGATCTAACAAATCATCAATAATTTGAAATGCCAGTCCAATCTTTTCAGCATAGTCTGCCAAAGCATTACGTCGAATACCTTTCTGAGCTCCTAAGATTGGACCAGCCAAGCATGCAAATTTAATCAAAGCACCAGTTTTACGCTTTTGCATTTCAATAACATTATTGAGACTTAATGGCTTAATGGCAGTTTCAGCAGCAATATCGATCATTTGCCCGCCTACCATCCCAGCTGCGCCTGCGGCTAGTGCTAATTCATTAGTTATCTCAGACCTAACTGCTGCATTATTATTTGTTTTAGGACATGACACTATCTGAAATGCAAGTGTTAAAAGAGCATCCCCTGCTAAAATTGCTATGGCTTCGCCAAACTGCTTATGGCATGTGGGCTTACCACGTCGAAAGTCGTCATTATCCATAGCTGGCAAATCATCGTGAATCAAAGAATATGTATGCACCATTTCTATCGCTGCAGCTATGGGTAGAGCTTTAGAGCGAGGAATATCAAATAACTCCGCGGAAGAAATTACGAGAAAAGGACGCAAACGTTTCCCCCCTGCCATTAAAGAATATCTCATAGCCTCATATAATTGAGAATCAAAAGAATCACTTTTAGCTATATAAGACTCTAGCGTAGTAATTGTTTCATCTACGCATCTCTCCATGGNCNCACTGAGGCTAGTCACAATNCAGCTCCCTTTTTGAAAAAAAGCTAGTTTTTAAATAATGAAAAATAATTTTAATCATCCTCAAGAGGCTTGGTAGAATGGGCTATACCAGCTGTTTTTGTCTCAATCTTTTGGACACGCAACTCAGCTTGCTTAAGTTTTTCTGCACAATGCTGTTTCAAAGCTATACCACGCTCGTAAGCAGCTATAGAAGAATCTAAATCAGTTTCCCCTGCTTCAAGTTCTTCAACAATTTTTTCTAATTCATTTAGTGCGGTCTCAAAACTAAGTTTGGATAAGTCTTTATTCCTGTCTGATTTATTCATTTTTTAAACTCTCATAGGCTAAAGAATTACTGTTTTTATAATTGTTGTGAATTCATTAAAGCATTAACATGCGCCGCTACTGATAACCCTAATACGTCTAGATTATATCCACCTTCAAGACTTGATACTATACGTCCGTTACAGGTTTCAGATGCTATCTTTGTTATTTCTTCAGTAACCCAGAAATAATCGTCATCTAATAGTTGTAAAGCTGCAAGGGGATCATCTCGGTGCGCATCAAATCCAGCTGATATAATTATTAGTTCAGGTTTATGCATTCTTAAGGCAGGAAAAATCCGTTCCTGCATAGCAGCTCTGAATTCAATAGATCCTGATAGTGCCTTAAGTGGCGCATTCCATATATTACCTACACCCTCTTCTGAAATACTTCCAGTGCCAGGGTAGAAAGGGTATTGATGCGATGAGCCAAACATCAGATCACCATCATTTTGAAATGCTAACTGAGTACCATTTCCATGATGAACATCAAAATCAATTACAGCAACTTTAGTTAAATTGTATCTTCTTCTCGCATAATCAGTTGCAATAGCCACATTATTAAATAAACAGAAACCCATAGATTTGTTAGGCTCAGCATGGTGGCCTGGTGGTCTTACTGCACAAAAAGCGTTGTCAGCCTGACCAGACATTACAATGTCTACTGCGGCACAAATTGCACCAACAGCTCTTAATGCCGCCTCGCCAGATGCCGGGGAAATTATTGTATCGGCATCAATTTTAGAAAAGCCTGAGCTAGGCATCTTCTCAAAGATTAGGTCTACAAGGTCAACGTTATGTATATTTTTTATTACTGACACGTCAGCCAATGGGGCTTCATAACGTGCTAAGTTATCAAAATGGTTATGATTAAGACTTTTGTTAATGGATGAAATACGACCAGAACACTCTGGATGATTGGATCCAGTATTATGTTCCATAAAAACAGAATGTGTATAAAGAGCTGTCTGTCCCATAAAACCTCATAAAATAATCAAATATGCAACAAATTAAAGATAATAGATATTGGCACTGTTAAGTTGTGTGGTCGAATAGATTAAAAATTTAGAAAAAACACACCCGATAATCAATTATTAGAAATTTTAGTATTGCCCTTGGGAGTCAATAAACCCACATATTAATTTTTGGGCTATTATAGAGAATACTAACAACTATATTAAGAAAACATATATACTAGAATTATAAAATAAAATTTGATTCTTACCCTGCTTTGCTGCAATTGGTAAATCTAATTTGTATTATTTAGTATTTGGGTAGAAAAAATTATCTGGGGAATTATCAATGCTTCGCATAGTACTTTTCTGTTTCGCTTTAGTTGTATCGGTTATTTTTATACCCGGAGTTGAAAAACAATCGGGTGTCGGTGTTAGTTCAATTAGTGCAAAAGCTGGAACAATCCCTCCGTCAGAGCTACCATCCCTTGCGCCCTTGGTTAAAAAGATATCACCAGCAGTCGTCAATATTGCAACAAAAGGTATGGTAGAAGTAAGGCAAAACCCTCTATTTAGAGATCCTTTTTTTCGCCGCTTTTTTGGCGACCAAGTCCCTCAGCAACAAAAAGAAACAGCTAGTGTTGGCTCAGGAGTAATTGTTGATTCTGTTCGCGGCTACATCGTCACAAATTCTCATGTGATTGCTCAAGCAAATGAAATAGTGATCACTTTGACTGATAAAAGAAGATTACCTGCAAAAGTTGTTGGTTCAGACCCAGAAACAGATATTGCGGTGCTTAAAGTAGATCCCATTAATCTAAAAGATGTTGGCTATGCTAACTCAGATGAGCTTCTTGTTGGAGATTATGTAATTGCTGTAGGAAATCCCTTTGGTCTTGGTCAAACAGTAACTTCAGGAATAGTAAGCGCCTTAGGTCGTAGCGGACTAGGAATAGAAAGCTACGAGGATTTTATACAAACCGATGCATCTATTAATCCAGGAAATTCTGGGGGTGCACTTGTTAACCTTAAAGGCGAGTTAGTCGGAATAAATACAGCAATTATTGGACCTTCTGGCGGAAATGTAGGAATTGGCTTTGCAATTCCTATCAATATGGCTCGGCAAATAATGGATCAAATAATAGAACATGGTGAAATTCAACGTGGCCGAATAGGTGTTCAGATACAAGATTTAACCATTGAGCTCGCTGAAGCTTTAGGAGTATCTCGAGAAGTAGGAGCAGTGGTTAGTCAGGTTGTCCCAAACTCACCAGCAGAAAAAGCTGGGGTTCTCCCAGGAGATGTTATCGTTGAAATGAACGGTGAGCCAGTAGTTGGGTCATCGGACCTTAGAAATAAAGTTGGAGTTTTACGTGTTGGTGACAGTGTTGATATTATTGCTGTTCGTGATGGAAAAGAGCAAAAAATCGAAATGAGAGTAGGCTCTCGAGATACTTCCACAAAGCATGCAGGTAATAATCAAATACCAAGACTAAAAGGTGCAACTTTTGGGGCAATACCAACTAATCACCCACTTTATAGTGAGGTAAAGGGTGTAGCAGTACTGCAAGTAGATAAAAATAGTCCTGCAGCTTCAGCAGGTTTAATACCTGGTGATATCATTCTTTCTTTAAATAAAGTCAGGGTTAGAAGTGCTGAAACGCTAATATCCTTGGCCAAAAAGGCAAAAGATGACCCTCTTCTATTAAATTTGAGAAGAGGCAATGGAGCTTTCTTCTTACTAATACGTTAGCCATAAATAGTAAAAGAGATTTAATATAGTTTTGATATTAAAAAGTTAAACTAGACTTGCATTAACTTATNCCTCGCCATAGCATCCCTAAATACTGCCTAAAGCTTAAAATAAATACTTTTACTTATTAGTTACGTGAGAATGCATATGTATTATATTAGCCTTTTAAAGATGAATTCTTAATTTATTAAATAATTATAAAATTAATATTAACTGTATAAATTATATATGTCGGATAACAGAGGCTATAAAATAAAGGGAGAGTTTGTTGTGTCAGAATACCTCGTAGGGATTGATGTCGGTGGAACATTTACCGATTTTGTAAGCTACAATAAGGAAGGGAAAATTATTGAGGTCTGGAANAATCCATCTACTCCAAAGGATCCCAATGATGGTATTTTGAANGGACTTCAACGATTCCANAACCCTAANGAAATAGATAATATTAGGNTAGGAACCACCATAGCAACAAANGCTATTCTTGAGCGGAAAGGAGCAGCTGTTGGCTATGTTACTACAAAAGGCTTTAGGGATGTGCCGTTTATCCAACGTGGAAACCGGCGTGGTCACTATGATATCACATGGGTAAAACCAAAACCACTTGCTAAGAGAAGGCATTGCTTTGAAGTTGAGGAACGTATTTTAACTGATGGCACAGTTCAAACCCCCCTCGATGAAAAGGGGTTAAGAGAAATTGCCAAAAAAATCCGTGATAGTGGCGAAATAGAAGCCTTAGCTGTTAACTTNCTTTTTTCGTATGTTTCTCCAATCCACGAACGTCAAGCACAAAAGATTTTACAAGAAGAATTACCTGATATTCCAGTATCTATATCATATGACGTACTTCCTAAGTGGAAGGAATACGAACGTGCATCTACTACAATTGCAGATGCATATGTAAAACCTATTGTTAGTAAGCAAATGGAAACTATCCGAGAGCGATTTAATGAAAATGGAATTACCGATCGGGTAGCTATAATTAAGTCTAATGGCGGCGAGATGACTATTGATTCTGCCGGGAACACACCAATTCAGATGACTGTTTCTGGACCAACAGGCGGAGTAATTGCTGGCAAACAAGTCGCTGCCCTTTGCGGGGTAGATCACTTAGTTACATTTGATATGGGAGGAACTTCAACGGATTGCTCTACAGTTGTTGATGGGCATGAGAGCTTTACAACCGATTTTGATATCGAATTTGGTATTCCAATCCAAATTCCAATGATCGATATTCGTACTATTGGCGCAGGAGGAGGATCTATAGCCTGGATTGACAAAGGTGGAATGCTTCGAGTTGGTCCAGAAAGCGCTGGGGCAGAACCAGGTCCTGCGTGTTATGGAAATGGAGGAACACGTCCTGCAGTTACTGATGCTAATGTCATTCTTGGAAGAATCAGCCCAGAAAATTTTCTTGGTGGAGACATGAGGCTTGATAAGGAGGCTGCATATTCAGCCCTTGAATCAGTAGCTAATCAGTTAGGGCGTGGAGTNGAGGAGACTGCGCTGGCTATTGTCCAAATTGCAAATAACAACATGGTAGGAGCACTACGTTCTGTATTGGTTGAGCGAGGTTTGGACCCAAGAGATTTTACATTATTAGCTTTTGGAGGTGCTGGTCCTTTGCATGCTAATGATCTGATGACTGACGCAGGGATACCNTCAGGAATTGTNCCAAACTATCCAGGNCAGTTTTCTGCCTTTGGNTTTATAATGACTGATGCTCGAGTAGATGTGCAAAGAACCGTTCAAATGACTTCAAAAGCTTTTGACGAGACTAGAGCTACTGAAACATTAAGAGAATTGATTTTGAGTGGCAAAACTGAACTTCAAGCTCAAGGATATACGAAAAATATCGAGGTTTATCGTTCCGTAGAAGCAAGATACCTCGGNCAAAACTATGAACTTGAAGTTCCAATTAACTTTGATGATTTTGATAAAAATACTACACAGGATATGTGCGATTCATTCCATGCCCAGCATAAAGCCAGGTTTGGATTCAATATCCCTGGAGAATCTATTGATGTCATAACCATAAAAGCAACTGTTGTTTCAGTCACAGAAAAACCTGAACTGGCTTCTATTCCTGAANGTGGAGCCGAAACTCCTAAAGAATCNAGTATTCGNAGTGTTNTTTTTGAAGATGGNACACATGAGACNCCAGTTTTTTCACGTAGTGAACTCAAATTTANACAAAAACTGGTNGGTCCAGCAATNATCGAAGAAGCCGCATCAGTTACAGTTTTAAGACCCAATGAAAAACTAAANGTTGACCAATATGGTAATCTTTTAATTGGCAAAATAGCAGGGGAGTAAATAAGCATGAACACTTCGCTAAAANCNGATCAACAAAGTGANGTTGATATGGTCACAATGAGTATTATTGACTCAACTATGACTGCAATTTGCCGTGAGATGGGCATCGTCTTAATGAAGACTTCATACTCCACTATTTTTAATGAAGCACTAGATTTTACCTGTGTTTTGGCTGGGGCAGATGGAGAACTAATTGCNCAAGCAGAATATTGCCCTTCTATGATTGGTGGAGTTCCACTTTTATTAAGAAGTTGCGTGAAAGAAATTCCTATAGATGAAATAGANCCAGGAGATGTTTTAGTTCACAACGATCCATACCNGGGAGGACTACATTGCCCCGAGCATACACTTATAAAACCTGTTTTNGTTGACAATGAACTCATGGGATTCGCCATGACAATAGGGCATCTNGCCGAAATAGGGGGGATGGTTCCAGGAGCATTCGCAGGAGAAGCAACAGAAATTTTTCACGAGGGAATAAGGGTTCCACCGGTAAAAATTAAAAGCAGGGGAAAGGACGTTGAAGAAGTCTGGAAACTGTTGCTCGCAAATGTAAGAACACCAAGATATAATTATGGNGACCTAAGGGCTCTAATAGCTGGTGTGGATGTTGGTGANGCACGCCTNGAAAATATGGTNAAAAAATATGGTAAGGAGCTATTCCAAAAAAATGTGTCAGATCTATTAGATTATTCAGAAGCACGCATGCGAGCAGAGATTAAATCAATCCCTGATGGCAAATATACCTTTGAGGATGTNATTGAAGATGATGGAATCGAGAAAAANCCATTTACAATACATACAAATGTATACGTTCAAGGTGAAGAAGTTGTAGTAGATTATACTGGCTCATCAAAACAAGCTAAAGGACCAATCAATGCAACTTTAGGTGTAGCCTATTCAGCCTCATACAATGGTATTTTGCATTGCACAGATGATACAATTCCAAAAAATTCAGGATGCTTTAGACCTATAAAAGTGATGGCTCCTCCGGGTACTATTCTTAATGTAGATTTCCCTGCACCAGAAGTTGGAGGCAANACAGAAACACACTGCAAGATTGCAGGAACTGTAATAGGCGCTCTCTCATCACCACTTCCTGATAAGACAATGGCNGCTGAAGGTGCAACACACACTAATTTTGTATTTGGTGGNTATGACGCTGAAGCAGATGAAGCATTTGTTTGTTATGCGATCGAGCTTTCTGGTTGGGGGGGGCGAGCATTTGCAGATGGGAATGATGCTACTGATTCTATAAATGGAAACTGCAGAGTCATACCAGTAGAGGTATTTGAAACACGTTTTCCCTTACAATGTGAAAAATTTGAATTAGTTCAAGACTCTGGTGGTGCAGGATTATATAGAGGGGGCTTATCAACAACACGAGTAATAAAAAGTACCTCTGTTGATATTACTGGAAGTCAAATGTCTGATCGGCATGCAAACCGTCCTTGGGGTCTACATGGCGGTCAGCCCGGAGGAACAGCTGGAACTTGGTATAATGCCTCAGATTCTGACCAATGGACTGGGATTGATCATGCATTCGGAAAAGTTAGTCCGTCAAAATGGTCTAATGTCACAATTAANCCAGGTGATTCAATTAGATTTCAGACCCCTGGTGGGGGTGGTTGGGGTGACCCAAAACAACGACCTCGTGAACGAGTTATAGAAGACCTAGATGAGGGATATATAAGTAAGAAGGCTGCTAAAGAGGTTTATGGAATTGATATTGGTGGTGAATAAGNCGCATTAAAACCACTGGACCACTTTACACTTCTTTTACTTACGCTTAACCGTTGGAATCCGTAAGGAATATAAAAGTGATTCAGGTAAATGCATCTCAACTAGCCAATACAATCGAATACCTTGAACTTATTGACGCACTAGAAAAAGCCTTTGTAGACCAACCCAAACAACCATTACGCCACCATCACTCAATCCAAGTTCCAAAAAAAAATAA
Source organism: Gammaproteobacteria bacterium (assembly GCA_002714015.1). Taxonomy (GTDB): domain Bacteria; phylum Pseudomonadota; class Alphaproteobacteria; order UBA828; family UBA828. The sequence goes on along the minus strand of PAWF01000052.1, from coordinate 10,210 downwards.
TGGGACACTATTGGTTATGCCTGCNTGGCTTGAAGGTGCTTTTATGGGAATNAAGCTGGTAACAATTTTTCCGGATAATANTAAAGATACGCCTAAACTTCCTTCAGTAATCGGACAGTATCTTTTGATGGATGCTACTACTGGAGAACTTCTTGCATTGATAGATGGGACTGAGCTTACNCTTCGNAGAACAGCGGCTGCGTCAGCACTTGCAGCAAAATATCTTGCATGTGCAGATACTAATCGCCTTTTAATGGTTGGNTCTGGAGCCTTAGCTCGTCACCTAGTCCAAGCTCACTCAAAAATTCGACCGATAAAGGAAGTCATAGTATGGTCCCAAAAGTCAACTAATGCAGAAAAACTTGCATATGAAATTACAAATCAAACTCACCTTACTGCCTCAGCAACTAGTGATCTAAAAAGTGCCTGTGAATGGGCCCAACTAATTTCATGTGCAACTTTATCTACTAGTCCTCTAGTAAGGGGAAGATGGCTCTCTCCAGGTACACACCTAGACCTTGTAGGAGCCTTTAATGCTGANATGCAAGAAACTGATGCTGAAGCGATTGCTCGATCAAATTTGTATGTAGATACCATGCAAGGNGCGTTATCTGAAGCAGGAGATATAATTAAGGCACTCAACACAGGTGTTATCTCAGAATCAAATATAAANGGTGAAATGAAACAGATTATAAATGGTCAATTACCCGGNNGAACAAACAAAACTGATATNACATGCTTCAAATCAGTTGGGGCAGCGCTTGAGGATCTTGCAGCAGCAACACTTGCATATAAAAAACTTACACACTGATTAACTATTTTTTTTCATTAAAATTTATGATGATATGATACAANACAAATTTAAGTTCTCCGCTGAAAGCNTNAATGAGAGTGACCCNGCTCCATTTAATTACACAAATTCACAGAACCANCTATCACCTTGGCTCATAGCCTGTGACCACGCATCAAATATAGTTCCCAAGCACATGCATAACCTTGGTCTTTCCAGTAANGAGCTAAGTCGCCATATTGGCTGGGATATTGGTGCGCTTGGAGTTGCANGTGAATTATCAAAAACTCTCGATGCACATTTTATATTTGGCAACTATTCAAGATTAATAGTTGACTTAAATCGNCCACCTTCATCGCCAACATTCATTCCGGAAGTAGCGGACGACACTCCTATACCAGCCAATATAAATATAACAAAAAATGAAATAAATGCCCGAGCTAAATATTTTCATTTTGCTTATCATAGAAAAATTGAATTAACTCTGAACAAAATGATCGCTTGCGGAATTATACCTATAATTATCGCCATACACAGCTTCACACCNATCTTCCAAAACTTTCAGAGGCCTTGGCATATAGGTCTTCTNTTTGAGCATGATCAGAGGCTAGTTGAACCATTAAAAAGGGCTCTACTTTTACAAAAAACTGACCTTAATATTGGTTATAACCAGCCTTATGCAATAAGTGGTCCCTCAGACCACACNATTCCGGTTCATGGACAAGCGCGCGGGCTGCCACATATAGAGATAGAAATTAGACAAGACTTGATAAAAGACCAAAAAAATCAAANGCTCTGGGGTCTCATTCTTGCTAATGCTCTATTNTCAGTCNTGGAAGAAAATCNACCTTTTAAAATCATCNGTCAGCCTGTNGATTTTNAATCTAGATAGTTAGTTAATAAGCCANAANAATTAATAGTTTAAACAAGGAAAACTATTTGTTGAATNTAANNCNATACTTTCCATTAGCTGCAGCAGTGGTTATTAATTTATCTATGGGNCTTTTGTATGGATGGTCCGTATTATTAGCNCCTCTAGAGATAAGCTTAGATTCTGACCGTGCATCAATAAGTTTAGCCTATTCTATGGCAACAATTTTCTTCACAGTCGGAATGTTTGTTATGCACAAACTTCTTAAATGGTTATCACTGTCCAGCTTNGCTCTGGCAATNGGGGCACTTGGGGCTGCAGGACTTACTTTAGCTGGCTTAGANGAATCAATATTCACTCTTATCATTGGATTCGGAATTACATACGGCTTNGCTGCGGGTGTCGCCTACTTCATAGCATTTTCTGCTGCTACTCAACCTGGGCCCATCTCAACAACAATTGCTATGAGTATAAATGCTTCTGCCTTCGCAGTAGGAGGTGTCCTATGGCCCCCTATATTTGAAGCTTTAATTGGACCTTTAGGCCCTCATGGTGCACTACTNATAGCCGCTATTATTTTGCTAANTAGTGGCTTCATTGCNTTTTTACTTTTAAAATATTCAAAANTAAAATTACTTGAAAATGAGGTGAGTGGNCTTTTTCGNGATATTTTAACTGATAAACCNCGAGTGGTAATCACACTTTTCGTTGGGATGACGTTACTGGCATTCACTAGCTTGATGGTTATAGGTCATGCATCAGGGATGGCAGCTGAACTTAAAGCTTCAAGCATTGTCTTGGCACCTATGATAACGAACTTTGCATATATAGTGGGAGCGCTATTAACAGGCCAAATTTGCCGAATTATCAATGGACGCCTCGNTCTTATCGGTATCAGTCTTATAACAGGNGCTATTCTTGTTTTATTGTGGCTTTCTCCTACTGTTNCAGTTCTATATATAGCTCTTGCAATTATTGGCGCCTGCTGGGGTGGGTGTGCAGCAAGCTATCCGGTGACCTTATCAAACTTTTACAGTCTTAGTGCACTACCAAGAGTTTATGGTAGAATATGCATCGCATATGGAGTAGGTGGTCTAATAGGCCCTCTTGCNGCTGGCGCTCTATTTGATAACTATAATAGCTACTCTTTTGTAATTATTATTGCTGCTGCTCTTNCATTTCTAGCAGCCGTNACTCACTTNTCTNTACCCAAGCCAAACTTGNAAAATAAAAACCTCTAATGTCCAGTGTATNTATTAAGCCATTGTNAAATATAAATTGATAGAAATTCTAACTTGCAAATAATGCTTAAAAACATAATGAATATATATAACCATGCAAATTAGCAGTGCCCGTGTAGCAGTTCTTGCAGTTATTATGGGGGCAATATTTTTAGGCACTGCACCAATCTTTTTTAGATTNNGAGAAGCAGGACCTGCTGCCATAGCTTTTTGGCGTGTTGCCCTATCTTTACCATTTACATACCTATGGATGCGTCTTGAGTCTTCGGAATCAACATCAATAAGAAACAGAGTTAGCAACCTTTCTAACTCCTCATTTCTAGTTTTTCCAAATAAATTACCCCAAATAGTCATAGTCATACTTGCAGGTCTATTTTGGGTTGGTGACCTTGTTTCTTGGCACTGGTCATTATCTGCAACTAATGTTGCGAACTCAACTTTCTTTGCAACTTCCTCACCTATTTTTGTAACAGTTATGGCATGGCTGTTTTTAGGGGAACGTTATCAGCGCTTATTTTTTGCAGGGGCATTATTTACCCTTTTAGGATCAGCAACCTTGATGAGCGCATCTATAGTTTATGGTAATGGAACAATACTTGGTGACGGTCTAGGCTTAATAACTGCTTTATGTTTTGGTTCATACGTATTATTAGTTCGCTCACTTAGAAGTCGGATGGGAGCTGGTGCCATAATGTTTTGGACTGGCCTTATTAGCACTCCATTTTTTTTAATTATTAGTATTTTATCAAATGAACTGTTATTTCCACAAAGTATGGGGGGATGGTTTGCTTTACTTGGTCTTGCGTTGATAACACACTTAGCTGGACAAGGATTGCTTGCCTATGGACTTGGAAAAGTTCAAGCAGGACCTGCATCAATTTTAGTACTTCTAGAGCCTTTAATGGCAGCAGCTCTTGGGTGGCTTATACTCTTTGAGTCTCTAAATGTGCTACAAATAGTTGGTGGTGTGATGATTTTGGGTGGAATCATTTTAATACGAAATAGAACTACCTAAATTATTTATAATATCAGGAGAAGTTATCTTCTGAAGTAAGCAGCCATTTATCAAGAGCTTTATCAAGCCAACTAAGTGCTTTTGGTATATATAAAATAGAATCTTCTATTTGCATCTCAATTGCCTGGGCTCCATACAGGGTTTCATCGGGTAATGGACGAGCTCTCTTTAACCAATGCTCTAGCAAGTTAGAGTTTATCTCTGGATGAAACTGGGTAGCAATTACATTATTTTTAAATGTAAAACCTTGATTCTCAAAGTTATACCCAGTGATTGAGAGCTTTGCACCTTTAGGAAGGTCAAAAACTTCTCCGTGTCGCTGATAAAAAAATGAGGATTTACATACGTCTAGGTGATTATGTCCAAAAGGTTCTAATTCATACCAGCCAAATTCATAAAACCCCGATAGATGTGGCATAACTCTTGCTCCAAGTGTGCGAGCCACTAGCTGTGCACCAAGGCAAATTCCAAATACAGGAAAATTCATTTCAATAACTTTTTCAAGCCAATATAGCTCCTTACGTATGTAATTAATATGATCGTCATTAGCACTCTGAAGACCTCCAAATATTATTACACCCCTATACTGGGAAATATCAGCCGGAAGTTCCTCACCCTTGTTTAAGCGTAAAGTAATGTAGGGGATATTTTTTCTCTGTAAAATTAATGGAATTTCGCCAGAGTCCTCTGCCCTTATATGTGTTGCTAATATAAGCGGCAGTTTTTCATTGGCTATGATCATTTGTTTCCTATTTAAAAAATATTTTTCTTTAATCCAAATTTATAGAATTATTATGTTGTAAAATAGTAAGATGCTTTAGNCCTAAAANATGAAAGATAAATATATAAAAGTATTGANTANTCGATAGTAATGTAAATCGAACCTCAAGTGAAATTTAACTGTCGTAACTTATGATATCAAAAATATATTAATAATTATTTGAGTTTCTAAATTTGTGTTGACCTCAATCATCTAATTAAAAATTGCACTTATTAGAATAAGGAAGTTTTATATGACTAAGAAAATCGGATTTGTCGGATTAGGCACTATGGGGAGTATCATGGCAAAAAGGCTTTTGATTTATGGATACNCTCTAAATGTATGGAATCGGACTANAGATAAATGCGATTCTCTTGTTANTATGGGAGCAANNATTTCATNTTCGCCNGCAGAAATTGCTGAAATANGCGATGTCGTATTTACAATGACAACAGACTCAAACGCTTCTAAAGANGTAATTCTTGGAAAAAATGGAATNTTAGCAGGAGCTAAAAANGGTCTAATTATTATTGATACCGCCTCNATTGCACCTGAAGCNACACGCTTACATGCAAAAAAAGCCGATGAAAAAGGTGTGGCATTATTAGATGCACCAGTATCTGGTGGTCCCAAAGTTGCAGAAAATGGATCTTTAGGAATCATGGTTGGTGGATCAAAAAAAGCATTCGAGCAAACAAAGTATATTTTAGAGGAACTAGGCAGCTTAGTAATTTACACAGGGTCAAGCGGGAACGGTTCCACTCTAAAACTTATAGCTAACCTTGTTATGGGTGTTACTATTCAAGCCTCCGCAGAGGCTATAGTCCTTGCTAACAAAATAGGTATTGATCCTCAACTTATTATTGATATCACATCACTTCCAGGAACCGGACCACAAACTGGTGCTATGGCTACTAGGGGACCAAGGATGATANCAAAAGATTTTTATCCNCCACATTTTTCTGCAAATAATATGCATAAGGATTTATATGAAGTATTACAACTTGNANAAGCTCATGGAGTCTCATTACCTAGTGCGNNCACTTCACTTAAAATTTTAAGTAAGTTAATAGACTGTGGCGACGGTAGTATTGATTCCAGTGCAATAGTTAATGTTNTTGAAAAATTATCTTCTTCTTCAAAAGTTATAAACTAATAGTAAGAATACTAAGATTTNTTTAAACTTCATTTTTCTAAGGGCTTATGTAAATAATATGGAGATTTATTAACTAAATTTTTAATTTTCTATGTGAAATATATATAATTTTCTTTGCTCTATAAAACCCGGTCTATAATAATTTAATTATAAAAAATATGAGGAATATTCTGACATTTACCTTTGTTAGAAGTAAACTAAGTTGCTAAGTATGATTCAAAAGTAAAAATTAAATAGGGGGTAATAGAAAAATTGACTAGTAAGCGCGTCGCCGTTGATATCGGTGGAACATTCACAGATATTGTCATTCTTGATGAAAAAAGTGGCAGAATCGAAAATGCAAAAACCTCCTCTACTGAAGACCCAATAGTGGGTGCACTTCGTGGAGTGCAAGAAGCCGGCATAGACTTGGCTGATGTTTCTCTTTTCTCACATGGAACAACAGTAGCCACTAACGCACTCATTACACGTCGCCTTCCAGCTACTGCAATGATATGCTCAAAGGGATTCAGAGATGTCATTGAAATTCGTCGAGGAAATAAAGAAGAGCTTTGGGATACATATAAGGACCTNGCTCCACCATATGTGAGACGCCGCGACCGNCTAACAGTTTCAGAACGTGTNGATGGCTCAGGAAAAGTNGTTGAGAAACTTAATAAAAAAGAAGCTCTTAAAATTGTTAAGATTTTANAAAAACGCGAAATACAAGCTGTCGCAATTTGTTTTATGAATGCNTTTATAAANCCAGTTAACGAATTACAAATGCGTAAAATTATTGAGCGAGAACTNCCANATATACGTGTCATAACAAGCAGTGAGACACTTCCTGAAATTTTTGAGCATGAACGATTTTCAACAACAATAGTCAATGCCGCCCTTGCTCCGGTTGTAGGTGAATATACTCAACGCATGAGTGAGAAATTATCCTCAGGTGGTTACAAAAGAGACATGCTGTTGCTGCATTCCGGCGGTGGTGTAATGACGGCAAAAACTGCACAAAATTATGCTGGTAGGCTAGCTGGATCTGGAATTGCGGCAGGTGCGATTGCAAGCCGTTATGTTGCAGGTTTGTGTGGTTTTAAAAATGCTATTGGTTTAGANATGGGCGGCACNTCAACTGACGTGTCGTTAGCGTATGAGGGGCAAAATCGCGTCACAAAAGATTGGTATATTGAATATGGATATCCAATAAGGTTTCCCTCGATAGAAGTTCTAACAATAGGTGCTGGTGGTGGATCACTTGCATCAATAGATGAAGGTGGNTCTNTACGTAACGGTCCTCAATCTGCAGGGTCGAATCCTGGTCCAGCATGTTATAGTCTNGGAAATATAGTAGCTACAAATACTGATGCTAATCTTGCGCTTGGGCGATTAGGCTCACAATTAGCTGGTGGAGAAATCAGTCTTAAAACAGACCTTGCACTCTCAGCAATTAAAAATAGTGTCGCAAAACCTCTTGGAATGAGTGTTCCAGAAGCAGCAAAGGCAATACTATCAGTTGCAAATGCTAATATGGCCGATGCAGTGCGAGTAATTTCAATNGCACGTGGCTATGACCCTAGAGATTTTGCACTTGTAGCATTTGGTGGTGCAGGACCACTTCACGGTGTGGCACTAGCAAAAGAACTATCTATTCCGACTGTTATTGTCCCACCAAACCCGGGAACAACTTCCGCTATGGGCTGCCTACTTGTTGATATTAGGCATGATATTAGCCAAAGTTATATTGCTGCAGCAGATGANGTTNATGCAAAAGCACTCGATAATGACTTCAAAAAAATGGAGANTGAGGCTAAACATCGCTTGAAACATGAGNGGGTTGCCCTAAAAGATATGATCCTTCAAAGATCAGTAGATATGATGTATCGAGGGCAATGGAGAACGCTNTCAATTGCAGTCCCTAAAAAATTAAACTCTATTAAATCTATCGTAAAGCTTTTTCACCAAGAGCATGAAAGGGAATATAATTTTAGAAGAGATGAAACTCCCGTTGATCTATTTAGAATTTCACTTTCAGCTGTAGGTCTTACACCTAAAGCTCAACTAGCAAAACAAATTGTTCGTAAGAGATCAAATACTCCAGAAACTACTCGTACGGTTTGGTTTGATGAAAAAAAGGGGGGGGTAAAAACACCTGTTTTTTTACGAGATCGCCTTAAGGCTGGATCTAAAATAGAAGGACCTGCAGTAATTTCTCAACTTGATTCTACAACAGTGATCCCACCAGGAGAGATTGCACAAGTAGATCAGTATCTAAATATTGTGATCAAGATATCAGGGGGTCAAAAATGAGTAAGGTGAAAACAGCAAAAACTTTGAGAAAGGCTTCTAAGTCTAAAAATAAAATCAAGAAATCACGTAAGATGAATTTAGACCCTGTAACGTTTGAGGTTTTAAAAAACTCATACATTACTACAGTTGATCAAATGGCAGAACAAATTCTCAGAACTTGCTATAGCTTTGTTATTTATAATCGTGATTTCTCATCTGCCCTAAATGATATTAATGGTGACTTAATTGCTGAAGGAACCCAAGATATTGCAGTTCACGTAGGGACATTGCATCATAGCTGTAAGGCCGTCATCGATCATTTTGGAGAAGATATAAATAATGGCGATGTATTTCTTGTAAATGACCCATACCTTGGAGGGACACATTTCAATGATGTTAGGGTAATAAGACCAGTATTTTCTGGAAAAACATTAATTTGTTTTGCTCAATCAAATGGACATTGGGCAGACGTTGGCGGTTCCGTGCCAGGTTCGTTTGATGTTCAAGCTCGTGATATGTTTCGAGAAGGGCTAAGAATTACACCAGTAAGAGTATGGGATAAAGGTAAATACAAGTCCGATGTTGCAAGATTAATCGCATCTATGACTCGTGATCCTGCAACAATATATGGTGACCTTAACGCTCAATCTGAAGCTACAAGAGTTGCTGAACGAGAAATTTTAAGACTAGTAAATAAATATGGAAGAGACACAGTAGTAACTGGTTTCCAAGAAGTACAGGACTATGTCGAACGGGCAGCTAGGGCCCGAATAAGAAAACTTCCTGATGGAAACTGGGAGGGTATCGATTATGTTGACCAAGATCCAGCAGGGTCAGAAGGTTTAATTCCCATAAAAGTTAAATTATCGATTAAAGGCGATGAAGTTACATATGATTTCACTGGATCACATGCCACTATAGGTACACTATATAACTCAGCCTTTGGAACAACTTTCTCTGCCGTTGTAGCAAGTATGAAAACGTTTTTCCCAGACCTACCGCTTAACTCAGGCTTCTATAGACCTATTAACATCATTTCTCCTAAGAATACTATTGTTAGTGCTGAATGGCCAGTAGCAGTTACTGGTTTCTTAATGGTCTTTGAAAAGATTATGGCAATAATTTTTGAGTTATGGTCAGAGATTCTTCCTAACAGGGCCATAGCTGCGGCATATCAATTAGAATACCTTTTGACTGGAGGACGCGATATAAGGCAAGCCGGCGACCCTTATTTCATGTATTATGATTGGATGCCAGGAGGTTGGGGCGGACGTAAGGGTCTTGATGGATTAAATGTAACAAACTCGCCTTTCGGCGCTGGACTTCAATCCCAGCCAGTAGAAGGACAAGAACGGCTATGTCCTATAATGGTAAATGGTTTCGAAATGGTTACTGACTCAGGAGGACCAGGTCAATGGCGTGGAGGAATAGGTGCACGTAAAACAAGTATACTTAGAGAGGCTGAGGATACAGTTATATCCTATATATGTGATAGAGAACGTTCTGTAGCATTTGGCATACAAGGTGGTCTGCCATCAACACCTCACGGGCTATGGCTAAAAAGGAAAAATGCTCGTGCTGCAGAATGGCTTGGAGCTGTCTTTTCTGATGTTTCTATTAATTCAGGAGATACTTTTGAGAGAGCATCTGGGGGAGGAGGCGGACTAGGTGATCCTCTTGACCGTGACCCCAGAGCAGTAATGAATGACGTAGAAGATGACTACGTGTCTCTGGAGCGTGCTGCAAAAGATTATGGTGTAATTTTAAGTCTTAAGGACAAAGATCGTGCAAAATATTCTATTGACTCAGAAAAAACTAATACTACTCGAAAAAAATTACGAAAAGAGCGGGTCAAGCGCATTAAAGAAGATCCAAAAAAGATTGCTACAAGATATAAAAAAGGTGAACTAGACGAAATGGACCTTGTACGACACTATGCCGTAATTGTAGATTGGGGCACAGGAGAACTACTTCCAAAGACTACAAAAGAATATAGAGCTATGTTCAAACGTAGAGTCGTACCTTGGTGGTCCAAATCAAAAAAAATAGACCAAAATAAAAAATAAAGAACTAGACGCTTTTATAAATCAGCCTCATATAACCATC
>PAWF01000051.1 GCA_002714015.1 Gammaproteobacteria bacterium | reverse complement strand
CAGTATTTTCTAATAATTCAAACAGAGCATCTCTTAATTCATTAATTTTGTATGCCCTGATTTTTGGAACAAAAATTTCTGAACCTTTTCCATGATACAGTGCATTTAAAATAAAATTCAATGCTTCATCCATTGTAATACTAAATCTAGTCATTTCTGGACTTGTAATTGTGATTTTTTTCTTATTTTTTATGAGTTCAATAAATTTTGGAACTACAGAACCACTACTACCCAAAACATTTCCATATCTGACAGCGATAAATTTTGTAGGATGTCTATCTTCATTTAGATAATTATTTGCAGAAACAAACAATTTTTCCATAAGTAATTTTGTTGCACCGTAGGTGTTTAGAGGTGACACAGCCTTGTCGGTTCCAATACATATTGCTTTTTTCACATTATTTTTGATTGATGCAGCTATGACATTTTCAGATCCAATAATGTTCGTTTTTATAGATTCAAATGGATTATACTCTACTTTTGGTACATGTTTTAATGCTGCAGCATGGAAAACATAATCCGCATCTTCAAATGCTAATTCCAATCGTGCTAGGTCTCTAACATCACCAATAAAAAATCTTAATCTACTATCGTGAAATTTTTCTTCCATTTCAATTTGTTTTAGTTCATTCCTACTGAAAATTCTAATTTGATTGACTTTAGATTTTAAAAGCTTAGATGTCAATGCCTGACCGAGAGAACCTGTTCCTCCTGTAATCAAAACATTTTTTCCATCAAACATTGATAATAATTGTGAATCATCCATTATGTTTATCGACTTTCAGTAGTATTTGGATTTATCTAATAATTGATAAGAATTATTCTAATCAAAATTTTAAAAAATGAATAATTCTGAGACAAGATTTAGATACTTAAATTCAAAATATTTTTTGTGGAAAAACCAAATATTCTACTAATTGTAATTGATTCTTTAAGATCTGATAAATTTTCTGGAATAAAAAAGTCGTCAATAACTCCAACTTTTGATAAATTAATCCGAGACGGTACATATTTTGAACAGACCATTTCTTCTGCAGCATCAACAATCCTTGCAGTCAGTAGTTTACTCACTGGAATATACCCGTTTAAATTAGGACTCGGCGGTAAAAATTATAAAAAATATCCATCTGAGTCTAACAACATTGCAAAAATTCTAAACGAACATGGTTACACAACATACGCAACTGCTCCTGAGGTGGCATCTGATTTTGGGTTAGTATGTGACTTCAAAAATCCTGATACGGCATACGATAATTATTACAGTCTATTTTCTGGATTAGGAGATGAAATAATTAATAAATTTAAAAATAATATTTTACAAGGACCATGGTTTTTCTATATTCATTTATTTGATCTTCATACTCCTGTAATCGTTCCTTCATTATTTGATGAAGAAAAATTTGGAATTAGCAAGTATGAAAGAATGGTTTCTGCAATTGATAACTGGCTTTCGAAATTATTTGAATACATTGAGAAAGAAAATACAATTATCATCATTACTTCAGATCATGGTGAATACATCCCTGTAGTTCAAACTGAAAATGGAATAATTAGTTTAGAATCATCCAGTACTGATCAAAAACTATGGAAATTAGGAAATAAGGTTCCAAAAAATCTTTATCCTCTCAAACAAAAAATGGGTTCAATAATTCGTAAATCAAGGGATCAAATAAAATCTACGAAACTTGATGAAACAAAACTTTCTGAATATGAAAAAAGAATTTTATCAAATACTAGAATGTCGATTGGCCACAAATTATTTGATGATTTTTTAAAAGTGCCTCTGCTATTTGCAGGTCCTGGAATACCTAAACAAAAACTTGTTAAAAATTTAATAAGACAAATTGATATTTTTCCTACGATTCTTGAAATTCTTGAATTACATTTACCTAAAAATATTGACGGGAAAAGTTTGAAATCATTGATGAATGATCAATTAGAGAATGAATCTATTGCTTTAATTGAAAGTCCACCATCTTTAAAAAATACTTCTCCTAAATTTGTCGGGCTAAGAAATTCTAAATATAAATACATCAAAAGTTTAGATGAAAAAAAATCCATTCCTGAACTATATGATTTAATGAATGATCCTTTAGAAGAAAAAAATATTTCTTCTGAACAACCTGAAATCGCAAAAAATATGGAAAAATCACTTAGTGAATTGCGAAATTTTGATGTTAAAGAACTTGATTTTGATGATGCAGAAAAAGAACGTGTGGAAAATACTTTAAAAAAATTGGGTTACATCTAGATTCACAGTAATGCTTTAGAAGACAAAATTTTGAACAATATTATGACTAAAATTCAAACTGAATTAGATAAATCAAAATTTTTCCAGTCAAAATCTTCAACATTAAAACTGTTGAAAAAAAGATTGAAAAAATCAAAAATTGAGGATATTTTTGATTTTACTTTAGATGAATGGAATACCAATGAAAATTTAATTCTCAAAAACATAAAAAAAAAATTTAAAGATCAAATTATAATTCGAAGTTCTGCTATCGGTGAAGATTCTAAAGAAAAATCACACGCTGGAAATTATATGTCTATATTAAATATTAATTCTCAATCAAGTTCAAAAGTAAAACTATCAATAAAATCAGTAATAAATTCATATTCTGAAAAAGGAAATTTTAATGAAAAAAATCAAGTACTAATTCAATCACAGACAAAAAATATCAAAATTAGTGGAGTAGTTTTTACAAAAACTCCTGATATGGGGTCTCCATATTACATAATTAATTACGAAACTACTGGTGCTACTGATGGTGTAACAAAAGGAATAGTAAATAACACTATCAAAATTTTTAGAAATTCAAAATTAAAAAAATCAAAAAAAATTTGGAATATGTTACTGAGTTCTATTAAAGAAATTGAAAAAATAGTGAATAATGATTTATTAGATATTGAATTTGGAATAACAAAATCTAATCAAATAGTCATTTTTCAAGTAAGGCCAATCACCACATTAAACTCAAATGATACAATAAAAGTGACAAAAGTTGAAAAATTAATTCAAAAATCTAAAAAATATTTCAATAAAAATAATCAAGAAAAATGTATTTTTGGAAAACATACAGTTTTTTCAGATATGGCTGATTGGAATCCTGCTGAAATAATTGGTCATGATCCAAATACTCTTGATTATTCACTTTATGATTATTTAATTATGAATGATGCATGGCAAAAAGGACGAGAAAAAATTGGGTATCAAAAAGTAAATAATAATTTAATGGTTAAGTTTGGTAGAAAACCGTACGTTGATGTTCGTTCTAGTTTTAATTCATTAATTCCAGAAAAAATTGATAATAGATTAAAAAAGAAATTAATTAAATTTTATTTTAAAAAATTACAAAACCAACCTTATTTACACGATAAAATTGAATTTGAAATTTTATTTACGTGTTATGAACCATATCTTGATGAACGACTTGAAGAATTAAATTTACATGGTTTCACTTCCAACGAAATTAAACTCCTCAAAGAAAATCTTCTTGAATTTACAAATTATTTAATTCAAAATTTCAACAAAATATCCGATGAATGTAATGATTCAATTTTTAAAATGAGAAAAAACAGAACTGAGATTTTAGCAATATTGAATAACTCAAATCATACTCATAAAGAATTAATTTCTGCCTCAGAATCTTTGTTAGATGATTGTAAGTCTTTAGGGACTGTATATTTCTCTACAATGGCAAGAATTGCATTTGTAGCTTCTATTATCATCAAGAATTTAGTAAAATCTGGAATTATTACTGAAAAATTTGTGAATGATTTTATGAACTCAATTAATTCTCCTTTATCACAATTTCAAATTGATCACATTAGTTTTACGCAAAATAAAATTTCAAAAAAACAATTCCTTCATAAATATGGTCATTTAAGACCTGGCACATATGATATTACTGCAACTCGCTACGATAAGGATTCAAAATTCTTAGAAAATATGAAATCATTAAAATTACCAAAAACTAAAAAAAATAAAATTAATTATCCAAATCTTGAAAATACTTTTAAAAAATCAGGTTTAATTTTTTCTAATACAACTTTTTATGATTTTGTAAAAAAATCAATTGTCCAAAGAGAAGAAATGAAATTTGAATTCACAAAAAATTTAAGTGATTCATTAGAGTTAATTGCTGAAGCAGGAAAAAAACTAAATTTTTCAAGAGATGATCTTACAAATATAGAAATTAAAAATATAATTAATGACTCTAAAAAATTAAAAACTAAATTTTTAAAAGATAAATGGAAAAAGGTTATCAAACAATCTATTAAAAATAAATCTCTTAATCAAAATTTAATTTTACCTCCAATAATTTCGTCTGTAGATGATTTTGATTATATTTCATATCCTATGTCCAAACCAAATTTTATTACTTCAAAAAAATTATTCTCTGAACTAATATCTGTTGAAAAAATCGAAGACGTTTCAATTTTAAAAAATAAAATTATTTTACTTCAAAATGCTGATCCAGGTTTTGATTGGATTTTTTCATCAAATCCTTCAGGATTGATAACAAAATATGGTGGAGTTGCTTCACACATGGCAATTCGTTGTGCAGAATTAGGACTTCCTGCTGCTATTGGCTGCGGGGAATTATTATATGAAAAATTGAAATACGCATCAAAAATCCATCTTGATTGTCAAAATTCACAAATAATTATTCTTGAACAAACAAAATCTGATAAATATGCCGAAGAAAAACGTCTTTTGAAATCACTTGGCTACATCAAGTAATTTAGGGTGAAAAAAATGTTAAAAATTGGAATTACATTTAGAATTACAAATGCAGAAACATATGAAGAACAAAGAGATTCAATTAGTCATGATTGGCCACTTTTTTTAGAAAAAATTAATGCAATACCAATTTGGATACCTAATTCCATTTCAAATTTAGATAATTTTCTTAATGAAATTAAGTTAGATGGTATAATATTGTCTGGTGGAGATAATATTGGTGATACTCCAATTCGTGATGCAACTGAAAATTCAATTATTAAATATGCAATGAATAAAAATATGCCACTTCTTGGTGTATGTAGAGGTATGCAAATCTTAAATGAATTTTTTGGTGGGACATTACATACATTAAGTAATAATTCTCACATTACAAACGACCATTTAATAAAATTAAAAAATGAATTCTTGTTAAAGTTAATTAATAATTCAGAAATTTCAGTAAATTCATTTCACAAAAATATTATTACAAATTCTTCGCTTGCAGAAATTTTAAATCCAATTGCAATTTCAGAAATAGATGACACAGTTGAGGCCTTCATGCACCAAAACTTTCCTTTTATTGGTGTAATGTGGCATCCAGAACGCCAACAAAAATCTTTTGATGAAGATATTCTAAAAAAAATATTTGAAAAAAAATAAAATGAATGTTATAATTCTAGCTGCAGGTCAAGGAAGTAGATTAAAACCCCTAACTAATCAAAAACCAAAGTGTTTAGTAGAATTATTTGGTAAAAGTTTGTTGAAGTGGCAATTAGATTTATATCAAAAACTTCAGATAAATGATATTTCAATTGTAACAGGTTATTTAAAAGAAAAAATCTTTTTCCCAAATATAAAATTCTTTGAAAATAATTATTATGATACAACTAATATGGTTGAAACATTATTTTGTGCAAGAGAAAAAATTAATAATTCAACAATAATTTCATATGGTGATATAATTTATGAGGAATCTGTTATTAAAAAATTAATTGAAAATACTGATGATATATCATTAATTGTAGATAAAAATTGGAAAGATTATTGGAGTATGCGATTTGAAAATCCAATATCTGATCTTGAAAGTCTTTTAATTGATTCTGAGAATAATATTTCAAGCATCGGTCAAAAAATTAAAGATATTAATGAAATTCAAGGTCAATATATTGGATTAATGAAATTTCAAAACAATGGGTCTGAATCTTTGAAATCATTTTATGACAAATGTAAAAGTTTTGCAAAAAATGGAAAAAATCATCTTAATTCAAATTTATCATTTGAGAATTCATACATGACTGATTTACTACAAGGAATGATTGATGATGGATATAAAATTCGTGCAATACCCGTTAGTAATGGTTGGTTAGAACTTGATTCCTATGATGATTATATAAAATATAATACAATGTATGAAAATAAAACAATTTCAAGATTTTTTAATCCTATAACGTAGGAATCGTTCAATTAATTTAATAACAATTTTTTTTCAATTACTATTATGAAATGTGAAAATTTTAATATAATTTTAATAAATATAGATGGTTTTAGAAAAGATAAAATCAACTCATGTAAAAATCTAGAGAAAATTAAAAATGATTCATTATATTTTTCAAACATGAATACTGTTGCTCCTTACACGTTCGCATCTTTACACTCTGTTTTTTCAGGTTTGTATCCATCTAAACATGGTGTAAATGGTTATTACAATATTTTTAAATTTAAAAAAGATCAAGTAGTAACTTTTACTGAACTCTTACAAAAAAATGGTTATTATACAAGCTATGACATCATAGATGACTCTGTAATTCCATCACAAGGTTTTGATGAAAAAAATGTTTTCGATGAAAAAACTGTTGATTTCAATAAAAGACATTCAGAAATGATCTCAAAACTTGCATTAAAAGAAAAATTCTTTTTATTTTTACACTACACTGAAATGCATAAACATTTGGTTAATGCAGTCATTCAAAAATATGATCAAGAATCAAATGATGATAAATATTTTCAAAATTTACAAGAAAATGATGATCGATTTAATTCCTACCTTCCATATTGTGATGCATACATAAAAAACATTATTGATACTTTAAAAAATGAAAAAATTTATGACAAAACAATTCTTATTTTATTTGCAGATCATGGAACAAGTTTAGGAGAAAAAAAGGGTGAAAAATTTTATGGTGTGTATTGTTATGATTATACATTAAATGTTTTTTGTATAATGAAAATACCTGGAATAAAAAAACAATTCATTGAGGATCCATGCAGAACAATAGATTTTTTCCCAACAATTCTGGAATTAGCAAAAATTAAGCCAACCAATGAATTAAAATCTGATGGTGAAAGCTTACTTCCTCTTGTTGAAAAAAATAATAATCCTGAAAGAGAAATTTTTGCTGAAACAGGTGGTCTTTACGGTCCTTGGCCCTCTCCTGAAAAACATAATGTTTTTTGTTATAAATATGATTCAAAAAAAATCATCTATAATCAAACTCCAAATACTTGGGAATTTTATGACTTGAATTCTGATCCTGATGAATTAGATAATATTTACAAAAAGAATTCTGATATAATCAAATTGTATAAAAAGCGCTTAGAAAATTTTCTAAAAACAAATAATATTTTAGAATAATTGATTATCTGTTAAACCATTCTTCTAATTTCTTTTTCAGTTCTTTTTCAATTTCTAATTTTCCTGTAAAAATATTATCTGTTTCCATTGGATCTTTTTCTAAATCAAAAAACTTCCATGTATTTTCTGCTTTTGAAAACATCATCTTATGTTTAGGTGTTTTAATGGCAAAAACATTTGAAATATCTGGTGATGGATATGGTCCTTGTAATGCACCTGTTTCAGTAAATGTAAATGGCTTTTCTTTTAATTGACTATTTTCATTTGTTAAATAATTAGCAAAACTATCTCCTGGCCGATCAAATTCTAATTCAAAGTTACATAATTCCATTAATGTTGGAAAAATATCTATTGTTGCTCTAAGCGAATCTGACTGAGAATTTTTTTTGATATTTTCTCCAATGAAAAGGTAAAATGTTCTGATAGTTTCCTCAAAAGTAAATGAACCATAATTTCTTTCACCATATCTTTCTCCAATCCCTGTTCCATGATCTGAAAAGAATACAACAATAGTATTTTCTTTTAAATTATTATCTTCTAATTTTTTCAGAATGAATTTTGAATATCTTGCTGCTTCATCAAACGCTGAATCATATCTTTTCAAATTTTCTACTTTATTTTCATAAAATTTTTTATCATTCCATTCATATTTCTTTAAAACTTCTGAAACTGTGACTGTATGAATTTCTGAAAAATACAGAAATAGGAATAGTGGTTTTCCTTCAGCTTTTTGCAAACAATTTTTTATAAAATTTGGATGTCTTTCAAATAGATCATCAGTAAATTCATCATGAACTTGATGTATATCGAATCCTCTGTCTGGGATAATTTTATCTGTTAACACATCACATCCTGTAAAATATCCTTGAGATTGAAATATTTCTGGAAAATTTTTTATTGTTTTTTTAAGTCTCAGCATTTTATAATAACCATCAATTCCATTTTCTTTACCATATAACCCTGAAAATGTAGCATTAATTGAACCAATTGTATATGGCATAGCTGTTGAAACATTATTCAACAGTGTGCCTTTTTTAGAAATTTCTTGGAATTCATCTGATTTTGTTATTCGATCCCATCTTGCACCATCTAACAAAATGAAAATTACGTTAGGTTTCAATTAAATTCAAATTTTATATTAAGAATATAAACTAAATTTATAATTTATTCGTATCCTAATTTCCTAAGTTCATCTTTAATGATTTTTGTTTCTTTTTTATCTGGAATTTTTGAGTCGGAACTAATTTCGTAGTTAATTTTTGAAATATATTTTTCCATTTTTTCCACTAAATCTGGGCGTGTGGTTGAAATATTATTTTCTTCATATTCATCTTTTTCCAAATTAAAAAGATGTACACGATTTAGTGGATTACTGATATCACGAAAATATTTGTATTTTGTAGTTCTTATTCCAATTACTAGGTTAGCCTTTTTCTGTATAATTGGGGTATTTTCTATAAATCCAAATCCATCGTTAGGTTGTTCATTATTTATTTTTGTTAGCAAACTTTCTCCATCAATTTCATTAAAATGAATTTCTGAATTTATAATTTCTAGTATTGTTGGTGAAATATCCACAGATCTAACTAATCTATTAATTTTCAAATTTTTTGGAAACTTAGAATCTAATATGAGTAAAGGAACATGAACATTTTCATCATAAAGAAATTTATCAAGTTCTCCTCTCTGAAACATTACTTGTCTTAGTTGATGTGATGGAAGATTAAGATTTGAAACATTTTTTCCTTTCTTCTCTTTTCTTATTTTTTCTAATGCAAAAAATGCCTTACTTTTTAATGGAAATAATTTTTCAGGAAAAATTTTTCCAATTTTAGGTGCTAATGAATTTAATATTTGCTTACTGTCTAAATCTACAACTTCATTATCATTTAATACTTCATTGATATGTGTTCCATGATCTGCTGTAATTATGACTGATGTCTCATCTAAATTTATTTTCTCAATAATTTTTCCTATCCAAAAATCAATTGATGCCATTACTCTGTCATATGTGATTTTCCCAAATTTTTCCTGATCAAATTTTTCCGAAAGTTTAATTGGAAAATGCATATCATAAGAATGTAAAATATAACACCATGGCTCTTTTAAATTAGAGAATTCTGATACTATTTCATCACCTAGTCCATCTTCAAAATTTGTATATTTATTGTAGAAAATATCTTTATTTTCAAATTCTGGAAATAAACCAATTTTAGCCGCAACTTCTGGTAAATGTCCATAAAAATTATAACCATTTTTTTTTAACAGATCAAATAATGTTGGAATTTCTTTCTTAATTTTTGAAAACCCATCAATATTAATTCCTGTTCTGAATGGATACAAACCCGTAAAAATTCCGGCCCATCCTAATAGTGTTCCATCAGAAGGTGCAACAGTTTGTTTAAAATAAGTTCCATTTTCAACTAAGTAATCGATATTAGGAATATGCATTGCTTTATTTTTACCAAAAAATTTGTCTGCTCTGATTGAATCTAAAATTAGTATTAGAATATTTTTTTTCTTCACGCTGTTTAAAATGGAAATTGGATTATAAATTTTATTTAACTTTGAATCGTAAAATGATAGTTTTTTACAACGTTCTTATTATATGAGGCTAAGACTGATTCATTATGAAAACATTTCTTTTTTCATTGTACAAAAAAGGAATAAAACTATTCATTGGCTCAAATATGTCAAAATATGGAATAGTTAGAAAAACATCTCGTTATATGAATAGTAATTTACATCCTGATTTTGTTGAAACTGATGGTAACAAAATTTTTCTTGATGAAAATGATTCTTTACTATTGTCTTCTGGCATCCCTCATGAAAAAACTGTAATTAATTTAGTAAAAAATGAGATAAAGAAAGGTGATGTTGTAATAGATATTGGCGCTCACATTGGATATTATACTGTATTATTTGCAAAACTTGTTGGTCCTGAAGGAAAAGTTTTTGCATTTGAAGCTTCACCCACAAATTTTGAAATATTAAAAAAAAATGTTGATATCAATGGATACAAAAATGTTGTATGTCATAATAAAGCAGTTTCTGATAAAAATGGAAAACTCACTTTATACATGACTGGTCGTACTAGTACTGAAAATTTTTTATTTAAACCTGAAAATTTTACTGATTCGTCAACGATCAAGAATGCTGTTGAAATTGAATCAATAACCTTGGATGATTATTTTACTGATTTCAAAGACAAAATTAATTTCTTAAAAATGGATATTTCAGGAGCTGAACCACGAGTGATTAAAGGAATGAAATTATTATTGGAAAAAAATGTTAATATGAAAATTCAACAAGAATGGTGGCCAAATGCGATTAGAACTCATGGGTTTGAACCCGATAGTCATCTTAAATTGTTAACCGATAAGGGTTATAATATTTTTGAAATTGATGGAGCTAAAAATAAAATAAATCTTGTAACTATTGATGACTTGATGAAGAAATATCCTAATTCAAAACTAGAGGATATCAATATTTTTTGTACAAAGAGTTCCTTGCAAAACTCTGATAATTGATCATTCAGTCATTTGAGTTAAATTCTAGAAAATAAATTTTTTTTTGGTGATTAATTGTTTGGTGATGGATTGAAAAATAACAAGGCCTTTTCTGGAATTTTAACTATTGGTACTGGAAATGTAATTGGAGGTATAATTACATCTGTATTTTGGCTATTTCTAGCTGGAATTTTGGGAACTGAAAATTATGGTCAACTAAGTTATTTTTTAGCCATAATGGGTATTACTTCGGTAGCTGCAAGCTTCGGTGGTCCTTTTACAATGCAGGTATATGTTTCAAAAGGATTAAAAATTGAATCATCTCTATACTTCATTTCCATAATCACCAGTCTTGCTGGAGCAATAATTCTATTCTTTATGTTTGATGATATTGGTTTGTCATTATTAGTTATAGCTACTAGTATAATGAATCTATATTTAGTAGAATTACTTGGGAAAAAATTATTCTCCAAACATAGTAAAATTTACATTTTACAAAAATTACTATTTGTTTCATTATCATTAACACTATTTTTTACTATTGGTTTCGAGGGAATTTTAATTGGATTCGCACTATCAAATTTTATTTTTATGAAACATTTGGTTAAAATTCTAAAACAAGAAAAACCAAATTTTAAAATTATAAAACAAAAGAAAAAAATAATTTTTTCAAATTATATGTCTAATTTAGTATCCACCACTAGAAATCATATAGATGAGCTTCTTACAGTTCCTTTATTTGGATTATCTCTTCTTGGAAATTATTTCCTAGCACTTCAAATTATTGGATTAATGTACATCTTGCCATCATTGGTTGTGAAATATACATTAAGTGAAGATTCACGTGGTAATTCTACTCTAAAAGTTAAGGGAATTACTATATTATTATCAGTAATTGTAAGTCTTGCTGGAGCATTTATTCTTCCACAGTTACTTCCAATTTTTCTTCCTAAATTCACTGAAACAGTATTACTTATTCCAATCTTATGTTTTGCGCTAATTCCAAGAGCAATTACTCTAATGTTAATGTCTTCTTTTCTTGCACAAGAGAAGAATTTTCATGTTCCAATCGGTCACATAATTTCAATTTTTATTATGGTAATTGGAATTTTAATTTCATTTCATTTTTCCTCCGAGATTGGAATAGCATATTCATATGTAATTGGAATATCTGGAAGTGCTGTTTATTTATCCATAATTTCATGGAGAAAAAAAATACTGAGAAATTAATACTAATTTTTTTCTTAATTTTTATACCAAAAACTAAGATCTTTTCCTAACATTTCACTTAATTCGTCAACTTCTTTTCTAATATCCTCTTGGAGTGATTTCTTTAATATTGGATTTAGTGGAACCCGTTTAGATTCACTATTGTTGATTTTTCTATAGGTATTTGCTATCCCAGGGATATTTCTTAATACTCCTCTAATTCCAAATTTATTATTCATTACTGCAGAATGAATTGTTCTATTACGATATTTTCTACCTGCATTTGTTTTTACACTTTTAATTTCGAAACTATCATCCACATCTAAAAACTTGAAAATTTCTTGAAGAGTTAATGATTTATTTTTAATATATTCTTCAAAAATTATTACTTTAACATTTTCTTTACCAAAGAGTTTGAAATATCTTTCAACTTGTTTGGGATATCTTACAGTTTCTCTATACATCATGTGTGGATGATATTTTTTCGGAATTACATTATAGCCATATTTTTCTTTCCTTTCCTGTTCTATTTTCAATGCATCTTCAAAATTTTTAATATTTTCAACAGTTTCACGATATAACATTGTAGAATGTAGTGAATACATAACATCTATTGGATTTCTTAAAGTCATTATGATCTTTGCATTTGTAGAAAATTTCTTAATTTTTTCAGCAGCCCATGGGCATGAAAGATAATCTCCTCGTTTTTGACCAATTATTTTTTCATTTACTCCTCTAAACTCTTCAAGGAATTCTTCATCAGATTCAAAACTTGATTCAAATCCAAAAGGTCCATTTGGTTTTTTCCAAGATTTAGGATAGTAGAAATAAATTTCGGGGTGTTGATCTAATTCTTCTTTAAGTGACGTAGTTCCAGATCTTGTGTGGCCGACATAGAAAAAATTTGGTCGTTTAATAGATTCTAAATTGTTACTCAAACTACTCTAATGTCGTTTTTTTCTTATTTTTATGGTTTTTGAATAAATTACTAATAAGATATTTATGCAATTTTTTATTATTCAGTTTTCAAACAATTTAAAAGTGCAATATGTTTCAATACGGGGTGAATTATGTGATAAGTTTCTCCATCACGTACTTGTTTTTTAAATTGTGATTTTTGGATTAATTCTTTTTTCATAACTTCAATTAATGTTTCTGAACGAATATGTGCATCATAAACATCGTCTACAAATTCATGATCCGGTTTTAAGAAATATTTCTGGTGTATTATATCTCCTGTATCTAAATTCTTATCCATAATGTATGCAGTAACTCCACATCTATTTTCGTTCAATATGCTATAATAGAAAGTAGTACTACCGCGATATGACGGAACAATTCCTGAATGTAAATGAATAAATTTTATACCAGAATTTATTATTTGATTTTTTAAAATTCCTCCTCCTGTAAAAATACAATAATTAATATCTAATTTTTTTAAATAAGTGATTAATTTTGAATTATTAATATTGACAAAATCAAATTCATGATAATCAAGATTATTATCTTTTAAGCTAATTTCAACGCTAGTTGTAATGTCAAAAGAATTTTTTTTTGATTGCTCAACTATTTTTTCATCATATTTTTCTAATTCTCTCTTATCATTCATAAAAATAATTTTATCTGGAACAAAATTATTTGCAATTAGTTTTTGTATATAAGCTCTTGATCTAGAATCCGGTGTTAATATTATGCCAATTTTAAACAACTACATCGTTCTCTTTAGATAATTTCTTAATCATTTCAATTTCATTTTTAATAATAAAATTGATAATCTGTGATAGATTATGTTTTTTAATAATACGAATGTTGGATGATATGATATCATTGAGCTTTAAGGATGTATTCAAATACTTTAAATTTTTTGTGTACTCATAAATTTTTAAACAAATTAATGAAAAAAGAATATAATTATCCAATTCATCATGCATTTCAGATGTTTTCTTCTTACCAATGTCATATGTTGTAAATATCTTCTTTGAAATTTCAAATTTTTTTAAGAATAAATCTATTATTTCCTTGATTTCATTCACAGGATTTGATTTTATTACTGAATTAAGGAGAAAAATAAAAAGTTCCTTGGTTACAATATCTTTTTCAATTATTTCATTTTTATTTTTAATTAAAAATTTAGTTTCAAAAATATTCTCTAATTCTGAAAATTTATTAATATTTTTACTTGAAGATGTCATCAAAATAATTTCATTTCTGGATTTTGTATAATAAGATAGAAATTTTTGACCTTCAAAATTCGATCTTTGATAAGACTCTGGAATTTCTAATAAATCTTTTTCATCATATTTGTACATTGATTAAGCCTCCATCTTTTTCATTTTTCTTTTACAACCGTTACAATTGAAAAAAGTATAACCGCAGTCATTAATAGAACTGCACCTAAAACAACACTCCCAATTCCTATAAGTGAAACATTAGTAATGATTTGTTGATGTGTGGAATAAATTTGAATTGTCCATCCAATAAATCCTAATCCAATTCCTAAAAAAATTATTCCAGGTATTCCATAGAATTTTAATGGATTATGAATAGAAATGAATTTTAGTGTACTTAAGATAACAGATGTTCCATGTGATATGGGATCNTGTGTTGATGTATCTCCTTTGTAATTCACTGTGATAGCTATTTCTGAAATTTTTAATTTCATTTTACTGCATTTTATCAAAATCTCTGTTGATACNCCCATACCTTCTTCAGTTGGAGTAATTTGTTCCAATGTTTTCTTAGAATAAGCTCTAAACCCACTTTGAGAATCAGTCAATTTTTCATTAATCGATGTATTTGTCACGCTAGTAATTGCCTTTATACCAAATTTTCTATAACTAGGCATTTCATCAGATTTCTTTTCTAAAAATCTTGAACCAATAACAACATCTGCTTTGTTTTCAGATATGGGTTCCATTATTGAATTAATATCTTCTATTCTGTGTTGACCGTCTGCATCAAATGTGATAAATANATCCGGCTCAATTTCTTTCGCCTTCAAGAATAATGATCTTATTGCTGCTCCATATCCTAGGTTTTTTGTATGTGAAATAACAGTCACCCCNAAATTCTCTGCAATTTCTTTTGTTAAATCATCCGAACCATCATCACAAACAATAATTGAATTAGTAATTTTTTTAAGTTTTGTAATAATTCCTGCAATATTTTTCTCTTCATTAAAAGCAGGAATTCCTATTGTACATTTCATAATTTGTTCTTCATAATTTAGATATAAAACCTAACTGATGAATTATACTTAAGATTTTACAACTTACTTTTGATAAAATCTATAGCTGTGACTGGTGATGGGTCTATCTTAGATAATATTGCTAGATAAATTGTTGTATAATCTAATAAATAAATCAAGCATACGAGCTTTGAAATTATATTNCCNTCTACTGAGTGAACTTCCTCATAGTCAATTTTTTTCATATTGAAATATTCTTTAATAATATTCCATCTTTCTTTTGTTTTTGTATANTCNTCTGCACCTTGTAATAAAATTGGTTTAAAATCACTTTGATTTTCCCATGTAGAGATTGAATTATGTGATGCTTCTATAATATCTTCTATACTTGCATGAATTTTTGTATTTTCTTGNAATGAATTCTTGAATCTAATTGCNGCTGCTTTTAATCCATCCGGAAAATAGATCAATGGATTTGAATTAATTTTTTTTGCTAAATTTAATGCTGAATTATCATTCCCAAGATTTTTTGAGTTAATCTTTTCTTGCATATTCTTCATTTTTTCCAGCGATTCTGCAACTTCTCCTTTTTGTATTG
The DNA here is from genome assembly GCA_002714015.1 of Gammaproteobacteria bacterium. Classification (GTDB taxonomy): domain Bacteria; phylum Pseudomonadota; class Alphaproteobacteria; order UBA828; family UBA828. The sequence continues at coordinate 238 of PAWF01000051.1, read as the reverse complement.
GTAATGCCTCGTCAAGCATATTTAGAATTGAATATAAAAAAATTCCAAATGATGCTCTTGGAGAATGATTCATTGAAATATTATAATGTGGAATTGAATAGTCCTTACATTTTTTTACCATTTCTCCTCCTGATGAAATCGCGATAAATTTAGCATCAGAATTTGAACTGTAATCTAAAATTGATAATGTCTCTTTAGTATTTCCAGATATGCTTATTGCTATTACCAAAGTTTTACT
>PAWF01000050.1 GCA_002714015.1 Gammaproteobacteria bacterium | reverse complement strand
GAGTCTATATCTACACCAGCAGACTTATAAGTCCTTCTTGGGTTAACCTGTTTGCTCATGTTAATCTCTATTAATGTGCTAGAATTAATGCCTTAAGACCATACTCGATATTGAGGCTGTTGCAATGAAACTTACGTTTGAACTACTTTTTATAAAGTGTAAATGGAGATATAGCTTAATTTACTTTCTGTGTGTAATAGGTTTAATGCTATTTGCTATTCCACAAGTTAGCAAAGAATTATTGGCTAACACTGATGTTTATACAGTTTCAGGTGTAGAAGTAGATGTTACTGCTACATCTTCGGCTCAAGCTCGTAATAAGGCTTTTGAACTTGGTCAAAGAAAAGCTCTTAAAATTATGTATGACCGTCTAGTAATAGAGGAGGATATTGCAAGTTTAACAATAGATGTGTCCGGTGTTCAGGAATTAATATCTTCATTTGAGGTCATCGATGAGAAAGTAACTCCAACTCGATATCGTGCAAAATTAACTGTTGCGTTCAGTCCTCAGGAGTTAAGAGCATATTTGCGTAAAAAATTAGTTCGTTTTGCTGAGTCTCAGAGTGAGGGTATACTTGTTGTCCCAATTTTTCTAAAAGATAGCTATACAGTACCTTGGAGTCTGGAGAATCCTTGGAGTATGGCATGGGTTAGTTTAAAAGATAATGTCAGTTTATTGCCAGTTAACTTACCTCTCGGTGATATAGAAGATTTTCATGAAATTAAGGGCTTTTACAATATAAATACTCCTGTAGAAAAGGTACGTGCCTTTTCAAGGAGATATGGACTTAAAAAAATTCTTATAGCTATTATGGACTTTTCTCAACTAGGAGCACATGATCTTGATAACTTAATTTCTGAGGTTTTTAAATTAAAGTCTAACAAGCTAAAATCTGATAGCTCAGAAGATTTAAAAAATAATATTGGTGCTGAGACGTTATTAGCATTTCCTGAAGGAATAGTTGAAGTAAAGTTAAGGTATGTTGATTTGAATAGTGATAATATAACGCATTTTACTCGACGGTCAGATGGAAGCAAAAATACAAATACTTTCCTCTCTAATATAGTTAAGGAAGTAATTTCTCCATATCTAGAGCAATGGAAAAACTCTAATTTATTGAGGTTTGACCTAGAAAATGAGTTACATGTTAGCGTCCCTGTTGATGCAAATATCAATAATTGGTTAAGTATCAGGCAACGCCTGAATGCTTTGCCAGTAGTAACAAATGTAAATATTATAGAGTTATCTCTTAAAGAGTTAACAATCAAACTTACATACTTGGGAGAAATTGACCAGCTTGCAGAATCTTTAAATGGCAAAAAGCTGGAATTGAGTGTTGATGAATTTGGCTGGAAGATAACTCCATACATTGGAATGAGAGAAATCCGATGACAATGCGCCCGCAAAACTATGTTGCTATTTGGATCACGGGGTTTGCTGCCCTTGCTATTATCCTAGTTGTTCTTAGTGATATTTTATTACCTTTTGTGGCTGGAATGGCCGTTGCTTATTTTTTAGATCCAGTTGCAGATCGTTTAGAACGCTCCGGACTTTCAAGGAGCCTAGCGACATCAATTATAACAGCTGCCTTTATAGTGGTTATTGGTTTGATGCTTTTCTTCTTATTACCTGTATTGCAAGGACAGGTAGTAGAATTTTTGAAAAATTTACCAAATTATTTCCAATCTGCTCGCGGCTGGGCTGAGCCAATGATTGAACGCTGGATAGCTGAATTAGAACCTGGTCGTATGGACAAGGCTGAGACTGTTATAGAAGATTTTTCAGGAAGGGCTGTAGAGTTTACTCTTAGTTTACTTGGAAATATCTGGGCCGGTGGTATGGCATTGGTGAACCTCCTAGCTCTAATATTTATTACACCTGTAGTTACTTTCTATATGCTACGTGATTGGGACCGTATAGTCTCAAAAACAGATAGTTGGTTGCCTCGTCATCAAGCGCCGGCAATTAGGGAGCAGGCTAGACTTATGGATTCTGCATTGTCAGGGTTTGTAAGAGGCACGGGTTTAATTTGTATAATCCTTGCTATTTTTTATGCAGTTTCTTTGAGTGTAATAGGCCTTGAATTTGGTCTCGCAATTGGCGTAGCAGCCGGTCTTCTATCTTTTGTTCCTTATCTTGGATCTTTAGGGGGACTTGCTGTTTGTCTAGGTATGGCATTTTTGCAATTTGACGAGACATGGATAATTGGAGTAGTTGCCGGTATTTTTGTTATTGGTCAAATAGTGAGTGATTATATTTTAGTGCCAAGGCTTGTAGGTAAACGTGTACGTCTGCACCCAGTATGGATAATATTTGCTGTTTTAGCAGGTGGTAGTCTTTTTGGTTTTGTAGGCATGTTAGTTTCGGTGCCTGTGGCTGCATTATTTGGAGTATTGGTTAGATATGGAGTTAATAACTACCTAGCAAGTGATATGTATAGTCAAGATAGCAGTGCAAACGGTTCAAAAAATATTGAATCAGGTAATTCTGAAAAGTCAGAAAGTGAAGGGTCAAATTGATTGCCCAAAAATTGGACTCTCAGCTTGTACTTGAGCTAGGTCATAGACCTGCGTTAGGTCGGGAGGATTTTTTTATATCTCCGTGCAATGAAGAGGCAGTATTTCTCGTTGATAAATGGCCTCAGTGGTCATCTCCGCTTTTAATTTTAGTTGGCAACCCAGGAAGCGGTAAGAGCCACTTAGCAAGCGTATGGAGAGCTAGTTCTGGCGCTGCCGTAATTAATAGTAAAGATTTAAAACGTAATGATAACCCATGGCATCTAATGCACCCAGTATCTGCATGTGTAGTTGAAGATGTTCCTGAAAAAATGGATGATCAGGCTCTTTTACATCTCATAAATGTTGCTATTGAGGTTGGGGGGTCTTTACTTATCACATCCATTGCAACACCATCAAATTGGTCAACAGAGCTTCCTGACCTAGCATCTAGGGTAAGGGCAGCTCCAATAGTAACGTTAAATGAACCAGATGATGGGCTATTAGCAGCAATAATGGTTAAATTATTTGCGGATAGGCAGTTAAGTGTATCGCCTGAGGTAATAGCATATATAATTACAAGAATAGAAAGAACTTTTGATTCCGCTCGTGCTATAGTAGGTTCCCTTGATCGGGAAGCACTGTCTCAGCGTAGACCAATAACAATCCCTCTTGCTAGAGAGGTTCTTCAACAATTTAATGTAATACGATAATTGTTACTTAGTAAAACATTATCAATACAAGATTTCTCTGATTTTTATATATAAATTAGATTATTTTCTATCCTCAATAGATATTATTTTTATTTTACCTTTTTCAATAGCCAAAGCTAATCTTCCATCCCTTAGGGCTAATGCAAGATTCCCAAATATTTCTAGTCTCCAGCCTTTGAGTGCTGGTATTTGTTCATCAAGAAGCTCTAATTCTTTATCCGATAAGGCAGCAATTTGTTGAAGGTCAAAATTATTAGCAATAATCCTTTGCGCAACCCCTTCGCTCTCACTTTGTGTTTTAAGTAATACCTTTAGTAGTTCTATCATTGGACCAACACCAGGCTGAATTTCTTTTTTAGGGGGGGGTGATGGCCAAGTATTTTTTGACGATTTGAGCGTCATTTTTACACAATCTAAAATAGCATGCCCACGTTCACTTTCAGCTGTCTTTTGGGAAATAGCTCTAACGCGAGATAGTTGAGATGTAGAGCTGGGTGCGATTGCAGCAATTTCAGTAAGGGCTTCATCTTTTAATATTCGCCCACGAGGAACATTTTGCGTCTTTGCTTGAGTCTCTCTCCAAGCTGCAATATTCTTTAGAATACCATAAAACTGCTTGCTCCCACCGCGTGTTTTTATTCGTCGCCATGCTTCCTGTGGGTTGATATCATAGTTNTTTAAATTGAGAAGTGAGGNAAATTCTTCTGNTAACCAGCTTTCNCGNCCAGAATNTGATAATTGTTTTTTAAGCTTTTCANAGATAATTCTAAGATGAGANACATCTGATAATGCATAATTTAATTGTCCCTCACTTAATGGNCTTTGAGACCAATNTGTAAAACGAAGNGTCTTATCGATACTTACACCCGCAAGCTTATTTGCAAGCTTTTCATATCCAACAGAATCTCCAAAACCACAAACACTGGCAGCTATTTGGGTATCATAAATTGGTTTTGGTATTTTCCCACTCAAATGATGAAACACCTCAATATCTTGCCGTGCTGCATGAAAAACTTTTAATACTGTGTATTCATTNAGTAGATTAAATAGCGAATTTAATTCTATTTCCNTAGCAAGAGGATCAATAATTACACTCTCTTTTGGNCCACCAANTTGTACTAGGCAGAGTTGAGGCCAATAAGTTTTATCNCGAATAAATTCGGTATCAACAGTAATGTAATCTGCACTTCTCCATTCCTNCACATGCGTATTAAGTGTTTTTGTATCGGTAATAATTTTTATTTTATTACTCATTTCGTGCTCCAGCTTCACGCAAAATATTCACAATAGATTGATGGCCTCTATGCTTAGCAACTTGCAATGCAGTTCGCCAGCTGCGAAGAGTAGATATTCGTGTAACATCGGCACCAGAATCTAATAATATTTGTACAGTTTTTNTTCTTCCATATCTTGATGCTATAATAAGAGCCGTTCTTCCATATTGATCGCTTCCATTAACATCAGCTCCATTCATTAAAAGAATTTTAATCGTTTCCTGACCATTATATTTCTTTGCTGCCATCATTAAGGGAGTACCACTATTTTTTCCTNCCTTTCCTATTTTTTCAATATCTGCCCCTGCATCTAATAGAACCTTAATAACATCATTCTTTAGTAAGAGCGCAGCCCAGTGCATTGAAGTCCAGCCTGCCCAGTCAGTAGTATCAACAGGTGTTCCTCGTTCTAAAATATTTGTAACTAATGATACATTTCCCTCTTTTGTAGCTTTTATTAAAGGGTGAGAGTGTATATTGGCAGTTTCAGCATGACGAGTGAGATGCGCATAGGTCAGAATTGATAGAGTGCTTGCAAGGATTATTACTAAAAAAAAATTGTATAAGAGGGATTTCATATCTTTGTACTAATTTGTCTATCCATTTGATTCGAGAAAGCGTTATTTTGTGTGATCAAGCTCTTGACAAAGAGGTAGTTAGGGTGTGCTTTCCATCCATTATTTATTTTGAACTGTACTCTTAATTAAATTTAGTTGTATTATAACTTGTTTTATCTCCTGAGGCTAAAAGCTATGCATCGATATCGATCACATAATTGTAATGATCTAAGGCAAAATCAAGTAGGCAAAAATGTTCGACTCGCGGGTTGGGTCCATAGGGTTCGTGATCATGGGCATTTAGTTTTTGTNGACCTACGTGATCATTACGGAATAACACAGTGTGTNATAGAGGCCTCTAATGAAGCCTTTGATAGTATCAAAGCCCTTAAGCCAGAAACTGTAATATCCGTTACTGGAAGTGTTGCNCCACGAGNAAAAGATACTATTAATAAAAATTTACCTACTGGTCAGATTGAANTACATATTGAGTTAGTTGATGTACTAAATGAAGCACAAGTATTGCCTATGCCTGTCCATGGTGATCATGACTATAATGAAGAAGTTAGGCTTAGATACCGATACCTAGACCTTCGACGAGAGCGAATGCAAAAAAATATAATTTTACGCTCAAAAGTAATTAAAAGTATTCGCCAACGTATGTTAGATCAAAATTTCTTGGAATTACAAACTCCTATTCTTACGGCTAGTTCACCAGAAGGTGCAAGGGACTTTCTTGTTCCAAGCCGACTTCATCCTGGTAAGTTCTATGCACTTCCACAAGCGCCACAACAGTTTAAGCAACTTATAATGTGTTCAGGTTTTGATCGGTATTTTCAAATTGCACCCTGCTTTAGAGATGAAGATGCGCGTGCAGATAGGTCACCTGGTGAGTTTTATCAACTTGACCTAGAAATGGCTTTTGCAGAGCAAGAAGATGTATTTAATGTCGTTGAACCAGTAATGCGTGGGGTATTTGAGGAATTCTCTGGTCAATCTATCTCAGGTCCATTTCCTAGAATAACTTATGCTGATGCGATGTTACGTTATGGTACGGATAAGCCAGATTTAAGAAACCCTATTGAAATTACTGATCTTACAGACCTTTTTATCGATGAGTCTGTTAATTTTAAGGCGTTCAAAAATATAATAAATAAAGGGGGAGTAGTACGTGCTATTCCAGCAAAAGATGTATCAGGTAGACCAAGGTCGTTTTATGATAAATTGATTGGCTTTGCACAAGATTTAGGAGCACCAGGCTTAGGTTATATAATTTTTGAAGATGGACAGGCGAAGGGCCCCATAGCAAAGTTCATACCTGAAAGTATTTTACACAGTATATGCAATAAAGCAGATGTTGGTAATGGGGATGCAATTTTTTTATCCTGTGATTCAGAAGAAAAAGCTGCATATTATTCGGGTCATATTCGTTCAGAACTAGGACATTTACTTGGTCTAATTGAAAAAAACACTTATAGATTCTGTTGGATTATTGATTTTCCTATGTTTGAGGCAGACCCAGAAAGCGGTGATATAGAATTTAGCCATAATCCATTTTCTATGCCTCAAGGAGGTCTGGAAGCTCTTACTAATCAAGACCCCGTTGATATTCTTGCTTGGCAGTATGATATTGTTTGCAATGGTGTTGAATTATCAAGTGGGGCCATACGTAATCATCGTCTAGATATCATGTTAAAAGCTTTTGAGATAGCTGGTTATTCTAAGGAAGATCTTGAGAATCGTTTTGGTGCACTATTCAGTGCATTTCAATTTGGCGCTCCACCCCATGGCGGTATTGCTCCAGGTATTGACCGTATTGTAATGTTACTAGCAGATGAACCAAATATACGTGAAGTAATCCTTTTTCCTGTCAATCAGATGGCACAGGATTTAATGATGGGAGCACCAGCAGAGGCAAGTCATGGACACCTTAAAGAGCTAGGCCTAAAATTAGATAAACAAAAAAATTCAAAAATAAGTTAAATCTAATAGCTTTCATAAGAGAAGATTTTATAAAGTGTTATTATGGAGAGAGCCTTTTAGGAAATGAAAAAGATGGGGTGTGCATAGCACACCCCACTAGTATCAGTGGCCATTTGACCGCGGGAGATCAACGGTCCTTAGGAGCAGCCACTGGTTGAGCCACAAGTATCACATTTCATACAGGTGCCATTTCTAACTAGAGTGAAGTTACCGCACTCTTGACAGGCCTCTCCTTCATAACCCTTTAGTCTAGCTTGACGAACTGATTCTATTTGATTAGCAGCACTTTTATCTTCTTGAATATTAGAATCAAGAACTACTGCCATTGCAGTATTCCCATCGATTGCAGGCGCTAGGCTTGACTCTAACTGTGTGTTCATTAAAGAGGTTGGCTCTTCATCATTGCCAGCCCCTCCGTTTAACACCAAAAGGTTTCTTCTCACATAACCGGCACTTACACCTGTAATATCAAATGGAGTATTTAAATCTTCATCATCCTCATTTGGGGTAGGCATGTGTTCATTTTCGTTTCCTCTTCCGATAGAGTCTGGAAGCAGGTCATCTGGTTCTGCGTGTGATAGATCCGAGCGCCCTAAGTAAGAAATTGCCAGTTCTCTAAACATATAGTCGAGAATTGAAGTTGCGCGTTTAATTGCATCATTACCTTCTACAAAACCGGCAGGTTCAAATCGAGTAAAGGTGAAGGCATCAACATATTCTTCCAACGGAACTCCATATTGGAGACCTATTGATATAGCAATCGCAAAATTATTCATGAGGCTGCGAAAAGCAGCTCCTTCTTTATGCATATCAATAAATATTTCTCCAAGCGATCCATCTTGGAATTCACCTGTTCGAAGATAAAGTTTGTGCCCTCCAACTATAGCTTTTTGTGTATAACCTCTTCTTCTATGTGGAAGACGGCGTCTTTCTCCCACTTGTGTAACTATTCTCTCAACAACCCTTTGTGCTACTCGTGACGCACGCTCACTTTGGCTCTCTTCTAAAATTTCATTCGTATCTTCCTCGTTTAGTGTCATTGCACTTAAAGGTTGTGATAGCTTTGAACCATCTCGATATAAGGCATTTGCCTTAAGGCCTAGACGCCAAGAAAGCATGTAAGCATCTTTGCATTCTTCTATAGATGCATCGCCGTCAAGGTTAATAGTCTTAGAGATTGCACCAGATATAAATGGTTGTGAACTAGCCATCATACGAATATGACTATCTGCTGATAGCCATCGTGAACTACGGGGGCCACACCTGTTGGCACAATCAAATACAGGAAGGTGCTCAGCTTTGAGATGAGGAGCTCCTTCCAAAGTCATTGCTCCGCAGCAATATACATTAGCTTTGTCTATATCTTCATCTGAAAAACCCANATGTTTTANCANGTTGAATGACAAATCAGAGAGATCAGATTCACTTATNCCAAGAGTTTCTGTGCAAAAACTTCTCCCTAAAGTCCATTCATTAAATGCAAACTTTATTTCAAATGCTCCTTTCAGCGCTTGCTCTAATGCGTCTAATTCTTTTNCTGAGAAACCTTTATTTTGAAGTGCCTTGTGATCTATTCNTGGTGCNCCNTTGAGGCTNCCTTTACCAACAGCATAATCAACTATTTCTGTAACTTNTTCNGCATTATAGCCTAAGGTTTCTAAAGCTTTAGGTACAGCTTGATTTATTATTTTAAAATAACCACCACCAGCAAGTTTTTTCATCTTTACCAAAGCNAAATCAGGCTCAATGCCTGTAGTATCGCANTCCATAACNAGGCCTATAGTTCCAGTTGGAGCGATAACAGTAGATTGAGCATTTCTAAAGCCGTGATCCTCNCCAAGCTTCTCGGCTTTATCCCATGCATTCTTNGCTGCGATACTCAGGTTTGAATCACTTAGGTTTTCGTGATCAAGAGGAACAGGGGGTATGGATAATCCTTCATATCCNCTTTTGTCTCCGTGAGCNGCTCGGCGATGATTACGAATNACACGTAACATTCCATTTCNGTTATTTTCATAGCCNGGAAAAGCNCCNAGNTCAGCNGCCATCTCTGCTGAGGTAGAGTATGCTGTTCCAGTCATTATAGCACTTATAGCTCCACAGATAGCCCTTCCNTTATCGCTATCGTAGGGAATTCCAGAAGCCATTAGGAGACCGCCTACATTCGCAAANCCCANTCCTAANGTTCGATATNCATACGACCGNTGTGCAATTTCAGATGAGGGGTACTGAGCCATAAGAACAGAAATTTCTAGAGTGATAGTCCAAAGCCTTGTAGCATGCTCAAATGCCTCANTATCAAAATCTCCAGAGTCCTTTTGNAAAGTCATTAAGTTTAAGGAAGCTAGATTGCACGCTGTGTCGTCTAGAAACATATATTCTGAGCATGGGTTCGAAGCATTTATTCGTCCATCTTCTGGGCAGGTATGCCATTCGTTAATTGTAGTATCAAACTGTATTCCTGGGTCTGCTGAAGCCCAAGCTGCATTTCCTATCTCATCCCACAGATTTTTGGCTTTGATTGTTTTGAAAACCTTACCATCAGTCCGGCGAATAAGATCCCAATCTTGATCTTCATTGACGCAATNAAGAAACTTATTTGTTACCCTAACGGAGTTATTAGAGTTTTGTCCTGAAACTGTAACGTAGGCTTCAGATTGCCAGTCTGTGTCATAGGTTGGTAACTCTAATGATGTGAATCCTTGTTTAGCAAACTGAATTACACGTTGTATGTAGCCTTCAGGTAGCATTGCTCCACGGGCATTTTTTATGGCATTCGATAGAGCTTGGTTTTTTCTTGGATCAAACTTACTATCTTCATCTCCCTGAATATTACAGGCTACCATTACAGCATTTAGGTGTTTTTCAGCTAATTTTGAACCTGCAACCAAGGCAGCAACTTTTTGTTCTTCAACTACTTTCCAGTTTACATATGACTCGATGTCTGGGTGGTCTACATCTACTATAACCATTTTTGCAGCCCNGCGNGTTGTTCCCCCAGACTTTATTGCGCCNGCTGCGCGNTCACCAATTTTTAGGAAACTCATTAAGCCTGATGACTTGCCTCCGCCTGATAATGATTCTCCATCAGCTCTAAGCTTGGAAAAATTTGTCCCAGTTCCTGAACCATATTTGAATAGCCGAGCCTCACGAACCCAAAGATCCATAATTCCTCCGGGATTAACGAGGTCATCACTTATACTTTGGATNAAACAGGCATGGGGCTGGGGATGTTCATATGCGCCATCAGAAGCAACTAAATTTCCACTTTCAAAATCTACATAATGGTGACCTTGAGCTGGNCCATCTATTCCATAAGCCCAATGTAATCCTGTATTAAACCATTGGGGNGAATTGGGTGCGCACATTTGCATGCAAAGCATATANCGCATCTCATCNAAATAGTTATGTGCATCAGATTCTGAATCAAAATACCCTGCTTTCCATCCCCAATAGGTCCATGTGCCCGCAAGTCTATCAAAAACTTCTTTTGCAGATATTTCTCCTCTAAAGCGTTTATTTTTTGGAAGTGCATTAAGGAGTTCCTCATCTGCTGAGCAACGCCAAAGCCATTTAGGAATATTTGTCTCATTAACAGACTTTAACTTTGTTGGGACGCCAGCTTTGCGAAAGTATTTTTGTGCAAGGACATCGCATGCTACTTGTGACCATGTTGCAGGAACTTCTATATTATTTTGTTTGAATACAACAGATCCATCAGGGTTTCTTATCTCACTTGATGTTGTGCGAAAATCTACCTTCTCATAGGGTGATTGACCCTCTTTTGTAAAAAATCGCGCGATCCGCATGCTTTGCTGCTCCCAAACTTATTTTTCGTATCTCTTATATAACAATGTGCAATACGATTTGATTTATGAACGAAGTCAGGTATTTCGATATATTGGGCTACCAACAATCAATAAACCCGACATTTAGTATATTACACGATACGCTGCAGAAAATTGGTTAGCAACTATATTTTGTGACTCTTTTCTCATGACATACTAGATAATGTGGGACATCTCTGTGGATAAGTTATGGATATGTGGATAGTAATATGGGTAAAGATTAAATTGTTTAGATTCATATACTTATAACTATAAATTAATGCTTAATATAAGTTAAGTTGCGCATTGCTCTTAAAGCAATATATAATGTTATGGGTAAAAAATAAAAAATATAATCATAATATTTTTTTTAAAAATTCTGGTTTATTAACTGTTAAAAGTACATAAAGCGAAAGAAATGGTAGCAAGATCTTTCTTGGATTCGGATTCAATATCATTATACTAAATTATAGTTATGCCTTTTGTTTAAGGAGCATTTTATGCCTACCATTGGAACAAGAATATACACAGCCTTAAATGGGAGACTTATAGGTACAGATGAGTTTGGTAATAGGTATTACACAACTCGACGTATTTCTAAGAATATGCGTGAGCGTCGTTGGGTAATATATGTTGATGAAGATGAAGCAAGTAAGGTTCCTGCATCATGGCACGGATGGTTACATCATTCCTCTGAATTTCCACCAAATGAGCACAATCATGATCCTAAATCATGGGAAAAGCCACATATTCCAAATATGACTGGTACAACGGAAGCTTATTTGCCTCCTGGTCACGTTCTAAAAGGTGGCAAAAGGTCAGCAGCTACAGGTGACTATGAATCTTGGCGTCCTTGAAAATAGTACAAATTAAAATTTATGATTGCAGTAAATAGTTATTCATGTTTGGGATAAAACTATTTTTCTTAGTCGCTTTTATTATTATCCCTAGAGTCACTTTTAAAGGATTTAAGTTCGTTGTATGAGAACATCAGGCCTGCAGCGTTAAATCCTCCATCTACATTGATTACTGATCCCGTAATAAATCCGGAACGTTCATCAGCTAAAAATATTGCAGCTAAGGCGACGTCTTCAGCCTTTCCGAATTTTTTAGATGGAATTCGTGCCAAATACTCTTTCTCTTGGGAAGGACCAAATTTTGTAATGCCAGTGTCAATAGGACCTGGAGCAATGGCATTAACTGTTATATTATAGGATGCTAACTCAACAGCCATAACTCTTGTTAACTGCATAATTCCAGCTTTAGAAGTTCCATAAGCAGCTCTTCCAAAGCTACCACGTTGTCCAGAAATTGAACCCAACATAATGATTCTTCCATATTTTCTATTTGTCATAATTTGTGCTGCTTTTTGTCCACAAAGAAAGGTGCTTGTAAGGTTATTTTTTATTATCCTTTCCCATTCATTTAGTGGTATTTCTAAGAAAGCACAGTGATGTGGAACCCCTGCATTTGCGACTAATATGTCCAAATTTCCATCAAAAAAATCAAGAGCGTTTTTAAATGCATTTTCAACTGCATTTTGGTCACTAACGTCAGCAGTTATTGTATGTACACTAGTGCCAATCTCAGATATAAGGGCCTTGGTTTCCTGAGCTTTATCTCCATCTAGGTCGATAATAACCAAGTTTGCACCAGCTTTAGCCATAGCAAGGGCAGTTGTTCTTCCAATGCCTCTGCCACCGCCTGTTATTATTGCATATTTACCGTGTAATGTATTATTTGCAGTCATGTTTTTTTACTAATGCGTGTCTTTTTTTACCAGAAGAAATTTTTACAACATCATTTTTATCCAAGTCTTCAAGGGTAATATTTATCATCTCGTCTATAACCTTGATGTCATTTATTCGTACGCCACCTCCGCGAATATTTCTTCTTGCTTCGCTTCTAGTTTTAGCGAGGTTTAATCCATATTTTGAGTCAACCATTAGGTCAATTAAGGGGATNCCGACNGATAGACTTTTAANGCTTNCTTTAGTTACTGGTAAATTATCACCAGTACCTCNTTTTTTAAAGGTTTCATGANCAGAGATTTCAGCATCTTTTGCTGCGGNTAAACCATGACATAAAGTTGTAGCGTGTGTAGCTAAAAGTATTTTTGCNTCGTTTAATTCTGCTCCATTAAGCTTTTCCAATTTTTTAATTTCATCTAGGGGCATTTCAGTGAAAAGTCTTAAAAACCTACCTACGTCATTATCACTCGTGTTTCTCCAAAACTGCCAATAATTATATGGATTAAGCATATCTTTGTTAAGCCACACAGCTCCCTCAGCTGTTTTGCCCATTTTTGCACCCGATGATAAAGTTATTAATGGCGTCGTTAGACCAAAGGTTTCCTTGCCAGTTACACGTCTAGTTAATTCAACACCATTAATAATATTACCCCACTGATCTGAACCACCCATTTGTAATCTACAGTCCAAGCGTTTACTTAATTCAAGAAAGTCGTAAGCCTGCAAAATCATATAATTAAANTCAAGAAAACTTAGGGGCTGTTCTCGCTCTAACCTTATCCNTACACTATCAAAAGTTAACATCCTATTTATAGAAAAATGTTGACCAATTTCTCTCAAGAATGGNACATATTGAATAGAANNTAACCAATCACTNTTATCAACTAACACTGCACCGTTTGGTTTNTTACTGAAAGTCAAAAACTGCTCAATACAANTTTTTATACCATCCCTATTAGTTGCAATTGCCTCTTTGGTAAGTAACTTCCTAGATCCATCACGACCACTCGGGTCTCCTACTTGAGAAGTTCCTCCACCAATTAGAACTATTGGCTTGTGACCTGTTTTCTGTAGCCACCTGAGCATCATAATTTGAACAAGGGAACCAACGTGCAAACTTTTTGCTGTACAGTCAAAGCCAATATATGCACATATTGTCTTGTTCATCCCAAGTGAGTCGAGAGCGTTAGAATTCGTGCACTGGTGAATAAAACCGCGTTCTTCTAGTATACGCAAAAATTTAGAGCGGTATGCAGCCATATGCAGTTCACCGAGTTTTGATATATCAATTCAAGAATATTATATGTGATAAAATACAAATTGTATTAATTGACTTAGCATATCTCTAAAATTGCGACAACGGAGCTAACACGATAAAAATAAAAACATATAATAAATAAACTAAATTTTTAATAAAAACGATAATATCGTTGGAGGACCATTGGATAAAATTTTATCAATAGGACTTATGAGTGGAACTTCACGNGANGGTGTTGATGCTGCAGTTATGCNTACAGATGGTATAGAGGTAGGGGAATTCTATGGATCATTAACAATTCCCTATTCTAGTGANGCACAAATTATTATTGCTGCTGCCTGTGGGGCAAATAAAGAGAACTCTTCATTTGTAGATAAAGCGAATGAAATAATAACTAAAACGCATATTTTAGCAGTAAAAAAAATACTAGACAAAACTGGTCTTCATTCTTCAGAGATAAACATAATTGGCTTTCACGGTCATACAATCCATCATGATCCAAAAAATAGTATTAGTANTCANATTGGTGATGCATCATTACTAGCAATNGAAACTGGAATAGATGTAGTAAGCAGNTTTCGNATGTCAGATATCAAAGCTGGNGGTCAAGGTGCCCCTCTTGCTCCTATTTTTCATGCCGCTCTATCGTTTAATCTTCGTCGTCCTTTAGCAGTTTTAAATCTTGGGGGTGTTTCAAACGTTACATGGATTGGTAAAAATTATGATTTGTATGAGCCTAGTCAAAAAAATTTATGTGCATTTGATATAGGTCCGGGCTGTGCTCTTATTGACGATTGGGTTCAAAAGAAGAAAGGGGTGCTTTATGATCAGNACGGATTGTTATCAAAAGCAGGTAATGTTGACCTATTAGAACTTTCCAAGTTAATGGCTGATGAATATTTTACTTTGCCTCCGCCAAAAAGCTTAGATAGAGATCATTTTGATGTAACAGCATTATCAGCATTAACAGATGCTGATGGAGCAGCTACTTTAACGAGTTTTACAATTGAGGCAATTTCTAGAAGTTTACAATTNATGCCTAAGCCACCTCTTCGATGGCTTGTTACTGGAGGAGGCAGACATAATAAAACTATTATGGAAGGGCTAAGGGCTAATATAGATGTCCCTGTTGAAGCTGTTGAAGTAGTAGGGTGGGAAGGTGATGCACTCGAAGCTCAGGCTTTTGCATGGCTAGCTGTACGTTCACTTGCTGGGCACCCTATAAGCTATCCAGAAACAACTGGTGTTCCATCTCCTCAACTGGGAGGCTGTCTCGTGACAAAGGATGGNAATTACAAAACCATGAAACGATAATAAGGCTATTCCGGTGATGGTGCCATTGCCTCTGATACNTAGTTTTTTACATTTTCTGCTATCTTNTCTATATGGTTCTCAAAGAAATGATCAGCTGATTTCATAATTCGATAATCAATTGTTATGTGTTTTTGTAGTTGGAGTTTTTTGACNAGTCCAGCTGTNTCTTGTTCAGGAACAATATCATCTTTNTCACCCTGAATTATNAGTCCTGAAGAGGGGCAAGGAGCAAGGAAGGCAAAGTCGTAAAGGTTTGCTGGGGGGGCAACAGAGATAAATCCTTGAATTTCTGGTCTACGCATCAGAACCTGCATCCCAATCCAAGCTCCAAAAGAAAACCCTGCTACCCAGCAAGCGCTNGCATTTGGGTTGTGTGTCTGCATCCAATCTAGTACTGAAGCGGCATCTGATAATTCTCCCTGCCCATCATCAAAAGAACCTTGACTACGCCCGACCCCTCGAAAGTTAAAACGTAATACGCAAAAACCTAGTTGTTTGAAGGTTTTGAACATTGCATATACAATTTTGTTATTCATTGTTCCACCGTGTTGAGGGTGGGGATGAAGAATTAGTGCTATAGGCGCATTTNGTTCGGTTGAATGGTGATAACGNCCTTCCAATCGGCCTTCTGGTCCATTAATCATAACTTCTGGCATGCTTGCTCCAATGATTCAGTTTTAAAAAATATAAATTATCAAACTATAAAATCACAGAAGTTAAAGCAAAATTAAGCTGTGATTATAAGTTAACGAAGTTATATAAATTACTTGAT
The DNA here is from genome assembly GCA_002714015.1 of Gammaproteobacteria bacterium. GTDB lineage: Bacteria > Pseudomonadota > Alphaproteobacteria > UBA828 > UBA828. Next base: position 1,544 of record PAWF01000050.1, on the reverse strand, counting down.
AAAGCGATTCGGATAAACTACATCCGTCAGATTAACATAGTTTAAAGTATGAGTCGCTCCTAGATTATAATTGATTATGACTCATAGGTTCCATAAATACATCATGGCGGCACAAATGTTCAAACGGTTTAATGAAGACATTGAGTGCATTTTTGGCAGGGATCCTGCTGTACGCTCAAAGCTGGAAGTAATTTTTTGCTACCCAGGCTTTCACGCTATCCAATTTTATCGGCTGGCTAACACACTTTGGCGATTACGCTTCTATTTTTTGGGAAGATTTGTGTCAAACATAGGACGGTGGTTAACAGGAATTGAAATTCATCCTGGAGCTAAAATTGGCAGACGATTTTTTATTGACCATGGCATGGGCGTAGTAATAGGGGAAACAGCCGAGATAGGTGATGATGTNACCCTTTACCACGGCGTTACTCTGGGTGGTGTGAGNTGGTCTCCCGGAAAAAGACATCCAACAGTTGAAAACAATGTTATAATTGGAGCGGGAGCCCAAGTCCTTGGTCCGATAACAGTCGGATTTGGAGCAAGAGTTGGTGCTAATGCTATTGTGCTAAAAGATGTTGCTCCAGAACTGACTATGATAGGTGTTGCTGCACGCCCAGCTGCCACGAAGCCAAAAGCTTCAGATGGGGTAGCCCATTTTGCTGCATATGGTACGCCTTCACCTGACATATCAGATGCCGTTTCTAGGTCAATCGATGCCTTAATGGAGGAAGTAGAGCAATTAAGAAATAGAATTAAGGAATTAGAAGCTAAACAGAATAATATCTCTGTCGAAGATAATAAAGAAGTCAATCATGACAATTNAGGTAACCATAGCGCTAAAGGGTAATTTAAAAATTTNTATTACCTTATGTTAGTTTTAACCTTGATAACTCTGGTCTAACTAATTGTTGTAAAATAAAATAGAAATTTGCAAAAATTAAAAGGCAGTCTTTCTCTCGGAATTTGATCGTGGAACAACTATATTTAGACTATAACGCTACTACACCTACTAAGCCGGAAGTAGTTCAAATAATATCGGAGGCTTTACAAGAGGTCGGAAACCCATCTTCCGTCCATTCTTTTGGTCGCCGGTCTAGAGAGTTGATTGAGCAATCTCGTGACTGTTTAGCAGAAATGGTTGGAGCAAACTCTACAGATATTATCTTTACTAGTGGAGGTACAGAGTCTAACAACATGGCTCTAAGTGCATCAGGTAGAAGAAGGATTATTATATCAGCTATTGAACATCCATCTATAATGGTTGCTGCTGAAAAATTATATTCTGAAGTAGTTTTGTTACCAGTAAATAATAATGGTTTAGTAACACATGATATTCTATTAAAAGCTATTGGTGCTGATGGTTCAGATGCATTGATATCAGTTATGCTTGCAAATAACGAAACTGGAGTAATACAGCCTATTAAAGAATTGGCTGCAATAGCTCATAATACAGGCGCTATTTTCCATTGCGATGCTGTGCAGGGCCCCGGTCGTATACCAATTAATATGAATGCTCTCGGTGTTGATATGCTTAGTATTTCAGG
>PAWF01000049.1 GCA_002714015.1 Gammaproteobacteria bacterium | reverse complement strand
ATTTCTAAAATTGAAAGAGTTTTAATAAAAGCTTGTGAAAATAATAATTTTGGGGGCCGGGGCTGTTGGCAGAACGCTAGCTTCTCTTCTATCTGAAGAACATGATCTAGTGGTAGTAGATCAAGATACAGCTCAACTACACAGACTTGAAGAGGAGTCAGANATACAAACCTTAACAGGCGGAGCTTCTTATCCCAATATCCTCGTAAATGCCGGAATTATGGATGCAGACATGGTTGTTGCAGTCACAGATAGTGATGAAACTAANATTGTTTCTTGCATGATTTCTAAGGTGTTAAATAAGTCTGTTCAAACTGTAGCTAGAGTTAGAGAGATTTCGTATCTTAAAGGTAAAACTAAAGAGGCCATGGATTCAGGAGAAATTCCTGTTGATATTCATATAAGTCCAGAGCAGCTGATTACTGAACANATACAAGGTTTAATAGAGATACCAGGATCCTTACAAGTGATGGAATTTGGTGAAGGGCAATTAAACCTAGTTGCAGTTAGAGCTGTTGAAGGAGGNCCAATGATTGGTCATGAAATTGGTGATCTTAAAAANCATATGCCTAGAATAGATTCTAGGGTAGCAGCGATATTTAGGGACGGAGAATCTATAACCCCAACAGGTTCNACAATAATACGGGCAAATGATGAAGTCTTCTTTATATCCAAAAAAGGAGAAGCCTCTAAAGTTGTAAATGAAATGAGGAAAAAAGAAGAACCCTACAAAAATATATTAATCGCTGGAGGGGGGAAAATTGGTGCACGTCTGGCGAAACGTATTGAAGATAATCACAGAGTTAAAATAATAGAGTCAAACAACAAAAGAGCTAAAAGACTTTCAGAGAAGCTACAGACAACAATCGTGCTAGAAGGAGATGTATGCGACAAAAACCTTTTATATGATGAAAATGTTGGAAATCATGATGTATTTGTAGCAGTCACCAATGATGATGAAGCCAACGTGATGTCATGTCTTCTTGCAAAAGAAATGGGCGCCCATAAAACAGTAGCCCTTATAAATAACCCTGCTTATGTTGACCTTGTACAAACGAAAGGCATTGATATAGCTGTGGCCCCTTCTCAAATAACAATTGGTACATTCCTTGCTGAAATAGAGGGAAAAGACGTAGTAAGGGTTCACTCACTTAGAAGAGGAGCCGCTGAAGCTATAGAAGCCATTGCACAAGAATCTAAATCTGGAAAACAAAGCAGTATAGGAAAAGAGCTTGGAGAAATCAGCTTACCAGAAGGTGTAACTATTGGTGCGTTAATAAGAAATGATAAAGGGAAGATAGCGCATGATCACGTACATTTAAGAGAAAACGACCACGTTATACTCTTTTTAACAGATAAAAATGCTATTAAGCAAGTAAAAGAAACCTTCGCACCTAAATAAATTTCTAATGCCACTACCCTACACCTCTAAAATACTAGGATATCTTTTGATGTTCTTTAGCTTGGCCCATATACTACCNGGCTTTTTGGCATATTTTTTAGAAGAAACAGAATNTGTATATGTGTTTATATATACTGGCTTTATAACCTTTTTGATAGGGTTTTTAATGAGCTTCTTAGCTAAAGATAGAGAAGGAGATTTAAGAACAAAGGATGGTTTCATTATAACTATATTTTTCTGGACAGTTTTAGGTGTTTTCGGATCAATTCCATTCTTTTTAGCAAATATAGAAGATGTTAACTACATAGATGCTTTATTTGAATCAATTTCTGGGCTGACTACAACGGGCGCTACAGTTTTTGTGGGATTAGATGACATGTCAAGATCTTTGCTGTTTTATAGACAATTCCTTCAATGGTTAGGGGGCATGGGAATTATAGTCTTGGCTGTAGCAGTTTTGCCACTTTTAGGAGTTGGAGGCATGCAGCTTTATAAGGCAGAAACTCCAGGGCCAATGAAAGATGCGAAACTTACACCCAGAATAACGGAAACAGCAAAAGCACTTTGGTTCGTATACCTAACTATCACCATAGCATGTGCATCTTTATATAAATTCTTTGGTATGTCTTGGTTTGATGCAGTCTGTCATGCATTTTCAACAATTTCTATTGGAGGATTTTCTACCTATGATGCAAACTTTGCACACTTTGAACAAACCGAATTAAGATGGACAGCTGTGGTGTTTATGGTTATATCGGGTATTAACTTTGCTTTGCACTATATAGCTTGGACAAAAAGAAGGGGTTTACATTACTTTTACGATTCTGAGGTTAAATTATACCTATCAATATTAATTTCTACAGGGCTAATAACCTATATAACCTTATATTTAAGCTCTGAAAATTCCACATATTTATTTACAGATAGTATATTTCAAGCAGTTTCTATTGGTACTACTACAGGATATTTGACGTCAAATTACTCGAACTGGCCTTTATTTGTTCCTATAATGCTTCTAACTGTTGCTTTCATAGGTGCTTGTGCAGGTTCCACTGGNGGAGGTATAAAGGTNATAAGGGCTTTAATTCTTATAAGGCAAGGAATAGGAGAGATTACTAAACTAATTCACCCCAATGCAGTCGTTAGTATAAAATTAGGTAGAAAATCTTTAGATCCAAGAGTATCTGAGTCTGTTTGGGGTTTCTTTTCTATTTATGTTGCTGTTTTTATTGTACTTTTAATGTTTTTACTTTCGCAAAATAATGACTTTTTAACTTCCTTTTCAGCTGTGGGAGCAACTTTAAATAATCTTGGGCCAGGTTTAGGTGATGTAGCAAACAACTACAAGGAATTGAATGATGCCTCTAAGTTAGGCTTATGTTTAGCCATGCTGCTTGGAAGATTAGAGATATTTACGCTTCTTTTATTGTTCACTCCTGCATTTTGGAGAAACTAAAAGAAACAAATGTTGCTTTATTTTCTCTTTATTAAGCCCCTTCTTTATATATTGGCCCTTTTACCACTTTGGCTTATCCAATGCTTGGGAAGAGTGACGGGAGGGATCTTAAATATAATTCCCAATAGGCATAAGAGTATTACTTTAACTAATCTAAATCTAGCCTTTCCAAATTTATCTGAAATAGAAATTAATAATTTATGTAAAAAGAGCCTTGTAGAGACCAGTAAAACTTTTTTTGAAGCTGGTTATGTTTGGATAACTCTACCCGGAAAACCTTTACCTTCATCTATTGAAGTTGAAGGATTCCACAACGTATTGGAGTCAATTAATAAAGGGGGAGGCGTAATTTTATTTACTCCTCATCAAGCTAACATAGAAATTATTCTTAATTTTCTCGGAAATGAAATTGATTGTTTAGTGCCCTTCTCAAAAGCTAAAAATAAATATCTAAATAGTTTTGTTGAAGTTGCAAGAAAAAAAATGGGTGTTGGTATGGCAGATGTAAATATGTCGGGTGTAAAAAATTTACTTAACTATTTGCGTAGTGGCAAAGTAGTAGCAATTGCATCTGACCAAGTTCCATTATTGTCGGGAGGAGAGGTGTCAAAATTCTTTGGCCAAGAGTGTCTCTCTATGTCCTTGCTTTCTAAATTATCTATCAAAACTGATGCAAAGGTGCACTCCATGGTTTGTGTAAGAGAAGAAGGCGCCAAAGGGTTTAAAATCCTATTTAGCCAGAAACTAGAAATGCCTCATACAATTAAACTTGGCGTTGATACAATGAATAAGGAACTAGAAAAATGTATAATGCTTGCACCTGAACAATACGCCTGGGAATATAAAAAATATAGGAGAGCAGGCATTGAAAACCTTTATAATTAAAGCATTTTAATGGAAGTAAGTACTTACTAATAAAGTTATTATGGCAGCAGAGTCAATGGATAAATTAGTTGCCCTTTGTAAAAGGAGGGGCTTTATTTTTCAAACTAATGAAATCTATGGAGGGCTACAGGGCGTTTATGATTATGGACCTCTAGGGGTTGAGCTAAAAAATAACTTAAAACGGTCTTGGTGGAATGCAATGGTCTATGAAAGAGATGATATTGAAGGTATAGATTCATCCATATTAACCAACCCACTGGTATTAAAGCAATCTGGTCATGAAGAAACCTTTTCTGACCCGCTCGTAGATTGCAGAAATTGCAATGCAAGAATAAGGGCAGATCATATACAAGATGGAAAATGCCCTGAATGTGGATCGAGTGATTTAACTGATCCAAGGCCATTCAATTTGATGTTCAAAACAAATGTTGGTCCTGTAGAAGATGGAACTTCATTTGCCTATTTAAGGCCAGAAACTGCACAACAAATATTTACTAACTTTAAAAATGTCCTTGACTCCACACCACACCATCTCCCTTTTGGAATAGCACAAATTGGTAAAGCATTTAGAAATGAAATCACTCCTAGAAACTTCATATTTAGGGTTAGGGAACTAGAGCAGATGGAAATGGAGTTCTTTGTTGTGCCNGGAGAAGATGAAAAATGGCACAAAACTTGGACAGACTTAAGGGTTGCATGGTGGGAGAAACAAGGAATAAACAGAAAAAGCCTAGAGTTACTAGACGTCCCTAAAGCTGAATTGGCTCATTATTCGAAAGCTACGATAGATATCATGTACAAATATCCGCATGGCTTAGAAGAGCTTGAAGGCATCGCAAATAGAACAGACTTTGATTTGGGTTCTCACTCTAGAGATCAGTCAAAGCTAGGCATAACAGCTAAAGTTGAAAAAAACACAAAATCTAATGCCAAGCTTGCAGTTCAGGATCCTGAAACAAAAGAATGGGTGGTTCCTTATGTAATTGAGCCTGCTGCAGGTGTTGAAAGAGGCGTTTTGGCTATTCTTAATGAAGCCTACAAAGTTGAAGAGCTTGAAAATGGCAAGGAAAGGACTGTCTTGTCCTTAAAACCACATCTTTCGCCAATTAAAGCAGCGATTATACCTTTAAAAAGGAATAATAAGGACTTAGTAAATAAAGCTAAAGAAATAAAAAATACCCTCCAGGGCTTGGGTTTAGGGAGAGTTTTGCTGGAGAATTCAGGAAATATAGGTAAAAGCTATAGGCGTCATGATGAAATAGGAACCCCTATATGTATAACAGTAGACTTTGAATCTCTAGAAAACGAAACTATAACCATCAGGGATAGAGACACTATGGAACAAAGCAGGTTAGATATAGTTGCTGTTTCTGAATATTTCAAGAACACTATAAATAATTAGAACAACGGTTTTGAAGGAAGACAAAATAGTCATACTAGACAGAGACGGGGTTATCAATGTTGATCTAATGACTTATGTCACTAGTCCAGAAGAGTTTGAGGCTATTGAAGGAAGTTTAGAGGCTATAGGCGAGCTAACGGCAAACGGTTATAAAGTTGCAATTGCCACNAACCAAGCGTGCATTGAAAAGGAAATAATTACCGNGGACGAGCTTAAAAGGATTCATGACCATATGTCTATACTGCTTGGAGAATTTGGAGGGCAAATAAACTATATAGCCTATTGCCCGCATATGCCTGAATCTAGATGTAAGTGTAGAAAACCAGAATTAGGTCTATTACACGAAATTGAAAATGCATTAAACGTCTCCTTGAAAAATAAATATTTCGTTGGAGATAAGGAATCTGACATATTGGCCGGAAGGAATTTTGGATGTATCCCCTTGTTAATAAAAAAAGGCGGTTATGGAGAAAAGGTTTATGGAACAGAGAATAGCCCTCCTNAAGAACATTGTTTTGAGGACCTAAAACTTGCCGTTAATTACATCCTTAAGCACTAAATCTAAATGGCTTACTTCAGATCTTCTATTTTTTATATTGGATATATTGGATCAGGCATCCTAGCAAGTTTATTGGCCTGTCTGTTTGGGCCCTTCATGTCTCTAAAGAACCGTTTGAAGTTTTTCTCTATCTGGCCTAAATTTGCAAATTGGTTTCTTTATGTCACATGCAATATAAAATTGGTAGTTCAGGGTCAAGAAAACATACCAACTAAACCCTGTGTNATTGTTTCTAACCACCAGGGTCAGTGGGAAACATTTTCTATGCAATATCTCTTTCACCCCCTTTGCACATTGCTTAAGCGAGAACTTCTTTACATTCCCTTTTGGGGGTGGGCTATGAGTTTATTAGATCCCATTGCAATCAATAGAAGTAAGCCCAAAGAAGCTATTGTTCAAACGCTGCACGAAGGTTCAAATAGACTTAAGTCAGGTTTGTTTGTCTTGCTATTTCCCGAAGGAACGCGAGTAGAGGCCGGGAAAGTGGGAACTTATGCCAGAAGCAGTTTTGAGCTAGCTAAAAGGAATAATGTTCAAGTTTTACCAATTTGCCACAACTCTGGAGATTGCTGGCCTGCTCATAAATTCATCAAACATTCGGGGGTAATAAAGCTTACTATAGGGAGCCCAATTAATGTTGTTGATTCAAGAAAATCTGCTGAAGANGTTAGGGCTTGGACTGAAAAAAAATTAAACTCTTAAATTAAACGTCAAGATTAACAACAAGTTTCGCATTCTCGTCAATAAAGTCCCTTCTTGGTTCTACTTCATCGCCCATCAGCGCATGAAACAAGTCGTCTGCAGCTTGGGCATCCTCTATACTCACTTGACCCAGTATTCGCATATCTGGATTCATAGTAGTGTCCCATAGCTGATCTGCGTTCATTTCACCCAGACCTTTATATCTTGATTTAGTAAAGGACCGTTCAGATATTGTTAATATTTCTTCAAGTGCATTAGCAAAATTTTCTACAGGTATCTTCTTAGAATTNATTTCAAAATAACTGTCTTTGTTGAACAGTTCGACCATGTCTGCTCCATGGGCTGCAATATCTTTATAAGCTTTGGATCTAAAGAAAGATTTGTTTAATATCCAATTAGAAGATGTGCCATGTTTTATTAAGCTTACATTTGGTTCTATCACACTCCCGTCTTCATTCGCTTTGGCCACTACTGACCATTCAGAGCCCTGTTCTGCATTTTTATTCAAGTAGTTTTCTATAGACTTACACCACTTCTTAATTTCTTTTTCTTTTTCTAACCCACTCAATATTTCTACGTGCTTAATGCTCTCCAGCAANTCAATTGGATAGCTATGGGTTAAGCCATTAACTAATAATTGGATTTTTTCATGTTGCGAAATAAATTTTCCAAGAGCCTCTCCGCTAATTGATTCACCTTTTTTATTAAGGACTAGGTGGGCATCATCCAGTATCTCCGCTACCAACAATTCCCTTAGTTCTGCATCATCCTTTACATAAGTTTCCTGTTTACCCTTTTTTAGTTTATAGAGAGGGGGCTGTGCAATGTATATATAACCCTTTTCTATAAGCTCAGGCATTTGTCTATAGAACAAAGTAAGTAACAAAGTGCGTATATGAGATCCATCAACATCTGCATCTGTCATTATTATAATTCTGTGATATCTAAGCTTTTCTTCTTGCCAATCCTCGCCCTTGATTCCACAGCCTAGAGCAGTTATTAGAATAATAATTTCTTCTGATGAAAGCACTTTGTCCAAACGAGCTTTTTCTACATTGAGTATTTTTCCTTTTAAAGGAAGTATGGCCTGGAAATGCCTGTCTCTTCCTTGTTTCGCCGATCCTCCAGCAGACTCTCCCTCAACTAAATAAATTTCACTTTTTGCTGGATCTTTTTCCTGACAATCTGAAAGCTTTCCTGGCAACCCTCCTCCTTCAAAAGCGCCCTTCCTTCTTGTTAGCTCTCTAGCTTTTCTTGCTGCCTCTCTTGCGCGTGCGGCTTCTATTATTTTTGTTGCTATAAGCTTGGCCTCCGTTGGATTTTCAAGCAAGAATTCTGAAAGTGCTTTGTACACCTCTTGTTCAACGACTGGCCTTACTTCTGAGGAAACTAGTTTATCTTTTGTTTGAGAAGAAAATTTAGGATCAGGGACTTTTACAGAAACGATAGCTACCAAACCTTCTCTTGCATCGTCTCCGGAAGTAGATACTTTTTCCTTATTGTTCATCCCTTCTCTGTCCATATAATTATTGAGGGTTCTGGTCAATGCCGTCCTAAATCCCACAAGATGGGTTCCTCCATCCCTTTGTTTGATATTATTTGTGTAGCACTGGATATTTTCTTGATACCCGTCGTTCCACTGCAAAGAAACCTCGATAGTAATGCCATCCTTGGCCTCTTTAACAAAATGAAATATGGAATTAACTGTTGTCCTTTTTTTATTTAAAAATTCTACAAATTCCGCTAATCCGCCTTTGTGTAAAAATTCTTTTTTCTTAGAGGTCCTTTCATCTATAAGATTTATTTTTAAACCTGAATTTAAGAAAGAAAGTTCCCTTAGCCTGGCTTCCAATGTCTCGTAATCAAAGAGTATGTTAGAAAAGGTAGTTTCTGACGGAACAAACATGACCTCTGTTCCTGTCGAATCTGTTTTACCAACTATTTTCAACTTGCTAGTCGGCGTTCCGTTTGAATAAGTTTGTTCATGTATCTTTCCGCCCCTGTGTATGGTCAGCTTTAGTTCTTCAGAAAGGGCGTTTACTACAGAGACTCCTACACCATGTAAGCCACCAGAAACTTTATAAGAGTTATCGTCAAATTTTCCTCCTGCGTGAAGCTTAGTCATAATAACTTCTGCTGCAGATACCCCCTCTTCATGCTTATCTGTTGGTATGCCCCTTCCATTATCTATTACTGTTACGCTATCATCTGAAAGAATTTTCACAGTTATTTCATCGCAATGCCCAGCCAAAGCTTCGTCAATGGAATTATCTACCACCTCGTAAACCATATGATGCAGTCCCGTACCGTCATCTGTATCGCCTATGTACATTCCGGGTCTTTTTTTAACCGCTTCCAGCCCCTTTAATACAGTTATGCTGGATGAGTCATAAGAACTCTCTGATTTTTTCTTTTTTTGAGTTTTAGTAGAACTAGGGGCTAATTTTTTGGGTGCTTTTTTTTGGGTTTTTTTAGTTGAAGGTTTAGCTGCTTTTTTCTTTGCCGGCATCTATCTATTTTAATATAAATTTATAAATTTATCCTTTTAAAATTACTAAATTTTGAGACTATTTTTTCTAAGTCCTCACCTTGGATACCTGTCAAAATAATTTGATTAGGCGCCTTAGAAATATGTCCAAGAATTAGTTGTAAATTATCCGCATCTAATTCAGACCCTAAATCATCAATAAGTAAAATAGTTTCACTCTTCGTAGATGAATTTATTAGGCTATTATTTAATAAAAAAACTAATAAAATCAATATCTTAAGTTGACCTCTAGATAAAACTGATGATGCCTTTTTTCCTTTTATATAGAACTCATAGTCCATTCTATGTGGACCCTGGCTAGTAAAGCCAAGAGTAATGTCTTTTTCAATCGATTCATCTAATGAGTTTTGGAATGATTTTGAACGCTCCCACCCTTTAGAAAACCTAACATCTGGTTTTTCTAAAAATTTAAATTTTTTATTCTCTTCTGATGTATTTAGTTCTTCTAATAAAAAACTTCTAAAGTAATTAAAAAAATCATACTGATCTTTGCTTAAATTTACTCCTATCTTTGCTAACTGTTTAGACCAGCTTGAAATTTGTGACTGTCCAAGTTTAGATTTAAGGGCTTTATTTCTTTGTTTTAGAATTTTATTATAAGACAGGTAAGTCTTGTATGAAGATGGTTTCACGTGAAACATAAGGCTGTTTAAGTGGTCTCTTCTCAAATCTGGTTCGCCCTCTATCATGCGCAGATTCTTTGCCAACACTGTTTGTAGAAAAAACAAAGATCCTTTTTTTGCAGTCTTTTCATTAAGCTTTCTAGAAAAGCTTAATCTTCCATTTCTGCTATTTGTACCTTTTAGGTATATTTCTTGATTAATACAAGAACCCTTTATTGAAGCTTTAAAAGAATTTGTATTATGTTGAATGCAATCTTTTGTTTGCTGGGTCCTAAAAGATCTGCTATTAACCAAAATCTCAATAGACTCTAAAATAGAAGTTTTGCCAGATCCATTAGGCCCCTGTATAAAGTTTTTATCGTCTGAAAGAATTAGATCTTTTTTTTGAAAAAGTCTAAAATTTTCAAGATAGACTCTGTTAATAGGCATTAAAGCCTCATTGGCATGATAACGTAAACCTCTTCCTCAGAGCTTGGTTCTTTGATTACGCAGCTTGAATCTTCTCCATAAAATTCAAATTTTACGCTCTCTTCTTCAAGAACACTCAACACATCAATTAAGTATCCAATATTGAATCCAACTTCAAGGTCCGCTCCATCNTAGTCAACGTCCAGAACCTCTTCTGCTGATTCTTGCTCAGGGTTGTTAGCTGTTAACCTTAGAGANCTTTTTGACAACTCAAACCTCACTCCTCTGTATTTTTCATTCGACAAAACAGAAGCCCTGGATAGTGCAGATTGGAGCGTTTCTTTCCCAATCAACAAAGGAAGAGGTTCGCCTGAAGGAAATACTTTTTCATAATCAGGATATTTGCCATCAATAAGTTTTGAAGAAAAACATAAATTATCTGTATTAACTCCTATGTGTGTTGGTCCTATAAGTATTTGTACAGACGAATCATCAGGTGGAAGTAATTTAGCAAGCTCTAAAACAGCCTTCCTGGGTAAGATATTGCTCATTTCTAGGCCCTTTTCTTTTGTGGTTGTAGAAGAAAGAGCAAGCCTATGACCATCAGTGGCCACCCCCTTCAGAGTTCCCCCTGACAGCTCTAAAAGCAGTCCATTTAGATAGTAGCGTACGTCTTGAGATGCCATTGAAAAAGAGGTTTTGGTAAGTATTCTTTTTAACGCATCAGACGGTATATCTGCTGTATCTTGTTCTTCATTAACCTCCAATTCAGGGAAGTCATCAGCCGAAATTGTTGCAAAGTCGCCGTTAAAGTTTTTTGAGCTAACAGTAAGTTTTCCTTCATTTAGCTTAAATTCTACATTTTCTCCATCTGGTAAAGATCTACATAATTCTGACATTTTTCTTGCAGAAACAGTTGTTTCTCCCTCCTCCTCAACCTTCAAGAGCTCTGAATAGGATTTGATTTGAATTTCTAAGTCTGTTGCTGTTACTTCAAGCTTTCCAGAAGAAGTTTTCAGACGCAAGTTAGCTAATATCGGAATGGTTTGTCTTCTTTCAGCAACNGCCGCTGCATTCTGTAAAGAATCAACTATTTGGGATTTTTCTGCCGTGAACTTCATTNTAATATTTTTAATTATATAGTTAAAACCCTTAAAAGNTTCCTATAATCTTCCTCTATGTCTAGATTNGCCTCTCGAAGCTCTTTAATTTTTTTACAGGCATGTATTACTGTTGTGTGGTCTCTTCCCCCGAAGGAATCCCCAATTTCTGGCAAGCTGAAATTAGTAAGCTCTTTTGATAAAAACATTGCCATTTGTCTTGGCCTAGCCACAGATCTACTTCTTCTCTTTGACATCAAATCACTTAACTTGATATTGTAATATTCAGCTGTAGTCTTTTGGATGTTTTCAACACTCACCTGCCTTGCTTGTATAGCGAGTAAATCTTTAAGTGAATCTTTAATTGTCTCCACTGTTATTGGTCTTCCTGTAAAATTAGAGTTTGCAACTACCCTCTTAAGAGCACCCTCTAACTCTCTTACATTGGATCTTATCTTCTGCGCTATAAAGAATGCCGATTCTTCGTCTAGGTCATGACCCATAGAAGCAGCCTTAGTTAAAAGAATTGCAACCCTGGTTTCTAGCTCAGGTGGTTCAATTACTACGGGCAAACCCCAACCCAGCCTCGACTTTAATCTATCTTCAAGCCCATCTATTTCTTTTGGATATCTGTCGCAAGTTAAGATCATTTGACTTCCTCTTTCAAGCAAGGAGTTAAAGGTATGAAACAGTTCTTCTTGTGATTGCTCTTTTTTTGCAAAAAACTGTATATCGTCAATTAAAAGAGCATCTAGAGAACGATAATATTGTTTAAATTCACTAATTGCACCCAATTGTAGTGATTTTACCATATCACTCACGAACCTCTCTGAATGCACATATGCTATTTTTTTATTGGGATCGCTGTCTAGAAGCTCATTACCTACAGCGTGCATGAGGTGCGTTTTACCAAGGCCCACTCCTCCGTATATAAACAAAGGATTGTATGAGTTTTTTAAACCCCCTCCTATTTGTCGTGATGCTGCAAGCGCTATGTGATTAGACTTTCCCTCAACAAAAGAGTCAAAAGTAAATTCCGGTATTAAGTTGCTTTTTTTATGAATGTTAAGGTTGGGTTTTGTTTTACTAAGGGGCGTGGCCTCAACCTTTTCCTCTCCCTCTTTTTTATAATCTGCGCAGGATTCAAATTGTAAGTTGAGCTCTCTGTTGCTTGTTATTGCAGAGAGCCTCTCCCTGATGGTTGAGCCATAATTATCCTCCACCCAGTCAGAAATGAACTTGTTTGGGGCTAAAACACTGTATGATAAAGGGTTTGAGCCATTATTCTCTTCTAGCAACAAAGGCGCAATCCAGGTAGAATATTCCTCTACCGTAAGGTCTTTCTCAAGAGTTTTTTTGCACTCTCCCCAAAAATGTAAATCTGACATGTAAAAAGATTATATATAAATTTAATTACTTATCC
>PAWF01000048.1 GCA_002714015.1 Gammaproteobacteria bacterium | reverse complement strand
AAAAAAGACGCAGACCATCCGTCCAATTATTAATCTCAAACAAGCCATATGTTTCTAGATAATCAGTATCAAAATTGCCCAGATTTGAAAAATCATTCTTAATGTCATCGTGCAACTTCTTACCTTCTGAGCAACTTTCAATATCATTCTTTTTCATCAATGATTCATAGTCCTTATTTACCTCTGGTGACTGCATCATTGCATTTTCGGTAATTCTATGAAGATTCGATATTCGAGAAATATCTTGAATTAGATAGTGAACGCCCGATGCTTTGCACATGCCCTCAAGTATAAAAACACTAATACCTCCCATTTTTTGGGCAGGGATGAAGATATCCGGCTCAAAGTCATTAAACATTCTTGAAATCCCTCTGATTTCATTTGCAACTTTTGCAATCACATACTCGTGATCACTTCTAAGATTTTTATTTATGTAGGTTGGGTAATTTCCGATATGATCATTCCATCCAATTAACCTATCTGCTGCAATCATCTTCCAAATCGTAAGGCCAGAAAAGTCCTCGTATTTTCTTATAAGTTCAATATCTTCATCGTGGTGGCTATATGTTTGATTTTTTTTAGTATATGGATCATAAATACTGAATCTTAGATCTTTAGAGTCTTCAAATATTTTAGTGGTAGACATATCTCTTGAGAAACAGGCAAATTCTAAATCAGGGTATTTTCTCTTTAAAGCCATACAAAGGCTCAGGTAAACCTCAGCATTTCGGTTTGCTAACTCTAATAAAATTTTCATATAGTAAGATTCTTTTGAAGGATGTATTCAGTCCTAGTAGACATTTTTTTACGGATACCTATTTTACAGCTTTAATCAGTTCTTTCATCTTGCCGAGGGTATATTCCCTATCAAGTTTGGCTGTGTTATCCCAGTCTGGACGATCTGGAAGCATTTGACCAGTTTCAATATTTTCAAAGTCAGTAATATGAGGTGGCACAGTATGCTGAAGTGCAATTTTATTAAATTCATCTTCTGTAAGTGAAAGCATGTCTAGAAAATGATCTAAGCTTTCTGGTCTTTTTCCATCATATTTTTCCACTAATTCTGCTGCTGCTTGTCTTTTAATTCTATTATTGCGTATATCGATGGTAGTAAGATGAGTTGTCCGACCGTAACCTCTTTTTATATATTTCAAATAGTCTCTTATGCCTTGCATCTGACACTCTATCTTTTCATATCCATACTCTGGTGGTATCCCTGCATTTAAATCTTCCTTCCATCCTAATTCTTTCTTAATTAATTCGACTTGCTTTTTAACATCCCATGGAATGTAACTTCCCAAACATATTGAACGATAATTAATTCTTTTAAGATCTCTTAGCTTAGGGTATTTGAATGGATCCATGTCTCTTGGATCAATGTCATCATCATCTAACATGCCTATCATGTCATCGGCTGTTATTCCTAGGTTGACAAATCGGTTAAACCTTTTTTCATCAACTTCTTCAGTCTCATTCAGAGTATCTTCATATGAATAATAAGCTGTATATTCCGCTTGAGGCTCACCCCAAATAACAAGAGGAACATTGTGACTAATTGCTACCTGCATTGGGTAGGCAAATATTCCTGAATGACAGTGCCAACAAAAGTCTCCCTTTCTTAACAAGGATTCTAGCATTAACTTTCTTACGGTTAGCCAGTTGGGCTTATAAACCATGCTGTCAACACCAAGGGTCTTGAAAACTCTTTTGTTATTTTCAATTAGAGTTTGCCGATAAAATCCATGATCGAAAGATACAACCAGACATTTTAAATCAAACTCTTTTACTAACTGGTATAAAGTATATGTGCTATCTTTTCCGCCACTGAAAGGAACAATGCAATCATAGGCATATTTACCCCTATATTCCTGAATAATATTGAGAAAATCTTCTCTTTTCTTGCCCCAATCAATCTTTTCCTTTTTGAATTCATGATTTCTACAAATATTGCAAACCCCCTCATGATCAAATTCTATTGTTTCATGTGTCTCAGGTAAAAGACATTTAGTGCAATACTTCAAATTTTTTCCAAATTGATAATCTTATTTAGTCGACAATAGGAGTATCTTCCCATTTATCTTGATCATGGATCTTTTTGCCCCTAGTAACCTTAGACTCATCATACTCCCATGGAGAAATTTGGTGCTCAAGTGCAATTTCCATAAATTCTTTTTCTGTGATGTTAAGGATCTTCAAGAAATAGTCCAAACTTTCTGGCCTTCTTCCCTCATATTCCTCTATTAACTTAATAGCCTCATCACTTGTCATGCGACCATTTCTAATCTCACGTGCTACAGATTGCCCGGTTCTTCCAAAACCTCTTTTTATATATTTCAACCAATCTCTTATTCCATTTACCCTACATTCGAGCTTCTCAAAATGAAATTCTTCAGGCAATCCTTCAACTTCATCCTTTTCCCAACCTAATTCCTCTTGAATAACTTTAGTTTGCTCCCATGGATCCCATTTAATGAAAGTGCCATAAAGAAGGCTCTTATATCCAATTCTTTTTAGATCTCTTAACTTTGGATACTCATAAGGCCTCAGATCTCTTTCTGTTAAATCTGGAAGAAACTCCAGCATGTCCTCAGCATTAATACCTAAATTCACATGCCGATTGAATGCTTCCTCGTCCTGTTCTTCCCATTCATCCTCATCAAAATCATAATAACCTGTATATTCAGCTGTGGATTCTCCCCATATCAGCAAAGGTATATTGAACTTAACAGCTATCTGCATTGGGTAAGCAAAAACACCAGAATGACAATGCCAACAGAAGTCGCCCTTTCTTTTTAAAGATTCCAACATGAGTTTTCCTACAACCTTCATATTTGGTCTAAAGACATGATAATCGGCTCCGAGAATCTTCAAGGTCCTTTCTACATTCCTCATGTGGCCTTCCCTATAAAAACCATGATCCCAAGAGACAACGAGTGGTTTTAGCTTATGCTGAGTAATGATCTTATATAAGATGTATGTTGAATCTTTACCGCCACTAAATGGAACGATGCAATCATAGTCTCCCTTACCCCTGAATTGCTCCACAAGCTCTTCAAAGGCCTCCATTCTTTTATCCCAATCAATTACCTCATGCTTAGTTTCATGCTGTACACAAACATTGCAAACTCCTTGTTTATTAAATTGAAAAGTTTCATAAGTTTCGGGGAGATGACAGTTATTACATTTTTGCATTTTTACCTCTAATTGACTTTATTCTTTATAGGTCAACTTTCTTTTTTCAATAACACCTGACTCGTGCAACTGCTCCAAATATGATAATGAAACTTCAAATTTGAGATCTGCCTTTTCTGATAAATCCATCACAGATTTCTCACCATCAACATTATAAAGTAGATGATTATTATATTTATTGTGATTCTCAGGATCCATTTTTGAATCAAAATAAAGCTTTCTTCTAGTAAGCCATGGAGGAAGCTTATCTGGATAATATGGAATATAGTCATTTTCTAAGATACTGATGAATCTCTCTGAAAATTCAAGCGACTCTAACATTAATTTATCCTCTATTAAGTCGACCGTATCTCCACTTGTGTGATACTCAGCAAAGGGATATCTCTGTATTGCAACACCTTGAACATCAATCTTTGGCCAAGCATACACCTTCTCATCATTTACATATCCCTCGAAAAATTCTAGCTCGTTGAATGGTAAGCCGGTTGCTCTCATAGCATTTCTTAATATTCTTTCTAATCTTGTATCAGGTTTCCATGCTTTTTTAAGGCACCACTCATCTCCTGCTCCTACAGCTTCTAAATTCAACATCCCAAAAGTCTTTTCAATGATATCTGGATTTTCATTTGCATAAAAAATAGGACCAAACATTTCTGGAACCCATAAAAGTTGATAGGTAAATTCTCTATCTTCAATCTGTTCTAAGCCTTTCATAATTTCCATGCCTAATATGCAACCACTTAGATCATCATTGCATCTTTCATCTATGTGAGCACAAATGCAAAGTATGTCATCCCTTTTACCTGGAAGAATATATTCGCCTACTTTCATACTTCCATCACCCCATTTGACATCGATGTTGATGTAATATTCATCATCTTTAAGCGCAGACCATCGGTTGAAAGGCAGTGTAATACCCCAGTCATTGAGCTGATAATCATAAGTATTTCTATGCTGAAGTAGAAAATAATCAGGTACGTCCTCTCTAGTCATTAAGCGTTTTTCAATTTCTTCTTTTGTAAACCATCCATCTATTGGCTCACTATAGGGAGCAACAAAAAGCTCGCACTCTTCTGTTGAGGCTATTACATTACCTGCTTTATCCTTCATTACTCCGCTTATAACCTCCCAGCTCCTAGGTACAATCCAATCTTCCCTTTCCATTCCTGCTGGGTATTCATGTATTACCGCATCTGGGAATTCCCTTTTGAAAATTTCGAATGTTTTGTCAAGTCCAGGTGAATTGAGCATCCTTTGCAAAGGATTTATTTCGTTGAGTAAATCTCTCATTCTTTTTGCTCTATCTTTCATAATCACCTGATATCAACTAAATTCCTTCCTAAGACAACCATATAAGAGATGATCTTCCCAACCATCAGGGCCCATGCACTCACTTCTCTGACAACCCTCAAGAGTATATCCTGCCTTTTCAAGCACTCTAATGCTCCCTGGATTACCAGAATAAACACCAGCATTGCATTTGTTTAATTTTAATTCCTCAAACGCGAACTCGGTTACTCTTCGAACTGCCTCTGTTGCCAAACCCTTACCCCAAGCATCTCTTGATCCAATGAAATAGCCGACATCTGCAGCCATATGATTCCAATTTATAGGACCTATCTTTATATTGCCAATATGCTTTTGATCAAGGATCATTCCATATAAGATATTATTCTCACTTGATTCCATTGATCTAAGAAAAGATCTTATTTTTTGTTCGGTTTGTTCTTCCCATCTAGTCTCAAGATATCTATTGATTTCTTCATTTTCTAACCACATCAAATACTCATCAGAATAGTCATTTTCTGATAGAGGCCTTAACTCTATAGAGTTTGCTTTTAAATTTTTCTTTTTAATTTGATTCACTATATTCCTAATCCTTTAGACCTTTTGAATCATATACTGCAGTATAATTGAGTGCTTTTTCAATTGTATCTTCTGGAGTGAAGAATCTATCTCCAATAACAATAGAATCCATATGATTATTACCTTCATCATCAATAATCTTGCTAACAGCAATAATCCCGCCTTTGCAAGAGATCATCGCCTGATTATTATATTTCCTAACAATCAGTCCTGATTGAAAAGGATGATAATTAGTTGAATCAGATATTAGCTCGACATCCTTTAACCTCAAATATTTACCGCCCAAAGTTGTCCTTGCTCCCATATATGGATCATCAAATGCTCTTATAAACCTTTCAATATCATCAGCATCCCATCTTCGCCAATCAATCCATGCATGAATATCTGTATATAGTCTAGGAAAATATAAGGATTCTGACTCATCAACAGTTTTTAAGTCAAATTCTTTACCTCCTCTTGCCTCAAGAAGAAAAGATTTTAAAAACTCTATGCTCTCATTAACCTCTCTTTCAAAGTAATTTGATGGTTTGACATCCGATTCCTTCATTTGGTAATCAATGCTATAAACAATTTCACCCGAATCAAATACACCCTGAACCATATGTTCATTGATGACTTGTAATCTCATGCCATTATTTTTCTCATTGGCTAGAATCATCCAAGTATAGTGGGCTCCACCTCTATATCTTGGGAGAGGTATACCCATAAAATCAAGTAGCTTGCCCTTAAAAGCATCAATAATTTTTGAATCAAATGACCAAGCTTCGCCAATGCCTATACCCATAGTATTTGATGTAATTTCATTAATTAAAGAATCTTCGAGATTAATATCCTCTGTAATTACATAAGGCACACCAATTTCATTAATGAGTTCTTCAAGGTTTTCATCATCGGTAAGCCTTTCAATAGAATGCCTTTTAGAAGTATAAATTTTAACATCTATAGATTCATTCTTAAGCCAGTGTGCAAGTCCGACTATTGTAAGGGATCCACCAAAAAGAATAATTTTATCTATAGGATCATATTTCATGGCTAAATTACTTTGAATGGGATTGAGTAATTGGTTAGAAAAGCCTTTGCTCTTATTGGATTGTTATCTCCAAAATTAAAGAGACTTCCACATGCAAGAGCACTCACATCGGTTTGAAGAAAGACGTCCTTCAAGTGATCAAAAGTACCAGCTCCGCCTGCGCCAATTATAGGAATAGCTGTATTTTCAACGGCAATTTTAATTAGATTTTTATCATAACCCTTCATCATTCCATCTTGATCAATTGAGGTAATTAATATTTCTCCTGCGCCTTGATTTTCTATTAACTTTAAGTGATCAATTAAATCTACTGACTCGATATTTCTTCCGCAATTAGAATATAGATCATATTTATTTCTTGAGTCATTCATTCTTACGTCTATAGAAGCTACAACTGCTTGATTTCCGAACTTATAAGCAATTTTCTCTATTAGGTCCAAATCATCATAAATTACTGAATTCAACACTATCTTGTCGGCTCCATTTTGGATAAGCTTTGATGCATCGTCAATACTCTTAACTCCTCCTCCGAGGGATAATGGCATAAAGCAAACCTCCGAAACCTTTTTTATCAATGTTAAAAGTGGTTCAATAGATCTTTCCTCCCTATTAATATTGAGGAAAATTAATTCATCAGCATCGCTATCATTATAAATCTTTGAGCTTGAAACTGGATTACCAACATCTCTATATTTTCCAAACTCAATTGTTTTAACGAGCCTATTATTAATTAGCAATTGGATAGGAATAATTCTCTTCTTCAGCATTTGCCGTCCCAAGCACAAAAATTCTCTAACATCTTGAGGCCATTACTTTGACTCTTCTCTGGGTGAAATTGAACTCCAATGATATTGCGTTCTGCCACAATGCTTGTGAAATCGTTTCCATGGTTTGTTGTCGCATAAATAGATTCTTCATGCTTTGGAATAAATTGATAGGAGT
This sequence comes from Gammaproteobacteria bacterium, assembly GCA_002714015.1. Classification (GTDB taxonomy): domain Bacteria; phylum Pseudomonadota; class Alphaproteobacteria; order UBA828; family UBA828. The sequence continues at coordinate 42,369 of PAWF01000048.1, read as the reverse complement.
GTACGAAGTAAAAATCTAGATTGTTCTTTAGTCCTGAGAATAATGGGTGATCATGCAAAAAGTTGACAGAATTCCACCCTACATGTGGCAGTCTAATTATTTTACTCTCAAATAATCTATGTACCTTACCTCCTATTAGTCCTAATCCCTCTGTTCCTCCTCCTTCCTCTCCCCAATCAGACAATAACTGCATTCCTAAGCATATTCCAAGAATGGGTTTACCTGTTTTAGCAAATTTATGTACTCTATTTTTGATATCAGCTATATTTTTTGATGACATGACTTGATGAAAATTCCCAACACCAGGTAGAACTAGATGAGTGTATTCATCATTTAACTCAGTACTCTTTATTATCTCGCAGTCATACCCCATAGAATCTATTCCATGAAATACGGACTGAAGATTACCCATCTCACAATCAAGAATTGCTATCACTTGGTGATCTCTGTACAAATGATTACTTATCGGTGGATTTTATAGGTCATTACTTGAGAATGCTATTAACTTTATCAACAATCCTATCTAAATCATTTTCACTTAGGCCAGGTGATAGCGGGATACTGACTGTTCTATTACCGATTGAAGTGCTATTGGGATAATCATCTGGATTCCAGCCAAAATTATCCTGATAATAACTAAAACCTGGAATACTTCTGTAATGTACCCCTGTTCCAATATTATTTTCCTGCATTCTTAAAATGAATTCATCTCTGTTAACGGGAGCATCATCCCTAATAAGTATTGTATATAGGTGGTGTGCATGTTTTGAATTGAGCTTTGCTTCATTGGAAGGAAGGTCAATCGGTAAATCAGAAAAAGATTCTGAGTAAAGCTTCCAGATTTTTTGTCTCTTTAACCAGTTTTCTTCTATTCTTGCCAACTGATGTATGCCCAAGGCAGCCTGTATATCAGTCATGTTGTATTTGAATCCAGGAGCAACGACATCGTAATGCTTAAATCCACCTTCACTAAAACGATCCCATGCATCCAAACTCATGCCATGTAATGCTATTTTTTTGATTTGATGAAGTTTTTCCTCATCTTTAGCTATTAACATGCCTCCCTCGCCTGTAACAAGGTTTTTTGTAGCATAAAAACTAAAGCACCCAAAATCACCAAAAGTACCAGCATGTTTATCTTCATAAGTTGTTTCAATAGCGTGTGCACAATCCTCAATAACATTGAGTGAGTGATCGTTCGCTAACTGCATAATATTTTCCATATCACAACTATGGCCTGCAAAATGAACAGGAAGTATTGCTTTTGTATTTTTTGTTATTTTCTCTGAAACTTTTTCTGGATCGATACAAAAGTCTTCCTTATTGCAATCAGCAAGGATCGGTTTACCACCAGCATGAATGATGGTATTGACGGTTGCACAAAATGTCATGGGCGTTGTTATCACCTCGTCACCTGGCTTTAGACCTATGGACATCAAAGAGAGATGTAGGGCTGCGGTACACGAATTTGTTGCTAGTGATGATTGGGAGCCTACATAGTTTCCAAAGTCTTGCTCAAACTGGCCAACTTTTGGCCCAGTTCCAACCCAACCACTTTTAAGGCTATCTATGACCTCATTTATGTCATCCGTGCCAAATGTAGGCGCACCAAGAGGTATAAAATCACTAGACTTAGATTTCATGATTGTAGTGTGTCTAAATTAGACTTTCTATTCAATATATTCTTCAATTTTTTAGCGACCCTATAACCAGATTTTCGGTCAAGGAAGGGGTCAAGTATTTTGTAATATTCTTCTTGTCTTTTGTGCATTGATTCCTTTGTTGTTGTTTGAAATTCATTAATCAGGTCAATAATCTTATTAGAGTCATCAAACACAACTTTGTTCATTCCTTTAACACAAAACTCATTATTCGGAAATTTGCATAGATCTAGATTGATTGCTGGTGTACCAGAAATGAATGATTCGAGCGTTGTTGTGCTTGTTCCAAGCCCGATGACCAAGTCAGATGCCATTGCCAATTCAGCAGGCGTAATTTTTGATCTTTCATTCTCTGGTGAGAATAGCCTGGCTTTACCCGAGTCTAAATAAACCTGTAGTTTCTTAAAGGATTCAATCTTTTCATGAAATAAACTGACTCTTTTTGGTTTGATAAAAACTACTATATCCTCATTTTCCTCAATTGCCCTTATTGCTAGAGAATAGAAATCATCATAGTGAGATTCAGAGATTGCGATATCATTATGAAAAATGTTGTCATTGAATGTAATTATTAATTTACCAGGGTATTCATCTCTAAGCTTGGCTGCAGTGGCTTTATGGTATTCAAAATAATCAGAGGACGTATAACCTATATGATGAAACTCTGAGTGACTGAATTCACTCAAAAAAAGGTTCTCGAAATGCTCACTCCAGGAAAACATTATATCGTAAGGCTTATAATTGAATACGAGTATCATTGGATAGTTACTCCAATGAGAACCGCAATATACTCCATCATTTCTTTCTATCGCTTGACTCTTTGAGACCTGCTGATAGCCTCCGTCAAGCATTGTCCAAACGACACTGATATTAAATTTCTTATAGATTTCTGACCAAATATATGAATCAAATTCAAACTTTTCCAATAAGAAACTGTTGAGTCTCTTATTTGGTGATGAATAGAGAAGATAAAGGGAAAAACATAGAATCTTTTTAAAGAATGAGCTGAAATTAATTATCTTTAACAAAAAATAAGTTTGATACTCTTTGTTAATCTGGCCTTCTCTTCTTTGGCCAATTAGAGCTTTGTAATTGAAGAATTTGAGTCTACTGAAGTCTCTAGAGTTGATTACATCATAAGAATCTTTCTTGTAGTAAGAGGTGTAAATGCTCTCTTCAATTATGCAACAATCTGAGTCTTGCAACTGTTCATTATCCACAAAAAAGAGATCATTAGTGCCTTTTGGGTTAATTTTTCTTTGAAGCATTTCGATGCCGAGACAATTCTGCTCTTTTTTATTACCTTTAGATCCTCTAAATGAGACAGAATAAGTAATTAAGGATATTGTCTTGAGTATCTCCTTTAAGTAGAAAATTCTCCTAGATCTAAAATATGGTTTCATTACATGGGTGTAATCATAGAAATAATGCTCCCTATTTTTGATTCCAAAGAAATTTGAAAATATCATTCGATAATTGCCAATATTTAAATTCTCTATATTTGATGTAAAAGCAGTAATTGGAGAGTTAAGTAATATAATTTTTGAATTCTTACTCTCAAGGTGAATCAGCATATTTTTAATCTCAATAAAGCGATAAACATATGGAAAATAATGAACAGTTAGAAAGTGATTTGCTTTTTCTCTGTTGAGCCTATGATCATCAGAAAAGTCTTTTATTTCTCCGCTGTAAATATCTGAAGCTAAAAGCTCTCTAATTGTTGCTTTCGTCTCTTCTTGTATAGTTTCGTAAAGGGTGCTCTTTCCAAATAAGGTATTTGAATAACTTGTGTAATCAAGTCTTTTGAAGCTGATTGATAGTGAATTCGATAATATTTTTCTAAATGGAAAAAATATTTTTGACTCAGATGTAAAATACCAATCAGAACCAATGGCTTTTAGCAGGCCTGCTGAAAAAAAACTCTCAAAACACAGGCAATCTGTAAATAAAGCAATAGATTTTTTCTCTTCTTTCAAAATATTTTATGCGAAAAAATAGTGGCTATTAATCATTTCTTTAAAGCCCAATAAAATTCTTCAGATCATTTAGTGATAAGATTGGAATATTTCTTTTCTTCGCCTCCATAATGTGATCGGGCATTGCATAACCCCATTCAGCCAAAGCTATATTGAATTCATTCTTTTGAGGCTCAAATAGGTGTGTCACATTGTCATCTATAAATTTCATTTCACTGTGTTGAACATTGCAATCTAGAGCTATCTTTTTTAGAGCTATCAACTTATTTTCCACTGCATGCTTGTCATAGATTTCTTGAACAACGACATCTGAGGCAAAATAATCTAGAAGATCCTTAACCGAGCCTTTATCTTTTCCTGTAACCATGAAGAGCTCTTTTCTTTTGCTGCATAGCTCCAAAATCTCAAGAATGCTCTCATAAGGATAATGCAATCTTATCCATTGCTCATATGATCGTGATTTATATTCCTTTCTTTGATTATAGAAAGACTTTGTATAAAGTTTCTTGAGATCATCATCAATTGAGTCCAGACATTTTTCAAAATCTTTTTGGTCTGGATTCTCCGAAATGTTGCCATAAAAAATGACCAAATATTCATCCATGCTCCTTACATAGTTTCTTATAGATCTAAATTTTTGATCATAATCTTCCTTTGCTTCTGACGGGTGAGATATTTTTTCATCTTTTCCTATTAGCTCTTGGTGTGCATTCCAGGCAATGACAAGGCACTCTTCAGTGCTATCAAAGATCACACCATCAACATCAAAAGCAATTATTTCCTTTCTTTTCTTCATCAAATAAACTGTGTAGTGATTTCTTCGAGGCCCTCAATAGAAACTGAGTAAGCATCCCCTTTTGAAAGATATATTTTCTCTCTCACTCTTGAGGGAGCACCTGTAAGAATAATATCTCCTGGAAATAAGGTCATACAAGTTGACAGATATCTAACAATTTTTTCTACATCAAATAGCATTTCGATTGTATTACCCTCTCTGATTAATTCACCATTTTGGTAACCCCTTATCGTTTTATTTTCATATTGATAATCGGTTTCAATAAAGCTACCAATTGGACAGAAACCATCTTGACTCTTTGAGATAGCAAGATGATGATCTCTTCTCTGGGTATTATCGCAAGTTACATCATTTGCAACACAGTAACCTAAAATACAGTCCTCAACTTTCTGGTTTTCAGAGATATTCTTAGTTTCATCTTTAATGATAACTGCAAGTTCAGACTCACCCCAGGCAGGCAAACTTCTTGGTAATGAAACATCTGTACCCGAACTAACCACTGCATTACTTGATTTTAGAAAAACCAAGGGCTCTTCTGAAGGCTCCTGATTTGAAACACCAGGGTAATTAAGAGCAACTCCAATGACCTTGGATGGATTAACAGGAGTTAAAAGCTGGCAATCTTCTAATTTGAAACAAATATCTTTTTCAAAGCAGTCTTCAGAAAGATCGCAATCAAAAGGAGTATTGCCACCTTTAAGCGGGGTTACAATCCCATCTTTGAGTCTTCCAAAGCCATGGAGATCCTTATTTTTAAAGCGAATGATTTTCATTTTTGATAGAGAATTGTTACTATTTTTTTTCTCATCTTGTTTTGTAGTTTATTATAGTCCAATAAGTTTAGATTAATGATAATTACTTGAACGAAATTATCTTACTCGCACAACAAAAAATTTATGAAGAAGAAAAATATACTTATTACTGGAGCTGATGGCTTTATTGGCTCGCATCTAACTGAGTTAATGGTTAGAGAGGGTTTTAATGTCACTGCTTTGTCAATGTATAACTCATTCAATGATTGGGGTTGGCTTGAAGAAGTGGAGTGCAAAAATGATATTGAGATAATTTCTGGAGATATCCGTGATCCAGATTTTTGTAAAAAAATTACAAAAGGAAAAGACATTGTTTTTCATTTGGCAGCATTGATCGGAATACCATACTCATATTTAGCTCCACAAAGCTATGTTGATACAAATATCAAAGGAACGATGAATATTTGTCAAGCTGCGCTAGACAATGAAATAGAGCAAATGATTCATACATCAACAAGTGAAGTCTATGGAACAGCAAACTATGTTCCAATTGATGAAAAACATCCAACCCAAGCTCAGTCTCCATATAGTGCAAGTAAAATTTCTGCTGATGCAATGGCTATGAGCTTTTACAATAGTTTCGAATTGCCATTGGTAATAGCCAGACCATTCAATACTTACGGACCAAGGCAGTCCTCAAGAGCCATCATTCCAACAATAATTACTCAAATCGCAAATGGATTAAGCAAAATAGATCTCGGTGACCTTACGCCGACTAGAGACTTTAATTTTGTATCAGATACTTGCAATGGATTTTTACTACTAAGTGGGTGCGAAAAAGCGAATGGTGAGATTGTAAATATTGGCTCTAATACAGAAATAAGCATAGGTGATCTGGTTAATAAAATTAAAACACTAATGGGTTCTGATATAGAAATACAAACTGATCCAAAAAGGATACGTCCAAAAAATAGCGAAGTTTTCAGATTGGTTTGTGACAATCAAAAAATCAATGAACTTGTTTCCTACAAACCATCAATAGCAATTGATGAAGGGCTAAAGAAAACGATAGATTGGCTTCTAATACCAGAGAACTTAAACAAATATAAAGCAGATATTTTCAATGTATAAGAATCTCGTAGATTTCACTAAGAAATTATATAAAAATTCTGAAAATCTACCTTTGCATGAACCATTTTTTGATAATGATGAAAAAAAATACTTGGAAGATGTCATTGACTCAACATTCGTCTCAAGTGTGGGGAAAGCAATAAAAATATTTGAAGACGAGATAAAAAAATTTACATCGTCAAAGTATGCTGTAGCAACCGTAAACGGTACTTCTGCACTGCATACCGCATTAAAGATCTCTGGAGTCTCAATTAATGACGAAGTCATTACACAATCGCTAACCTTTGTGGCAACATCCAATGCAATTACATATTGTGGTGCAATTCCAAATTTTCTGGATGTTGATAAGGATACCTTAAGTCTATCGCCAATTTGCTTGAAAGAATTCCTATCCTCGCACTGCGAAATGAGAAAAGACGGATTCTGTTGGAATAAGCTTACTAATCGAAGAATAAAATCATGCATAGTGATGCATACTTTTGGCTTGGCAGGTCGAGTTCATGAGTTGAGAGAAATATGTAATCTCCACAATATTATTCTAATTGAAGATGCGGCAGAGTCTCTTGGTACGTTTATTGGTAAAACTCATACAGGAACTATAGCTGATATTGGAATTATGAGTTTCAATGGAAATAAAATCATTACAACCGGAGGTGGGGGAATGATTTTGACTCAGAAAAAAGATCTGGGAGAGAAATTCAGGCACATAACCACTACTGCCAAAGTTAATCATGAGTGGCATTTTGATCACGATGAAATAGGTTTCAATTACAGAATGCCAAATCTCAATGCTGCATTGGGGGTTGCCCAGATGAAAAAATTAAAAACTTTTTTAGCAACAAAGAGAAATATTGCCTCCAGTTATCAAAAATGGGGTAAAGATAATTCAATTGAATTTGTTAGAGAAATTGATGGAACTACAAGCAACTATTGGCTGAATGCATTATTAGCAGAAAATATAAGAGAAAGGGACGATATCCTGGAAATTACAAATAAAAATGGTGTGATGACAAGGCCAGCATGGAAACCAATGCATCAACTAAAAATAAATCAGAAATTTGAGACTTTTGTACCGCTTGTAAATACAGACTGGCTTTTTGAAAGGGTAGTATGCATGCCAAGTAGTTTTTCAAAAGAACTGGATCTGAGCTAAAAAATTAACTGAGAGGGATATTTTTTGAAAAATAAGTCAATACTTTTCCTAGGTAAAAGAGATGATGATCACAGTCTCAGAGCCATAGAATTCATAAAAACAAATTTTAAAGATGTCACTGTCATCCTTGGTGAATGGAATGACCCAGTCCCAGAAGAAATGATCACTTGGAGAGGAGATTACATAATTTCATATTTATCGAGATGGGTTCTTTCATCTGAAATTCTCGCTAATGCTTCTATCTCAGCTATAAATTTTCATCCTGCATCACCAGATTATCCTGGAATTGGCTGCAATAACTTTGCGCTTTATAATGAAGAAAATAGATATGGTGTAACCTGCCATCATATGCATCAAGAAGTTGATACGGGTCCAATTATTAGTACGAAATCTTTTCCAATCTATGAGAGTGATAGTGTTGCTAGCTTGCTTACAAGAACCTACGATTTCCAACTGACTTTATTTTATGAAATCATGAATAAAATATTGAATGATGAGGGATTACCAATCTCTGAAGAAAAATGGTCAAGAAAACCATTCACCAGAAAACAATTTAATGACTTGATTAAAATTGAATCTCATATGAGCGAAGAAGAAATAAAAAAGAGAGTTAGAGCGACAAGTTTTGAAGGATGGCAAAAAAGCAAAAAGATTATTCTTATTGGTGCCGGTGGCCATGCAAAATCATGCATAGAAATAATTGAAAATCTCAATGAATATTCAATTTATGGTCTCTTAGATAACTCAACAGATAACAATAAACTCCTTGATTATTCTATTCTAGGAACCGATGTTGAGCTCGATAAAATTAAAGATGAATTAGGAGATGTATCTGCGCTTATTACGGTGGGTCAGATTAAAACTTCTAATGCGAGAAAAGAGTTATATGAAGAAGTTAGAAAACATGGATTTGAAACGCCAATAATCATATCAAGATCAGCTTATGTTTCTAAGCACAGCACGATAAATCCTGGCACGATTATTATGAATAGAGCTATTGTCAATGCCTCAGCTGTGATTGGCGAAAATTGCATACTCAATAATAATTCTTTGATTGAGCATGACGCAAAGATTGGTAGCCATTGTCATATCTCAACAGGTTCGATAATCAATGGAGGTGCAGAAATAGGCGTTAATACATTTATTGGAAGCGGCTCGATAATCAAGCAAGGGACAAAAGTAGGAAATAACTGTTTGGTTAGCGCAGGATTATTCATTGAAGATGATGTTCCTGACGGAAAAATAATTAGATAAACCTTATGACATTAATAATTGCAGAAGCAGGAGTAAACCATAATGGCGATATTGGTCTTGCAAAAGAGTTGGTTGATATTGCTTCTGAATGTGGGGCAGATATTGTTAAATTTCAAACCTTCAAAGCGGAAGAATTAGTAACAAATAGGGCAAAGAAAGCAGCATATCAGAAAAAATCTGGCTCAGGCTCATCAGATCAGCTATCTATGTTAAAAAAATTAGAGTTATCTAATCACGATTTTGAAGTGCTCAGAGATCACTGTGATAGGAGATCCATAGAGTTTCTTTCGACTGCATTTACAATTGAAAGTCTTGAATTCCTTGTAAGCCTAGGAATAAAAAGGATCAAAATACCGTCAGGGGAAATAACAAACCTTCCACTATTGTTAAAGGCTTCTAAATTTGGGCTCCCAATTATTTTGTCTTCAGGTTTATCGTATATGAGTGAAATAGAAAGTGCGGTTAGTCTTCTAGTAAATAACGGAGTCAATAAGAGTCAAATTACAGTCTTGCATTGTACTACAGAGTATCCTGCTCCTATAAGTTCAGTTAACCTCTCTGCGATGAAAACCATCAGCAAAGAAATAAAAGTTGATGTTGGCTACTCGGACCATACTAGAAATTTTGAAGTTCCTATAGCTGCAGTTGCTATCGGTGCAGTCACTATCGAAAAACATTTTACTAAATCTAGAAAATTTGATGGGCCAGATCATATGGCTAGCCTTGAGCCAAATGAACTCTCTGAAATGATAATCTCAATAAGAAATACAGAGACCCTTATGGGAAGCAGTGAGAAGAAGCCATCCAATGATGAACTAAAAAACTTGAATGTGGTCAGAAAATCAATCGTTGCCAAAAAACAAATAAAAAAGGGGGAAATCTTTAGTGAGTGCAACTTGACAACAAAAAGACCTGGTGATGGCATCTCTCCAATGGAGTGGAATAAGATCATTAATACGGCTGCAAAAAAACAATTTGAAAAAGACGATCTAATTGAAATATGAAAATTATCTTAATTGGAGCAGTTGAGTTTTCAAAAGAAATGTTAGAGACATTAATAGAAAACAATTCCAAAATAGAGGCCGTTATAACTTCAAACGATTCTAAAATTAACTCTGATTATTATGATTTAAAGCCACTTTGCATAAAAAATGATATCCCATGTCATGTTACAGATGATATTAATTCAAATAGAACGATTGGGTTAATAAAAAGCTATGAAGCTGACGTAATATATTGTTTCGGTTGGTCTAGGTTACTAAAAAAGGATTTAATTTCTCTTCCGCCACTCGGAGTAATTGGCTATCATCCAACCGAACTCCCTAATAATAGAGGCAGACATCCAATCATATGGGCATTGGTACTTGGCTTAAAAGAAACAGCCTCAACTTTTTTCATAATGAATGAGGAAGCAGACAGTGGAGATATTGTATCTCAGGTAAAAGTCAAAATAGATGGGAGCGATAACGCAACATCACTCTATAAAAAACTGAGTTCAACTGCACGAGAACAAGTCATCGAGATAACAAATAATTTAAAACAATTAGATGCCATCAAAGTAAAGCAAAACAATTTAAAAAGTAATATCTGGAGAAAAAGAAGCAAAAAGGATGGAATGATTGATTGGAGAATGTCTGCTGAATCAATACATAATCTGGTGAGAGGCTTAAGTAGCCCATACCCTGGGGCACATTTCGAATTTATGCAAAAGGAATACAAAGTTTGGGAAACTCAGATAATGAAACTAGAAAACATACAAAATATTGAGCCCGGTAAAGTTCTTGATATCGGTGAAGATGGAAATCCAATTATCATGTGCGGTGATCAGTGTATAAAACTGTTACAATTGGATCCCATAAATCTTAATAAAGGTGATTATTTATGAGCAATGTTCTTGTAATTGCTCCTCATGCAGACGATGAAACACTTGGTTGTGGAGGAACACTTCTCAGGCACGCTTCAGAAGGTGATGAAACCAGCTGGCTAATTATGACTGATGCAGATGAATCACTAGGCTATAGCAATGATTTCATTAAAAGAAGAGAAGATGAAATTAAAAATGTAGCATCAATGTATAACTTCAAAAATATATTTAGAGGGAATTTTGCCACTACAACTCTAGATACGATACCAATGAATGATATTGTAGCTTCAATTTCAGCTGTAGTTTCTGAAACAAAACCAGAGATAATATATATGCCTAATAGAGGTGATGCCCATACAGATCATACTTATGTTTACGATGCAATGGCCTCATGTACAAAATCCTTTAGATATCCATTTATAAAGAAGGTGATGGTATATGAAACAATTTCAGAGACTGATTTCTCAATAAAGGACGGGGTAGGATTCTTTAAACCTAATATATGGGTAGATATTTCCGAATACCTACATAAGAAAATTGAAATCATGGCCATTTATGAGGGTGAACTTAAATCACATCCATTTCCAAGAAGCAAAAAAAATATTGAAGCCTTTGCTTCATATAGAGGCTCCACTTCAGGATTCGAATACGCAGAAGCCTTTATGCTGATTAAAGAACTAATCTAATTAGCAATGAAACCCGTACTTTGTGTTATTTCTGGCTCAAGAGCAGATTATGGGCTTTTGAAAAATGTTTTACTGCCACTCAAAAAAAGTAAATTGCTAGACTCTCAATTTATTGTTACAGGCTCGCATCTCTCTTCTAGGCATGGCAATACGATTAAAGAAATAAAAGATGACAATATGCAAATCGATGCCGAGTTAGAAATTCTATCAGGTGATGATTCGTCGATTGGAATAGCAGAAGCACTATCCAGAGGCATAGATCGCACGGCAAAAACGCTAAGGGAGTTAAATCCAAGTATGGTTCTAGTGCTTGGAGATAGATACGAAATATTTGCAGCCTCGATTGCTGCTATGATATCAAATATTCCTATTTCACATATACATGGAGGAGAAAATACAGAAGCAGCAATAGATGAAGCAATCAGACATTCTTTGACAAAAATGTCATGTTTTCATTTTGTGACAACAAAAGAATATAGGAAAAGAGTTATTCAACTGGGAGAAAATCCCGAGAGAGTATTCTTTGTAGGAGCGCTGGGGCTCGATTCGGTTAAAAATACACCCTTGTTAACAAGAAAAGAGTTGGAGAAAAAATTTGGAGTAAAGCTCAAAAAAAGCCTTCTAATGATAACCTATCATTCGGTAACTCTCGAAAGAGAAGATAACTTGAAAAACTTGAGTGAAATCTTGAAGGCTGTCGATAACTTCNAGGACTTNAGTCTGATTTTTACATCACCAAATGCTGATCATGATGGAGGAGCAATTAAGGATGTAATAGAGTCTTACGTCAAAGAAAATAATAATGCACATTTCTTTTCATCATTAGGACAAAATGGTTATTTATCTTTCTTAAAAGAAGCTGAGTGTGTAATTGGTAATTCCTCAAGCGGAATTTTTGAAGCCCCATACTGCAAAGTAGGTAGTGTAAATATTGGAAATAGGCAACAAGGGAGACTAAAGCCTAAAAGCGTCATTGATGTTCCAAATAATGCAGTGAAGATAACTGATGCTATCAATCACGCTTTATCAATAGATTTTAAAAATATCATTCAACAACAAGAGAACCCCTTTGGTGATGGTGATGCAGGTGAAAGAATCGTCTCAATACTAGAAAATGAGCTCAATCAATCAAATAAAGAATTCCTAAAAAAAGAATTTTTCAATCTCACTCCTGAAAACATTCAGAAGAATGGTTTTTGGTATAGTTAGATTCCAATGTTTTATAGTGCAAAAAATAACCTCTTGAAGATTTAACAAATGAAGAAAGTACTCATATCTCCTGAAATAAGCCTAAAAGAAGCAATAAATCGTCTAAATGAATTAGGAACTAAGACATTAGTTGTCAGCAATGAAGAAAATAAATTGCTGGGTACGCTCAGTGATGGTGATATCAGAAGGGCAATAATTAATGGCAATAATCTGGATGAGAATATTGAAAATATTTACAATCAAAATCCAAAATACGTTCAAGAGGGAAAATACTCAATCAAAAAATTAGCTGAAGATTTTATTAGAAATAAATATGACTTGATGCCCATGCTCAGTTCAAAGATGGAAATCAAGAAAATACTTTTTCTCGAAGACCTTCTATCAGACAACGAATCAGCAAAGCTAAGACCTCAAGATACAACAGTCATCATAATGGCTGGNGGCTTTGGTAAAAGATTACTCCCAATAACTAAAGATGTTCCAAAGCCAATGATTAAAGTCGGTGACAACAGCATGATTGANATTGTTATTGATAATTTTAAAAATTTTGGTTTTCTGGATTTCATAGTGAGTGTTAACTTTCTCTCTGATCAAATAACTACTCATCTAGGAGATGGCAGTAAAATAGGAGTAAACATTGACTATATTAAAGAGGAAAAGCCATTAGGTACTGCTGGATCACTATCACTTATTGATAATATCAAGGATGGCAAACCCTATATAGTTACTAACTCTGATGTAATTATTGATTTAGACTTCAGAGATCTGGTTAAATACCATAGAGATAATAAAGCCGATATAACCATCTGCACAAAGTTCCATGAAATAAATATTCCATATGGAGTGGTGAATACCAATGGAACGGTCATATCGATTGAGGAAAAACCAAATAGATCATATTGGGTCAACTCGGGGCTATATGTTCTTAGCCCAAGCATTATCAATAAAGTTAAATCTGACGAATACATTGACATGACAGATTTAATTTCAAAAGAAATTTCTGAAGGTTCAAAGGTCATAAGTTTTCCAATTTTTGGATATTGGAAAGACATAGGGCAAAAAGAACAATTAGAAGAAGCACGAAAGTACTTGGCTGAAACAAAAGACGATAAGAATGGGAATCAAAAACTTTAAAATCCAGTGATGCTTACCTCAAATAATAATTCCGAAATAAAAAATAATTTTCATTACAGTGACATCTAAAAGAAAAATCTGCGTAGTAACTGGAACTCGAGCAGAGTATGGTCTTTTGAGAAACTTGATAAGAATCTTAAATGATTCAGAAGATTTTGAGCTTCTTCTTGTCGTCACTGGGATGCATTTATCTGAAAAGTTTGGAAAAACTTATAGAGAAATAGAAGATGACGGAATACCTATTTCAGAAAAGATTGATCTTAATCTCATAGATGATTCTCCGTCTGCTTTGAGTAAATCAACATCACTAGGCCTAAGTGGTTTTGGTGATTTCTTTGAATCATCTAAACCTGATTTACTTCTTGTGCTGGGTGATAGATATGAAATATTATCAGCTGTTATAGCAGCTATGTTCGAAAGAATCCCCATTGCGCATATTCATGGAGGCGAATTAACAGAAGGCTTGATTGACGAAGCCATCAGGCATTCTGTTACAAAGTTCTCACACATTCACTTTACGTCTACAGATGAATATAAAAAAAGAGTAATACAGTTAGGTGAAAATCCAGAGTTAGTCTTTAATGTTGGTGGAATGGGAGTGGATGCAATTAAAATAATCGATCTCATCACCAAAGAAGAGCTTGAGAATTCATTAAATATTAAATTTAGAAAAAAGAATTTGCTTATAACATTCCATCCGGTTACTTTGGAGCACTCAACATCTGGAGATCAAATGTCAGAGTTGATTGAAGCCTTATCCGCTCAAGAAGACACCTCTTTGATATTCACCATGCCAAATGCAGATACTGATGGGAGAGTAATCTTTAAATTAATTGAAGATTTTGTCTCCAAAAATCGTCATGCCTACGCATTTAAATCTATGGGACAAATAAAATATTTAAGCTGTATACCTCACGTTGATGCTGTAATCGGTAATTCTTCCAGTGGTTTGACTGAGGTACCCACTTTTAAAAAGCCAACTATAAATATTGGAGATCGTCAGAAAGGAAGGGTTATGGCAGAAAGTGTGATTAACTGTGCGCCTATATGTGCAGATATTGAAAAATCAATTCGAATGATTTACGAAAAGGATTTCCTAAATTCTTTACATGAAATCAAAAATCCTTACGGCGAAGGAGGGTCATCTAATAAGATTGTCCAAAAATTGAACTCTATAGATTTCGATAGCTTGCTGAAGAAAAATTTTTATGATTTGTAACTTAGTCTTCTGTATCTGACTTTTCCATTAAATCTAAGATTCCGCTTCCTAGATCAACAAACTCTTCTGGTACCAGCTTCATTGCCTTCTTTGGGATATATCTATATGGCGTCGTTTTGTAATGATCACTAGATTCTTTTGAAGACTTGAATTGTATTTCAACTTGGTTGTTAGCAATTTCCCTTATCATATTTAGCATCTCTAGTGATGTGTATACTTGTGTACCTGTAATGTTGATGCTTTTGTTCTGATACTTCTCATTAATCATGTCAACACTCAATCTAGCTGCATCTTTAACATGAATATACTCCCTAATCTCTTCACCTGTGCCTATATACTCAATTTTTCCATCATTTAGTGCTTGATAAACATATTTATTAAGACTATTCCAAGACTGAGCCCTGGGCCCATAAAGAGTTCCATATCGAAGTAAAACGTAATTTATTCCATATTGCCTATTGTAAGTTTCAATTATTGACTCTGCTGATAGTTTTGAAGTGCGATAAAACCCACCTTCATCATCACTGTAGACATACATAGAAGATGCAAAAATATATTTCTCTACTCCTTCCTTAACAGAAATATCTATTGATCTTGCGGTACCTAAGATGTTTTGCTCTAAAGAACTCAATGGAGAACTTCCTGCTTCCTTGATTTCAGCTACACCTGCAAAATTATAAACATATTTGCTGCCAGCAATTGATTCATGGAGTGCGTCATGATCTAAAATGTCCCCTGTGTACATTTTTTGACCTTTTTGTAAGTATGGGGACTCCTTTATGTCAAAAATTTTCACCTTATAACCAATCTTTGTTAATTGGTCAGAAACATGGCTGCCTATAAATCCTGCACCACCTATAACCGTTACCGAATCTCTCATTTTCTATACCTATAAATCTTCATATTCATCTTTTGGAACAGCTAGTTCAAGTTTTTCTCCTTTTATAAACCTAGCTGCTTCTTCAGTTGCCTCTACTTCCATTCTAGATCTACAGTCTTCTGTCATTGAACCCATGTGTGATGTTATCAGACAATTATCTAATGTTGAGAGATTTCCTTCATAAGGTTCTTTTTCAAATACATCAATTGCAGCTGAAGCAATTTTTCCCTTTTTTAAACCATTATATAGCTCTATCTCGTCGATAATCCCACCTCTTGATGTATTAACCAACATGACATCATCTTTCATCATTGCAATTTCCTTTGAGCCAATGAGATTATGAGTAGAGCTATTCAATGGAATATGCAAAGTTATTAAGTCTGAATGGGAATAAATCGTTTCTTTATCGACCCATCTTATATTCCTATTAGAAGCAATATCATGGTCTTCGATTAGATCACTTAATAATATTTCTCTACATTTAAAGCCGTTTAAATGTTCCAGAACTCTCTTTCCTATCCTACCAAGTCCAATAATGCCAATAGTGAGATCTTCAAATCTCCTTCCAAAGAATCTATTCCAGTTACCCTGATGCATATTCATGTTTGCTATTTGTATTGATCTCATTATTGAAATCATAAGACCAATGGTTAACTCACTTACAGCTGGTGCCGGGGCATCTGGAGTATAAGAAACTTTAATGCCTAAATCCTTTGCAGACTTAAGATCAACATTATCTAGACCTATTCCTATCCTTGAAATTAGCTTTAATTCAGGTGCGTTCTCCATCACTTTTCTTGTGATTGGTTCGGTTCCTGCTATAAGGATAGTGTAATCATTAATCATTGATTTAAGTTCATCTTCGCTAAGCTTTCTGCCAATTTTGTTTATCTCATAATCGACTGATAATGAGTCTAATATCTCGATTGGCTTTCTATTCTTCTGGCCAAAGGGTACGCTGGTTATTAGAACTTTATGCATTTTCCTTGATAAATATGGTCTTGAAATATATTACTAAACTTGACCATTCTTATTCAGGTGAAATAATTCACAGATTTCAAAGTCCTGCTGATCATCAACATCCATGCTTTCTATTTTTGAAATTTCATGCATATATGGTTTTGGGCCAAACCAATAAGACCATTGCAGCTGTTTGTCTTTTGGTGCCATATATATTCCCCCTGTAAGTTGATAGGACTCTCTAAGCTCTTGTGTTAAGAGATGCCAATGACCAAAAGCGCAATTAATCGGCTTGGCATTCTGATCAACCAAAAAATCATCGTACTTTATGACTGACATCAAACTATCATACTCATGTGAATTATTTTTATATTGTTCAATAGCACTCCCATAATCCTCGTAAAGTGGTGCTGTGACCATAGTCCATGCAACAACCGGATTACCCGGAATTGTATTCAACATATAATTATTATATTCATAAAGTCTTGAATCATGGCCACACATATAAGGGTCTCTATATAAGAAGTTTACCCCTTCTGATTCTGCGATACTCTTAGCTAGTTCACTGTCACTAGAAACATATATTGCATCAAAACAGTCTGCTTCTTGAAGCTGTCTAATTTTGAGATGCATAAGGCTTTTTTCATTCGCAAAAGGTCTGAAATTTTTATTTTTTACTCTTTGTGAACCTTCTCGGACAGGTATTAAAGCAACAATCTCTTGATCCATAACTAAACCTTTGACGCAGACCTTAAATGTTTAAATTTAGATTCAAAACTTTCTTTAATGATGCCGCATTCTGCTAAATACGGTATGAACTGAAAGCCCATACTGCTCCATCTACGAACATCTTCTTCACTTTGAGCAAGAACTCCACATGCCAAACCTTTGTTTCGTATTGTCTTAGCGGTCTTTTCGAGTGCCCCTATAACTTCACTTGAGTAAATATCATCGGGTGTGCCTAGTGAATGTGATAGATCATAAGTTCCGATATAAATTACATCTATTCCTTCAATTTCTATAATTTCATCTATGTTTGCTATAGCTTGAGCGCTTTCAACAAGTAAAATCGATAAAATTTTATCATTCACTTCAATGTTTCTGCCCTTTACACCCATTGAATTGAAATTAGATGCTCTTGTAAAAGCCGAAACTCCTCTACTTCCCATTGGAGAATAATATATTGAATTTACAGCAAGGCCTGCCTCCTGTTTGTTTTCAATTTGAGGCACCAATATACCATGCGAGCCTATTTCTAGTGCTCTTAGTATGTATGACTGATTGTTCTCTGGAACTCTAATTAAAGGGGTACAACCTACATTTTCAGCAGCTCTAATCATGTTTTCAGACGTATCAAAATCAAATGGCCCATGCTCATGATCTATAATTATAAAATCTAAGCCAGAAGATCCCATTATCTCGGTCAATGTCGGTGATGATATAACTGTCCAAGTTCCAAGAACTATTTCTCCAGATTTCAATTTATTCTTTAATTGGCAATCTCTCATGTTTTTTTAGCTCTTTTAACTTTTAAATGGGGAGCTTTAGCTTCTTGAGATTAGGGAGAATAAACATTCTGAGAAAAACAAAAACTATTGATGCAATCAACCCAAGTGCTGTTGCAATTAATACGAATTGCATTCTTTTGGGTGTTGATGGGAACTCTGGAATCAATGCATCATCAATAACTCTGAGTGCAAAATCTTTTGAAGAGTTTGCCAACATCATGTTTCTTATTTGCTCTGTTTTTAATTTAGAAAGACTCTCTCTGACTGCTAAGACATTTGTTTTAGTAAATTGTTGATCTATAAATTCAACGCTACTTTCTGCTTCTACAATCATTTGTGAAGCAAGAAATTGATTCAGATCTTTTACGAGGTTATTGGCAATATAGGCTGCAGTCTTGCCATTAGGCCAAGCTACCTCCAACTCAGCAAATCCAATTTGCCTTCTGGTAAAAGCAATTGGATCAAAAGTGACTTTGATTGCTTCCCTAAGAAGATAATATCCATCTGTGATAAGGGGCACTTCATTTTTCCATGTATTATTTTCTCTATCCCAATCATCAATAAATATTTCCTTAAGGAGATCATGATCGACAATAAATTTTTCAAGAAATTCTCTCGAGATCATTATGGCGATTGTAGAATCAATATCATTTTGGTTTGAAACAATGGCTGTAGATGCCTGTACACCCAGCAAGCCTGCCAAGCCAGAAGCCGCACTGTCTCCCGTAGAACCAACCTTTGACGATGATTTTATTAATGTTGTTGCAATATAAGTCCTCTCAACTGAAGAAATATAAAGTGCTGATAAAATTCCGATCGAGATTGTTGCTATTACTATGAATTTAGCGTTGTCTAAAAGTAATTGTAATAGCTCGAGAATTTCTATTGGTTCTTCATTAGTTTGTGTATTGAATTCAGACATAACTAGAAACTATTTACAGCTGCAGCTGCNAGAGCCATTTGATAAATAATCTGGGTTACTTCAGTTGTTGCTCGAATGCTAGAGAATGTTGATAAATTCANTGGNACAACNATCGTATCTCCNGGCTGAAGNCTNTCAGCTCNTNCTCTAAAAAATCCACTTGAACTNAACTGACCGGGAGACACTATTGAGCCATCAGCTTTAACTAAATATATATTGTCGTCATCAGCATATTCGTTCTTNCCTCCGCTTAACCTTACATATTCATCAAGGCTCGTATTTTNTCTAAACAAATGTGCATTTGGAACATAAACTTCNCCAATNACAGAAATGGTTTGAGGTCTTTTTGGAATGTGTAACTTGTCNCCATCTTCTAGGGTTACATCTGTTACTTTATTNTCCATAATTCCTTCTAAATCGACCACCATTCTACCTATGCGTTCACTNTGATTGATATTNTCTGAACCGGANAGCAAATCGGTNAGNTTAGATATATCACCAGCCTGCTCACCAAACCCTTGTTTCTGAGATGATAAGATAAGNGATCTTCTAAGTTCTGCTTGNGCCTGTCCAATTCTTTTAAGCTCAGCTTCCCTNATTGACTCTCTGGTAAAGCTTGCAGCNATTGCAGAAGCATCATTNGTAAANCCTCCTGCTCTTTTAATGATTTGCGATAAGGTCTCATTTTTTGATATCGGATANACTCCNGGAAAATAAACTTCTCCGCTTACTTCAACNGTTCTTATTTCAGTAGCTAGTTGTTTGATNTTGATAATNTCCATNGCTTCAACAGCNTGNTTTAGAGAATTTTTATTTCTTGAATCAAANCTTAGNTTTCTAGAGTCATATTCNTTNCCTCTCTTGTTATTTCTAATGATTTCAATTTCTGAAGAATATGAAGANTCTTTNAATCCTCCTGCTGCATTTATTGCATCCAATAGGGTCATNCCTTCACTAAGAGGATACTGACCTGGAAAAAATACATTTCCANANACAGATACTATTCTTTTTGCTTGAGANCTTGATGGCTGTCTCAANATAATATCCATAAATGGCTTAATTATTTGGTCTCTACAAAACTTAGTGAGAGTNACATCATCGAATTGCTCCNTTGNNTTCTCACGNTCAATATTTGNTAANAGTATTTGGAGCTCGTCCTGATTNGTGATGTTNCGNAATTGTAANGCTGAAACATTTTCAGGTGAATCCATATACCCTGCTGTAACNAGAGCCTTTCTAACTATTTTTTGAGGAAGCTTACAGTAGTCATATATATTNTATTGATAAAATGACTTTGTAGGTGTTGCAACCAAGTCATCAGCATTTGAAAGCTGACCTTCCATTTNTTGNTCTTCATANTCAATTGTGGTGATAAATTTCTCTCTATCCAANGAGGTAGCTANATATGTTANAGAAGNGTCAAATTGTTGATCTCTTNCTTCATATTTCTCTTCTANCAACTCAGTAGAAATAAGNTCTGGTGAAAGCAAGCTTGGGAAAAACAACAATTCNTCCTGNTCAAGAAGCTCAAATGAATCNTTATTATCTTTNGAGAGTGTTTTTTCAATNTCAATTTGGNAAAANGTAAAGAATCCNTCATTATCGTTTTTTCTCTTAACTAAAACNTAGTTCAGNTCTGTCATTGGCAATAAGTCTTGATAAGANGAAATCACCTCTTTNAANAGCATTCCTTCCTGCCAAGGATAAAANCCTGGCTNTTCCGCNTGNCCTGACAATAGAATTGCTCCATTCATGCTGTCTGTAATTGAATAAACTTTTAAAAAATCACCGTCNTTAATANCAAAGTTATTTTTATNTTNATCCAATTCNAATTCGATTAACTCATAACCCCCATTTTGATAATCAATTCTTTCGATTGTGCCCGANGAAAAGTCAGCCTTAGGGTTNAAAGAGCCAGCATATTCAATTAGATCGTCTAAATTTTCATCTTCATTTAACTCATAGATAGCNGGNCTTCTAACCTCTCCTGCAATTCCTACGGTTTTTGTAATGGGCGGAACAAATACNACATCNCCGGGNTTCAATCTTGCATCTGCAGATG
The DNA here is from genome assembly GCA_002714015.1 of Gammaproteobacteria bacterium. Taxonomy (GTDB): domain Bacteria; phylum Pseudomonadota; class Alphaproteobacteria; order UBA828; family UBA828. Next base: position 21,202 of record PAWF01000048.1, on the reverse strand, counting down.
TATCGCCTTTTAANAGTAAATCGTAAAAATCAAATGTGGATATAACTTCTCCATTTCTTTTGAGTTGNATATTTCTCAAGGACCCAGTNGTTCTAATTCCTCCGCTGGCNAAAATNGCATTNGTCAATGTTGATAGAGAGCTTACTGTATACATTCCTGGCTGAAAAGCTTCTCCCAGTACAAAAACATTGATAGATCTNAGAGCGCCAAGACTNGCAGTTGCTTCGCTTCCNATCATTTTTGATNTAACAGCNTTCTCNATAGCATCAATGGCGGCCTGATAAGTTAATCCACTGAGAGGCAATGGTCCAATCTCNGGTATTGNTATATCNCCATCCTTTGTAACCTCAAGTGTGAATTGAACATTCTTGCNNCCATAGATTATGACCTTGAAATTATCACCAGGTCCAACTATATAGTNTGACTGAACAGGTATATTGGAAAGCATNGCATATGTTGCTGGAGCATCTGTAAAGTAGTCATATCCAAAATAAACNACTCCTTCNCTCAATTCTTTTGGCTTGGGTTTATTTCTAAAAGTATTTCCNCCTTGATATCCAAATTCGCTGCTAGACTCAATGATTTGGATTTTTGTCTTAATGGANTTATCNTCTTGATCNTCTATCTCNTCCTCTTTTAATANAGGNTCTTCAGNTCTTTGNNNTTGCANTTCTCTCAACANCTTAANATCNTCAAGAGTANTNANCTGAGATCTTGNTTGNTGGGGTATTAGACTAAAAAATATAACGAANAACGCTATAAAANCACATTTGTCTTTCAATNTAGATATACTCATTTTTTTCATACCAAAATTTAAGAAGTTGTTAAAAAGTAATAGTAANTANGAAAATGGTANTAAAGTATAAATCTTTTGTATTAAATTTTATAGTAATCTCTATACCAATTAATAAAGNTAGATANCCCGTCTTCAATAGAAANTTGNGGGNTAAANTTAATNTTTTCTTCAAGATCAGAGCAATCTGCATCAGTTACNAGAACATCGCCTGGCTGAATTGGNAGGAAATTCTTTTTAGCATCAATATTTGTCTTTTTTTCAAGTNTTTCTATAAANTCCATAAGCTCGACAGNCTNNNCTGCTCCTATATTNTANATTTCCCATGGAGCATTCGATGAATTAGGTAATGGAAAATTACTATCCCANTCTTCATTAGCTCTTGCNGGATAGCTCTAAAAGCCTTCTTATTGCCTCTGTAATATCATCAATGTATGTNAATGATCTTCTGTGGTTGCCATCGTTATTTATATNTATAGTCTTGCCTTCAAGTATAGATNTNAAAAAGATAAATGGNGCCATATCAGGNCTNCCCCATGGNCCATATACTGTGAAAAATCTTAANCCNGTNGTTGGTAATTGATATAGATGACTATATGTATGCGCNATTAATTCGTTNGATTTTTTTGTCGCTGCNTACAAGGAAATTGGGTGATCNACATTTTGTAATGTNCTATATGGAACNGTAGTNTTTCCTCCATATACAGAGCTTGATGAAGCATAAATAAANTTCGNAACACTNTGTTCTTTCGANAGTTGNATGACGTTNTTGAANCCTACGAGATTTGTATCAATATAAGANCTTGGATTTTCTAANGAGTATCTAACTCCCACTTGTGCAGCNAGATGTATAACTATGTTTGGCTTATNTTCATCAAACAATTTTTNTAATGAATCAAAATCACATATGTCTAAATCATGATGACTAAAATAACTGGACTCTTGATTGTTGGATAAGCGNTCCTTTTTTAAAGANATACTGTAATAATCAGAGTGATTATCAACTCCAATAATTTCNTAAGATTNTNTNTCCAAAGCTTTTACAAGCGCTGAACCAATAAAGCCAGAAGAGCCGGTGATAAGAATCTTCATTNACTTTTAGCCAAAAACTCNGCGAGNTTGAATTGGAATATATCNTCAATATCAACNGAACGTTCTCGTGGCATCAAATATGCATAAGTTTTTTGAGAATAGAATTTTTCAGCCATTATCATTTCTTTTTTTAAAACGTAAATTGCACCATTGGGATAGTAAGTTTCATCNTGTTCCTGGCGGTTTGAAAAAGATTCATTTTCACTTAAAGAAACTCTGCCGTCCTTATGCAGTTTNTTATTCCANGAAATNGGNTGNTCTGATTTAACAAAACTAATAACTGAATCAGCATTTTTNTTTNTAAAAATAGTAATTGCATTATCAATGTCTTCNATTGTTCTAAGAGGNGATGTAGGCTGGAGCAGCACTATNGANCTGCAATCTTTAGAGTNTTCNNTTTCTAACTTATTGATCATATATTTAAGAGTATCATTTACAAGNGAATCATCTTCAGAGAGNTCTTTTGGCCTCAAAAAAGGNGATTCAGCACCGCAAGACTTTGAGAAGTCAGANATTTCTTTATCATCAGTAGAAACATATACAAAATTAACTAGCTTTGAATTCTTTGCTGCATCAATTGTNGCCTGAATCATNGGCCTTCCATTAAAAATCTTCATATTTTTATTGGNCAAGCCTTTCGAGCCTCCTCTNGCTGGTATTATGGCGATCATTTAANCACCNAACTGAATTAGAATANNAATCATATTGATTTTTTTAGAGNTCTTCNTTTATTTAAAATTCTTATCTTTNAGAACAATTATATTCTTATCATAATTTATTTTTGCTGAATGTATTCCTTTCCCGCATANAAAATCATCGAATGCTTTNTCTTTCTCTTTCCCNACAGCNGCAAGGAATATNTGATCTGAATTAAGGAGCCAAGAAGCAGTATAACTAATTCTCTTGTTTGGAGGTTTATTTGCATTNTCTGTATAGCAGATCTTATTGTCTANTGTCANATCANAATTTTTAAAATCACCNGCTAAGTGNCCGTCTTCCCCTAAGCTCAAAAATACTAAATCAAATNCGTTTATCTGTTTTTGNTCTAATAGNTCTGTCATAGAATNAATTGACTCTANATAANTGGTGCCTAATTTAAAAAAATTTAATTGANNTGGGTCTGGNTTAATTCCTGACTCTGATAAANTTCTCNTTAATGATCTCTGTATACAGNCCTCATCATCATATTCTACAAATCTCTCATCTGTTTGAAATATCTGTNNATTCTTAGTTATATACCTAGGATCGAATGATGAAACAATAGACNCCCCAAATCNTCCTCCTGTAAATGCAATATTATTAATACNTTTTAAANCAAATATTTCATGGAGAATATTTTTTGCANCGTTTACTGCTTCATCTATGTTTTTGACATCTATAATTTNCATGAATTTGANATGGGTGCTTATNTNGGTTTCTNNTCAATCAGGTAATTNTNTAAATANTCTTTGAATGATTCNTCTGAGGCATTTNTTANCTTTTCTGANTCTACTTTAGATCTTTCTATCTCGTTTTCGATCACTCTTTCATTGTCACTTTTNNTATCANAAGAATTTAAATATTGTTTNTTATGTGNCTCNCCTAAATTTTTGCCAAATTCCTCATAAGAAATATTGCTATCAATAACTTGACTAAAAACCTCTGATGATGGAGTAAGGTTTGGNTCTTGAAGCATTTTTCTTGACTCTGATAAAGATTCATAAAATAGCTCTTTCTTAATATTGCTTTCAGAAATTAACTCCTCCATCTCATCCAAAATCTCAAGTCCCCAGTCCTTCACTGAAATCTTANTCTTACTTTTNGTTATCATTAGACCTGGTNTTCTNCCCTCTTTTGANACCAGNAGATCATTGTTTCTAATCTCTTTTGTTTCATAATCATTTAGNTCANAACTGTCCTTCTGAAGACAGTAGATNAGGAATAATTCCAAGAANAGAAGATTTCTANACCCTATGCCACAGGGCTTAAAGGGATTTAAATCGATAGACCTTAATTCAATGTAATCTACACCATGNNCTTGAAGNTTTTTAAGCATTCTGTCTTCNGAATTATAAGANCTTTTAGGTCTNGAAGAAGAATAGTATTCATCCTCAATTTGAAGNANATTGGGACTNAGTTGAGAAAATTCTACTCCATGACTGTTTTCTATTTTTAAAAACTCATTTGATNTTGTGTTTGTTGCAGCCTTNAGTTGATCNATATATTCAGAAAGNTTATTTAGAGAAATTTGTAANTCTTTNTGTTTAGTATTCTGATAACCAATATCACTCATTCTTAATGATGTGGCNTAAGGCAAATAATAAGTNTGATTNTCCAGTTGTTTNANATTTTTATTTNCTTTTTCAAGAATGCTTTTGCTGACAAAAGGAGATGCGCCAAATAAATATAATANAAGCCAGTTTAATCTTGCTATATTTCTNATTGCACNAAGATATAAGCTATCTCTTAGATCTCTATCAATGAGGCTATCATCNGACGATAGACATCTAAGCATCTTGTCGTCAATTGAGAAGTTATAATGTATNCCNGAGATTGCTTGCATTTGCCTGCCATACCTATTAGAAAGACCAAGCCTNTATANTCTTTTAAGCATCGCAACCTCAGATTCACCATAATATGCGATTGGTATATNTGNGTCGCAATCTATAAATGGAGGCATGCTTANAGGCCACAGTATTTCTTCATCTATTTTCTTGGAAACATTTAAGTGAATGGATTCGAGAAAATTAAGAGCTTCTGAATTTGTTTTCAAAGGAGGTGTCACAAACTCCATTTGTGACTCTGAGAAATCTGTGGTGATAAATTGATTGGTTAATGCAGATCCAAATAACTCTTCATTGTGAGAGATTTGAGAGATCTCGTTGTTTAGCACTCTCAGAGATTCTTTTTCAATACCTATATTGAGAGCGTCAAATATATCATCATTAATTACTGGCATTTCTCATCTTATAATATTTCAATGATTATCAATTGATCGTATTAACTGAAAATCTATTTGTAAAGATNCTGATCATTGAAAAACATTGCTTCCCANAATNCTGGTTTGATCAAAAATCGATTTTAATTNGATTTATTTTATGNCTTCTCTTGTGNCTNTCGACTAAACCCAGAGAATATTTTAGGAAAACTCCATGGCTTAGGGCGAACTGCCTCAAGGTTTTGTGGTGCGCTCATAACAACTTCATATAAGCTTCCTGTNGCTGGTTTTTGACCAGCATTTTTTGTNAATGGAGACCATCCATAATGAGTNACTTCCCTCGTTGTTCTTTTTCTATAAAATAAATCCATTGGTAAANTGAAGAATATNGATTTNTTAAAGCTTCCTTCTCCAACACATCTTGCATCACAATCTGTAAGCTGGATTGATGCTCCCACTTTGGCNCCAGTCTTGAACCTCTTTTGCATTGTTACGCTTACACCTTTATCTNNGCCTAAGAATTTNCCAANTGATGCCTGTAAAGAGANATCGTAAAAAGGGAGTTGATAGTGAAGATTTAGAAATGCAGTTGTAGTTTCAAAGTCTTGAAATGAGAATTTCTGATCCCAATCNCTTTGTTTCAACCAATGTGATTCTANCCCAACACCCCATTTNTATGAATCAGAAAGATAAAGGACTTCTCCGCCAACGCCNCCATACATCCATTCAAGNATTCCAGCATGAAACCTTGCATANACATTCTCATGAAACTTAGTGNNGTATTCTATATCCAACTGTCTTATGCCAGACTCCCCTTCTGTTAAATATAATCTTCTNTCTTGNCGCACATAATATANCTCTCCATCAGGAACATGGTATGTGTANTCATCAAAATTATTNTCAATATCTATGCCNACTAAAGCATTTACATANAGTCCTTTTTTAANNGCGTATTCAGCAGTCAATANTGCTTCAAGTTGATAAAAATAAAATTTTTGCTGATGTTGNAGNGTTCCTTGTGCATGAGGCTTTATAGNCCAATATAAATNTGGATACAAAGGATCATTTTCAATTTCATANGTGTTTTCACCATAATCAGATATTTCATTAACNCGGAAAATACTGGGATCAGCAGGGCCATCCTTTACNGATTCAACAAGGTCTTTTCTTAAAGATGTTGCACGAATTGTTTCNATGCCTCTATCGATGTTTATTACTGTAATCTTTTTTATATTTGTTGGTGAGTTNTTTCCNAGAACTCTGCTAGCAGTTTCTATTGAATGAGCAGTATTCTTAAATCTACCTTGGCTTATCTCTGCAATCAGCTCNTCATTATTAAANATAATTTTATGNGCAATAAANCCCTCATTCCTTAATTGCCACATAATCAAGTTNGGNAGATACTTCTGCCANCCCTCATTCAATTNATGGTATGGCTTTATTGTTGGTTTATTAAGTATTTCTTTAGGCGATACGAATTTAGGGGTTCCTTCATAATTTAAGTTNGANTGAACTGCGACATTTGCATAGAGAGTATTNCCTCGAACAAGNCCTAAANTAAANTCTAANTTATCTCTTTTNCCAATTGCTNTTCCGTAATGTATGGCAGCATTAACNCTGCTNTCTATTTNAAAACAGCATGATCCTTCAGGGTCTAAAATNTCAAGGGATTTTCCATCNACATCGCTGTAGTCATTGGTATCGTATTCAAGCTTGATGGATAGGCCTTCTANAGGAGTAAANTATTCTACTCCNCCAAAAATACCTGCATAAGGTCCGCTNAANCTATTTCCTAAATTAAGCTTGCCGCCTAAACTAAAGTGNCCCCCTCTTCTAAACCATTTATCNCCAAGAATGTCNCCTATAGGATTATCAATAGTCTCANNGCCAGCCAATCNACCCCAACCTAGCCCAGCAGTTATATCAAAGTTATTGAATCTTTTNCTGGCTACAAAATACTCNCCGGCATAAGCNCCTGTTCCGCCAAAGTCAGCTATGCCTAATGCTAATGCTGGAATATATTNTCTTTCATCTAGTAATTTAATTTTTAAATCAATACCTTTATCTTTCCANGTTTGATTAATTGTTGGTCTATATTTTTTATATGTNCCTTCTGTATACTTCAGAGTTGCTTGAAGCCATGGGAATACTTGNGCTTTTGCATAAATTCTTCTNTATGGATCATCCCTTGAAANACCAAATGTAAANTCNCCTTCTTTAGAAAATCTAGCAGAGGGCATTTGTATTAAGCCNATTCCGCCNTANGTGTTNGTTGAAACTTCTTGGTTNCCAGAATAGTAATATGGATCATTAAGCACNCGATCATCTGCANCTANANTGAAAGANATCANATANCANATNATTAGNGNNTTATATTTCAAGTTTGANCTCCNATNACGCGCTGATGGATGAGTTAATTATTTTTTTAACTCATCCACCAATTATAGGNATTTANGATNAACTAGCTAGTCGCTAAAANAATTCTCAATAGACCTTAGTCAATGTTAATTATNCNGTTNGGGCTNCGTNGAATTTGTACTNGTNGCNGTAGTNGCACTAGTTGCNGTNGTACCAGTNGTTCCANNNGTAGCTCCTGTNCCAGTAGTNCCAGTTNNACCNGTAGTNCCAGNNGTNGNTGNAGTTGNNNCTGTAGTNGANGTTGNNNCNGTAGTAGNNGTNGNNGNAGGCGTTGGCGTNGGCGTAGGCGTNGGCGTNGGCGTAGGCGTAGGCGTAGGCGTTGGCGTTGGCGTAGGCGTAGGCGTTGGCGCTGGCGTTGGTGGTGTGGGAGGAACAATAATTGCATCCTCAGATGATCCACCACTAAATAGAGCTAATACGGCTCCAGTTATAGCAACCCATACTCCTGCACCCGCTCCTGTAGCTTGTGCAGCACCAGCAGAGCCGCCATCCGAAGAGTCTTCTGCTGAAGCGTTTGGATCATCGAACGACTCATCATCTTCATCGCCTTCAGAGGCGATAGATTTGAAGCTTGTTCCAGATAGAACAAGAGTTACCATTGAAAAGTATGTAGCAAGTTTTTTAAATAGTTTCATCTGTGATGATCCCCGTAATTTTTTATTTATTTTAAGGTACTAACTTTAGTTTTTAAAACTTTGTTAGTGATTTTCAATTAATTCACATTGTTTGTAAACAACAATTTTAACTTTTTACACTTAGTTACATGTCCAAAGCGAAAAGGATTATATGTCATTTAGATTGAGAATTATAGGGAAAATTCAATATATTTCCTCAAATTTTTTCATGTAAAAAGTGATAAAAAAAACTTGAGATAATTGGATATAATCATTAATCCTTACAAAAACATTATAGTAAATTGGAAAAAATGATGAAAATGAAAAAAATATTTCTATTAACCTCACTCCTTGCTTTCACTTCAACTTTAAGTGCTGAGTGCACATATCCAAAGAAAAAGTTTGATATACCCTCAGGAAAAAAAGCGACTGAAGCAGAAATGGTTGAAACAATGGGTAAAGTCAAAAAATTTCAAGAAGATCTGGCTGAATACCGTGTTTGCCTTGATGAAGAACTAGCAAAAGTCTCTGAAGATATTGAAGGCTATGAAGAAATAAAAATTATGCAGGTACAAAAGTTCAATGCCTCTGTCGAAGATGAAACTAAACTCGCAGAAGAATGGAGCGAAGCTGTGAGGGCCTTTAAATCAAAATAAGGAAATAAAATGCCAAAAACTGTAACCATAACAGGTGCAGCTGGACAGATTGGATATCAGCTTGCATTTAGGATTGCTTCTGGTCAACTTTTGGGAGCAGGCGAAAAAATCAATCTAAACCTTTTGGAAATCACTCCAGCACTAGATGCACTGAAAGGAGTAGCGATGGAATTAGAAGATTGTGCATTTGAGGCTCTGAGTGAAATAAGTATCTCTGATGACCCAAGTATAGCATTCATGGATAGTGATTATGCGTTCTTAGTTGGCGCTAAACCTCGTGGGCCAGGCATGGAGAGAAGTGACTTACTTCAAGAAAATGCAAAAATCTTCTCGGCACAAGGTAAAGCAATCAATGAAAATGCGTCGAGAGACATAAAAGTTCTTGTAGTTGGTAATCCTGCGAATACAAATGCACTGATTGCAATGTCAAATGCACCGGACATAGATAAGAGTGCATTTACAGCAATGATGAGGCTTGACCATAATAGAGCTCTTGCTCAACTTGCTTCTCACTTAAAATGTCATTCAAGTGAACTCTCAAATATGACAATCTGGGGAAATCACTCAACTACTCAATATCCCGATGTAAGCAACTTAAAGCTTAATGGAAAGAACATAGCTTCATCTCTTGATATTACATGGGTGAAAGATGATTTTATTCCGCGTGTACAAAATAGGGGCGCAGAAATTATAAAAGCAAGAGGTTTATCAAGTGCCGCATCAGCAGCTTCAGCTGCTATAGATCATATGAGAGATTGGACTGTTGATACCAAAACAGATGATTGGGTAAGCATGGCTATTCCGAGTGATGGATCATATGGTGTCAGCGAGGGTATTATCTATTCTTTTCCAGTGACTTGTGAGAATGGATCTTACTCAATAATTCAAAACCTAGAAATCGACGAATTTAGCATGGCCTCAATGAAATTAACAGAGAAAGAACTTCTCGAGGAAAGAGCAGCAATTGAAGAGTTGCTGTAAATTTAGACAAGATTAAATTTAATCTGTAGAATCCATGATCCGAAATGAATCGAATTTTTTTTAAAGCCAAATAGGTTTAATAGGATTAAATGGTATTTTTTATAGCGACAATTTTGCTCTTTATATGGGTTACATATACTGCAATGGAACTGAGAAAAGCAACCCTAGTAGCGGGTTTGTTTATTGTTGCCTACATGCTGGTTGGCAGCCCAAGCACCATCACTATTTCTACGCTTTGGATTTTATTTGGTCTTCTCGTTTCTCTAAACATTCCAGAAATAAGAAGAAACTACATCACAAAAAAAATACTTGATATATACAAAGCATTACTACCAAAAATCTCTAAAACGGAACAAGAGGCAATTGAGGCAGGTAATGTGTGGTGGGATGCGGAATTATTTACAGGTAATCCGGATTGGGATGTACTGAGATCTAACCCTAAGGCAATGCTACCTCCAGAAGAGCAAGCTTTCTTGGATGGCCCTACAAATGAATTATGTGAAATGATTGATGATTGGGAAGTTTCACACAAGGCCTATGACTTACCAGAAGAGGTATACAGTTTCATAAAAGAAAAAGGGTTCTTTTCATTTATTATTCCAAAAAAATATGGCGGTCTTGAGTTTTCTCCGCTTGGTCTTATATACGTCATGGCTAAACTTGGTTCAAGAAGTGGAACAGCAGCCTCCATGGTTGGTGTGCCTAACTCACTTGGGCCAGCTGAACTACTCATGCACTATGGTACAACTGAACAAAAAGACGAGCTGCTTCCGAAACTTGCATCTGGGGAACATGTTCCTTGTTTTGCTCTTACCGGGCCATATGCTGGATCTGATGCGACCTCAATGCCAGATACAGGCATTGTTTGCAAGGGTGAATTTGAAGGACAAGAAATTATTGGTATCAAGTTAAACTTCAGTAAGAGATACATCACCTTGGCACCAATAGCTACTCTGATAGGTCTTGCCTTCAAAATGTATGATCCTGATCATTTAATAGGAGAAGTAGAAGACTACGGAATAACATGTGCTTTACTTCCCAAGGGATTAAAAGGGCTTGAAACTGGTAGAAGGCATATACCTATAGGAAATCCTTTCATGAATGGCACCATCACAGGTGATGATGTTTTTATACCCCTTGAATATATTATTGGAGGAGTTGAGCAAGCTGGTCAGGGATGGAAAATGCTCACGGATTGTCTATCTGCAGGAAGAGCTATTGTACTTCCATCGGGAGCTATGAGTGGAGCAAAATCAGCCCTAGCTGTAACAGGATCTTATGCTAGAGCAAGAGAACAGTTTGGGATGCCTATTGCTGAATTTGAAGGCATACTTGAGCCTCTTGGTAGAATGGCAGGAAGATCGTATATTATCTCTTCCTCTCTATCTACTACTGCCATGGCTATTGGTGCTGGCGAAAAGCCTTCAGTTATTTCAGCAATTCTAAAATATCACACTACAGAACTTGCAAGACAGATAGGAATAGATGCCATGGATATCCATGGGGGTAAAGCTGTAATGCTTGGACCTAAAAACTATATGGCTGGCGGATATCAAAGTACACCAGTAGGCATAACTGTTGAAGGTGCAAACATAATGACAAGAAGCCTAATAATTTTTGGGCAGGGCGCATTTAGATGTCATCCATATGTATTAAAAGAAATTGAAGCAGTAAATATTGAAGACGAAAATGAATCTCTTGAGCAATTTGACCTTCACCTTTTCGGTCATATTGGCCATTCAATATCAAACGCTGTCAGATCCCTGGTTAGGGGCTTAACTGATAAGTTCACACCAAGTCCAATTGAAGGTGAAACGGCAATTTACTATAAGCAAATTAATAGGCTTAGTGCTGGATTTTCTTTCTTGACCGACATATCAATGCTTGTGATGGGAGGAGAATTAAAAAGAAGAGAAACGATCTCAGCCAGGTTGGGAGATGTCTTGAGCTCACTTTATCTTGCAAGTACAACGCTAAAACATTTTGAGGATAGTTCCGAGAAAGATCTGGATCTTGAACTCTTAGCATGGAGCCAAAAAACCTTATTAAATGAAGCGCAGGAAAAGCTCTGCCAGACATTAGATAACTTTCCAAATAAGTATGTTGCCATGATAGTAAGATTTCTTATTTTTCCAACGGGTAAGAATTTCAGGGCTCCAAGCATTAAAGAAACTTTGAAACTTGGTAAATTAGTATCCAGAAATACGAAAACAAGAGACAAACTTATCCACGGAATCTACCAAAGTAATGAGCCATCAAATCATTTTGCTCAAATGAACAAACTTTTGGAGCTTTACGAATCATCTCACAAGGATAGATCGGTTATTTTAAAAGCTAAGAAAAAGGGATTGATAAATGGTTCTACCTTTGAAGAACTCCTTAAAAATGCGGCCAATGAAGGAATAATTAGCGCTGATAAAATCGAGGAGCTCAAAGAATATAACGATCTTGCTGATGACATCATCAATGTAGACGATTTTTCTCAAGAGGAAGTTGACCAACTAAGATAGTTACTTTATACCTGAAAGTAATTAAAACCTCTTGAATTTAATCTTGGACAAACTTCTTCTATTCTCATCCTATCATTACTAATCAAGAGTCCTAAATCGCCTCCACCAGATCCAGATGGTTTATAAAAAACGCCTGCGTTCTCAGCTAACTTAATCATTTCGTCATGATTTTCAAAAATTCCAATATTAAGCTTTCTATCCAAACCTAATAATAAATCGTTGTATGCCATAAGATGTTTGAGTATTGAATTGCTATCATTTTTAGAGATGAAAGAATGAATATAATCCAATTCCATCTTCATCTTTTTGGCTTGCTTTGAAAAATAAGATGGATGCTTTTCTTTTCCAGCTTGATATTTGTCAATCATTTCAGATGTCTTTACGGATATATCATTTATAACTGCAATCACAATCAAATCATCAGGAAGTTCAACTTGGTTATACTCAAGTTTCGAACTATTTGTAAGTCTGCAAGACAAGGCTCTCGCTTCTTCATAAGATGCAACAACATCAAAACCACTCCCTTTTGAATTTTGAGCATTTCTATGAGTAACAATTGAATAATCAATAATTTTTTGAGGAGTAAGCCTCATCTCATAAAATTTGTTAAAAGCCAATGTAATTGCTACAGAAACCGCTGCACTCGAACCGATACCAATCTTTTTTTTCTCAAAGAAAAACTCACTTGTATCTATGCTTATAGTTTTTCCTGTGAAGGTTTTTTTAAATTTCCTTATCGACTGCTGCAAAATGGTGCCCAATTCCTCGGGATCCTCTCTGAGCCAGGCAATATTTAAATCATCATTAAACATAAAAGGATATGAGCTATTACTTATAGATGATCTGAATATATTGTGCGGCTTATTATTTTCAATTATTGAAACCCTTGCCTCTTGAGGAGTAGAAAGAATTATGGATTTCCCACCTTCAAGCGCCATGTATTCTCCAGTAAAAAATACTTTACCTGATGCTTTAGTATCAATTTTCATTGACTACTCTTGGAGACCCTCCAATTCCTGCATGGACAATTTCAATTACATCTGTTTTTTCTGTAATCGTTTCTTTAATGGCTTTAGATGATTTAGGATCACAAATAATTTTAACCTGGGGACCGGCATCGATTGTGTAAAAGAGCTCGTGCCCTGCCGCTCTTAAATTCTCTATTTCAGCAACACAACTTATAGTTACGTCACTTTTATATGCAATAGGGGGGCTAGAGGTCTTCATCACTTGGTGCATTAGTTCACAATTTTTTTCAGTTACGTTCTCTAGCTTTAACATATTTTTTTCTCTAATAGCCACTAAAGCCTCATTGACATGCTTTTGATTGATATCAAGCCAATCATTATAAATAGGCGATGTTTTCCGGGAAATTTCCATGCCTTCTCTTGAGCTGATTTTTTTTGGTTTGGTTGAAGCAATACAAATTAATATATCAAGTGGCCAATCTGATTTTTTTAAGATTTGTGAACACCTATAACTATCATTTTTATCCATTAAAACAAATCCCCCTAAGAGAGATCGAGGGGCCGAGCCTGAACCTAGCATACATGCATTTACTCTGTCACTCATTTTTAGGTCGATGTTATAATGTGCTTCATATGCGGTTACAAAAGATGCTATCCCTGATGCCGACGAGGCAAGTCCAGATGAGGTAGGGAAATTATTTTCTGATTTTATAACTAGAAAATCGTTTGACTTCGAGATCTTTGATAGATACTTCAAAGGCGGAACAATCTTTGACAAGTCTTGCTGTTCTTGTCCATTTATAAATAGCCTATGCTGCTTGGATGATAAATTTTTATATATTTTTGTTTTTGATTGCATTGAGTCAACAGTCAAAGAAATGGAGCTCATCGCAGGCATGTTTTGATCAATATCTTTCTTTCCCCAATACTTCACTAAGGCAAAATTAGGATGTGCAATGGCGGTCGTTTGTATCAAAAATTTCTCCCTTATCCAGATAATTTTAGCTATTTAAAGTAGTATACTTTACCACTGCGAATTGTAGAAAATTCAGTTTAATTTATGGCCTCATTTAAAACAAAAATCCCAGAGTATAAGAAATTGATAGATGATTGCTTAGAAGATAGTCTTCCGAACCACGACCAATCACCTCAAAAACTCAGTCAAGCAATGCTTTATTCAGTGATGAATGGCGGTAAAAGAATTAGGCCTTTGATGATGCTTGCCTCAGCAAAGACATTGGACATAAATATTGATGATGTCCTTCCCTTCGCTACATCAATTGAGTTGCTTCATTCATTCTCTCTTATTCATGATGACTTACCCTGCATGGATGATGATTCCCTGAGAAGAGGACTACCTACTACTCATATTAAATTTGGCGAAGCCACAGCAACATTAGCGGCAGATGCACTTCAATCTTTAGCATTTCAAAACATGGCTCTAGCGAAATTTCCTGAATCAAAAATTTCTCATCTTAGACTTATTTCTATGATCGCAGAGTCAATTGGCTCTTCTGGAATGGCAGGTGGGCAATCCCTGGACTTAGACTCAGAAAATAAAAAACTAAATGCTAAGAGTGTTGAAAATATCTATATGCTCAAAACTGGAAGATTGCTTCGAGCATCAATTTTAACTCCTACATATTTCAAGAAATTAAGCGAAGAAAAGCTTAAGGCACTCAATAATTTCTCTGAGGCAATCGGTATTGCCTTTCAAATACAGGATGACTTAATCGAAGCAGAAGGAGATTTTGAGACGATAGGAAAATCAGTTGAATCTGATAAATCCAAAAATAAGGCCGCTTATCCAATTCTTTTTGGGATAAATCAGTCTAAAAAAAGGGTGGAAGAACTTTATCAAAAAGCGTCTGATTCGCTTTCAATATTTAAAGGTAGCTCAAGCTCACTTGAGGAGATGGCAAAAATTATCATTAATCGAAAATTATAGTTACTGCCTAATGCCTATGCCTTTCTTTAATAAAATTACAGCAGACGAAAATAAGATAATAAAAAAAATAATTATCATCATCAAAGCACTCTGAATTGAGACATCTGAAATACCAATAACGCTATATCTCATTGAATTGATCATATAAAGGATTGGATTAAATTTTGAAACAGTTTGCCAAAACTCTGGAAGCAAATTAACTGTATAAAAAACTCCACCCAAATATGTCAAAGGAGCCAAAACGAAAGATGGGATCACAGCAATATCATCAAACTTTTTTGCAAAAATTGCATTTATCAATCCAGCTAATGAGAAGACTCCTGCTGTCATAATGATCACAAATAAAGTCATTAAGGGAAACTTGATATTTATTTGAGTAAAAAATAATGCAATAAAAGTAACAACTATTGCAACAGACAATCCCCTTATTATTCCACCAGCAAGATATCCAATGACTATTGATACTTCGCTCAAGGGGGAAACCAACAGCTCCTCAATGTGGCCTTGGATCTTTGCGTTAAAAAAGCTACCAACTACGTTTCCATAGGAATTCGTGATTACGGACATCATAACAAGCCCAGGCGCTATATATTCCATATATGGATACCCCTGCATTTCACCTATTCTTTTCCCAATTAATGTTCCAAATATTATGAAATAAAGTGACATAGTGATGCCTGGCGGGATGAGTGTCTGAACCCAGATTCTTAAAACACGAGTTGTTTCCTTTCTCACGAGTGACATCATTCCAACAATCTGAATCCTCATGAGTGAACTCCAGTTTGCCCCTTAGTAAGATCAAGAAAAAGTTCTTCGAGTCTGCTATTTTTGTTACGCAGGCTTAATACCTTAATGCCCTGTTCTTCTAAAGAAATGAAGGCACTATTTATACCCTGATCTTGAGCCACCGTAATCTCAATTTCATGAGGAGACTTTAAATCTATTGAATAATCTTCAATGATTGGTTTTTCATTAAGCGGTTTTTCAATATTGAGAATAAAGACTTCTGTCTTAAGTTTTTTTAACACATTTTGCATTGAATCATTTTCTATAATTTCACCCTCATCAATAATCGCGACCTTATTACATAACTGCTCTGCCTCTTCAAGGTAGTGGGTTGTTAAAATAATTGTTGTTCCACTTTGATTCAATTCCCTGAGAAAATCCCACATCATTCTTCTAGTTTCAATATCTACTCCAGCAGTTGGTTCATCTAAGAGCAACAGCTTCGGACGGTTGACTAGAGCACGAGCAACCATCAGTCTTCTTTTCATTCCACCTGATAAACTTCTTGCATCAGTTTTTCTTTTATCCCAAAGCTGCATCTTTTTAAGATATTGTTCTGCTCTCTTTTTGCCTTCATTTCTAGTGATTCCATAAAATCCAGCTTGGTTAACGAGAATGTTGAAGTTGTAATCAAAAAGATTCAAATTAACCTCTTGAGGGACTACCCCTATACATGATTTTGCCTTAGCTAATTCTTTATCTATGTCATAACCAAAAACCTCTATTGATCCTGAAGATTTATTTACAAGAGATGTGATAATTCCTATAGCTGTAGTCTTGCCTGCGCCATTGGGCCCAAGTAGGGCAAAGAAGTCTCCTTTCTCAACATCAAAGCTGACAGATTTTAGAGCTTGCACTCCACTATTATATTTTTTTGAAAGATTTTTTATTGATAAAGCATGCATACAAAATGCATTTTGCACCTTAATCAAAATAAAGCAATAATGTTGCCTTAAATTAATACTATTTAGTAAATAAATGACACAAATTTGGCATAAAACAGAATTAGACAGGAAAGCTATTATTGAAAAAGCTCATGAGAACACTCTTGTTGAAACATTAGACATAAAAATAACAGAAATTGGTGATGACTATATTAAGGGGACAATGCCAGTGGATTCAAGAACAAAGCAGCCAGCTGGGTTGCTTCATGGTGGAGCGTCAATGGCACTTGCAGAAACACTTGCAAGCACTGGAGCATATCTTTGTATCGATCCTGAAAAATATAGAGTAGTTGGACAAGAAATCAATGCCAATCATGTCAGACCAGTAATATCAGGACATGTAACAGGTATTGCTAAACCAGTTTTTCTAGGCAAGAGAAGTCAAGTTTGGGAAATTAGAATATACAAATCTATGGAAGAATTCAGCAATAAAACACTTTGTTGCATTTCTAGGATGACTGCTCAAAGAATTGACGGAGTTTAGTCATAACCACTCTTTTATTTTTCATAGCTGCACTTCTTTATGCAACTGTTGGCTTCGGTGGCGGGTCTACTTACAATGCACTTCTGATACTCGCAGATTATGAGATCAAGCTTATTCCAATAATCGCGCTCTCATGTAACATAATTGTTGTATTTGGAAACACTCTAAGATATTGGAAACATGACCTTATTCACTGGAGATTTTCAATTCCATTAATTTCTATTTCTGTACCAGCCTCTTTCATTGGTGGATCAATTCATATTAGTGAAATGGTCTTTGTCTTGATGCTAGGAATCAGTCTTATTTCCTCGGGATTTTTAATGTGGATTAATCCAAATGAATATCAATCAAATGAAAAGGATAGAAAGTATCAAGCTTCTTTGAACATGTTTATAAGCCTTCTGCTTGGACTTTTGGCAGGAATAATTGGCATCGGTGGCGGCATATTCTTTGCGCCAATACTACATCTTCAGAAGTGTTTACCCTCGAAAAAAATCGCAGCTTTCTCTAGTTTATTTATTCTTCTAAATTCTATTTCTGGTTTACTCGGTCAGTTTTTCAAAAATATAAATACTAATATCAGTTTTGATATGAATGGTTATATTTTCCTCATTGCAGCTGTCTTCATTGGAGGGCAAATTGGAAATTATTTTGGTGTAAAAATCTTTTCTGGCTCAATTGTTCGAAGATTAACATCTCTATTGGTAATATACGTTGGAGTAAGATTAATCTTAAGCATTTGATAGAGTACTCATGGCAGATTTATTAAAAATACAAGTTGTCTATTTTGCAAAAGTCAGAGAATTGACAGGATTAACTGAAGAAAATTTCTTAATAAAAAAAGGTTTTACACCAAGCAATGTGCTTGGGCTAATTGAAGAAAAACATCGTATTGACCTTGGGTTAAATTTTAAAATTGCAATCAATGATGAATTCTCAGACTGGGATATCGAGTTAAAAAATGGAGACAGACTGGTATTTATACCACCAGTAACAGGGGGATGAATAAATTTAAAATCACATCCAATGCTATTAATATTGAAACAAACAAATCTATTGGTCAGGATAGTGCTCTTGGAGCACGAGCAATATTTGAAGGTGTTGTTAGAAATAATAATGAAGGACAGGAAGTCACAAAGCTTGAATATGATTGCTATGAATCTCTCGCTATCAAAGAAGGTAATTTGATATTAAATGAGGCTACAAAAAAATATGCTCTGAAAGATGTTTTTTGTGTTCACAGAATTGGTTCATTAGAAATTGGTGAGACTGCTGTCATTGTTATCGCTGCAAGTAAACACAGAGATGAGGCCTTCAAAGCTTGTCGCTATGTAATTGATGAAGTTAAGATTAGGGTTCCAATATGGAAGAAGGAACATTATGTTGATGGAGAAAGCGGTTGGCTAAAAGGAGCAGGTTAAAAGTTACCCCCCCTTCCTATGCAATAGTATTCAAATCCAGCATCATTCATTTCGTTTGGTTCATAGACATTTCTTAAATCAAGGAAAATTTTGCCTTTCATTTTATTTTTCAATAGCTGAAGATCAAGATCTTTGTATTGATTCCATTCCGTCATGAGGATAACTGCATCAGCTCCATCTGCCGCTTCAAAAATGTCTGGGAAGTACTCGATTGATTTTGGCAACAAAGTTTGAGCTTGTTCAGTGCCTTCTGGATCATGCGCTTTCACATGAGCGCCAGCTTCAATTAGAGGCGGCAATATTGTCAAGCTTGGTGCATCCCTCATATCATCTGTTTCAGGCTTAAAAGTTAATCCAAAAACCGCAATGACTTTTCCTGATTCATCACCGCCTAAACTATTTCTAATCTTCTTAATCATCCTTTCTTTTTGCGCCGTGTTAATTTCAACAACTGATTTGACAATCTTGTTGTCAAGCTCAAAGTCTTCAAATGTTTGAATTAGAGCAAGAGTATCTTTAGGAAAGCATGAACCTCCATATCCTGGACCAGCTTGTAAAAATTTTGCTCCAATACGGTCATCTAAACCCATTCCTTGAGCAACGGAGTGTATATCTGCTCCTGTTTTTTCAGAAAGCATTGAGAGTTCATTTATGAAACTAATTTTTGTTGCTAAAAAAGCATTAGAGGCATATTTTATCAACTCAGCACTCTCTAAGTTTGTGAAAAAGATGGGTGTCTTTATTAAGCTTAGGGTTTGATATAAGGAAATCATTACTTCTTTTGCCTTCTTTGATTCAACACCAATTACAACCCTATCAGGCCTCATAAAATCTTCTATTGCAGAACCCTCTCTGAGAAACTCAGGATTAGAGGCAACATCAAAATCCGCACTTGGGTTGGACTTTTGAATTATGTCTTTAACTTTTTGAGCAGTTCCAACTGGCACAGTTGATTTATTTACAATTACCGAATATTTACTAATACTATTTGCAATCTCTTCAGCTGCAGCAAACACGTATTTCAAATCAGCATGGCCATCACCTCTCCTCGATGGTGTTCCAACTGCAATAAATATCAAATCGGCATCTTCAGCAGCAGATTTTAGATCTGTTGTAAACTCAAGATGTCCAGACTTAAGGTTTTTTTCGACAATCTCATCAAGTCCTGGTTCGTAAATTGGAATCTTTCCCTCTGTTAGAGCTTTGATCTTTTTTTCATCTTTATCAACGCATGTAACTTGGGCACCAAACTCTGAAAAACAAGCGCCTGATACTAAGCCCACATAACCAGTTCCAACCATGACAACTTTCATCTTTTATCCCAATAAAGCGAACAAATAATTATTTTGATAAGAATTCTCTCTCTGCTAATTCTTTTGAAACAGCTATCATATCCTCAAATGTTCTTGTGCTAGGTCCGTTGGCTAAATATTTACCGTTAATAATTATGCTTGGCGTGGATCTTATTTTATATTTTCTGGTTAATCGTTGAGCGCGGTTGATCTTGCTTTCAACAGTGAATGATCTAAAACGACTTTGAAATTCTTGCTCAGTGACGCCATGTTTGTTAAATAATGCGAAAATCTCATCTTCATCCATTAGCATTTTTCGATCGAGATGAATTGCTCTATAAACTTCCGTATGCATTACATCTAAATTCCCCAATGATTCAGCGGTATAATATATTCTTGCGTGCATTTTGTAGGCGTCATTAAAAATCACTGGCATTTTCACAACATCGATATAATCTGCCTTTGAGAGATTAAACTGATCAAGATAAGGCTCGAAATTGAAGCAATGATTGCAAGAGTAAGCGAATACCTCTAAAACCTCTACTCTATTATCTTCACTCACAACTTTTTCAGCTAGACCAAGCTTCTTATAATGACGACCTTCTTGATAGATTGAGTGATTGTCAGCATAGCCGATTGTGAAAAATAGTGCGGAGGCAAAAATAAGAGGTCCCTTAGCTTTTTTAAAGTATTTAATCATAGATTATCGTCCCAACGCTTGAATATACTCTGCTACCGCTTCCATTTCCCTCTCTGTCATTCTTGGTGCTATTGATTGCATCATGTTATTGATACCAGCTTCTCGATTCCCGTTTGCATATTCGTTGAGAGCAATGATTGTATATGATGCATGCTGACCAGCAAGTACTGGATATCCTGCACCCGGGTTTCCCTTGCCATTGGGTCCGTGACAGGCAATGCAGGCAGCAACGCCATTCTGAGTCCCGCCCCTGTATATACTTTCGCCTTCTTTCGCTAATTCTTCATCGTAGGTAAGAGAAGTAGCTTTTTGAGAATGATAGTAGGCTGCTAAATCCTCAATATCTTGTTCGTTCAGGCTCATTGCCAGAGGATACATAATTGCATTTTTTCTCATCTGATTTTTATATGCTGTGATTGATTGAATGAGATATTTTTCATGCTGTCCAGCTAAACTTGGCCAATCGGGATTAATGCTATTGCCATCCTGTCCATGACATGCAGCACAGACCGCTGATTTTGCTTTACCGGCCTCAGGCTCGCCTTTTGCCATCGCAGAAGGTGATGAAACCAAAATAACTAGCATAAAACAAAAAATTGATGAAAATTTAGTCACGCTTTCTTTCATTTCCCTCTCTAAAACTCTAGTATTCATAACTGACGGCCATTATCCCTTTTA